>JAQBSZ010000079.1 GCA_027623555.1 Pseudomonadota bacterium | reverse complement strand
AGCGTCCGGCCGCCGCGTACACCAAACACAAGCTGGGCACGGCGAGACTGGTGCATGGGACCATCACAGAACAGCAATAAATCAGCGTCGAACAGACCGGGATTGTCATCGATTACCTGGCCGAGTGTTGATGATCCACGCTCCTCTTCACCGTCGAACAAGAATTTTAAGTTGACGGATAATTTGATACCGTTTGCCGCCAGTGCATCTAACACATGCACTATGGCTATGATCGGCATCTTGTCATCACCCGCAGAACGGGCATACAAGCGCCACTCGGGATCAAATACTGCATCGACCCGATCGATATCCACGGGTTGGCCGCCGTTCTGCAAAGGCGCGTCCAACAGGGTTGGCGTGAAGGGAGGATATACCCAATTCTCAACTTGCACGGGCTGCCCATCGAAATGGGCATAGAGCAATAACGTCTCGGTTGCATTTGGATTCAATAGTTCACCATAGACATAGGGCGCACCGCCAGACTGCAGTCGTTGAGTGGTAATCCCTCTGCTGTCAAGCAAGGAGACAATGTGCTCGACGTTTACCTCCATGTCCTGGAGGTTGGCAGAATCATTAGGCAACGCGAGCAGCTCAATGAAATCCTGAACGATCAGTTTTTCGTGAGTACTGCGGTAGGCGTTCACAGCCTCGACAACTTCAAGGGACGAGAGCCCTTGTGCCTCAGCAATACTGATCAGCGCAGAGCCCGGGAAGAAATTGCTAAAAATACTAAGAGTGACTAGGTAGATTAGGGTTTTAAACATTGCGCTTATCTCTGGGTGCAGATTCTTTTGCGGTATCCTAACTAAAAAATGCCTGCGAGTATTGAAAAACAAGGCATGTGTTCGTTCCGACATGTCTTGCTGTTATCAATCGGCAATGAATAGGAGTATCCTCGAGGTAAATCTACCCAGGAACAGATCAATGACTCCAGTGAGTGCTCGATCAGCCCGATTCTTTCTCTGTTCCGTTCTGGCCTGTCTGGTAAGTCTTACGGCTCTCGGGGCTGAAGATACTCAGCAGGAGAACAATGCTTTCCTGCTAATGAATGTCCATTCGTCCGGACCATTGAGTGTCCGTGACCTGGAATTTACTAATCTCGATACTGAACAGACAATCCTTATTCGAGACATTGCTGTACTGGGAAGGGTCACCCGGGTGCGTTTTCTTCTTGAAGAGTTGCCTGCGGGATCGTACTACCTGAGCGCCATCTACCCGACGCACAATCGTATCGATGCCTCACCACCTATTAAACTGGACAGTGGCAGCGGAGTCTTTACGATCCTGGAAGGTGCCATAAATTACATAGGCGATCTTACCGTGCGAACCGAACAGATTGGTCAGCGAATCAGTACCCAGGTCAGCTATGAAGCCGAATCCGATACGCTGATTCTGGCAGTTAACAGCGAGCGCGAAAAATTCGCGAGCATGCCGACATTTGTAACCATTGCCGACTACGACCCGGTACCGGTAGATCCGAAGCTTCTCGGTTTGTAAAAGAAATCGAAAGGCAAGCGAACCGAAAAAGAAACCCCGTGCCACAAACCATTTCGCTAGTGAGAAAGCTGTCCTGTGTTACGGGTTATGAAATGGTGCCGCCGCACCGCCTGGTAACCAGATTGTTAGCACTACCGCCGGCTCATCACTTTCTACCGTGTGGATGATTGTGTCACCGGGTCGGCAGATACCGATATCACCCGGTTCGAGGACGCCTGGCACACCATTGACATTGTGTCCGAAGCGGCCACTGAGTACGTAGAATATCTCAATCGCGTCGTGTATATGAGGCTGCCCAACATACTCCGGATTAAATGTGAGCTCGGCGATACGGGTTTCTTCACCGCCAAGGTTTGCAGAGTCTACCAGCACACGAAAACCCAAGGCGCCCCCTCCGTTTGATTCACGCAGAGCATCAGGATTCAAAGGGCGATAGTCGACTCCACTCTGGGCAAAAGTAACGACGGGAAGAGTCAGGAGCAAGAACAACAGAATGTTGGAGAATCGGATGCTGCGGATGCTGGGGAATTGATAGTGCATAAGCTGTATTCCTTGAATAGTGCGCAAGCGTCTAGTTTCCAGTGTAACCTGGCCCATAGATAATCTTTCCGGGTCGTCTGCCTGTATGTTGTCCATCAGCAACGACGACCTGTCCATTTACTAATACGAATTTCATGCCGACCGCGTATTGATGCGGATCTTCAAAAGTTGCCTTGTCGATAATCTCATCGGCATCGAACACCGCGATGTCGGCATAGTATCCTTCAGTAAGCATGCCGCGATCCTGGATTCCCAGGCGCCGGGCAGTCTGACTACTCATTTTACGCACCGCGTCTTCGAGACTGATAATGCCGCGTTCGCGCACGTAATGCCCAAGTACCCTGGCGAACGTGCCGTACTGACGCGGATGCGGTGCGCCTTCACCGAAGATTCCAACTGGACCATCAGAGCCGATGGCGGTAGCTGGATGCTGCATGATGCGATCTACATCTTCAGGCCCGATGGCATGGTAGACAGCGGTTGCCCCACCACCCTTGAGAATGTCGAAGACAACTTCGGCGGCATTTTCCGGGGTCGGTTCCATGCCCGCTTCGATAGTCAGCTCCGCCAGATTCTTGCCGGCCATGGTCGGATCCCAGGAGTTGCGCGAGATAAATACGTTTTTAGGATCGCCGCCACCTCGATCATAGAGAATCTTCTGCACCACTTCGCCCTTGATGGTGCCTCGTGTCTCCGGGCTCTCGATGCGCTCCAGCATGCGGTCTCACCCTCCTGTGCCCATTGCGGTATAAGGGCATTGATGCCAGTTTGCGAGGCGGTATAAGGATACTGGTCGATGGTTACATCTATCCCGCGTCGGCGCGCCTCGTCGACTAAACGCAGACTCTCAACCGAAGCTCCCCAATTTTCCACACCGATGACTTTATGATGGGTCATCTGCACCGGAATGCCGGCTTCTTCGCCGATGCGAATAGTTTCGTTTACCGAATCGAGAAGCTGGGCAGCTTCTTCACGCATATGCGAGATGTAGATACCCCCGTAGTCAGCGGCGACTCTGGAAAGTTCGATCACTTCCTCGGTAGAAGTAAAACTGCCCGGCACATAAAATAGACCCGTTGAGATTCCCAGTGCACCCTGTTCCATGGCCTGGCGCATCATGTCCTTCATCTGCTGCATTTCTGCCGGAGTTGCCTTCCGGTCTTCTTGACCAATCACCAGGGAACGAATAGTCCCCTGCCCGACAAAGATGCTCCAGTTCGGACTTATCTGTTTCTCGAGAATGGCCTGATAGTGTTCATCAACAGGAAAGGGTGAACTGCCATCGTTTCCTTCGGTGAGCGTAGTTACTCCCTGCAGCAAGGCGCTCTCGGCATTAGGCACATCGAAGATACCTCTCAGTGCGTGAGTGTGCGGATCGATGAATCCAGGGGCGACTACCAGGCCTGCAGCGTTGATGACCTGGCTTGCCGTGGCAGCAGACAGATCACCAATGCGCACGATCCGCTCATCGTTAATAGCGACATCGGCCTCGAACCAGGGATTGCCGGATCCGTCGATGACCCGTCCACCCCTGATCAGAATATCGTAGTTTTGTTGCGCAAAGGCATTGGAGATGGCAATGGCGAACAGTAACAGCAGTATTCTTTTAGTGTGCATTAGCTTTCCCTGTTACCAGATTCGAATGCGTTCTTCCGGTGGCAGATACAGATCATCTTCCGCGGTGACATTGAAGGCGTCATACCATTCATCGAAGTTGCGCACTACACCATTCACCCGATACTCAGGTGGAGAGTGAGGGTCTGATGACAGTTGCTGTATTAACGCATCTTCCCGGTACTTTGCCTGCCAGACTTGAGCCCAGGACAGGAAGAATCGTTGATCGCCGGTGTAACCATCAATGACCGGTGCTTCTTCACCATTCAGAGACATCTGGTAGGCGCGATAGGCTAATGACAGTCCGCCCACATCACCGATGTTCTCACCCAGTGTGAAGTTGCCATCAATGAAGTAACCTGGCACCGGTTCGAATTCATCGTACTGGGCCGCCAGTGCGGTAGTGAGCACTTCGAAGTTGGCGCGGTCTGCATCGGTCCACCAGTTGCGTTGAATGCCGGCGAAGTCTGACTTGGAACCCTGGTCATCGAAACCGTGTCCCATCTCGTGCCCGATGACGGCGGCGATGCCACCGTAGTTAACTGCCGCATCGGCCGCAGGATCGAAGAAAGGCGGTTGCAGAATGCCCGCCGGGAAAACAATCTCGTTAAACGAAGAATTGTAGTAGGCATTTACCGTCTGTGGTGTCATTCCCCATTCTTCACGGTTCGTTGGTTTGCCGAGACGGCTGATCTCATCTTCGTAATTGAATTCACGGACGTTTTGCGCGTTGCCGAACAGATTATCCTGGGAGATTTCAATAGAGGATAAATCTTTCCATTCGTCAGGGTAGGCAATCTTGGGTCGGAAGGATGCCAGCTTCTTCACCGCCTCTTCCTTGGTGGCAGCGCCCATCCAGTCTATCTGGCTAATGCTTTGCTCGAGCGCATCACGCAGGTTCTCTACCAGGTCGTCCATCATCAGCTTGGCTGACTGTGGAAAATGCCGTTCTACGTAAACCTGACCCAACGCCTCTCCCAGGCTATTAAGAGAACCGACGCGCATTACCCCGCGCTCCCAGCGTTCTCGCTGTTCCGGCACACCGCTAAGTACCGTGGAGTAAAAATAAAACGCTTCACTATCGATATCTTCTGAGAGTACGCCGGCGCTATCGACTATGAAGCGGTAGGTCATGTAGTTCTTCCAGTCATCGACAGGTAATGTATTTACCAGATCAATAATGGGAGGCATGGCGCTTGGGAAAGTTACATTGAGGTCTTCCAGGTTTTCGATTCCAGCCGCGGCGAAATAGGCATCCCAGTCGATACCGGAATACTCCGCTACAAATTCAGCATAACTCATTGGATTGTAAGTCAGGTCGCGATTACGACGTTGATCGCGTGGCCAGGTGTGCTCAGCGATCTGAGTCTCAAGCGCGAGTATTGCCTCGGCCTTGGCCGCTGCGTCTGCAATGTCCGCAAACTCAAAAACACGCGCGATATGGGCAACGTATTCGCTGCGCACATTTAGATATTGCTCTGTGTCCAGCAGGTAGTAGTCCCGATCGGGCAGGCCCAACCCGCCGACGGAGACAACCAGCTGGTGTCTATCCGGGTTACTACGATCAGCACCTACACCAAACCCAAATGGTGTCGCCGTGTTATCGATCATGGCGCGTCCGAACGCGGCTATCAACTCGTCCCGTGTAGCAATCGAATTCAACGCCGCCAGACCAGGCAACAAAGGGCTAATGCCTAACTCGTTAGCCCTGTCCACGTTCATGTAGCTGAGGTAATAGTCACTGATCTTTCTTTCCATGGAGCCGGCTGCGGCTCTATGGAAGTGAGATCGTCGATGATAGTGCGGACCCGTTGATCAGAGCGGTCGCTCAGTATGTCGAATGAGCCATGCCGGCGGCGATCAGCCGGCAATTCATAGGTTTCCAGCCACCTGCCATTG
>JAQBSZ010000011.1 GCA_027623555.1 Pseudomonadota bacterium | reverse complement strand
ATGGGTGTGGTGCCTTACAGCTTACAGAATTCTGCAGGCTGGGGAGAAGGCTCAATGAGTATCAATCAATTGAAAAAGGAATATGAAAATCTCGATTTGGGTAGACAGTTTTGAATCTCAAGGAACCACTGTGAAAATACTAAAACTGCGACTATTTGGTATGACTGAGAAAGACCGACTACCGTGAAAGCATGCCACGAGACAAAAAGATATCGCATGCAAAATCTTTGATTGGTTATTGAGGTACCAAAGCGCCTGGATTTCCTGCCAATGAAATTGACCGAAAACTTCATATTAAACAACCAGCCGTTTCTTATTGATCCAAAAAAGGCCGAGAGCTTTGTGAGCTAAATGGGATGAAGCGCGAGGAGATGATACAGTATTTTTTTGTTTTATCAGTGTCCCCTAATCCTAAACCCAGACTAGATCAATAAGTTAGCTTTACAAACCCATTCGACCGGAATACCTTTCATCTTGTAACTACGCGTCACGATGTTCGGCGCGTTTCCAAAGCACTAAGGAGAACAATCATGTCACACCTGAACCGGCTAACAATTAGCTCGGCTATTTTGGGATTATCGATGTTTTGCGTAGCAACTTCCGCTCTGGCGCAAACCTCAGACAGACCCGATCTGTCGGGGATCTGGACGAATGCCTCACGCACATCGCTAACCCGTCCCCGCGGTATCGAACCACTGGTTGTCTCACCGGATCAGGCCGACCAGATCGTGGCAAATATGGCCATCGCTGGCATTTCGGTGGAAAATATTCAGGCCGGTCCAGCAATCGATCCGGCAACCGGTGCACCACCGGCGGGAGGCCAGGATTTCGGGCTACGCGGCTACAATCTATTCTGGACTGACCCGGGGTCTTCACTCGCCCTGGTCAAGGGTGAGTTTCGCACCTCATATATCGTAAATCCTGAGAACGGGCAGATCCCTCTGCTGGCAAGTCCCAAGGTAAATCTGAACCGACCTGAATTCGGCGCTCGCTATCTAACCGGCGTCGGCGATGCTTCGGGGCCAGAAGCCATTCCGATAGCAGAACGCTGCCTGATCGGTTTCGGCAACACCGCCGGTCCTGGCATGATGGGTACGCTCTATAACAGCAGCTACCAGTTTGTGCAGACCGACGACTATGTCTTGATCAATGTTGAGATGGTGCATGATTCGCGCATTATTCCTGTGTTCGACACGCCGGAAGAAGCGCGCGCCAATCGCCGCCCGGCCGTCCTGAACCAGTGGCTGGGTGACTCAGTGGGTTGGTATGAAGACGATACTTTGGTCATCGAGACCACCAACATCAATCCATTGCAGATGGGGCAGAGTTCAGTGCCAATTTCTCCTCAAGGAAAGATCACCGAGCGCTTCAGCCGCTATGCTGACAATGAGATTCTGTATCGTTTCACAGTCGATGATGCAAATCTGTACAGTCAGGCCTGGACGGCAGAGCTGAGCTACTATCCCCTGGAAGGGCGAATCTATGAATACGCTTGCCACGAGGGTAATTATGCAATGCCGGGCATTCTCGCCGGTGCACGCCGTCAAGAGGCAGAGGATGCGGCGGGCAGACAATAAGCCCTAACACTTAGAACCAGGCTTTTAGGTCTTTTAATAAAGCAGGAACATCGACTGAATCGAATGAGTTGCTGTTCCTGCTTTTTCTTGCGGTATGCCCGATTTTATTCAAGCACCTGTGCATGTAGTTCTTCTGAATCGAGCGATTCTCATCTTATTCGATACTCTCGATACTTCCGATTCTTCCGATTCTTCCGTCGTCGACAGTAATTCATTCCATCGTTTTCGGGCATCGCCACTTCCTGAAGCTCTGTCTCGCCATATTCCGTTTCGGGACCAGACAGGTTAATCTGCCAATTCTCTCCGACACCCAGGATCACCAGCAGCGGTCGGTGAGGAATGGTCACGAGCCGAGAAATCCACCGCGTTCCCTATTTCCGCGTAAGGGAAGAGTACCTGAACAATGTTTAACGAGATCATCAAGGGCCGGACCTACCTCGTCGCTGAATACCTGGCACAGGGAAATCCAGCGAATTCGGCCGACAGAAAAGGAGTTACCCTTATTCGCTGGTGTGCTTTCTACGGTGATGTTGATGCTGTCAATACACTGGTCGAGGCCGGGGAATCCCTGCAAGCACTGGGTGAAAATCTGGACCTCAACGGCGCCGTGTTTCATGCCTATCCTGATCTGTGCACCTATCTTGTCGAGCAGGGTGCCAACGTAAACTATGCATTACCAACCACCGGCGAGACGGCTCTGCACAGTGCGCTGTGTAAACACAGCACACCGGAGTTTGAAACAATCATCGAGTTTCTTTTGCAGCAGGGAGCCGATCCCAATGCGAAAACGACCCCTGGCATCGAGACCGGCAGCTTCATGCGTGATGTCCGCACCAGGGGAGAAACACCTCTGCACAGGGCGGCGGCTTTTGCCAGCAATCGGTGCATCGACATGCTGTTGAAAGCCGGCGCGCTGAAGGATATTGCAGATGTGAACGGTGACAGTCCCTTGAGCTGGGCGAGCTGGTACTTACGTCCGCGCTCGATTCTCGCCAAACTCTGCTATGGTGATTACAAGGTATAACAAGGACTGGCAGTGATTTCTTTTTCTCAAAATATGCGCTTTGTGCCAGGCATGATCCATGGTCTGCAGCAATCCGGTTTACAGGGTCGCCTGCAGGTTGAAGCCCGCAGTAACCTGCAGAAAGACAAGCTGGATCGAATAGTCACACAATTTTTCACGGTCAGGGAGTTCACCGAAGAGCCGGACTCGGACAATTCTATCTGGTTGGCACGCCGATTCTTAAATTGGATCATCGGCCTGCAACAGCATGCTCATGTAATGGTTTCCAGTAAATACTACCTGGGCGCGCCACACAACCAGAAGAATGATTCAACGGAGTTTGCCTTTGTGCTGCCCTTCTCTATCCAGTCCGAAGCAATCAATTCCTGCTTTCAATGGCTGGCAGAATTGATCAAGTGTATTCAGGAAAGCTCGCCGGATGAAGATCCATCACCCGATCGGTTGCGGGGTGCTCGAGAAGGGTTTGATAAATTGACTCAGACACTGGGGCCATTCATAGCACCGAGTATTAATCGCTACTATATAGCCGCCGCCGCCTTTGACATGGGCCTACCGATTCGACCCCTGCGTTCCGATACGTTCTGCATCGGCACAGGCAGTAAGACGCGGCTGGTATCGAGCTCATACACCGATGAAACTTCGGTAATTGGTGCGCGCCTGTCCAAGAACAAAATGTTTACTGCCGAGTTACTGCGATCGGCGGGTCTACCGGCTCCAACACAGACGCTGGTGAAGTCAGAGCAGCAGGTAGCGGAAGCCGCCTGGAAGATCGGCATGCCTGTGGTAGTTAAGCCAGCCGACCTGGATGAGGGGCGAGGAGTCGCGGCAGACTTGCGTGATGAGAACACTGTGCTGGAAGCTTACCGCGTCGCTGCTCGAGCCTCCCGTCATATCCTTGTCGAGAAACACTTCGAGGGATTCACCCATCGGTTAACGGTATTTCAGGGCGAGGTGATCAAGACAGTTAAACGCATTGCCGGAGGGGTAACGGGTGACGGGGTTCATACGATGGAACGGCTCGTCGAGCTTGCGCAGGAGAATGAACGTCTGCAACGCATTAGCCGACGCCATGGCAGACAGGTGTTGAGCATCGATGAAGAAGCGCTGGCGCTGATGAAATTGGAGAATCTGACACCTCAATCTATTCCAGGTGAAGGATGCTATGTCCGTATGCGACGTAAAGATAATGCGAGCGCAGGCGGCAGAAATGAAATGCTAAGCCTCGATTCGGTGCATCCGGATAACCTTCTTCTTGCAATCCGCGCCGCTAACCTGCTCAGACTGGATTTTGCCGGGATTGATCTGATCATATCCGACATCAGCAAGAGCTGGTTAGATGTAGGCGCGCTGATCTGTGAAGTCAATGCCCAGCCTACATTGGGCATCAGCGACACCCCGGATATCTACCAGAAAATTCTTTCGCGCCTGCTGCCTGGCGGTGGGCGGATCCCTGCCCATCTGATAATCGCATTTCCATCATGTCAACCCCCGCAGGATGACCTCATTCGCCTGCAGTCGACACTGGCTTGCCGCGGGTTGTCCAACAAGTCCGGACTGTGGATGGATGAGAAACAAATGGCTGCCAGTTTCACGAATAATTTTGTCGCTGCTCGTGCGCTACTGAATTGTGTAGATGTTGATTCGGCGCTCTGTCTCATGGAGCCTGACGAGATCTGCCAATACGGGCTTCCTGTCGATTGGTATGACAGCCTGCACATACTCGGATCAGAGCAGGCCACCGCGCAGGAGAACCAAAGGCTCAGCGAAGCATTGCGACTTATCGAAGACCACGTTGGCAGCATCGCCTATGATTCGCTCTAAGATGAAAACTCTGCTGCTATGCACCCTGGCCATCCTGCCCCTCGGTTCCCTCGCAGCCGACATAAGCGAACAATGTCTGAATGAAATCAGTAGTCGCAATCTCCGGATCGTCGTCACTAAAGAGGCTGGCGGTGGCCACGATCAGTACGCACGAATCATTGCCAGGACGATGGCTGCAACAACAGGCGCCCGTGTTCAGGTGTCCAACATAGTTGGTGGTAACGGATCACTCGGGATGCAAGTTGTTGCGTTCGCAGGAGAAGAATCACTGACATTGGGGCTGTTCGAAAGAGAAAGAGTGATTCACCCAATCGCTACCACCGACACGCTGGATCTCAGTGATTTTCATGCTCTGGGAATTTTTGCTCGCGAGCCCGATGCCTGGGTTGCACGCGCAGGATTCAATCTGGATGAGTATAGAGGTCGAACGTTAGTGGTTTCTATCACGGACATTTTCCCTGCTGCTGCACGTATTGGACTATCTGCCGAATCGCTCGGGCTTTCTGTTGCCGCGGTGAGCGGCTACTCGGGCAGCACCGATGCACTGGCAGCTATCCTGCGCGACGAAGTAGAGCTGAGCGTCTATTCGCTAACCTCTGTCTTGCGAGCGGCATCATCTGGTGAGCTGGCACCGGTGCTGGTGCTTTCAGATGGACCCTCACCTGGATACGAATCTCTCCCTTACCTGGCCGGTCCCGGCGGCGTTGTCGATCAATATAGTAAGAACCTGGACCCGGAGACGCGTGCCAATGCCATGGGCCTTGCACGAGTAACCACCCAGCTCAGCGATTCAATTCGCGGTCTGTTCGTTTCCCGACTGGTAAATCCAAATATCCATCGCTGCCTGGTAGAAGTGGTTGAGCAGGTGATTTTCAGTGAGCAATTTGCGGTCGCAGCCGCGAATGAGAATCGACCTATAGCGCCAATGACGGCAGAAGATGCCCGACAGCTGTTGCTATCGAGTTACGAGCTTGCGAACGAATACCAGCCTCTGCTGACATCCATTCTCGAGACGATGCTGGAGTAGTGTGATTGGGATGCTTGACGCAATTCTCATCGGTTTAAGCAATACCTTTTCATGGCCTGGCATCCTGATTCCGATACTCGGCACTCTATTGGCGATGATCGTCGCCTTTCTGCCTGGAATTGGCGGCGCCAGCATCATGGCGATTGTGTTAGTGCTTACCGCATCCTGGACCTCAGAATCCGTTTTGTTGCTGTTCGGTGCCATGGTCGGTGGTGCTACGTTCATGGGTTCGATTACTGCTATCCTGTTTAATATTCCGGGTGGCGCACCGAACGCCGCCACGCTTCTTGACGGTTTCCCGCTGAGCCAGCATGGCTATCCTAAAACGGCGATAAGTTGTGCGGCTACGGCATCGGCGGTCGGATCGGTGATCGGTGTGCTGGTACTCATTCTACTGATTCCGATTCTGCAGCCAGTCATTGCACAAGTCGGACCGCTGGAACGCCTGTTACTGGGTATCTGGGGGTTGACCACGATTGTTGCCGTCCCCAACAGCTCGAAGGCCAAAGCCGCCATCATGTGCATACTGGGACTATTGCTGTCGATGATCGGTAGCGACCCGGTCACTGGAAACTCACGCTGGACGCTTGGCTCAGAGCAGTTGGTACAGGGCATAGGTACTATTCCCGCCTTGTTGGGGTTCTTCACGATCGCCGAGATAATCAGTTGGCAAGCATGCTCGTTTGAGTCGACTAGAAAGGTTGCGCAATCACCCGGCGAAGACAGTGTGAAGCGAGGCATACTCGCTGTCTTTCAACATCGATGGTTAAGTTTGCGCTCTTCAATTATCGGCACGTTAGTCGGCATCGTTCCCGGAGTTGGGGGTACAGTGGCGTGTTTTATCGCCTATGGACATGCCACCCAGAGTGCCGGGGATTCCTCGAGATTTGGTGACGGTGACATTCGCGGATTGATTGCACCGGAAGCAGCAATCGATGCCAAGGACGGCGGTTCATTGTTACCGGCGATCGCGTTTGGTTTACCCGGCAGCGAAGCCGGAGTATTCCTGGTAACAGTGCTGTTTATGCATGGCATGGTGCCAGGCACCACCATGCTCGGCAGCCAGTTACCACTGACATTTACCCTGATCTTCGCGCTGCTGTTTTCCAATCTGCTTACCTCCCTGGTGGGTGTGGCTGCCACACCGCAACTGGCGAAGCTAAAAAATATTCCCCTGCAGCATCTGACCCTGCCGGTGCTGGTGTTTAGCCTGCTCTTGCTTATTCAACTTAACGGCCAGCTACTGGACATTACATCTGCAATCCTGTTTGGCGCTTTGGGATATTTCCTTAAACGGTACAACTGGCCCCGTGTGCCTTTGGTCATCGCTTTTGTGCTTGGCGATTTTCTCGAGCGTAACCTGGCCATCACTACTCGCTTAGTGGAGCTGGATCGAATTCAGTTGCTGGATAGACCCGCTGCGCTGGTTACTGCTGTGCTAGTCGTGATCTCCGGATTCTGGATGTATCGCACGGTGCGTGGCAATCACAGCCAGGAAGCGACGAAAGCCGATTTCGTTATAGCCGCCTTCTCAGCCTTTGGCGGTGGCGTTGGACTTGCCGTAGCACTGTTGGCAGGATACTCAGGATTCACTATTGCTGCTGCGTTTGTCGCTCTTACAGCCGGCACGGTACTGAGCTTGAACTACTTTCGAAGGCTGCAGTCCAAACTGTTTCCACTGCGATGGCCGGTTATAGCCCAGGAAGGGAATCGAACCCTGGCACTGCTACTGTGCCTGCCATTCCTTATCTGGTTAGTCGGTCTGATCAGCGGCCTGGCCCTGTTCGTCTTCAGCTGGCTCATGACAGTCAAACCACGGAATCGACGCGGCGTGATCATCGCCTTGCTTTGGGCACTCTTTACTGGGGTTTTGTGTTACCTGATTTTCGAGTACCTGTGGAATTTGGGCTTGCCCTCACCACTGATTCCATTTCTGCCCTGAGTCAAGCTGCCGGAATTTTCTGCAACACAATCTCGGCGCGCTTGCCGCTGTCGCCGTAAGCAATCGCCAGCGGTCCCTTGCCTGTGCGGGCACTGCGTTCATGCAGGCTGAGACTCTGCAGCTGTAAGCCGGCAGCCCGGACGATTTTCCCCAACTCCATATCGGTAAAGGAAGGATTTGATTTCGGTGCCTGCGACCAGCATCTGCGCGCCGCTTCGACCAGTTCCTGCTGACCCTTGTCATCCAATCCGAGCGTCGCCGCCGCTTCGCCCAGTGAGGTCAAGCGCAGTTCGAGATCTGCAGAAGCTGGCGGGTTCAGCACAGCGTCGGGTTGCTGTTCAACTCGATTAGACAACACTACCCTTCCCTGCGGGTTAAGCAGCCGCGCCCAGTTGGAAAACAAGGCGGTGCGCTCGGCTGGACTGAAAAAATTCAGGAAGGAATGAGCGAGAATGACATCTACAGGATCACAATCGAAATTCAGTATGTCAGCGACGTGAAACTCGACATCTATCTTTGACTGCACACACAGCTGTTCGTTCTGCCTCACTGGTGTAGCGCAGCGATCAACCAGGACAATCTGTGCATCAGCAGTAAAGTCTTTAAGCCCGGCCAACACCAGTGACAACAGCCCGGTATCGGCAGCGCCAGAGATCAACAGGCGGGGCGCGGGGTGAGCATCGGCGAGAATCGCCAGCTGCCGGTGAAAGAACCGCCATCCTGCCAGGTGCGGCCCACTGGGATTGACCAGCCGCGCCATGCTCCAGATGCGGTGATAGTCGCAGCAGGCATGCTCTTCTGCACATAACTGTGGAGCGTGCTGGAATGAGTATAAGGCCAGCTCGGCCAATGATTCCGGATCATTGGGCATGGCAGAAACGGTTTGCGGTGATAACTCAGGTTCCAATCGCTGTGTCCCCAGCTGACTAATTGCCTGCTTCTAATGCCCCTGGCTCTAAACCAGCGTGCCTGCGTTGAAATCCATTACAGCCTGTTGAATTTCTTCGACGCTATTCATAACAAACGGTCCGCGCTGCACGATGGTTTCCCCGATAGGTTTGCCAGTCATGACAAGAAGACGTGATCCAGCTATGGCACGCAACTCCAGTAATCCGTTTCGCGACAGTCGCGCCAGCTTCCCTGCTGACAATTCGTAATTGTTGCTACCAACAAAGGCAGAACCTGCATAGACATAAATCAGCGCCGTGTAATCCTCTGGCACGCCAAGTTCGATTGTCTGTTCCTGTTCGAAAACCAGGTCGAGGTAAGCCGGGTCTGTTGAAAGACCGGTTACTGCACCGGTAAGCTCGGTGTGCTCGGTAGTCAACGTGCCGGCGATCGATTTGATCGCGACAGCGTTCACGCGATACTCCGGAATTGTGTGTGCCTGAATATCGCGATAGGTAGCTGGTAACATTTTCTCCCGCGCCGGCAGATTCACCCACAACTGAAAACCATGCATCCTGCCTTCTTCCTGCTGTGGCATCTCTGAATGAATCACGCCCGAGCCAGCATTCATCCATTGCACATCTCCCGGACCCAGTCTCCCGACATTATTCATGTGATCCCGATGTTCCATCTGACCTTCCAACATATAGGTCACCGTTTCGAATCCACGATGAGGATGGGAAGGAAAACCACCGATATAGTCTGCCGCCTGATCAGATCCAAACTCGTCCAGCATGAGAAACGGATCGAAGCGGGTCAGATCACCACCGCCAAACACGCGTTTAAGTTGCACGCCATCACCATCGCTGGTGGCCCTGGCAACCAGTACTTCTTCGATATCCCGTATTTCTGCGGCGTGGGTCATTGTTGTGTTCCTGAGAGTAGCTGCAGCCTGGCATCAATAGCGTGGACTATTAGTTCGTTGCATTCTGGACGAAATTGGGATGCCGGGCCAGTAAATCAATCCCAGGCATTTGCAGTGATATCTTGTTTTTACTGTTCAGCTTCTATTCATGCTGCCTGTGTATCATCACAATAGAGTCAATTTGTGTTGTATTCAGAGCAAGTGCTTAAAAGGTTGATAAGAGAGACAGGCGGGAAAAATTATGAAAAAGCTGATCTTAGGTGTTTTTGTCATTGGCGCATTCGTGCTGAGTCAGGCGGCTTCTGCCGACAGTCGTCACTCGCGGCGTGGCTACAGCGATTACGGCTATGGTAATCATTATAGAAGCTATAACCGTCATGATTATCGTCGCGACAGCCGCAGATACAACCCCTACCACTATGGATACCGCGACCGTCGGGGCGGCAATTATTTCAGTTTCTCCTACGGTAACCATTACCCGCGCTATCGAAGCCGTCATTACGACTCCGGTAGTTTTGTAGGCGGTCTGGTGCTCGGTTCCTTGTTGAGCTACCCCAGTTATTCTTCCAGGCGCTATGACACGGTGACCTATCGCAGTCGCCCTGTGACTCGCACCCGAGAAGTGGTGGTTGTGAAAGACCGTGCTCCGGTCAACAGCGCACCCATCGCCTCGGGTCGTCGCCTCTTGAAAGACCTGGAAGGAAATTGTTTCGAACGCAATGTGGATGAAGAAGGTAATGAAATCCGCGTGCAACTCGACCCGTCGGAATGTAATTTCTAGGATTTCCCAGGCTCATTTCCGATACCCTCAGCAGGCAGGCTAATTTCCAGCCTGCCTATTACATTGCACCCCTATTTGTAATACCTTCTCCTGTGAACTAATCCCGTGTGGACTATAAAGAGAACAATAAGGAGAAGGGGGTCGAGCCCGAACTCTCGAGAGCTCGCCTGGTAGCGACTGGTTATGCCTCGATCGTTGCTACTTACTGGTATTTGCTGAAGATATCGGGCACTCCCACCGCACTCACACATGCCAGAACCCAATTCTCATTTTCCGATTATTACTGCACGCCAGTTACACAAATCATTTGGCGATGTCCAGGTATTACAGGGCATCGATCTCGACATCTATGGGGGCGAAGTACTGGCATTGCTGGGCGAGAATGGTGCCGGTAAGTCTACCCTGGTCAAATTGCTGGCCGGATTCGAGACGCTTACGGCTGGGCAGCTCGAGCTGCGGGACCTTGACGGTTCCTCACATTCCTTAGCTGCCGATTGGACAATTGAACAAGCCGAAAAGCGCGGAGTCGTGCTGATTCACCAGGAGCTTAACCTGGCGGAGCAACTCAACGTCGCTGACAATATTTTCCTGGGTAACGAGCTGAAGCGTGGTTTGCTACTCGACCAGAAACGCATGCTGCAGAAATCCCGGGAATACTTGCAGGCACTTAACTGCGAAGTCGATCCCTCGACTCTCGTTGCAGAATTAGCGGTATCGGCGAAACAACTTGTCGAGATTGCCAAAGCTTATGCCAAGCAGTCGCGAGTCCTGATCCTGGACGAGCCCACCGCGGTACTGACCAACAGAGAGAGTGAAGCCCTGTTTATCTTGATCGAACAACTCAAGCAGCAAGGAGTGGCCATTGTCTATATTTCCCATAAGCTGGATGAAATCGAACGCATTGCTGACCGAATCGTGGTGCTGCGCGATGGCGAGATGATCGGCACCTACCCGGCATCGACACTCAGCAAGGATGATATGGCGCGCCTGATGGTCGGGCGCGAGTTGAGTCAGCTGTTTCCAGAAATACCCCGTCCCCCTGATTCAGCCGAAGTTGTTCTTGAACTGCAAGACGCATGCGTGCCCGGTACTATCAGGCATGCTGAATTCCAACTGCGCAAAGGGGAAGTGCTGGGCTTTTCCGGACTGGTGGGTTCGGGCAGAACCGCGTTGATGGAAGCGATTGTCGGCCTGCGCCGTTTCTCAGAAGCCACCCGTTTGACCGTGAAGGGTCGTCAGAACCGCTACCCAACCTTGGCCGCCGCCCGCGACGACGGGATTGGCTATCTGACCAAGGACCGGAAGGGCTGCGGCCTGCTACTCAATATGAGCCTGCCGTTTAATTTCTCTCTGCTGGCGCTTGACAGGTTTTCCCGCGGTCTGATCGATGTGCAGAAGGAACAAGCCCAGTTCGAAGCTGCTGTAAAAACATTCGACATTCGCCACAAAGACGACAGTCTTACCGCCGGCAAGCTCTCCGGAGGAAATCAGCAGAAGTTGCTATTGGCCAAGATCATGGCTGCCGAGCCAGACATCATCATCATCGATGAGCCCACTCGCGGCATCGACATCGGCACCCGAACCGAGATCTACCGCTTCATCGCCGAACTGGCTGGCAACGGGCATGCCATTATCCTGGTGTCCTCGGACATGCTGGAAGTGATTGGTCTGTCCCATCGCGTCGCGGTCATGTGTCGCGGGGAACTGACCGGCATCCTGGAAGGCGAGGCGATTGAAGAACATGAGATCATGCGCTATGCCACTGGATTGAAAAGCGATCTGGATAAGCAAAAGGAACCGCTCTGTGCCTGAGAAATATTTTGCAGCAATCGATCTAAAGACCGCCGGTCCGTTTCTGGCACTCATCGCACTGATTGTCATCGGCATGTTGGTTAACGAAGCCTTCCTGAGTACCGGCAACCTGAGCAATATCCTGGCCCGCAGCTCTTTCATCGGTATCGTCGCCATTGGTGCGACCTTTGTAATCACTGCCGGCGGTATCGACCTGTCAGTCGGTGCCATGGCCGCCTTCATTTCGGGATGCATGATCCTGATCATGAATTCTCTGATGGAAAGTATAGAGTCAAGTGTCACAATTATTTTGCTGGCAATACTGGCTTCAATTGGTATCGGCGCACTGGCCGGCCTGCTCAATGGCTTGCTAACTACCAAAGCTAAAATTGAGGCTTTCATCGTGACGTTGGGTACGATGGGAATCTATCGATCGCTTATTACCTACATGGCCGATGGCGGGACGCTATCGCTGAACTTCACCATTGGAGATATCTACAGTGAGGTCTATTACGGCACTCTGCTCGGCCTGCCCTACCCGGTCTGGGTATTTCTCCTCGTGGCGGTTGTCGGCTATATACTGCTGAACAAGACGGTATTCGGGCGTCATTGTTTCGCTATTGGCTCTAACGAACAGGTCGCGCTTTATTCCGCTATTCATGTGGATCGCGTCAAGACCATGACCTATATGTTGCAAGGCGTGTGCGTCTCCATCGCGACCATAATCTACGTGCCACGGCTAGGCTCGGCCTCCGGCCAAACCGGTATACTGTGGGAACTCGAAGCGATAGCGGCTGTGATCATTGGCGGAACTGTGCTCAAAGGCGGGTACGGCCGCATCTGGGGAACGGTGGTGGGCGCGCTGATCCTGACACTCATCGGCAATATCCTCAATTTGACCGATGCCATAAGCAACTACCTCAATGGCGCCGTACAGGGCATAATTGTGATCGTCGCTGTTTACCTGCAGCGCGGCGCCTGGCGCAAAAAGAAGCACTAATCAGAGATAGAAACCCATGAAGATTCTGCAACGACTAGTCCCTGTTATTACCGGATGCCTGCTGCTCGGTGTGACGGCCAATGCGGTCGCTCAGACTATCGGTGTCTCGATACCCGCGGCAACCCATGGCTGGGCCGGTGGCATGAACTTTCATGCCGAAGAAACCAAGAAGCGCCTGGAGGCTGCCTACCCGGAACTGAGCATTGTATTGCTAACCGCAAACAGTGCTTCGGAACAGGCCAATGACCTGGAAGACCTGGTAGCGATTCACAACATCGATGCGTTGGTAGTATTGCCCTTCGAGTCCGCACCTTTGACCGGTCCGGTACGCAATGTGAAGCGCCAGGGTGTGTTTATCACGGTAGTCGATCGCGGGCTCAGTGAACCCGGCATTCAGGATGTGTACGTCGCTGGCAACAATGTCGAAATGGGCAGGGTCTCGGCGCAATACATGAAACAACGACTGTCCGGTGGCGGCGACATCGTGGTGCTGCGAGGCATACCGACGGTTATCGATGAGCAACGCTTCGGTGCGTTCATGGCCGAGCTTGAAGGAAGCAATATCAATGTACTGGATAATCAGTACGCGAACTGGAACCGCGACGACGGCTTTACCGTAATGCAGGATTTTCTGGCGCGGTTTTCAAAGATAGATGGCGTATGGGCACAGGATGATGATATTGCCATTGGTGTTATCCAGGCTGTCCGCCAGGCAAGACGTCAGGACGAACTCTTTATCGTCGGTGGTGGGGGCATGAAAGACATCGTGCGCCGCGTGATGGATGGTGATCGACTGACTCCTGTGGATGTATTGTATCCACCTTCGATGATCGCCACCGCGATGGAGCTCACGGCGCTGAAGTTTATCTCCAATGCGCCTCTAAACGGGGAGTACATCCTGGGTTCTCCATTGATTACCCCGGAGAACGCCGCACAGTATTACTTTCCAGATAGCCCGTTCTAATACTATGAAGACTATAAAAGGCCCGGCTATCTTTCTGGCACAGTTCGCTGCCGACGACGCTCCGTTTAATTCGCTGGATGAAATTGGTGCCTGGGCCGCGCGACTCGGCTTCAAGGGTGTGCAGATTCCTAGCTGGGACAAGCGCCTCTTTGACCTGAGCAAGGCCGCAGAGAGTCAGACTTATTGTGACGAAGTAACAGGCACGCTGGCCAATCACGACATAGAGATCACCGAACTCTCCACCCACTTGCAGGGTCAACTGGTTGCCGTGCACCCGGCGTACGATGAAATGTTCGACGGCTTTGCAGCACCAGAAGTACGCGGAAATCCCAAGGCGCGGCAGGAGTGGGCGACACAGCAGATGATGAATGCCGCCAAGGCTTCACAACACCTGGGTCTCACCTCCCACGCCAGTTTTTCAGGCGCTCTGGCCTGGCCCTATTTCTATCCCTGGCCCCAGCGACCGGCGGGGCTGGTAGAGACTGCATTCGATGAACTCGCCAGGCGCTGGCTGCCAATACTTGATGCCTTCGAAGAGGCTGGCGTCGATGTGGGGTTCGAGATACACCCAGGCGAAGACCTGCATGACGGGGTAACCTTCGAGATGTTTCTGGAGCGAGTCAACAATCATGGACGTTGCAATATTTTGTTCGACCCCAGTCATTTAGTCCTGCAACAACTGGATTACCTTGCGTTTATGGATGAATACAAGGAGCGTATCAAACTGGTGCATATAAAGGATGCTGAATTTAATCCCACGGCCAAACAGGGAGTCTATGGGGGTTATCAATCCTGGGTCGATCGCGTGGGTCGCTTTCGCTCCTTAGGGGATGGCCAGGTGGACTTCATAAGCATTTTCTCCAAGCTTGCCGCTTATGATTTCGAGGGCTGGGCAGTCCTGGAATGGGAATGCTGCCTGAAGCATCAGGAAGACGGCGCCCGTGAGGGGGCCGACTTTATCAACGCACATATCATTCGCGTGGCGGACTCAGCATTCGACGACTTCGCTGCCTCCGGTACCGACCAGGAAGCTAACAAGCGCATTCTCGGCATCCAGTAACTGTTGGCAGTCTTTAAACCAGATAATCCTACATTCTGATAGACAGAGAAATTTGATAATTGGGATCTATAATGATCAATAGCTGAGTGCGAGACGAGGCTAGGGCGAGCGAAAATCCGGCGCGTCACAAAAGTAGGCTATGTGCGCCAAGATGCGGAACATCCTGATGCTTCTAATTGTTCCTTTAGCATGCACTTATCAATACGAAGAACATGAGTGGTTTGTCGATAATTGGGTATCTGATACTGAAGCCACAATTGATCTAAATAGGGTGCGCGGCGTAAGCGAGGATATTCTGCAAGCCTTTCGTCCTTGAACAGAAAAATTCGATGGGAAGTTATGGGAAGAACTCTCACCTTCGTCAACATTGATGGAAAAATGTTTAGTTACACATTCGAAATCGAGACCACCGGCAGGAATAGGTTTACACTGATAACCGATCACGCAGACACAGTAATTGAAAAAATCTCTACGGGATTTTGTGCACTTCCCAATGAGAATGTCCCAACATATCCAGACGGCGGCATACAAAGCAGCGGAGAATGTTTCAAACGTGTCGGCACATGACAAACAAATCAATCGAGGAAGCAGAATGCGCACGCTACTTTATGAATGGAATCGCTATTCTGTCACAAAGCAGGCCGCACACCCTGCTCCCATTATTATGGGTGCTATGTGCCTGGATAACCATCATGCAAATATCCAAGTTTAAGGAAATCGGTGAAGCACTCTCGATAGTAGCCGTCTTAATAACTCTAGTATTTCTTATACTTGAGGTTCGCGAGAACACGGCTGCTATTCGTACTGAGTCTTATGGAGAAAGTATAACCAGACTTAATGATTGGAGGCTTCAACTAGCTTCTGATAAAGAGCTGACCAGGATGTTTGCTCAGTTTAACTCGGGAAACCTTACAAACCTTGATGGTACTGAAAGCCAGCAATTTAGTTTTGTATACGGCTCACTCTGGAGTATCTATGAATCTGCCTATTTTGCAAGGAGTTACGGTACATTAGGGGAATCTGAATGGATAAGATTTGAACAAATGATGTGCCGGCAATTTGAACTTGTTACTGAACAAGATTATTGGAGTTCAATGGATCTCCTATTGAGTCCGGAGTTCAAAAGCTATGCTCAAGCGCAATGTGAATAGTGCCCATCGGCTCTTAACAATCAAATTGGAAAAGAAGTGCACTTCACGCAACTCTTTTTACGGCTGTTAAAATTTTGAACGACTTATTATCGAAGTATCGTGCCACTAAATCATGTAATTCAAAATGATAGAACTTCGCAATGAAAATTAGACTAGGAATGGTAGGTGGTGGGCGAGGCGCCTTTATTGGAAATGTGCATCGCATCGCCGCGCGCCTCGACAATCGCTACGAACTGGTTGCTGGTGCATTAAGCAGTGACCCGAACCGCGCCGCTGAGTCCGCGGCTGAGCTTGGCATCGCTCCGAAACGCAGTTATGCCAGTTTCGAAGAGATGGCAAAGAAAGAAAGCAAACTGAAGAACGGCATCGAGGCCGTCGCCATCGTCACGCCCAACCATCTGCACTTTCCCGCGGCGATGGCCTTTCTCAATGCAGGCATCCATGTCATCTGCGACAAGCCTCTTACAACTTCTCTGGCAGATGCTGAAGTGCTGGCGGCAAAGGTGAACGCGAGCGGATTGATTCTGGCAGTGACGTATAACTACAGTGGCTACCCCATGGTGAGGCAGGCCAGGGAGATGATTGCTGGCGGCAAGCTGGGAAACATCCGCGTGATCCAGGTGGAATATGCCCAGGACTGGCTGGCAACGAATATCGAAGCCGGGGGACAGAAGCAGGCCGCCTGGCGCACAGATCCGACCAAAGCAGGCGCCGGCGGCTCCATCGGCGACATCGGCACCCATGCCTTCCACCTGGCTGAGTTCATCACCGGCCTTACGGTGAAATCGATCCTGGCAGATCTCGACTCCTTCGTCGCAGGGCGCCGGCTCGATGATAATGCCAATATACTTCTGCATTTCAGCAACGGCGCCAAGGGGATGCTGTGGTCCAGCCAGATTGCCAGCGGCAGAGAGAATGGCCTGCGCATCAGGATTTACGGAAGCCGGGCCGGGCTTGAATGGGCGCAAGAGGATCCCAATTACCTGCGCTTCACGCCATTAGGCGAAGTGCAACAAACCCTGACCCGCGGCGGACCAGGGGCAGGAGAATCCGCCACGGCCGCCACGCGAATTCCGGCCGGGCATCCCGAGGGATTCCTGGAAGGATTCGCCAATCTGTATGCTGGTATTGCCGACATGATCGAGGCACATCGTGACGGTAACAAGCTCGATTCCCTGGTGCCTACCGTCAAAGATGGCTTAAGAGGAATGCGCTTTGTGGAGAAAGCACTCACCTCCAACGGCTCGGGATCAATCTGGCAAAGCCTGGAAAATTAGCCAGGCTATGGTCGAGATTCTGAACTGCGATAGTCAGATTTCTTAATTTTCTTCACCCCCTACTCACGCTGCAGTCGCTTCCCAATATTCTTTATAAGCGCACAAACTTAATCAATGGTCCGTAATCATGCTGGTCAGCGGCTTGAAGCGCAGCGATGTAACGATTTCTTGTTTCATTCGGATCAACTAAACTTGTGCGCCCCCAGCTGAATCGCCCTTCTCCCAGGTTTATGAGCAATAAATCAGCAGGCATACGCGAGAGGCGACCATTCCCGTTTGGAAATGGGTGAATGAAAACAAGCCGGTGTGAAAATCGCGCGGCGATTTCATCCGAAATGTAAGTAGTGTTCGCTTGCCAGAAATTGCAATCTTCGATGAGTTGTCTCAGTTCGCCAGTTATTCGGTATGCGTCAACACCTATATTACGTTCGGTTCGCCGAATCTCACCAGCCCAGCGCCAGACGTTGCCGAACATTTTCTTGTGTAATGTTTACAGAAACTCTTCAGAGAGCACATTTCTCTTGCGCCCGAACGCCCACTCTTCAGCTTCCAGGATATTTCGTTGTTCGGCGTCGTTTAGTTCAGAGCGCAATGTGATGTACGAAAGATTGAGGTCATTTCTTTCTTCCTCTGTTAGAGGAGTAGCAGCATCATCAACTTCAACTAGAGGATCGCTCATCTTTCTTCTTTCCAGAGATTTGATCCTGCCTTCTCGACTATCTGACTCACGAGCTGCTCAAATTGTGCCTTCGCATCTTCTGGAGATATTGATTGCGCTTCAAGCGCCATATGATGCCCGGTAATGGCAAGGCGCTCTCTTGCCAATTGACGAGCACGGTCCTCTACTATTTCATTCAATGGCTTTTCAGGAATCAAGGCGTAAACAAGTTGACAGTCCAAAGCCTGCGCCGCCCGCTTGAGCGAGTCCAGTGTGATTGATCCTTCCATTTCGGCTTTTTCAATTTTTATGATACGTGGCTGACTTACCCCAAGTCGTGTCGCTAACTGCGTAGTCGTCATACCTAGAGCCTGCCTGATAGCCTTGACCCAACCGCGTGGAGGTCTTGTCAGGGAGTCATCACTGCGTATTTGATTGAAGCGCTTGTCGAGCTGTTTGCGCGCCAAAGCGCGATCTGTTGAACGCATGACTATAACCTTTATGTTATAAATAATGATACAAATAATAATATATATATTATTATCTATCTATGCATATATAACATATAAGTTATTAAATACAGAAGAAAAACAGTTCATCCCGCAAGTGCAAACTCTGGAAAAATGAACACGTTCAGATACACTGAACGCTCTAATTCTGCGGTGTTCGAAGCGAGACAATAATGCACAAAAAATTCCAATCTCCGCGCCAATCACGGCGTGACTTTCTCAGGAAAGCCGCCGTAGCAAGCGCTGTCGCCACCAGTCCCCTTGGGCTGGCAACCGCCCAGGGTCGGCACGTCGAAAATGTTGGCTTGCAACTGTATTCACTCAGGGCCGAGATGGCCGCCGATTTCGAAGGCACGCTTGGTCAACTCGCCGAGTTGGGATTCAAGGAAATGGAGTTCGCCGGTTACCACGGCAAGTCAGCAACCGAGGTGCGTCGCATCCTCGATGGATTCGGGCTCACGTCCCCTGCCGCACATATTCAGTTGAATGCCATTCGCACAAACCTTGAACAGGAAATAGAAACAGCGGCGACTATTGGCCAACAATATATCGTGGTGCCTTCAGTGCCAGCAAATGAACAGACTCTCAAAGATTTCGAGCGCCATGCCGAGACCTTGAATCGCGCGGGTGAACGCACGAAGGCAGCTGGCATTCAGATGGGCTACCACAATCACAGTTTCGAATTTGAGGCTCAGGAAGAAGGCAAGATCGGTTATGACTATCTGACCTACTTCACCGAACCAGAACTGGTTGTGTTCGAGATGGATCTGTACTGGATCATCAATGCCGGACACGATCCGATTCGCTATTTTCGCGAGAATCCGGGTCGCTTCCCGATGCTGCATGTCAAAGACCGCAGCACCGCGGGTCAGATGGTCGACGTTGGTCGAGGAGTCATCAATTTCACCGAGATCTTCAGCCATGCTGAGACTGGCGGCTTCAAGCACTACTTTATCGAACATGACAATCCCAGCGATGGCATCAATTCAATCACCTACAGCTATAACTCCGTCGCCAACATCAGGTTCTAGAGAAGCAAACCCACCATGGCCGAGCAGGAATATGATGTCATCATCGTCGGATCGGGAGCCGGTGGCGGTATGGCGACGCATCGGCTGGCGAACGCCGGGCTCAAGGTCGCGCTGGTCGAAGCCGGCGCCTACTATGATCCAGCCGCTGATGAACAGCGCACACAACTGCGTTATCCCTGGGAATCCCCCCGCCGCGGTGCCAGCACCAGGCTACGCCCATTTGGTGATTACAATTCCTGCATAGGTGGTTGGGAGCTGGACGGCGAACCCTACACCATGAAGGGAGACACGGACTTCATGTGGTGGCGCGGTCGTATGCTTGGTGGGCGCACCAATCACTGGGGTCGAATCTCGCTGCGTTTCGGGCCGCTGGATTTCAAGCGCAAGGACAGCGATGGCCTTGGGGATAACTGGCCCATTGGTTACGTAGACATCAAGCCTTATTACGACAAGGTCGACAAACTGATCGGCGTGTTCGGGAGTAACGAGGGACTCTACAACGATCCAGATGGTTTCTTTCTGCCCGCGCCCAAGCCAAGGCTGCATGAACTTTACTATATTGACGGCGCACGCAAGTCCGGGGTGCCGGTAATTCCGGCGCGCAAGTCGATGATCACCAAACGCATTAATAGTGATCGCGGCGTTTGCTTCTATTGCGGCCAGTGCAGTCGGGCCTGTGGCATTCATGCCGATTTTTCTTCCGGCACAGTACTGATTTATCCGGCGCTGCAAGGGGGCCAGGTAGACCTTTACACGAACTCCATGGTGCGCGAAGTCACGACCAATGCCGAAGGCATGGCAATCGGTGTTTCTTATATCAACAAAGATGACCTCAAGGAATACCAGCTTAAGGGCCGCAGTGTAGTACTGGCGGCTTCGGCCTGTAGCTCGGCTCGCATCCTGTTGAATTCCCGAAGTGCGCGGCATGAAAACGGCCTGGGTAACAGCAGCGACCATGTCGGTCGTTACCTGCATGATTCTACCGGGGCCAGTCGCGCCGCCTTCCTGCCTGAACTGATTGACCGGGATATCTACAACGAAGACGGCGTAGGCGGCATGCACGTCTATACTCCGTGGTGGCTGGAAGATGCCAACCTCGATTTCACCCGTGGCTATCACCTGGAGATTGGTGGCGGCATGGGCATGCCCTCCTATGGATTTGGTTTTGCCGTGAACCAATATAATGAATTCCTCGGTGAACGCGTGGGTGGCTACGGTAATCAGCTCAGGGACGATATTCGGAAGTTTTACGGATCGCGCCTGAGTATCGCCTGTCGCGGCGAGAGTGTTCCGCAGTTTGAGAACCGCTGCGAACTGGACCCGACTGTTGTGGATGAATGGGGCATTCCCGTATTGCGCTTCGACTATCACTGGACCCAACACGAAATCAATCAGGCCAGACACATGCAGGACACCATGGAAGAGTTGCTGGAAGCCTCCGGCGGCATCCTGTTGGGTAGCAAGCCCGGGGCGGACCGCGACTACGGATTGACCAAACCCGGAGAGATCATCCATGAAGTGGGTACCACGCGCATGGGAACCGATGCTTCGACGTCGGTAACCAATGAATTTGGCCAATTGCATGATGCTCCGAACGTGTTCGTGGCCGACGCTGGCACGTTCGTGTCCCAGGCTGACAAGAATCCAACCTGGACCATCATGGCACTGGCCTGGCGCCAGTCCGACTACATCATCGAACAGATGAAGCAGCAGAACTTGTAGCCAGGAAGTGCACCAACAGAGAAGCTGGAAAGCGCAAAGAGTTAGACAAGCTGGCGCTAGTGAGAATAGAGAATATAGAATATAGAATATAGAGAGAAGCTAAATGGATCGAAGAGAGACCCTCAAATCCTTGTTCCTGGCACCGCTGGCCGGCAGTGTCATCGCCACCAGCGCCGGAACGGCCAGTGCCGCAGCGAATGTGGCGTGGACGCCTCTTCCCACCAGCTATTCCTACGGTCGTACTGAAGTGGAAAAGCGCTATGACGCACGCCTGTTTGCCGAGACCTACTTTCGTGAGCATGAACTGATTACCATTGCCGTGTTGTGCGACATCATCCTGCCCTCCGAACATCCCAATGGCGGCGCCCTGGATGCGGGATTGCCCGACTTTGTCGAGTTCATGGTTAAAGACCGCGATCAATACAAGCTGCCGGTACGCGGGGGCATTGCCTGGCTGGATAGTTATGCCATCGACAAATACGGCGCCGACTTCATTAATGTCAGCGAGTCTCAACGACTGAACATCTGTGATGCTATTGCTTATCCTGACAATCCAGATCCAGAACTGCAGCCTGGCATCAGCTTCTTCACTGTGATGCGCAATTTCACCATGACTGGTTATTACACTACAGAGTTGGGATTGAAAGACCTGGGTTACCAGGGAAACTCTCCCGGGGTATGGGACGGAGTACCAAACTCTGTACTCCAGAAACATGGAAAACACTATGACGCCGACTGGTTGTCCAAGTGTGTCGATCAGTCGCGAAGAGAGATCATTGCCGAATGGGATGAGGACGGTAATCTTATTACTTAATCCGAGGGTCAGCACCGTTTGACCGGAGAAAACAGATTCATGAAAAAACGCCTGCTACTTGTCATCTTGGCCATTGTTGTATCTTCGAGTTACGCCCAGGACCGGGCGGTCTATGAGCCAGTACCAGCTCGGGTCACCGCTGCTGTCAACGCTGCGCCGCCTTCTGATGCCATCGTCCTGTTCGATGGTTCCAATCTGAATGCATGGAACAGAAGTGCCGATGATCAACCGGCACGCTGGAAGATTGAGAACGGTGCCATCACTGTGGAGCGTGGGGTTGGTACGATAAAGACCACGCAAGCTTTCGGTGATATTCAACTGCACCTCGAGTGGCGACCAAGCCAAGTCATCCAGGGTAATGGCCAGGGGCGCGGCAACAGCGGGGTTTTCCTGCATTCCCTGTTTGAGTTACAGATTCTCGACAGCTGGGAGAATGATACCTACGTCAACGGCCAGGCAGGGGCGATCTACCTGCAACATCCGCCACTGGTGAATACAAGCAAGCGACCCGGGGAATGGCAGAGCTATGACATTATCTTCACTGCCCCAGTGTGGACGGGCGGGCGACTCGAATCTCCAGCCTTCATAACAGTGCTGCACAACGGAGTACTGGTGCAGAACCATGTCGAGATCGCGGGTGCGACCTTCACGCCCGAGCCGGAATATCAAGCGCAATGCGGGCCCTACTCACAGGAAGAACGCATCCAGGATTGCACGGGCAAGATGCCGATTACCTTGCAGGACCATGGACAGGTCGTCTCAATCAGAAATATCTGGGTGCGGGAGCTGTAGTCTGCAGGCGCTATGTCTCGTACAAGGTGAGAATTGGCTCAGGCTATCTAACCCGATTGCCTTGCACGTACTTCGCAACAACTCATGGTTCACCAAAACTTTTCTCGTATCCAGGTATTTTTTCAGCATTTTCGTTATCAGAAACGACGCTGGGGGCAATAGGGATCGCTGGCCAAAAAAATGGGGTTACCCTGACCTAGCGGCAACCCCGTCCCTGCTTGAGAAGTCTTTGTGTCGTTACGATCACTAGCGATTTGGGCGCTACCCGTTTCCTACTGATCGTAGAACTAATAAGACCATAGCCGGGATGTAAGACAATTGACCTAGATCAAGATTGCGTGTGACCAACATCATTTGAGTTGGCCCGGTGCTTTCTTGGGGGTTCTTTAGTTCACTTTCTCGAGTATTTCCTCGACCTGCGACTCTCCTTCGATCCGAACTTCGATAACATAAATACGCGGTATCAATATAGTAAAGTTATTACTTTACTATATTGATAAAAACATTGTTTTCCTCTGAACATTCTGCCTGTTTCAGGTACTGAATCCACCGGCGCTACTCGCTTGTGAATCACTATATATAGTGGTATGTTACGCCCTGCAACACAGCATAATGGTCTAATGTCGTATTGCAAACACCGAGGCACAGCCCCTCCACACCTCTTAATCTGTGCCCAGGTGCTCCTTGAGAATCCCGCCCTCTACTGGCCTCAAGTGCCAGTAGAGGGTTGGGAGACTTTCTTTCCTGGCCTGCTCGCCTCGTCCTATCAAGCTCGTTAACCACAAACCTAATGTGCCTGCTGCTTGAGTCCGATAGCTGATACAGTAGCGGTCAACACCGGCCATAATTCAACAGTAAAAATCTGCATGTCCGAACCCGCTCTCGTCGATAAATTCAGCTGTGCAAACTGTGGCTCTGCGATGACCGGGAGTTTCTGTGCCAATTGCGGTCAGCAGGATAAGGAAGTCAGGCGACCATTTCTCTACTTCCTGCAGGAAATGCTGCGGGTCGTCTTTGACCTGGATGGACGTGCCTACCGAACGATCTTCTACCTGCTGACTAAGCCGGGTTTCCTGACTATCGAGTACTTCAGAGGCAGACGCACAAGTTACACACCGCCACTGAGGCTGTTTCTGATCATCAGCATCGGTTTCTTCCTGATGGTGAGTGTGGTGACCAGTCTGCAATCCATGCAGTCGGCACTGGTTGAAGATTCACAGAAAAGTGAAGAAGCAACTGTAACGGCTGAAATAACTGCAGCGCTCGAGGAAGCTGGCATAGTTGCCGACCCGGAAGCTTTAAACCTGACCATCAACGGAGAGGAGACTACAGTAGAAGATCTTGAAGATCTGCGCCAGTTCATCAGTCAGATACGCCTGCCCTTTTTATCCGAGCAAACCAATCAGAATCTAAACCGCGTGCTTCTCGCACAAGCGGAGGAAAACTTTCAG
This sequence comes from Pseudomonadota bacterium, assembly GCA_027623555.1. Classification (GTDB taxonomy): domain Bacteria; phylum Pseudomonadota; class Gammaproteobacteria; order Pseudomonadales; family Pseudohongiellaceae; genus UBA9145. Next base: position 84,580 of record JAQBSZ010000011.1, on the reverse strand, counting down.
GAAGTGATAGACGATCCGCAGGATTTCCTGCTGGGGTCACTGGAATACATTACTTTCTTTATGTTGTTGATGATGCCGCTGCTGGCCCTGATCCAGCGCATACTGTTTGTCTTCGCCAGGCACTATTATGTCGAGCACCTGGTGTTGACCATGCACAATCATGCCTTCCTGATCTTCGCCTTGTTCCTCACGCAAGTGGTGAGCATAGTTACCGACCTGGAGATTCCCTTTCTCAGTGCCGTTTTTAATTTCCTTAGCATCGCACTGGCAATCTGGATTGTTGTCTATTTATACTTGAGCCTGAAAAACTATTTTCAGAGAAGCCATGTCCTGACGACGGCGATCTTCCTGGCAACCAGTTTTATCTATTCCATTGCACTGGGAATGGGAATTGCCGTATTCGCCGTTCTGCTCTTTATCCTCGCTTAGCCTTACTTTATCTAGCCCTGCGCTTGCTGAAGATGCACTTCCAATTGCGGGAATGGAAACGATAAGCCTTCGTTCTCAAAGCAACGGTAGACTTCTTCGTTCATTTTAAAATGTACCGCCCAGTAGTCCGCCGCATTCACCCAGACCCTGACAACGATATTTACGGAATTGTCAGCCAGGGCTGACAAGGCCATGAATGGCTCTGGCTCTTTAAGAATGCGATCGTCTGCTGCAATAAGTCGGTTCAACACATCGTAGGCTTTGTCGATGTCATCGCCGTAGGCGATCCCGAATGTCCAGTCGACTCGCCGAGTAGCCTGGGTCGAGTAATTGATCATTGACCCGGTAGCGAGTGGCCCGTTTGGAATAAGCACAGTCTTGTTATCCGCAGTCGTCAAGATGGTAACGAATATCTGGATTCCCTTCACAGCACCGATATACCCCTGGGCCTCGATAACATCACCCACCTTGTAGGGCTTGAAAAGCAGAATAATTACGCCACCGGCAAAATTCTGCAGAGTTCCGGACAACGCCATGCCGATCGCCAGACCGGCGGCGCCCATAATGGCGATGAAGGTTGTCATTTCGACACCGAGCATTCCCAGCGCCGTGATGTACACCATGATCTTCAAAAGCATTGAGATCATGCTACTTAAGAAACTCTGCAGCAATGGATCGACGGCGCTGCGATCAAACATTCGGCCCACCACCCTGATAATAATCTTGACGATGTAGAGCCCTATGACGAGCGTGGCCACTGCCCCCAGAAGCTGCATGCCATAGGTAACAGCTAATTCAGCGAAGAAGGCTGGATCGATTTCCATGTTTTGTTCCTCCAGATATTTCGGAATAACTCAAAGCAAGAAGGGAAGTCGGATTACTTCCCTGCTATCTGTATTAGTAGTAATTAGTTAGAGCGATCTCAAAAACGCGACAAGTTGTTCTTGTTCGATTGCACCCAGAGTTTCGAAGACATCGGGCATCAGTGATTCACTGGAATCGCTTACGGATTTAACCCGGTCCTTAAAATAAGTCACCCACCTGCGACCATCGTCACTTTGAATCTGCACGGCGAGTTCCGAGTCGTTACGATAGCGACCACGGATCACAGTGCCGTCTTGCTGCACAACTTCTTTAGCCTCATACCCTACCACAATAGTGGCGGAAGGGTTCAGCAGTGCCTGTTGTAGAGATTTTTCATCTAACCTGGTAGACAGGCCATCGAGTGCAGGCCCAACACTCCCACCCTGATCCCGGTAAGAGTGGCAAGAACTGCAGGCCGCCTCGCCCTTGAATAGCGCTTCACCTGCCAACACCATTGGATCATCGCTGGGCCCGGCGGCGTCATCTCCAAGGCTCAGCCCTGGCTTGCCCTGCAAGGTGCGCACGTAGGTTGCTATGTCGAAGATTTCGGATGTACTGAACGATGAACCCCAGGCGGCCATCCCGGTTCCTGAGCGCCCATCGGTTATGACTGAAAGCAGGTCAGCATCCGTCAGACGATTCGCCATAACATCCGTTAGCGGTTTTCCCATGGTCTGCCCTTCTCCCAGGCCCCCATGACAGATCTGACAGTACGCATCATAGAGCTCCTGTCCTTCACCGACTCCCGCTGAAATTGAACCGGACAGAATAGCCAGAAGCAGAGCAACCAGACATCTATACAACACTGCGGCGATCCTCATCAATCAGTTTACAGACTAAAGAGAATGTAGTTTCCCGGCGCGATGCCGGTAGCGACACCGGCGCGTGTCGCCGGATCTCGCGTTCCGGATGCGATGCCGATATATTGCTTGCCCGCGATGACAAAGCTGGTGGCAGGCGCATACAGCCCGCTACCAGTCTGAAATTCCCACAGCACTTCGCCGGTTTCATCATTGTAAGCGCGCAGATAGCCATCCGGTGCGCCAGAAAATACCAGGCCACCACCAGTAGCCAGCGTGCCAGCCCAGTTGAAACTTCCTGGGGTTTCCTGCTGCCAGGCAATTTCTCCGCTGAGCATGTCGAAGGCGACAACCCAGCCAGTACCGGAAGGTTCGAATCTCGGGAAACCTCCGAGGTCCATGGTGCCAGGTCTCCCTTCTGAATCCCGACGGATAAACGTCGTTCCCCATTCAGTAGTAGGGATATAGAGCATGTGAGTGTCGGGACTATAAGAAGCCGGTGGCCAGTTCTTGCCGCCATATAAGCCAGGGAAAATTACCGTATCCGCCGGATTATAGAGCGCTTCTTTAAGTACCGGTTTGCCACTCTCATCGCGCTCTGCCCAGTTCACCCGCGTGTACTCACCAGCCCAGATAAAATCGCCGGTGATACGGTCCAAAGCATAGACATGGCCATTGCGCGAGACATGCACGATCATCCGGCGCATCTCACCCTCAAACATCTCATCGATAATCATCGGCTCCGAAGTGGAGTCATGATCAAACTCATCTCTGGGGGAGGTCTGGTGGTACCAGACGAGCTCACCGCTGTCTGCATTCAGTGCCACAACAGAATTGGTATAGAGGTTGTCACCCCTGCGCACGGCGTTATTGATGTCGGGCCAGGGATTGCCCGTACCCCAGAAAACCAGGTTCAAATCAGGATCATAGGTACCGGTTACCCAGGTAGGGCCGCCCCCGGTTTGCCAGGAATCGCCTGCCCAGGAGGCGTTGTTCGGATCGCCTGGTCCGGCTGTGGTGTAGAAACGCCAGCGCAACTCTCCCGTATTCACATCATAGGCATCGATATAACCGCGAATGCCGAACTCGCCGCCACCGACGCCGATCAATACCATATCTTTTACCACCAGGGGTGCCCCGGTTACCGAAAATGATTCCCGATGATCGCCGACTTCGGCATCCCATAGCTGAATGCCAGTCGCCGCATCGAAAGCCAGCAGGTGAGCGTCGAGCGTTCCCCAGAAGACTTTATCTTCATACAGGCCCACACCGCGATTGTGGGGACCACAACACAAATCGACATTTTCAAATTCATGGTCATAGCGCCAGAGCTCGGCACCGGTTAATGGATCGACTACGATCAGATGACTATTGGCGGTAGTCAGGTACATACGCCCATCATTGACCAGGGCAGTAACTTCAAACGCACCGCCCGTTACACCGGTTTGCTTGATCCAGACCGGGCGCAGGTTCGCGACTGTTTCCCGGTTAATCTGATCATCAGGCATATAACGCCATGCACCATAGTTCTTGCCATAGGTTACCCAGCGGTCGGAATAGTCCTGGGCATTTTCGAGTATCTGAGTCGTAACGTCTTGCGCCAGCGTACCGGCCAGGGGCAGAAATGTGCCGAGCACCAGCACAGCAATGAAATGTAAGAATCTCGTCATGTCGAATCCATTGTGTAGGGTTAAAAAGATCAGCGACGAGACGTGTTAATGCGAGCATTAACAACTTCCTGGTCAGGATTGTTCTCCAGACTCCTCGCCAACCCGCGCAATTAAGCAATAAACCCCCTGTGCATGTCAAACCGGCAGCCCCCGAATTCAGCGGTTTGCACCTGGATTGAGACAGAATGCCGGGATAGACCAGCAAATTGCACTGGGACCTGCCCCGTCATATCATCGGTCTCTTTATTTTACTAATCTCAATTTGTCCCGATTTGTCTCAATGGGTCGCAGATTGTGCGTCGATAAAGGATATTTTAAGCAACCTTGATGACCTGCTTGATTACTACTTCCTGTAATTGGCTATCTAATTACTAACCGCTGTACAGAAAAGGATAAGAATAATGATCGTATATGGTGTAGCTCTGCTTTCAGTGTGCCTGATTCTGGGAATGGTGATCGGCGAAGCCCTTGGTGTCGCGCTTTCCGTGGAAGCCAATGTCGGCGGCGTAGGAATTGCCATGTTATTCCTGGTATTCGCCAGCAATTCCAAACAATTCAAATCGCTTACACAAGGTGCCGCCGGCAGCGGGATTCAATTCTGGAGCGCCATGTATATCCCCATCGTGGTGGCTATGGCCGCTCAACAGGACGTAGCGGGGGCCATGGATGGAGGCTTGCTTGCACTCATGGCTGGTGTCGCCGCCGTGGTTGTCAGTTTCGCTCTGGTGCCGGTACTCAGCAAGTTGGGCGGTAATTCCGATCCCACGGAAGACACTGAAGAACAGGGAGCGGTTTAATGGAAATACTGGAAACCGTCTTTATTCGAAACAACCTGATCGTTGCGTTTGCCGTTGTTGGTGTCACGATCTGGTTCTCCTATTTTCTCGCCGACAAGCTAACCCAGGGTCGCATTCACGGCTCCGCCATAGCGATCGCATTGGGTCTGGTGGCCGCTTACTTTGGAGGCACCGCCACGGGTGGCAATTCCGGTCTGGCGGATGTCACCCTGCTAGGCGGCATCGGATTAATGGGTGGTGGCATGATGCGCGATTTCGCAATCGTCTCTACCGCCTTTGGTGTTCACCTGAGCGAGCTTAAGAAAGCTGGTATTGCAGGCGTTGTGTCTATATTCGCCGGGGTCATCGTGTCCTTCATCGTCGGCGCGGCAATAGCTGTTATGTTCGGCTATACCGACCCGGCGGCCATCACTACTATCGGTGCCGGTGCAGTTACTTACATCGTCGGCCCGGTAACCGGTGAAGCCATCGGTGCAAGCAATGAGGTAATTACCCTTAGCGTGGCGGCGGGTCTGGTTAAATCAATCCTGGTGATGATTGGCACGCCGTTGGTTGCAAAGTACATCGGACTGAATAACCCACAATCTGCCATGGTATACGGCGGACTCATGGGAACCACCAGCGGAGTGGCCGCAGGTCTGGCTGCAACCGATCCCAAATTGGTTCCCTATGGTGCTATGACAGCAACTTTCTACACAGGCGTAGGTTGTTTGTTAGGACCTTCGATTCTGTATTTTGTCGTTAGTGGCATTTTCTGATTATTCGACGATCAATCTACTCACCATACATAGAAACAATACTCTAATAGCGGAAGTAATAATGACAACAGAATCTTTTCCTCATTTAAGAGAAGGCAACAACAAGACAGCCCTGGTTGATGGGGACAATAGTTTTAGCTATGCGGATGTAAACCGGCGTATCGATCGCTTTGCTACAGGCTTGCTTAAGGGCAGGGAAGATCTTGAAGAAGAACGCATCGCCTTCTTCATTCCCGCCAGCCTTGATTACGTGACAACCATGCACGGCGTGTGGCGAGCCGGTGGTATCGCAGTACCGCTAAACGTGGCCTCGGCAGTTGCTGAGCTCGATCATTATCTCACCTGCGCCAGCGTGACGCGGATGATCGCCAATGCTTCCTATCAGGACTCTCTGCGCGCACTATGTGATCGCTTGAATATTGAACTCGTCTCGGTAGACGATGTGCTGGTGGACGAGGCTGGTTCGCTTCCTGATATCGATCCAGAGCGGCGTGCCATGATGCTGTTCACCAGTGGCACCACGAACCAGCCCAAGGGTGTGGTCAGCACCCACAAAACTATTCAAGCGCAGATTACCACGCTGATCGACGCCTGGGCGTGGACCGAAGACGATGTGATTCCCCTGTTTCTGCCGCTGCACCACATTCACGGCATCATCAATATTCTGAGTTGCGGACTCTGGGCAGGCGCCACTGTGCACCTGTTTGCCAAGTTCGACATACCCAGGATAACCGACCAGATTATCGCCGGCACCTACAACGTATTCATGGCTGTACCAACAATCTATGTGAAGCTGATTCAATACTTCGACACGATCGATGCCGCGCACGTACAACAAATTTGTGATGGCTTCAATGCCATGCGACTTAATATTTCAGGCTCCGCCGCCTGTCCCGTGAAACTGTTTAACCAGTGGAAAGAACTCACCGGCCAGATTCTGCTGGAGCGCTACGGCATGACTGAGATCGGCATGGGAATCTCCAACCCCTATGCCGGAGAGCGGCGCGCTGGTGCTGTGGGTCAAGCCCTGCCCGGCGTCCAGGTGCAACTGTTCGATGAGTATGACAAGCCAATACACGAAGAAGCGCTGCCGGGTGAAATTCGAATCAAGGGCGACAATGTATTTCTTGAGTATTGGGATAATGCAAAGGCTACTAAAGAATCCTTCAAGGACGGTTGGTTCTGTAGCGGAGACGTCGCCGTGTTGGAAGATGGTTACTACCGCATCATGGGCCGTTCCTCGGTCGACATCATCAAATCCGGAGGTTACAAGTTATCGGCACTGGAGATCGAAGGCGTGTTGCTTGCACACGATGCTATTTCAGAAGTGGCGGTGATCGGAGTCGAGGATGAAACCTGGGGCGAATCGGTTATGGCGGTTATCGCACTGAACGCCGGCGCGGAACTCGATTATGATTCCTTAAAACAATGGTGTGACGGCAAGATGTCGTCTTACAAGATTCCCAAGGCTATCAAGATTATCGATGCGCTGCCCCGCAATGCGATGGGCAAAGTGACCAAGCCGGCACTGAAAGAGATGCTCTAATCAGTATTTATGGCTCATAGATCAGAGGCGTCAGGGTCTGAGATATCCCCAAAAATTTTTACCACTGCTATATTGATTTTGTCTTGAATTCATCTCTGAAGTAAGCACGCAGCAACGGGGATGTTTACTGCGAACAATCAGGGCCGAAGGCCCGTGAGTAGGGAATATCCCCGTTGCTGTGGGCGAAGAGGCGACTTGTCCAGGCCAGCCGACAGGAGCTGCGGTATTATTTGCTCACGGACCTGCGGTCCTGATTGTTCGCAAACAACACCCCACCCCGTGGCTCGAGTGGTTTAAATTCAACAGTTCCTAATTCCTATTGGTTAAGATTGAGATTGCTGCGTTCCGTCTTGACCCTCTCCAACGTCCCATAGAGTTCCTGAAAATCGTCAGCGACCCTGAGTATTGCCTTGTGGCTGATGCGCAATAACACGCAGGACGTTCCGGCTTCGACATTAGCGCTGCGAACATTTTCACCGAGCAGAGCCATTTCTCCGAAGAATCCACCCTTCTCGATGGTTCCCAGGATTACCGGAGGATCGCTGTCGATTTCTTTCGCGATAGCTTCACCTTCGATCAGAATATACAGCGCATTCCCCGCATCGCCTTCGCCAATGATAACATCGCCTGCCAGGTAAGAGACTTCCTGGGTGTGCTTCTGTAATGTTTGTAATGCCGCTGCGGGCAAGTCCCTGAACAGAGAAACAGCTGAAAGATATCGCAGCGTACGGTCTTCCTGTCGACTGTGTTGTTGTCCTTCCTCTTCCAGGATCGACTGTAATTTTCGCGACAGCAAATGATAAGTCTTGTCCGAAAGCTCGCCCTGCGTATGGGCGGATTGGGCCGTAGTTAAAGCCGCCGCCATCGATGCCCTGATGGCGAACCCGGTTTCGAAATCAGCGAAGATGGTGGGGAACTCCGTCCTCACATCATCCAACCGTTCGTGGTATAGGGCAGTGCGGGTTAGATAGTGCCTATGCAATGAGTCCCGGATTAAAGCAGGCATGCCTTCGGCATGGGTAATCTTGTCGGCTACACTGCGATACAGATGCAGATTGATTACCGTGTTCATCAGGTAATGGCTAAGACGCAGCCTCAGATACCTGGCTAACCAGGCAGCCGCCCAGTCCTTCTCGCGAAATGCGCTCACCAATAATTTATCGAGTTTCTTGAGCGTGGTATCGCGGCGTCCATGAGTCAGCGTGGTCAGCACGCCGGGATTGCGAGCCACCAGGTCCAGCAAGTTAGCCTTGTCCGCGTGGATATCCAGGTAGGCGGTTTGGGGGATAATTGCCTCTCGATAGAGTCGGTCCAGTTCGCTAATTTCCCATCCGAGTACTCGCATCTCCCAACTATGGGCCTGGTCCTTTACTTCGGCAGAACTCACATCGGCAGAGATCGCTTGTCTGAGCTTGGCGGCAATCACAGCCTGTTGCTCACCGGAAATCATGTCCCTGCTTGTCAACTCACCCAGGCTGGCATCAATGCTGTTTGTTACATGCTGTATCCCTAACTGCAATTCATTGCGCTGATAATCTGTCAGCTTGTCGATCCCCAAGCGGCTGATCAATAAACGAATGGATGGGGCATTGATCAACAGCGTGAAGATAACGACACCGGCAGTCAGGTCGATCAATAGTTGCCGTTCGGCAATGGATTCGGGTATCAGCAAGACCATGGCGATGGCGAGACCTCCCTTGAGTCCTCCCCACCACATGATGTGTTGCTCTCCCCGCGTGACGACCGGCAGGCCAAACAACTTCACAGTCAGTGGCACCAGCGAGTACACGACGCTGGCTCGTGCCAGCTCCACCAGCAGCACGGCGGTTATCAGCAATCCCAGTATTGCCGGAAGATTGCTGATACTGATGGATAATCCAATAAGCAGAAACAACAGCGTGTTGCAGATAGACGCGAGGAAATCCCAGGCACTGTGCAGAGCATGCAGTTCGGCTTCTTTTATACGCGGTACTACCAGCAGACTACTGGTCAGCGCAGCGAAGGTTACCGCCATCACACCGGAGACATGGAACTCGTGTTCGGCGATGATGAATGCCAGGTAGGCCAACGCCAGGGTCACGATCAGTGTGCCAACTCCCTCGATGCGCAACAGGTTTACAATGCTGCTGACCAGAAGCCCTAAAATAATGCCGGTAACGGCGCCGCCCACAAACACGATAAAGAATTCAGCAACCGCCGGAATAGTTTCTGAGATCTCAAACTCTCCCAGTAAGGCGATGCCCAACACCAGGTTGAACAGTACGATGGCTGTGGCATCGTTAAAGAGTGATTCGCCCTCCACCAGCACTGTAAGCCGGCGCGGGGCCCCCAGTTCCTTAAAGAGTCCGATAACGGCCACCGGATCGGTTGCCGAAATCAGTGCGCCAAAGAGCAGTGCAACGATAAACGGCAGGCCGGCGATACTACTGAGGCCGAAAGCGATCAAAAAACTGGAGATAAACAAGGCAGGAATCGCCAACATCAGAATCGCCGCGATATCCTTGCGCAACTGCCGGGCCGGAATACCAAGGCCGGCCTCGAACACCAGAGCGGGGAGGAACACAAACAGAATGATATCGGGGGTCAGGGAGAACTGGTGCAGGGATTCAAACAGCGCAATATTGTCACGCGGCCACTGCAGGAAGGCCCCCAGCAACACTAACATTACCGTGTAGGGTATCGGGATCTTCCTGAACAATGCCGCCATCACGACACCGAGCATCAGGAATCCCACCACTATCATCACTGTTTCAGGGACTGCCATGCTCATCCCTCGATTCCAATCTTGTCACTGACTCGAGCCCGAAAACCGATCTCGAAAAGTGGCCCCAAGAATAAAGTATCGACCCGCCAGGCAAAATTCGATCCAGCGCCGCTTCAGGGTTGTAACGCGCTCCGGGACTGTTGCGCCACATTCTGAGTCGGCTGCTCTGCCCTACCCAGGCTGGCCAATTCCTGCCAACTGTGATCGGTTAACAATCCACCCAACTCCAGATAATAAAGATGGCGCTCTTCCTGCAGTGTGTCCAGCAATGAATGCAATTTATCTGCTCGAACTTTTTGTTGCAGGCGCTCTACCACGTGAGCGATTGCGACATCGCAGTCGTGGATATCACCGCTCAGTCGCTGGAAAAACTTTATGTGAATCATCTGGCCCAGGCTTGCCAACTCGGTGTCCTGCTCTAGCAGGTAGAACAACTTCTTCGCATCCTTGCGCATCTCGTGCACTTCTTCGACGTTGGATTCGGCGGCGAGAACCAGCGGCAGGTTGGAGAGAAACTGCATTGCTCGCTTGTGTACCTGTAACTCGAGCAGGTCCATTCCATCGGGATCGGGCTCGTTCAGTAGCGGAGATTTATGCTGGTCGAGTTGCTTTGCCAACTCAAGGGCGCTCTGCAACTGGTGCTTGCGCGTTTTTTTCAGCGAGGAGAATATTCCGGATCTGCTGGCTACACCACTTTTCGCGAATTTATCCAGCATAACATCACAATCCCGAATCAGACTATTACACCGGAAGAATTGTCTGCAGAGCTTCAGGTAGCTACCAGACTGCGGTGTTTTCAGTCCCTGAGGCAAAACCCGGTAAGCTGCCTGCAGCCGTCGATAAGACGTTCTTACATCATGAATCGCCTCTTCATCGGCATGCTTCAGGTAGCGCGCCAGCTCAGAATTGAAGGCATGTAATCTGTCTTGAAAGAATGCGGTGCATTCTGAGACTCTCGAGCGTGGTGTCATTCCAGGATTCTCAGTTGTATCAGGGCTGAAGTCACGCAGCCCACAAGGCGATCAGTTTCACCAGAAACAGGGTCCCCTATGAGGTGGAGCGCAATCATTTCACTCTCGCCTGCCTACATCTTGATTACTATCAAAATCTCTCACAGTAGCGGTTTTTTCGCCGGTTTCGTGCGTTCTTTCGCCACAAGCTATAAAATGCGCCCCTGTTATCGCATTGAAGTGAGTTTCCATCCCCTGTGAAGACAGAGTTTTTAGGCAAGACCCTCTCCGGCCCTTTCACAGTCCCTTCAGGAATCGTCACCTGCTCCGCCAATATCATCCAGCGGGTGTTCGATACTATGCCGGAAGTCGGGGTGCTAACAACCAAGAGTATAGGACCCGAGCCGCGACTGGGCTATCGCGAACCCATCCTCACCCAATATGCACCGGGTTGTTTCACCAATGCAGTCGGACTGACTAATCCCGGCGCGGTACGCTCGGCAGAGCTGCTGGCGAAACTCGACATTCCCCACGATCGCTTCCTGTTGATTTCTATCTTCGCAGGAAGTGTCGAGGAATATGTGGAGGTCGCCAAACTGCTTGCGCCCTTTGGCGATGGACTGGAGTTAAACCTGTCCTGCCCACACGCCAAGGGTTACGGCATGGCCATGGGTCAGGACCCGGCACTGGTGAGGCAGATAGTCAGGGCCGTGAAGGCCGCCGTCGACATTCCTGTCATTCCCAAGCTCACTCCCAACGTGCCGAATGTTGATGAGATAGCCCGCGCCGCCGCCGCGGGAGGTGCCGATGCAATCTGTGCAATCAATACTACTGGCCCGGAATGCTACACCGCCCATGGCCATCCAATTCTCAGCAATGAGAAGGGCGGCGTCTCCGGCAAAGGCATTCTGCCGATTGCACTCAAGTGCGTTCAGGAAATACGTGCGAGTGTGGATTGTCCTATCATCGCCTGTGGTGGCATTAGCAGCGCAGCCAATGTGCGGGAGTTTCAAGAGGCCGGCGCGACTATCATCGGTGTTGGCTCAGCTCTGATCGGCATGAACACCGACGAGATAGCCGAGTATTTTCGAGTGCTCAGCGATGACCTGGTTGAGGGGACCGAACATGCCGAAGCACTGGTGCGCTACGATATTGATATGGATTTCAAACCTGTTGGCTTAGTCAGCAATGAACGCATCACAGACGATATATGCATACTCACCTTCGATCGAAAGATCGACATTGATGCCGGACAGTTCGTTTTCCTGTGGATACCGGGTCTCGGGGAAAAGCCATTTTCTGCACTCACCGATGATCCGTTCTCGCTGGTTATCATCAACCTGGGTGAATTTACCAAGGCCTTGATGACGGTCGAGCCGGGCATCGAGGCCTATGTGCGCGGCCCGTATGGCAATGCTGTCGCCCCGCCCGAGGGTGCACGCATTATGGCGGTTGCCGGTGGCACTGGTCTGGCCGCGGTGTACCAGTTAGCCAGGGATTTCGGTAATACCGAAATACTCATGGGGGCTCGCTCAGAACAGAGGCTCTATTTCGTCGATGAGTGCGAGGCTGTCAGTGCTCTCCAGATAGCCACCGACGATGGTAGCCGCGGCTTTCATGGCGTGGTTACTGAGTTGCTGGAACAGCGCCTGAATGAACTTCCTGCGGCAGAGTTGAGCAATCTGGTTTTTTATAACTGCGGCCCGGGACCGATGGTGCATGCCGCCGAAGCCGTGCAGAGAAAATACTGCAAGCCTCAGCAAATCTATAACTCGATCGATTACCTGACCAAGTGTGGCGTGGGTATCTGCGGTGCCTGTGACGCAACCGATGGCAGACGCTTGTGTGTGGATGGGCCGTTCCTGGATGCGGCAGATTCTAGAAAGTAATCTTCAAGTTCGCCACGATAAAAATGCCGGCGATCGTTAACAGTGCCCCAATCAGGCAGGCAATGCGGATCTGCTTGGTTTTGCCGCGCTTCAGCGCGAATGTTCCCAGCACCACATAAAGAAGCAAGAGTCCGATCTTGATCGTCACCCAATCCACCACGAAGGGGTACTGACGGCTCATGATGACCAGCACGATCGCGCTCACCAGCAAGACCGTGTCGATGATATGGGGCAGAACCCGCGTGATCTTCTGTTGCAACCAGTCAGACCCTACCAGCATCCAGTAGCCACGCAGAGTAAATCCGCACAGCGTCACTACCGCACAGCTCACATGGAGCACTTTTATCAGGTCGTAGATACTCACCGAATTACCTCTTTGCTCGCATTCTGTGTCCTGTTGTTCTCGTTTCTTGGCCTCGACATCCAAACTGCCTTCCTTTAGCATCGTTTTCAAGAACCAATAACAAAGGCATCGGCCGCTTAAACCAGCATGATGTCATCGAGGTCGCCATGAAACGCCGTTCCTTTCTTACCGCAGCATCCGCCAGTGTTGTATTTCTGCCAAGAATCGCCCAGGCTCAGGACCTGCCCCCTCACCAGCCCAGGGACTGGTCGGGCAATACCCCACTGCGCTATCCCGACCCCGATCTGGTTGCGCTGGATAATCGCTTCCGCCGTTATATCCTGTTCAATACGCCGATTCAGCGCCACCATGTCGGCACAATGTGGGCCGAAGGCCCGGCCTGGAACGGCGTCGGTCGCTACGTGGTGTGGAGCGACATTCCCAATAATCGACAACTACGCTGGATCGAAGACGATGATCGCGTCACCGAGTTTCGTAATCCATCTGGCAATAGCAATGGCAATACCTTCGATTTCCAGGGTCGACAGATTTCCTGCGAACACGGCGGTCGCCGCGTCGTACGCTATGAATACGACGGCTCCGTTACGGTGATCGCCGACAGCTACGAGGGTGCTCCGCTAAATTCTCCCAACGATGCCACCGTACATACCGATGGCAGCATCTGGTTCACCGACCCTCCCTATGGCATTCGCGGTAACTACGAGGGCAATCGGGCGGAACAGCAGCAACCCCTGTCGGTCTACCGGGTTGATGGAGACAGCTTAAGGATCAGCCGGGTAACCGATGACATCGATGCACCGAATGGTCTGTGTTTCTCACCTGATTATAACTTGTTGTATGTGGCTAACACCGGTGCCGGTCAGGACATCAAGGTATGGGATGTCGACCGGGATCGACTGAGAAATGGTCGTGTATTCGCCGAACTGGTTGATCCAACTAGCGGGTCTCGAACCTCTGCTGACGGTATTCGCTGTGATGTTGATGGCAATGTCTGGGCTGGAGCCCGCCCCGGCGTGCAAGTGGTAGCCCCTGATGGTGTCGCAATTGGTGTCATTCGACTTCCTGAAGTCTGTGCCAACGTCTGTTTCGGCGGTGCCAAGCGTAACCGCCTGTTCATGACTGCCAGCCAATCACTCTACTCGGTCTATGTCGGAGTAACAGGCGCCGGGATTGCTTAGCGAATAGTAGCAGTGAGCATCACTTTATAAGGAGCAGGGCAATTTTTGAAAATCTGAAATTGATGCCTAAGGCTGGCACATCTATAGAAGATGCAAGCCAAACAATTTCCTATCATCTGATGAGATTTCTTATCGGGCTAGTGGGATTGTTGTTGCCTACAATAATTGTAATTTGGAGCCTGATTGTATTTTTTATATATGAAGGAGATTTTCAAGCTTCAGTAAGTGACTACTACTATACCGCTCTTAGAAATATTTTCGTGGGTAGTCTTTGCGCAATCGGCGTATTCTTATTGTCATACAGAGGCCCGAATGGTGAGGACAAGAATTCCGGCATTGTTGCAGGGCTCGCTGCTCTAGCCGTGGCTTTGTTTCCTACCGATCCTCCCATGGAGACCGATCTCGCTCTCTGGCAAGAAATTGTCAATACCGGGCATGATATCGCAGCAATTATTTTGTTTATTATGTTTGCCAGATTCTGTTTGTGTTTGTTTACGAAAACTGACAAAAGCCAGGAAATTCTGGAGAAAACCCCGAAAGGGGCAAGGAACAAATCTTACAAATTCTGTGGCCGGACTATTTTAGTTTGTATCGCTCTAATACTCGTTAATTGGTTGCTGACAACATTTGCCGGAATTGCCTTATTTACACAAATAAGACCCGTACTTATTCTAGAAATCGTGGCAATCTATGCATTTGCCATCTCCTGGATGACAAAGAGTGAAGCATTGTGGCTCAGTGACAAACCAGGTGAATAGCTCTGCAGGCAACTAGCCCCTCATTTCCAATTAGCACAAAGCAGAGACAGATTTGCAATTTATAAAGGGTGTCAGTTCTGAGAGCGACCTTAATTTCCAGACTCAAGTGAAACCCTTCCCCAATTCACTGCGAGTACTTGTCGATTCGCTAGAAATAGCGGGCAGGCTCAATGGTTACTCTCAGGGACGATATGTGAGTGGTGCTTACGATTCCCTCACTACCTGTCCTTTCTCTGTTCTATCACCCACGCAAAGAGCTAACCAGGCATCATCCGTGTCGTTTCTTGCTGTTTCCCTTACGCAAAAATCAGAGTTTTTCAATCGCTGAGCGGTGATCTGAAGCGCCCATGCCCGTTCGGTGCAAGTAGTCGCCTGCCTGTTAATCGTCGAATAGTCCGTTGAGAGTATCAGAGTGGCGTTCGGGATGCTTACATCCCGAACCCATTCGTTAATGTCCAAATCTTCCAACATTGCAAAGCTCCTATAATTGGCTTATCACATAGGACGCAGCCTGATCGATAAGGTTATGATTTCCAGCCAGGGTAAAAAACTTGCTGCGTTCTTCCACTATCCTGGCCTTGTTGGCAAGTATCTGCTGTAAAGCTGCAGGAGTAATTGAGGGGCGGGGCCTGTCGCGCCGTGTTGTCGCGCTTGCGAAGGACGATGCTATTCACGGCGCACGACGCCTAGCCGCTGTAGGCGCCAGACCCCCACCGAGTGGCCATATGTGATCGGAACTCCCTGGTTTGAGCAAGCTCTTTCCTTCTGTAGTTGTACCACGTGTATTGTGGGATTCCAAAACCCAATTCCCCATATAACAATGATCATCTGCTATGCAATTATTGGTTGAAAAACCTTAGTTTTCGGTACTTGAACTAACGAAGTCGTTGAACCTGGAAGCAATGTCGTTATTGGGAAACATGGCCTTTGTAAAGAGCCAGTTCTTGTGTTTACTGCCAAAATCGACCAATCCTGTACGATCAGTCTTGTCGTAAATCTCCAACGCTATCCCAGTCAATTTAGCTATGTCTTCCGACCAGATTACTCGCGGCTCATTCTCACGAATATCATCAACAAGGCAGTAAACTTTCTGAACGGTGGCAATGAGGTAGCTGCGTTGTTTGGATGTATCGAAGAACTTGAACAGCCTGGCTTTGGAAACATCTTCGCCTCCGTAATTTTTTGATGTTGCTATAGCAGATCGGATGTCTGCTTCACTTCTAAACTTGTCGTAGTCGTCAAAAAACTTCGAAAATTGCATCTCATACCTCCTCGACTAGTTCTTGCTCTGGCTCTTCTTGTTGTTCTTTTTCTGCCCGCTCTTCAAGCCATTTAGTCAACAGGATCGGCCAGGAAAATCCTACTAGTATGGCGGCCGATATACTAACCAGAAACATATCGACGACCTGACCTATCCATCCTACTACCAGCGCCCCAAATGACCATCCGAACAGGAAAAATAGAGTCATCCAACCGTGCCTGAGCTTTAACAGTGATGCTCCCCTGGCATGGTAGACGATAAAGTCCAATACCACGGCAAACGCTCCAATGATTGCGCACGCTACACTAAAAACCAGAACAGGATTTTCATTGTTTGTGTTATTTACAATCTCCAGATTGAAGAACATTACCTCCAATCCAGCAAGCAGATTTTCCATTTGGCCTCCTCTAATCTCATTTGTATTGCAATAGCCGATATCCAGACTTACATACTAAATCCAACGATTTCTCTCCAACCTTCATTCAATTTATAACCGGATATGGATTTCCATCGATAATTGTCAAGCATCGTGTTTGGAACAACGGTTTCCTGATTTGCATCAAGAATCCATCCCTGGACTTCTACCACGAAGTGCCTGCTCCATTTGCCATGTCGCTCGATTTCGCAGTAAACCAACCTGCTCTGGATATCGTACTCATAGAGCATTGATCTGCAATAATTACAAAAATCAAAGCAATCGTTGTCTTGCTCAGGGGTCTTGTCGTTATTGAAAAGTCCAGCAAGAAAAGGCTTGGAGTATGTTTCCCCAGTCCAGGCGAAATCTCGGTTAACAATCTCGAAGATGTCTAACAGTATCTCCCTGAGATTTGGCTGATTGTCATTCGCTGCAATGTGCATTAGATGTTTCTCCGCTGCCGATTACCTGGCAGCCTGGTTTCTACAACTGGTGCATGGGTGTGGTTGCCAATTAAAAATGGCATCGGTTCTCGACCGATTGAACGAGAAGTAGTTTTTGTTGTTGCAGCAGTCGAAGATTGAGACTGTTCGAGGATCAACGTTTTTTGTTTATGCGCAATCATTATCAGAACACCTCATATAAATTAGTATGTGTCATCACTCCGTGATCGCCGAGTTCGTCACTATTCTTTCCGCTTTCCTGATATCTGCAGTATTGCGGCCTCCTACTATTCCCACGTCGAGTAGATGTTTGACCTGCTTCAGTGCCTGCCTTGAATCATCGGAACTACCGTACAGTTCTTGCCACTCAATCAAGTCAAGCAGAGCGCGAAGCTCGATTGATTTAGTACTCTGCTCTTTCGAGATGTTTATAGCTTTCTCGATATGTTGCTTTGCTGCTTCAATTTGTTCGCCGCTCGGGTGAGGAAGCCGAAGCAGGGAAGCGCCATACACTCGATGAATCTCTGCCAGGTAGTACCCCTCTCCAATTCTCTCGGCAACGCAGACACCCTTGCGAGCACACTCCATCGCCAATTCGTATTCACCAGTAATATCCAGGCACTCCGAAAGTATTGCCCTATAATAGGGTCGAGTTACCATAGCGCGCGACCGAATCCACATGTTGAAGCTGCGTTTTATTTCAGCGATTCCATTCTCAATTTCTTCCTTTGATTGCCCTAATGACACCGCCGCTCGACCTCGTACCGCCATCGCATAGGCCAGCCAGGTCCCCAGATCATGCTTCAGGCACAACTCGTAGGCAGTGTCTGCGTCCTGTTTTGCCTGACCAAATTCGCCTCGAAACAATCGAATTCCAGCAAGAAATAGGTGGGCTATTGCCGAGTTGAAGGGGGTTTTGATTTCATTGTCCGCCAGATTGACTGCTGCTTCGGCATAATCGATCGCCTTGTCCGGAGCCCCCGTTAACCAGTAGGACCAAGACAGATAGCAGTGACTCATCACACCAGGGTCTTGCAGTTCGACCAATTGGAGATGGCTTTTATTGTTTTCGTAATTGGCTCTGCATGCTTCCAGATGCTCTCGTGCAATATGCTGCTGCCCAAGGTGGAAGTGGATTTCGCCGAGCGTGTAGTCGACCTTTAATAATCCTGCTACATCATTGTTTTTGATTGCCAAGGCATGGCAATCTTTAGAAAGTTCCGTAGCCCTATCGAAATCAGCCCGCATAAAGTGATAGGCTTCGAGACCATAGGTATTCTTGATGATGTAGTTCGAATCCTCGAGCTCCTGAGATAGCTTCAGTGCTCGCGAGTAGAATTGCCCAACCTCTCTGGCTCCATAACCTTTGGTAGCCATGAATCTCGATGCTAATCTTCTTGTTATCTTTAGTTCGCTTCTTTTCGAATACGTCAGATGCTTCCTCGCAAGCTCGAGTTCATGCCCGATTTCCTCAAGTTCCTGCTCAAAGCGTTTGCGCTTGTTTTGTTCTTTAACTTCCAGGTCAATCTGTTTTTGTTTCGCTATTTCTCTTATTTCAAGCTGACTAACTGTTTTTATAGTAACAGCGTTTTCAGCTTCCAGAAGTTCCAGTGCATCTGTCAGATGTGAGATTGCCTCTACATTCGCGTGAATCCTGATCGCTCTGGTGCTGGCAAGCTCATAATATTCAATAGCCCTTTCGGATACTTGTGCCTGATTAAAATGGTAAGCGATTATCTCGGGTTGAGTTCGCTCGAATTCCGCATATTTTCCGCTGCAAAGTGTTTCGGCGAGTTTTTTGTGAACTGGAATGCGCTGGCTTCTGACCATTGAGTCGTAGGCCTTCGCTCGTATAAGTTCATGTTTGAAATACAAATCGTCTTGTCTGTTCTCATCAATTGCACTTACCAGCCCTACTTCTTTCAACTCTCCAAGTCTTGCAGAAAAATCTTTTATATTTTGTCCGCTTATATCAAATAGTAAATTCGCACTGAACTCTCGCCCAATCACAGAAGCATATTGTGCGAGCTTCTTGGCGTCTCCAGTTGTGTCCAACCGAGTCAGCAGCAAGTCCTGAAGTTTTATTGGGATATAACTGTCTTCATCGATTGTCTTTTCATCGGATGCGCGATTCAGTACATCCAGAACAGATTCTTCTATAAAAAGTGGATTGTTACCGGTTTTATCAATCAACTTGTGCACAATTTCTGCGGAGAGTTGTCGGTCGCCAGACAGAAGTTCAATCATGTCTACGGAGAGCACCGACGACAGGGGATTCACTTCCATTTGAATTACATGGGTGTTGTTGAGCCGCCATGGCGGTTTGACACCAGGGCGATAGGTAACAAGCAGCATAATTGGCAGATCGGCAATTGATGAAGCGATATAGGTGAGAAAGTCTGTCGTGGACGGATCCATCCAATGAAAGTCTTCTACAATCAGTCGAATCGGTTTGTCCTCCGCTACTCTCAACAGCCATTCCAGTAATACTTCATGTAATCGCTGCTTCTGGGAAGGCGCGGACGCGTGCGTTTGATTATAGTCCCCGGTGTCATAGTCAACAGAAAGCAGACTGGCCAGAATTGGCACGTAGCTCGCCGGTGAGAGCCGGTACCTTTCCAGATTGCTTTGTATTTTCGATAACTTCAGTCCTTCGTCGTCATCATTTCCGAATTCCATTACACCCTGTAGCATCTTAAGTATCGGGTAAAGTGAACTTTCATTATGGAAGGGGGAGCAACGGCAGATGAACGTCTTTGCCACATCGGTGCCTAGTTGCTCATTAAACTCTCGAATCAGCCGCGATTTTCCTATTCCTGCATCACCTTTGATGAGTATGAATCTACCGCTCCCTGCTGTTACCTCTAACCACTTCTTATTCAGCAGCTTTAGCTCATCATCGCGTCCGATAAACGGTGTTAACACAACTTGATTGGTCAGTTCCGATAGCACTCGATATATGCGCTGATTAGGAATCTTTTCGCTATTCGATGTATCAATGCGTTCACACTTGTACTGATCTTTCAAAATGCGATAAGCGTTGTGGCTAATGACAATAGAATTCGGTGGCGCGACTTCCTGCATGTTCTTCGCAAAGCTCAACGCATGACCCATAGCGCTTTCTTGAGGCGCATGATTCTGTGTCCAGAGATAAGTGGTAACAGTTCCAAAGTTTACACTTATGCGCAGCTGGATCGGATCAAGAAGTATGTTCTCGCCAATAACTGACCTGATCTCCTCTGAGACTTGATCCATATTAGCAAGTAATTTTATCGCGGCTTTCATGGCGTATTGAGTGGTGTTCGCGAATGAATTCGGAAGCCCAAATGTAGCAAGAATGCCATCGCCCTCCGGCTTCTCAGGAAGAACACCCTGAAACTCGTTTATTATTTCCTCACAACGCTTCCAATAGATTCGCAAGAATTCCTGCCAGTCTTCATCATCGTTTTTGCTCAGCGAACTGCATATTCTGGAAGAGCCTACGATGTCGCAGAACAACACGGTGAGCCCGCGTTTCTCTAACGGCTCGTCAAACAGGGAACTGGCTTTTTTAGGTGATGATTCCATTAGTGTCTTACGGCCGTATCCGGTTTCTTATAAATAAAGTTTTCTGAAGTTTCATCGAGCTCGGCAATCATGCTTAACGCGGTTCTACTGGGATAGAACAGATAGAGCATGCCTCTGGTTCTAGTTACCTTTGCGATACCTTCAACCTCAATGGGTTTGCCAGTAACGACAGGAATAACATAGTTTTTTGTGTTGTATTCGTGGTTGCCGATTAGCGGGTCCTTGGTATTGGCGCCGGGCTCTCGAATAGGAGTCTCATCAACCCAATCCTGCATCAGAAATTCGAACTGCTGCTCCAATGAGGCGCAGAAAAACATGCCCAATAATCCCCGTTTCTGGTCTGGGAATTCTTCGAATTCTTTCCCATAAGGAATGCCACGACGGATAACCGGGCGTCGCATCCTGGGTATCACTTCTTTATCGTCGCGCGGATTGAGGCGCCTGATATGGGAACCGATTGGGCAATTTCTTCCATCTGCATCCCCTCGAAAACCGAAGGAGTTTAAGTCAGCGCTTGATGACACTGCATTCACTAACGGTGTGCCATCCTTATTCCTGCCGCAAAGCTTGGCTTCGAGGTATTTTTCCGGAATCGCGTGCTGGTTGGCCGTGACCTTGATAAATTTTCTGTAGGCTGCAACATCCTGCTCCATCTTTCGAAAGGCGGCGAAACTGCCGTTGCCATAAAATTTTGCTGCCTTGTTGCTTAGTAGCGGTTCTCTCCACCGATTCTCCCGGACTTCATTGGGGTGCCCCAACAAAAATTCGCCAGCTTCATATTTCATGAAGGGAGGAATACTGTACCCCCTGCGTGCTTCAATTTCCTGGATATTATGAACTCGGCGAATAACTGGTTGGGAAATACCATCCACGAAACCGAAGTGCTCCTTTCTGTCATTCTGATCAGTACCCCGATGTTTTCCCTCCTGAATATTTGACCAGCCAGATAATCCTTTCCAGCCATCAATTTTTTTCAACTCCTCCACTATGGTTTTAATGAGATCTTTATCATTGCCATGAATGGATATAACAATATGTGCACGGTTGGATTTGAATGCAGGCTCCCACTGCCGGCTTGTATCTGCGCGGGTATCGCCCAGTGAAGACGATCTCCTGGCAGCCCCTTGCACGAACGAATTGGCCAGTTTTGGCAGTGGCTCTCTGAGCAGGCCATCGTCTAAATCCAGGGCATCCATACCAGCATAAGTGAACGCAATGCTCAGATCGGACTTTTCCTTGTGCTCACCTGAAGCCCAGGATCGTTTCTTCCCGGAAAAAGCGATAACCGGGACCTCGGGCTTTGCAGTATCCTTTTTATTGCGACTGAGATTGCTTAGGAACGCTCGCGCCAGAATCTTCGATTCCACTTGCAGAATCAGATACCAGGTCCGATGGTAATTGAATCCATGCAGCACCAGGCGTTGGACTTCCTCTACGTCAATATTTGTACGATCAACCATTTCTCATAGTATCCAATATTGGTTATTTGCTGGCTTTGCCGAGAATTTCTGTCACGGTCTTTTCAGGATAAGAGGTATAGAAGTAGTCCGAGACGGGTGATCTGTCATAGCGTTTGATATGCTCGATAAATGCAGAAGGATTTTCCCGTACTGGCATTAGCGGCGGGTCCTGAATATGAGCAAATATCTGGTCGAATAGGGGTCCTGCGGCATTGGCAAAGTGTCTTATATAGGGATCAAACTCACCATCGTAAGATGTAAAGAGTCCCAATTCCGTATCGTTGTTTAAAAACACGAAGCGTGCGAAATGCACCATATTCGAAGACTCAAGCAAATATTGTATGGTCGGAGCGCCGTACTGAATGATTCGCTTCAGTACTTCGGCGTGAGAGCCAACCGGTGTTCGCACTTTCATAATCACATTCAATGGCGATTGATTGATCTGTGCAGACAATTGCTGACTGAGATCGAGCGACTCGCAGATGAATCCCCACTTCTTTTTCAGCGTAGGAGCTATCAGGTCAGCGATATCCTTTCTGGATTCAGTAGTTTCAGGATCCACCAGGTCGATGCCATCGAGCAGGAGAACATTAGCTACAATATTTGAGATCAGCGGTATCGATATATAGTCTCCCAGACAGCGATGGGTGTGTTCACTACCGTGTTCTGGATAGCCGAATAAGTAATTGTGACTCTCATCCAGATTACGTTTATCACGCTTCGCATTGAAGCTCTCCGTTTCTGTTTGAGTGCTACCTCGAGTTAGCGAACCCAAAGGAAGCAATACCACCTGCTTTGCCGCTATTTCCACTTTGAAGCTCTCCGTTTCTGTTTGAGTGCTACCTCGAGTTAGCGAACCCAAAGGAAGCAATTCCACCTGCTTTGCCGCTATTTCCACTTTCGTGCTTTTCCTCTCATTCTTTGCAAGCGTGATCGTATTTTTGGCTAACCGGGGAACAAACGGTGCCGGGGGGTAGAGCCGCAACGCTTCCTTGACGTAGTTTGCTATTTCAGCGCTACGCTTTTTCGCCTGTCCGAAGAATTGCCCTCTTTCGCGCTGCCCTACCGGAAGTCGATGGGGCAATCTTGGCAGCGGCTTAGCTTTATCTTTATCTTTGTCTTTCTCTTCTTCCGCGCCCTCCTCCAGCGCCGCCTCCATTATTCCTCGCACAATATTGATCGCCTCTCGGCTGCCGCCTTTATCATGCAGAATTTCATTTAGCGCGATGCTGGCTCCAGCGGTGATATTCCCTACCGTGCCTGCAATCGCCGCAACGATGTCAACAATAAGTTCATTGCCTGAATGATTGCCAGGATTCTCGGCGAGTACCTCAATAATGGTTTTTCTGTAGATAAAATTGCCGTCATCAAAAGGATCCAGTTTTTTCCTGATCAAATCATCCTCTGCCCGCTCTTTATCCTCTCGCATAAGGCGGAAAATGCTCAGTAGATCTTTGTTGAATTCATTCTCTTCCAGTTCGAGGCTATTAATCGTCAGTCTGTCTTTCGCCCATTCCCGCACTTCGTGGTAGTTCAGTGCCTCATCGAAGTATTTGAGTATGTCTCTGACAATCTCGCGCTCATCGGCGGTTTTCTCTTTCAATTTATCGAGTTCGCGCAGATGGGCGGCGTACATTGCTTCCAATTCCTCAGCTTGCGGATGCCCTTTCAACTTGGCTTCTTTGAGTCCGAGCAATTTGTCAATATCCACTGCTGGCACGACATCCAGCACTTTCTTCACGGCCGCTATTCTTTCCTGCTTAACTTCCTCATCTTCGCTCCCCAGGCCGCGCCACAGAATCTGTTGCAGCTCGTCGAAATAGGGAGGACAGGCGGCTTCCTGCAGCAATTCATCGATCACCTTGGCCAACCCGCCCATGGCAATATTTCCAGTCTGCAAAGCCAGTGCGTCATTAGTAAAGTGCCGGGAGAACATCTGGTAAGCCATGGCATCGAGACTCTTGCGCAGCAGTTCCTGCATCAGGTAATGGTGACGTGTCGGAATGCCAAACAAACCCGAGGCAAATATCAGGGCAGACTGCTCGGCCACATCGCTAACAAAATTAAATTCCTTTTTCTTTCTCGCCAACACGATGCCGTGATGACAGGCGAGTGCTGTTACACTATCTAGGAACAAAAATGGTCTGAGATCTTTATTCTTAAACGCCGAAGCAAGAACTTCACGCTTGACTTCATGATTCTGAGGTTCCTCGTCATCGCTGGCCAGCACGGATGTTCCGCTGCCAAGGGGCTTGTAGGGATCGTTACTAAAATTCTGGTCTTGCAGCGCTTGTTTTATATCTTCAGGATCGAACAGGATAACTACTTCCTGTTTAAAGACTTTATTTTCATCTTCACCCTTACTGGCCATGCTTTGAAATTTCAGAAAAGGTGGTTTTTTATCCGTACGAAACTCGTGAAACAACCTCGGGCGGTGCTCATCGCTCTGCAACCAGTGCCAGAGCAACTCTGTTGCGGCATATTGCGATCGTTTTCCCGCATTTTCAAAATCTTCTCTATAGCTCATGATAGATTCCAGTTTTTATTATTGGACGCGAAACTGTAGGTCATTTTGACACTTCCCACTATATTCCCGAATTCCCAGAATTGGAAATCTGGGTTCCAGAACCTACCTATTAGGATTCTTGCTCTATTTGTAACCAATAGTTCTCTCATTGACTTTCCGTTTCATGGGGTCGAGGAATTCGAATCGTCATAATTCCCCTACCGTTTTATCCAGCAAGCCAGAAAGTGGAGCAGCGGCATGCAAGCCAATACGAAAATGTCGAATCCGTATTCGATTCCCGCCGCGACTACGCCGGTATATCCAAGCATTAGCCACTTTTCCACGAGATCGCCAGGTACAAACAAGACTACTCCAGCCGCAAGTACCGATAGCAGGAAGATGAGATTCAGTATTCTCCAGGCTATTTTGGAATGCTTAAAGCCCGCGATAGAGGCCGGGGCATTCCTGCTGCCTATCTGTAGCTTTCTTTTCTCGGCGTGGGCCATTTTTGACTTGAAATAACTCATATCTGGATGTCGCGTGACCTGAACTATGGGTGATATCGAGCAATATTATACGAGTAGTCTCTGCGCGGCAGAGACCAGGCGTAGAGGGTATAGTAGAGAGTCCGTATAATAGTTCTGTAACAAATGTCACCGAAATTGGTCGATTTCCAACACCGATATTCACCGCAGATTCCAATCAACCGGGCCTGAATCCGGTTGCTGGCAAGCAGCGAACTAAAGTTGATTGAATCTGCTATTCAATATGGCTAGGCAAAAGCCGATGAAGTGCTCCTTTGGAGAAGTAGTGTTATGAAATCACTCAAGAATATCTCGATTTTTTCTCATCTTAACGAAGCTGACATGCAAGCAGTTCGGCGGGCAGCGACAACGCACGTTATAAAGAAGAACGTGCGCATATTCTCGGAAGGAGATGAATCGAATTCGATGTATGTTATTCAATCAGGAGGGGTTAAGGTGTTTAACGTAGTGGATAGATACCAGTACGTGATAAATGACCTAGATGAAGGGTGTTATTTTGGCGAGTACGCGCTTTTAGATGATGAGAAACGCTCCGCGTCGGTGACCACAACCTCAGATAGCATAATCCTGGAGATTCCCAAAAAGGCTTTCACCAAGCCGCTGGAAAACAAGATGACGTCGAAGCTTCTGATCAATGATCTCATCTCTCGTATTCGAGAGTTATCCATCAAACTCATCGACACTGCCCTGCTTGACGTTCGAACCAATATCATTCGGCTACTCACTAACAGTATTTACTCGAAAAAGAATGGCGATGGAACCTTTCTTACCCACGACAGATGGACCCATCAGCAGATTGCGGACCGGTTGGGTAAGGAGCGAGAAACCGTGTCCCGAGTAATCCGAAAACTCCAAAAAGACAGGATCTACGATATCGATAAAAGCAGCAAATGCATCATCATTGATTCTAATAGCCTACCGAAACACTATATCTGGGAATAGTAAATGGAGAGAGCAAAAGCGCAGTCCAGACCCCTGTTGCTACAAATTGCAATTTGGCATCCATATAACTGTAAATAGCGTTGGTAGGAACAGGTGCCCCAGGACCTACTTATTCACCCTAAATCTGAAGTAGTGACCAGGCGCAACGCGTTGAAATTCCTGCCTTCGCAGCACTTCTTTATCCTTGACACTACCCTACAGCGGGGTTTACTTTGGTCTATTGGTTCCGGCGATGCTGTGGTTAAACACCTGTTCCAGTATCTGAATCAATCACCATAACATCCAACGATCAGCCTGGAGCCGCCATGAGAAGATCGGGCCTTATCACTTCGGTAGTCTTGCTCGGGCTGCTCGCCATGGGGGCATTCTTTCTTGTATCCACCCAGACTCCTGAACTTGCCAGCACTGCACCGGGCGCGGTCGCTGTTCCCCTGGCCAGTACTGGCAAGCCCGGCGACCACTCGACACTGGTCAATCAATACTGCGTTGCCTGCCATAACCAGACCCTGCTAACCGGTGGGCTGGCACTGGACAGTATCGACGTGACGACTGTGTCTGACCATCCTCAGGTGTGGGAGCAAGTACTGAAGAAGCTGCGCGCCAATGCCATGCCCCCAACTGGCATGCCGCGACCCGATGCGGCCACGTTTCAGCAGTTCACTGCCTACCTGGAAAGCTCCCTGGACAATCTGGCTTTGCAGAACCCAAATCCGGGTCGCACCGCCACCTTCAATCGCCTGAACCGGCTCCAGTACCAGAATGCTATCCGCGATCTGCTTGCTGTCGAGGTCGATGTCTCTGAACTTCTACCGAAGGACGATGCCAGTTACGGCTTCGATAACGTCAACTTGACGAACCTGTCGCCAACCCTGATGGAACGCTATCTCGCGGCGGCCCAGAAGATCAGTCGACTGGCGGTAGGTACGCCACTGCATAATCCCGCCAGTCATGTTGAACTGGTGGCTGCCAGCCTCACCCAGGAAGATCGCCTTGAAGGACTGCCGTTTGGAACTCGCGGCGGCACTTCATTCGCTTACCATTTTCCCCGCGACGGTGAGTACCGACTCGATGTGGTACTGGCACGGGACCGCAATGAAAATATCGAAGGCCTCACCGAAGCCCACGAGATGGAGATGACGATAGACGGCGAACGCGTCGGCCTGTTTGAGATAGTGCCGAACCGCACCGAACGATTTGCCACGTTCTATTACTCCGATCAGGGCGCCGGCGATGGCCTGACAGCTTCTGCGTCGGTAACTGCCGGACCCCATGCTGTGGCGGTGACGTTTATCAAGAAGAACTCGGCCCTGCTGGAGAGTACCCGACAGCCCTATATCGCCCACTTCAATCGCGATCGTCACCCTCGCCAGCAACCCGCGGTGCACTCGGTATCCATCGGTGGCCCGTTTGAGTCAACCGGAATCTCAGGCACGCCCAGCCGCGATCGCATCTTTAACTGCCGGCCCGGCGAGTCGGTCAGCGCCAGCGAGTGTGCCCGATCCATCGTGGCGCCGCTGGCTCAGACAGCGTTCAGAAGACCCATTACCGATGACGATATCGCCACGCCGCTGGCCTTCTTCGAGAGAGTTAACAACGAAGAAGGATTCGAGGCGGGCATCGAGATGGCTATCCGGGCCTTGCTCGTAAGCCCGCAGTTCCTGTTCCGCATCGAGCAGGATCCTGCTGATTTCGCAGCAGGGCAGGTTTACGCACTGAGTGATGTGGATCTGGCGTCCCGGCTTTCCTTCTTTTTATGGAGCAGTATTCCCGATGCCGAATTGCTGGATCTGGCTATCCAGGAGCAGCTAAGCGATCCTGAGGTGCTCGCCGCCCAGGTTCAGCGCATGTTAGCCGATCCGAAAGCAGAGGCGCTGGCATCGAACTTCGCCAGCCAGTGGCTCTACCTGAGGAACCTCGACGGTGTCGATCCCAACACGCGCCTGTTTCCAGACTTCGATGACAACCTGCGCCAGGCCATGCGGCAGGAGACCGAGCTGCTATTCAAGACCATCATCGCCGAAGACCGCGACGTGATGGAACTTCTCAGCGCGGATTACACCTTTCTTAACGAAAGGCTGGCCAGGCACTATGACATTCCCAATGTGTACGGAGATCATTTCCGCAAGGTAAGCCTGCCCCAAGACAGCCCGCGACTCGGTCTGCTGGGTCATGGCAGCGTGCTCACCGTCACTTCCTATGCCACCCGCACCTCGCCAGTGCAACGGGGTAAATGGGTGCTTGAAAATGTACTGGGCATTCCACCGCCGCCACCTCCGGATAATGTACCGGCGCTGGCTGAAGATCATTCTGAAGTGAAAATAGAAACCATGCGGGACCGCATGGCACAGCATCGCGCCAATCCGGCCTGTGCGGCCTGTCACCAGGTCATGGACCCGATCGGGCTGGTGATGGAAGACTTCGACGCTATCGGAAGATGGCGTGAACCCAACACCGATCATCCCTCAATCGATACCACGGGCAATTTACCGGGCGGTGACCCCCTGGCAGGCGTGAACGGTCTGCGCAGCGCCCTGCTGGACAATCCCGCTGCCTTCGTCGGCACCATGAGCGAAAAACTCTTAACTTATGCACTGGGTCGCGGTCTCGAATACTACGACGGCCCGGCCATACGTAAAATTCTTAACCAGGCGACAGAGCAAGATTATCGCTTCTCGTCTCTGGTTCTCGGTATCGTAAACAGCACTCCCTTCCAGATGAGGAGAACCCAATGATCATCACCAAGAAAGCCTTACCCCGCCGCACGTTTCTGCGTGGCCTCGGTGCGGCGGTCGCTCTGCCAATGCTGGATGCCATGGTACCGGCGCTGGCGCAGTCAGGTTCGGCCGCCGAGGTTACCCGTCGCCTCGGCTACTTCTATATTCCCATGGGGATGAATCCGGACCCCTGGGTGCCCGAAACGGTTGGCCGGCTTGGCGCGCTCACGCCGTCACTGGCGGCGCTGAATCCTTTCCTGGACAAGATTACTGTGATGTCCAACCTGGAGATTCGCGATGCCTACACCACCGGTAACCATGCGTCATCCAATTGCGCGTTTCTAAGCTGTGTACAGGCCAAACGCACCGAGGGAAGCGACTACGAGCTGGGCACCACGGTCGACCAGATTGCAGCACAGAGAATTGGCGGAGAAACACCCTTCCCCTCGCTGGAACTGGGTACCGACCTGATCTCGCTGGTGGGTAACTGTGACAATGGCTATGCCTGTGTGTATCAGAACAGCCTGTCCTGGTCCTCGCCCACCACACCTCTGCCTACCGAAGCCGATCCGCGCATACTGTTCGAACGTCTGTTCGGCGATGGTGGCACGCCGCAGCAGCGCCAGGCGGAGCTGTCCAAGAATGCCAGCCTGTTAGACTGGGTGATGGAGGACATCGCGAATTACCAGAACAAGCTCGGTGCTGGTGATCGCGTTAAAGTCGATGAATACCTGTCCACCGTGCGCGAAGTCGAACGGCGCATTCAGATGGCGCAGCAGCAAACCGAAGCCGCGCCGCTGCCTGAGCTCTCACGGCCTTCCAGTATCCCTGCGGACTGGGAAGATCATGTAAAACTCATGATCGATCTGCAGACGCTGGCCCTGCAGGCCGACCTGACCCGAGTCGTCTCCTTTCAACTGGCGAGAGAGGCCAGTACCCGCACCTATCCACAGATCGGCGTGACCGAGCCCCATCATCCTGTTTCGCACCACGGCAATGACCCGGTGCAACTGGAGAAACTGGCCAAGATAAACCAGTACCATGTGTCACTCTTTGGATACTTGTTGGAGCGACTCGACGCTGTGGATGAAGGCAATGGCACGCTGTTGGATAACACGACTTACCTGATGGGCAGTGGCATGGGTAATCCGGACATCCACGATCACTCTAACCTGCCGATCGTATTGGCCAGTGGCGCGAATACCGGCATATCCGGTGGCCGCCACATCCGCTACCAGGAACAGACGCCATTGGCGAACCTGCATTTGAGTCTGCTGGATAGCATGAGTGTCCACCTGGAAGGCTTCGCCGATAATACCGGCCGGGTCGATGAGCTGTTTCACCCCACGGCATAAGAATACGCAGAGGACACCTAGATGAAATTCAGCGTCGGCATCCCCAGCAGAATTTTCCTGATTGTTATGGGTAGCGCATTTATATCCACCGCACTGGGCCAACAGGATACTCGCCTGATCGAAGCGGTTGAGCAGCAAGACCTATCCGCGTTTCGTACGCTGCTTGATCTCAATGCCGACGTGAATGCGAGCCAGAGCGATGGTACCCGCGCCCTGCACTGGGCTGTGCATCGAGACAACGCCGAAATGGTCAGGCTGCTGTTGAACGCCGGTGCCGATGTCAACGCGAAGAATCGCTACGAGGTCGCCGCGCTGTCACTGGCGGCGAATAATGGCAGTGCAGCACTGGTGAGCCTGCTGCTGGATGCCGGAGCCCATGCCAATACCACCATGGGTGAAGATGAGTCGGCTTTGATGACCGCGGCGCGCACGGGGGTTGTCGAGGTTGTGCAATTGCTTATTGACCACGGCGCTGATGTCAATGCCAGGGAAAGCTGGCGCGGTCAGACTGCCCTAATGTGGGCTGCAGGCGAAGGCAACCAGGAAGTCTCTGAGCTGCTGATTGCCAATGGCGCCGATTTGACCGCCCGGTCAGAAAAAGGCTTCTCGGCACTACTGTTCGCTGCTCGGGAAGGTCACACCGAACTGGTCGACTCCTTGATAAATCTGGGCGCCAGTGTGAATGAGACTCTGCCCTCACGGGCCGCCGAAGTCACTGAGAGCGGTCTGAGTTCAGCCGAACAGACCGGAATGACACCGTTGCTGCTGGCCGCGGGAAGCGGTCATTTCGAAACCGCCGCCCTGCTTCTCGAGCATGGTGCCGATCCCAACTATGCCCCGCTGGGCTGGACGCCTCTGCACCAGGTATCCTGGGTGCGCAAGGCCGGCCAGGCAGGTAGTAATAATCCCGCTCCGGAAGGATCTGGAAAGATTGGCAGCCTGGAGTTTGTGCGACTGTTAGTAGTTCATGGTGCCGATCTCGATGCACAGGCAAGCACCCGTCCCCCTGTTGGCGTCAGTGACTTGAACATGGTCGGCGGTACACCGTTCCTGTTGGCGGCGAGAACCGCCGATGTCGACCTCATGCGCCTGCTCGTCGAACTGGGTGCAGATCCGCATATTCCGAACATGGATGACAGCACCGCCCTGATGGTCGCTGCCGGTCTTGGTACAGGGGCTCCCGGTGAAGACCCCGGCACCGAGAGTGAAGTGTTGGAAGCGGTTCAATTTGTGCTCAGTCTCGGCAGTGACATCAATGCCGTGGATGATCGTGGCAACACGGCCATGCACGGCGCAGCCTACAAACACGTGCCGTCGGTAGTTCAATATCTGCATGACAATGGTGCGGAGATTTCCATCTGGAGTCAGGAGAACGAATTCGGGCACACACCGCTGGTTATTGCCCATGGCATTCACCGCGGTATGAGCATCGTCAGCTCACGAGTCACCGAAGACGCGATACAGAAGCTGCTGGACCGCTACCCGCTGCCCGATTAGCATCCTGCCGAACTCTCTTCTTCTGCATCCTGCCCTCTCTCCGTTCATCCCGGAGTCCGGCAGGGCTGGCTCGCTATCCTTCATTATTGCTGCTTTTGATGCTCTAATACGGCCTCTTAAGTTTCGACTAACGTGTATTCAAAGGGGGCCTCGAAGATGAGGAGTACCAACTACAAACTAATCCAAATCGTGGTCGCTGTTGCTCTGGCATTGGCTACTGCAATTTCCTTTGCGGATATTGATAAATCCAATCTGGATGCCGTAACCGCCGACCTGCAAGCGCGCATCGATGCGAACAAACTCTCCGGCGCCGTAGTCATGGTCGCTCAAGACGGTGAGGTCAAGATGACCAGAGCCCTGGGCTACCAGAATGTCGAAGATCAGGTTCCCATGAGCGACGCTACGATCTTTCGCATCTTCTCCATGACCAAGCCAATCACCGGCACAGCGCTGATGATGTTGTATGACGAAGGCAAGTTCCAACTGGACGATCCTGTTGAGAAGCATCTGCCGGAGCTGGCTGGCATGGAAGTATTCGTGTCGCAGAATGACGATGGCAGCTGGGTGACTGAGCAAGCCAATCATCCGATGACTGTACGTGAGTTGATGAGTCACACCGGCGGCCTGCTCTATACTCCACCACTGTCCCAGGGACCCATCGCCAATGCCTATGCCAAGGCGGGCATTATGAATCTGCCCAACTACACTCTGGCGGAATCCATTCCCGCGCTCGGTGACATCCCACTGAGTTACCAGCCAGGTACGCAATGGGTCTATAGCATCTCGGTCGATGTACAGGGCTACATGGTAGAGAAGCTTTCGGGTCAAACCTTTGATAGGTTCCTGCAGGAGCGGCTGTTCGATCCGCTGGGAATGGTCGATACCGGATTTTACGTGAAGGCTGAAAACGCCAGCCGCCTGTCCCGTCAGTACAATCCCAGGCAGGATGGTACCCTGGCTCGCACCGACAATGGTTCATTTCTTAGTCCTCCGAAATTCCTCTCCGGTGGTGGTGGTCTGACTTCTACGGCGGCGGATTACATGAAATTCGCCCAGATGCATCTCAATGGTGGAACGCTGAATGGCAAGCGCATTCTTTCCGCAAAGGCAGTGCAGCTAATGCGCAGCAATCAGTTACCCGACGCTGTGCCAAACATAGGACAGCTCTATCCCGGTAATGTATTTGGCCTGGACTTCGCCATTGTGAATGATTCGCAGGCTTACCAGGGCGCGCCAGTCGGCACTCACTGGTGGTGGGGAATTGCCGGTTCCTGGTTCTGGATCGATCCAGTAGAGAACGTCGTATTCATCGGCATGATTCAGAACAGCGATATTCTCTATTCCCTGCAGGTGCACGCAGGCGCACGCGCTGCCATTTACAAATAGAGAAATACTGCATGCGAGAAAACCAGTTGTCGGTTGCATGGATCGGCAACTGGTTATCAGTTTGCGATTCAAAAAATTGTTTTCTGTCGGAACGCCAATTACGGGGTAACCGGGAAGCATTCTGAGATCAGCCTCTATTATTCCTTCCTGAGTTCTTCTCGGTACTCTGCCACTTTCCTGTGGTATTCCTCGGTATCGCCATATTCGAGAAACTCATTATAACGCTGCGAAGCAGAGAGAGTTTTCTGGGCATGTTTTATCGGGCACCAGTATTGTTCAGTCTTGGAAATAATCTCCCGGCCATAGGAAAACAATCCGGTTCCGTACCCGCAATACATGCAATTCAGTTTATCCACCAGGTTCAGGTTGTCCAACAAGTGTCGGTCGATGACGAAGTGTTCGGCGCGCCTGGCAAGCGGCACTCCATATAAACGAAAGCAGGCCTGCTGATAGATCGTCAGCATCAAGTCCATAAATACGAATGGCACCACCATGATATAGATGAAGGGAATGGAAGCCACGTGGCGCCAGAATATTAGAGTGAACACCTTATATGACCTGGTCTCCAGTCGTTGTTGCGCATTCAGGGCCGAACGTCTTAGTTCCGCCACACTCGCCACAAAGCGCTCCTGAAAGCGCTGCTGGCTGGATTTTAATTCATCATGCAACTCTGCTTCCAGCAACGACATCTTGTCCAGAATCATCTTCAGTTGATCGTTCATTACCGGGTTTCCTCCAATTGGAGCCGCCTGACTGGCAGAACCACAAACTGGGTTGCCATTGACGCAAGATATGCCATCATGTGGGCTGGTCCACTCCATTGCCTTGATTTCAATCAAGTATCGCCCGCGTTTATCTACTAGTATTGTGCATGGAAAACCGGTTCGAAGGCCACAACAACAAATAGATCTGCGAGCATAGTTTTTGCTTCGGAATAGGCTTATAAAGAAACTCATAGACTGAATCCAGGAGAAACAAACGCATGTATAACAAGGTGATTGTGGCAGTCGATTTTTCGGATAGCTCGAGGCGTGTCGTAGACAGGGCCCTCGAATTGGTTGGCAACGACCTGAACAGACTGGAAATCGCCCATGTAGTCGAACCGATTCCCACTGTGTGGGGTATGGAGTCCTACTCGATAAATCCAATAGATTTACAGAATAAGATTCTCGAAAGCTCGGCCAATCTTCTGCAGGAACTGGGAGACAAGACGGGAATCGACAAGTCCCGACAACATACCTTGTTGGGAACACCGGCCGTGAAAATTCGAGAGCTGCAGGACCAACTCAAGGCCGATGCCATCGTAATTGGCAGCCATGGGCATTCCGGTTGGAAGGTCATGCTCGGATCGACCGCCGTCAAACTTTTACATGGCGCCACAGTAGATGTACTTACTGTGTTCATACCAGAAGAATAAGCCTGGAAACAGCGTACCGTTAGTATTTCATTTCATGAGACAGCACCTGCTGCACAGCTGATTCCACTACGATGCCGTTGCGGCAATAGTAGTAGACTTAAGCCATGGAAACTATTTCGGCTCCTGAGACTCTCACTACCGAACGGCTGTTTATCAGACGCCCCCGATTAGACGATGCTGAGTCGGTGTTCACTCGCTATGACAGTGACGTGGATGTCACGCGCTTCCTGGGTTGGGCGCGCCATGATTGGGTAGAACAGACCTTGGAGTTTCTTCAGTACAGCAATCAGAAATGGGAACAGGATCAAGTCGGTCCCTATCTGATTTTCGATAAAATGAACGACAGGCTGCTGGGAGGCACCGGCCTCGAATACGAATCGAAAGCACTGGCATCCACTGGATACGTACTGGCAAGGGACTCCTGGGGATCTGGCTATGCCACCGAAGCATTGCATGCTATCGTTGAAATCGCACGTGGTCTGCCAATATCGAGCGTCTATGCACTGTGTCATCCCGAGCACATTGCCTCGGTCAGGGTACTTGAGAAGTGCGGTTTTAATCTGGAAGCAAAATTATCGAATCACATCGAGTTTCCAAATCTTGAGCTTTCGGGAAAATCAGATGTCCTTCACTATTCCTTATGTACGCAGTAGATTTTATGTATCGATTTGAACTGAATTTTACCCACACTAGATTGTTCGCTTGGCTGGCTATGCTAGCCAGTGTTCTCAATACACAGCTTGCCTCTGCCGATAACCAGACGCTCTGGGAACTGGTCGATCCTGGCCTGTACCCAGAGCAATTGTCTGAGATTCAATTGCCGAACGCCACGGATACCCAACAAGCGGTGTTACTCTCTGAATTGCTGTTCGACGAATTACTTCTCGACGATTCGCTGATAATTGAGGTCGCGCTCAACCAACAGTTCAGTTACCTGATTGAGGATAGCAACGACTATCTGAATGGGGATCGCGGTTGGAATGGTGGCTTCAAAGATCAGGATCAGCAATTCGCCTTCTCGTTGACGCAAAATTCGCAAGTCGTATTGGCCACTATCTACAGCCCTGGGGGTAAATATCAACTGCAGGCAGTTCCAACTGGAAATGGCGATGCCTTCGTCGGCTGGGTCTATTCTCTGTCCAGGGATTTCACTTATCTGCCCAGCGATGATGGGGGTTACCGGTCACGCCAGGCAGGACGCTTCGCGCCACTGACTGATTACTCCGCGTTAAGCGGTGGAGATGTCACTGTCGTTCAAACTATGACATCAAGTGGCGGTGATAGCGGCACCCAGATCAATACCTCGGTTGGCGACCAGGTAAGTGTATCCATACAAATTACCAATAATCTGAGTTCCACAATCAGCAACGAGAAAGTCAACGTACTCTTTGTGCTTGATGAGACGGACTTTATTAGCAGCAGTCCGGGTTGTTCGGTTGGCTCTACCGGTGCTCAACCTACTATCGCCTGTACCATTGGCAGCCTGGCTCCCGGTGCCAGTACCACCTTTAACTATACTGTGCGCATTACCGATATCTCTTATCCGCAAATTGCCAGTGGCGTGTTTGTAGGCAATCTTTCTGGACAGTTTGTGCAACAGAACGCATTTATATTCGTGAACAAGGAAACCCTGGCCGATAGCGATGGCGATGGCATTACCGATTTTAATGAGATCATAACCAATACCGATCCCAATAATAGCGCGTCAGTGGTTGCCGCTGATTTCAAACCCGAAGTCGATCTGATGTTTCTCTACACGCAGAAATTTCTGAATGACATCACCCACCCATCACCCGAGACTGCAATAAATCAACTCGTACAGATTACCAATGGCTACTATGCGAACAGTGGCGCCATGGCAAGTTTCCGTCCCGTGTACTATGGATTCGTCGACTACAACGTGGCAAATAACCTTAATACCGCCCTCGATGCCTTGTCCGATGCTACCGATCCTGCGTTCCAGTCGGTGGCGGAATTACGCTCGCAGATCGGCGCTGACATCGTCGTGCTGATCGATGGGAAATTTTCAACGGGTAACCTGTGTGGCCTGGCCTCAACCGGTGGCATCGGTTATCGGGGAGAATTATTCCACCCGTCGCTCGCTGATTCGGAACTCTATGCCATCTTGTATCTTCATGGTTTTCCGGCTGGAGGGGGAAGCGGCTGTGATGATCTCACCCTCGCTCATGAACTGGGGCATAATTTTGGGCTCAATCATTCCCGGCGCCAAGCAGGAGCCGAGGGCACGTTTGCCTGGTCACTGGGTCATGGTGTGGATGGGTCGTTTGCCACCATTATGGCGAGCGAGACCGATTATCCTGGTTCGACCCAGCTGCCATTGTTTTCCAATCCTTCAAATAGCGGCTGCAACGGCATGCCCTGTGGAGTCATTCGAACCAATAGTGAACTCGGTGCCGATGCGGTGCACACCATCAACCACACACGATTCCAGATCGCTGCACACCGTGCTTCCCGAATTCTCGATGTCACCGCAACCAATGGTACTTCCAACCTGATAATGTTCGGTGCTGCCACCCGCACTGGAGATTCGGAAACTCCGGTTTCACTGTTCAACTCGCAAGATTCAATCGATGTCAGGGCAACACTGCTGATACCCAGCGAACACCAGGGGCAGGTGGGTATAACCTACGTGGTGATCGCAGCCGACGGGCTGGGATTCTTCTATCGCGATGCCCAGGGTGGTTACCAGGTTTGGGATGGTGCGCTGGAGACACTCGGCGGCAATATCCAGCCCAGGGCGTTGAATGCCTCCGAGGAACTGATCGCGTTCAGCGACTTCGTGCCCGGCAACTTCGGCGTGGATTCTGCCGCACTGACGGTATTCTTTGCTTACCAGATTCCAGCTACGGGTGAACTGGTCTACAGTTCAGATGGCGTGCCTTTTACCATTCAACCTTAACAACAAAAATGGTTCGTTGAATCACGGTCTGATAATACTTTGTAAATAGGCCACCGCATCGCTTACCGACCTGCCATCAACATCGACCAGCCGGTTTGCTTCCCGCATCGCATTATCTGATATCTTGTTGACCAGCGCACTGAGCGTACTCATAAACTCGGGATTCTGTGCGGCGGTCGCCGAGGACAGCAGCATGCTGTCGTAGGGCAGTATTGCATTACGGGAATCTTCAATAGTCTTCAGGTCGTAGGCAGCAATGCGCCCATCGGTAGTGTAGCCAGCAATAAGGTCTACCTGGCGCTCATCGATAGCGGCATACATGAGCGTGGGACTGAAGGTAAGTTTTTCGGCGAAGTCTATATTGTAAGTGTCTCTTAGAGAGATCCATTCCAGACGGCCAAAAAATTCCAGATCACCTGCTGCAATCAGGGTTCTGGCGACGGGGAGCAGGTCATCTATAGTCTCAATTCCCAACTCCTCGGCCCGGTCTCTGCGCATCGCCAAAGTGTACAGATTCTGGAAACCCAGCGGGCCGATGCTCACCATGCCATCGTTCTCTTCAAGGAAGTTCGCGGCCGCCTCGAGCACTACTTCTTTACCTGGGTTTTCTGTCTCGCGCATACGATTTGACCAGATTGTGCCCGAATATTCGACGTAGGCATCTACCGAGCCATTGGCGGTAGCCTCGTACAATATATCGGTGCCAAGACCGAGGCGCTGATCGACCGAGAACCCTGCATTCTGCAGTTCAGCGGCGAGCAACCCTGCCAGTATGTACTGCTCTGTGAAGGGTTTTCCGCCGATGACGAAATCGGCGGATGGTTTCGGCAGCAAGCTATAGGCTGCCAGCGAGAATCCAGCCACGATACCAAACAGTACGGCCAATCTGGCCCGTTTGAACTGTTGACTCGAAGCCTCCTGGCTACGATTTTCGGTCAGCCATTGAATGCCACCGATTATTGAATCCAGAGCGACTGCCATTACCGCTGCGGCAACACTACCTACGGTCACCGCGACCAGGTTGCGAGTCTGCAGACCGGTAAAGATATAGTTACCAAAGCTGGTAGCGCCAACCAGCGTGGAAAGTGTAGCAAGGCCCACTGTCCAGACAGCCGCGGTGCGAATGCCGGCGATAATCACCGGCAGCGCCAGAGGCAATCTTACCCGGGTGAGAATTTGACGCGGCGACATGCCAATACCTCGAGCCGCCTCCAACACATCTGGGGCGATTGTTTCCAGGCCGGTGACTGTATTGCGTACGATAGGGAGCATGCAATACAACACGAGTGCGACGATCGCTGGCAACAGTCCAATCTGGCCACCTAACAGAGCGACTACCAGCGCCAGGATTGCAATACTGGGAACAGTTTGAATGATGCTGACGGTAATCAGTAGGGGCCGTTTCAGCGCTGGCGATTGGGTCGCCCAGATTCCCAAAGGAATACTGATAGCGATCCCCAGCGTCAGTGCGATGAGAGTCAGTGCCAGGTGCCCCTGAAAATATTCAGGCAACAACAAAAGCTGCTCGCGCAGATTCTCATTCATGAGGAATGCATCAATCGTTCGAGATGCTCGGCACGACGCCGTGGCATCTCCACAAGTTTCTTTACGTACTCATGGGTGGGGTTGTTGAGCAACTCGCTGGGTGTGCCAATCTGCAATACTTCCCCGTCTTTCATGACTGCGATGCGGTCTGCCATCAACAGTGCTTCGGTCATGTCATGGGTTACCATGATGACTGTCAGGTCCAGGTTCTTCTGGATGCGTTTGAACTCCTCCTGCAGTTCGGCGCGGGTAATCGGATCGAGCGCACCAAAAGGTTCGTCCATTAACATTATTTCAGGTTCGGCGGCCAGTGCTCTAGCCACCCCTATTCGCTGCTGTTGCCCACCCGAGAGTTGATCGGGGCGGCGCTCTGCATAGTCTGCGTAATCCAATCCAACCAGTTCCAGCGTGTCCCGGCAGCGGGATAGAATGCGATCGGGATCCCAGCCCAGCAGAGTTGGCACGGCGGCAACATTCTGCGCCACCGAGTAATGAGGGAACAAACCGATACCCTGAAAAATGTAACCGATATTTCGCCTGAGCTGTTCCGGGTTTCTATCCTGCACATTCCTGCCATTCACCAGAATCTGACCCTGATTGGGTTCTTCCAATCGATTGATCATTTTCAGGGTAGTCGTCTTGCCGCTGCCTGACTCACCGATAAGCCCGAGCAGTTCACCGCGCTCTACCTTAAATGAGATCTCAGCGACGGCATAGGACATGCCACCATCGAAAGATTTTTGAACGTTCTGTAGTTCAATCATAGTCCACCATACTAGCAAGCCCTCGGAGCACTTCCAAACCAGTGGCTCACCCTTCGCAGTGATACTTCCATACCAGGCTCAGGGGCGCGCTTGAACTGCAGCCTTCGAGATGCGCTAGTCATATCCTACAGCAGCTTGTATGCTAGCCACAGCTACTCAGCGGAAGA
This sequence comes from Pseudomonadota bacterium, assembly GCA_027623555.1. GTDB lineage: Bacteria > Pseudomonadota > Gammaproteobacteria > Pseudomonadales > Pseudohongiellaceae > UBA9145. Next base: position 44,909 of record JAQBSZ010000011.1, on the reverse strand, counting down.
TTAGAAGTAACCTTAAGATCTGCAAGCCCCGCTTGCCGAGTGCCATGACCGACAAGATATTTTGTGAGAAGCATCCATTTGCGCCGTCCATCGCTAATTGTTCAAAATGCGCAATGGCATTGTGTGGCATGTGCGCTACCTATACCGACGATGAAGTGCTATGCGAAGACTGCACTGAAATTCGCGCAGCGGAAAAATACGTCTCGAAGCAAACTTCTCAACTGCAGCGCAGTAGTAAGCCTGCACACGTAGAGCCTTTACAAACAAAACCTGACGAACCTGCTTACCGCAAGAAGGCGGGTAACCAGCAGACCTTACAATGGGGTGTCACGATTCTGGCCTCTGGAATTATCGCCTACCAATTTCTTTTCGCATCTCGGACAGATTTTGTACCGATGGATGCTGCCGCCATTGCCCAGCAGAATGCCGTTGCTCCGCTTGCCAGCTGTATTTCAATTTTCAGGGAGATTGGCTCGCTGCTGCGGACTAATCAGCTGCCAGATGAATCCCTACGCTGCGACCAGTCGGGTACGCCCAACATCATCAGTCGAGAAGGCGGCGATATAAAAATTTCGCACCCGCATCCGGATTTTTATGGGTATACAGAGATCTATGTCAGCCGCAGCAACCCGGAACCAACCCTGATCGAATAGATCTATTGGCCTGCGAAGCAGGCCAACTATTCGTCCAGGATATACGTGTAGCGACCGTTAGGAGTCTGACGAAAGATCCCAGCACTCAAGTCGCCATCGTCCAGGATGAAATCGAGCTGGGCAATTTTCTGTACGGATGCGGTCGCCTGGTAGATTGAGATGCCCGCGTAAGGATAACCATTTGGACCTTCCCAGTTCCAGTTACCTCCCAGGGCAGTGGTAGCGAGCCACTGACTATTGTCGATTATCAGATCACCGGAGGCCTCAGGTGGCAAGATGATATGACTATCGTTGGGGTAACGCCCGTTCTCTCCATCCCAGCGCCGGAATTCACGGCCCCATTGCCCTAACATGATGCCAGTTTCAACCAGTTGGGCACGCACAATGTAGTCCTGGTAGATCGGCGCGGCGACCGAGGCGAGTACACCAATGATAGCGACTGTCATCAGTAGCTCAATCAGTGTAAATCCTCGCGATCTGTTTGCCCGGGTTATGGATTGCATAACGTTGATTACCTGGATTCCCCCGCTTCGCACTATCACTTGATTAGAAATGAGTGGGCACAGTAGGAGTCGAGCTAGCGCCCCGCTGCTTCTCTTCCCAGGCGCAAGGCATTACTCGCCCCGACTCCCAGTCCGCCATCGGCGCCGATGGTAACAAACCGGAAGCCCTGCTCGATGCGCTGTTGGACCGAGCCGGCACCGGTGGTGATCGCACAGGGGACATCGTTATCCAGACACGCTCTCAACACTGTCTGGATGGCGGCCTCGACCTCGGGCGCTGCGGGACTGGCATAACCCATTGAAGTGCTTAGATCGGAAGGACCGATGAAGATACCGCCCAGGCCTGGCACGGTAATAATCTCACCGATATTCGCTACGCCTTCGGGTGATTCGATAAACATCATCGCCAGCAGTTCACCCTGGGGGTCGAGGGGCCAGACATCGGCCCTGGCATGATAATCAGGAATACCCCAATACCACGCGGCGTTGGAAGGATTGCGACCACGCAGCCCCTGGGGTTCATAGTCAGGGGCGTCGTTATACTGCGGATAGCGAGTGGCCCTGATGGCCAGTTCGGCTTGCTCCCTGGTTCCGATGGCAGGGAAAAATACGCCGAAAACACCGACATCCAGAACCTGTTTAGTCTGCGCAATCAATTCCTCTGCTCCAGCGGCAGCAGGGATGCGCACCAGAGGAACCACATCGGGTTGCAGATTGCCTTTCTGTTGAATCGAACGCTTGTCGGTCATACCCAACAGGAACAGGCGCAATCGTTCGACGTCGAATGGCGCATGCTCCATATCGATGAAAACGAAATCGAGGCCAGACGTTGCCATAGATCGAGCGTTATTTAACGAATAATCGAATGACAGTATCCCGAAGGCTGGCTGGTCAGCCTCGAACAATTCAATCAATCTGTTAACCCGGGTACCATCTGATTGCGCAAGTAAAGATGAAGACAGGCTAAACAGGCAAGACAGTCCGAGAATCTGCAAACTTTTTCTTGTTATTTTTTTCATAATGCACTCTTCCATTCTGACAGGCACTTGGTTAATTCTAAGCGCTGGTTGATTAGCTAGATTCGTGTACTTGCCTCTATCGAGCTACCCAGGGCGGCTCAATCAACAAGCTCGCACTCGCACCCGCTTTAGGTATGAACTTCTGGGTGCGGCCATACTGGTTGTCACCGCCGTAGAGATTGCCATCCGGGTCGACGCTGAACGTGTGCACCTCGAGGTAACCGTCTGGTAATTCCCTCGGAACCAGCCAGGTGTACTTGCGATTGCCTTCAAAATCAAAATTAACGAATCGCAGTGGGCCAAGGTCGGTGATCCAGAAATCATTTTCATTAACTATGATGTCCAGTGGCAAGGTGAGTTCACCGATCGAACGTTCAAATTCAACCTTTGCCGGATCGTCGGTAGTTCTGAACAGATTGACTCTGCCGCCAGATCGGTCCAGTACAAAAATCCGTCCTCCCGGGCCAATCCCGATGGCATGAATTGTGTTGAACTGACCCGGTCCGGTGCCGAATCCCCCAAACTCGCCCAGGTAGTTCATGTCGTTGTCCATGATCATGACCCGATGATTATCCAGACCATCGGCAATCAGGATGCGACCATCGGGGAGAAAGGCCACATCCTGGGGACGTCCGAAGTGAGTCGCATCGCTACCCATTACGTTTTTCTCGCCATAAGTGGCCAGTAATTCACTACCATCGTTGGAGAACACGTAGATCTGATGAAATGTCTCGTTCACCAGCCAGATTCTACTCTCCGGATCGTAGGGGCTGATGCGAACACGATGCGGTCCGGGACCGTCTGAGCCCGCGCAGAGGTAATCCCATTGATTCCAGAGTTCCTGTACTTCTCCATTGGCATTGAGCGTATACAAACAATTCTGCCACGTCCGGCGGTTGGTCTCTGTCAATGCGTTTATACCAAGGGCGCCGACATAACCCGGAAAATTCTCCGGTATCGGGTAAGGCAATACGGTCTCGCCTCGTTGGGCGATGATGATGCGGTCGGCAGACTCTGCCCAGACTCCGGAATTGCCGCCGAAGGCGAAGCCATCCTCGGCGAAGGGCTGGTGCCACAGGGAAACGATGTTGTAGGGGCTCTCGCCGATAGGTTCGCGGGCATTGCCCTGCGGCTGAGCCAATAGCAACCCACTGCAGAGTAATGCCAGGAAGAAAGCCGCTAACTGTGAAGATTTACGCATAATGTACTGCCTCTGGGTCGCGGTCGGGGATAGCGACCTGATTACTGTTCTGGGCTGCCTATCATGACAAAGAAAGGGTCAAATATTCAATAAGTACCTGGAAACCAGCGATAAATCACAATTTGTTGCAATCTCTAAAACATGGAATTCAGTCATTGCCGCATGTCGCGCCACTTGATCGACCCGGGTAACTCGTCGGAAATCGCCCTGACAGGCTGCAAAATGGAAGAAAAAGCAGTAACCTCAAGAGCATACAGTCAGGTGGCTAAACCAACAGATGACAATGTGTCACTGCTTCAGGCTCAACGCCAACGAAGATCTGCTTATTGTCCAGCACCTGCGCTGTCCTGTTTTACTTTTTGACTAACACCATTGAGCACGACTATGAAAAAAACCAGCCAGCTGTTGTTCCTGATGACAATGATTGCCACTCCAGTCCTGGGTCAGGATTACCAGGTGCCGAGAACCGAGTGGGGAGTCCCGGATTTTCGGGCGGTGTGGAAACATGCCTCTATTATTCCATTTGAGCGGCCACACAGCCTCGGTGAGAAACGTTTCTACACAGAAGAAGAAGCGCTAACAATCGAGCGTAGGGAACAACAGCGATTCGATGCGGACAATGAACCGCTGGACCCCAACCGCCCAGCACCGGTTGTGGCAGACTCCTTACCACCGATTGGCAATTACGACCTGTTCTGGCGCGACGATGCGCAGTTCATTCCTACCATCGATGGTGAGCTGCGCACTTCGGCCATTATCGATCCGCCCGATGGACGGATGCCAGCCTTGCATCCCGAGATGGTCGGGCGACTGGAAGAGCTACGCCGTGACGATCAGGCTACCCGGGGTCGAAACAATGATGGCCCTGAAGGCCGTGGCTTGGCGGAACGCTGCCTGATCGCCTTCGGGCCTCTCTCCGGCCCCGTGATGATGCCAATTATCTACAATAGCCACCTGCAATTCGTGCAATCACCTGGCTACGTGGTCATCATCGCCGAGATGGTGCACGACGCCCGCATCATCAAGATAAGCGACGAACGTAATCCGGCGTCGGCGGCGCATGCGAAATGGATGGGAGATTCGATTGGCCATTGGGAAGGAGATACCCTGGTAGTCGAGACGCGGCATTTTAACGACTGGCATACTTTCCGGGGACTACCGGTTGCTAATCTCACTTTGACTGAAACTTTCCGGCGCGAGGCGAACAATAAGCTAATTTACGGTTTCACTGTCGATGACTCCACTGTGTTTACAGACAGTTTTTCGGGCGAGTACCCGTTGTCAAGAATCGACGAACCGATCTATGAGTATGCCTGTCATGAAGGCAACTATGGCATGCTTGGCATTCTCGCCGGGGCCAGGAAACTGGAACAGCTGGAAGCGGAAGAGAGCGGCAGATAGCCGAGACTGCGGAATTAAAAAAACCGAGGACTACCTCGGTTTTTTTTGGCTGTAGAAGTTCTAGAAGTTTCCGCGAATTTTCAGTGCGAACGATCTGCCGTTCTTACTACAGTTGTTCTCCACTTCCTTCAGCAAGCCGTTCAATAGACGGCCATTGAAGCGACGGCGTTCCGAGCAAACTTCCGTATCTTCCAGGTTATTTGCTTCGAGACGATAGGTGAGTCCGGCAAAGCCAACAATCTCGATAAACAGGCCTAGATTGGAAGGAATGACAAACTCGAACCGGTTATCGATATCGAAGAAGGTGCGGTTACCATCGATTCGCGCAAAGTAATTGATGCCATAGTTCAGGTTACGTTCGGGCACATCGTGCCGAAAACCGAATCGATATCCTCCTCGGTCAAAAGGAACAAAACCGTGCTCCTTGGGTACAAAGGGATCATCATGAAATTCTGACTCCTGCAGAGTCAGGGAACCGGTGACCAAGGCGGTGGGCAGACCCATGAATCCCAGGCGTATGCTGGCATTGGTGATCAAGCCATAGGCGGCGGCCGAACCGATATTGCCATTGGTAGACTGCAAATCGGTTGGCGAAGGTGATATATCGATCCTGCCGATCTTGTTGCTGTGGTCGTAATAAAAATAGCGGGCATTCAATGCACCGCCGTCGTTAGGCAAGCGGTAATCCAGCCCGAACTCGGCCTGCAGGCTCTCTTCCGGTTCCAGAGTCGGGTTACCCGCTATAGTGTCCTGATCGTCGTCGCGCTCATTGGTCGCGCGGGAAAAATCCCCGAAGCTCAGTTGCGACACGACTTGTTCCAGTGTTGCCTTAAATTGCAACGCACTGTTTAAATCGAATCGAAAATCAAGTTTTGGCTTGATGTAGTCAAAATCACGTTTCTTGTTTACATCGCCGGTCTGTTCAATCTCCGACCATTCACCGATTAGTGAGGTTTCCAATGACATGCGCGAATTGATCTGCCAGTTATGTATGGCAAAGGGTTCGTAACGAATCTCTTCTACTGTCGAGAATGCATTCGGGAAGGCAACCGGAGTAAGGCCACCGAAATCCGGTGAGCTGACTCCAGGAACGGGAAGACCCAGTCGCAATCCGGAATCTTGAATAGTCTGTGATCCTTCGACACCGATTTCCAGGCCCTGGTTAGCTGCCAGGTTGAACGTGTAGGATCCCCGCACAATCCGCTCACGGTAGCGGCTGGTGGTGTCGAGAAACAGATTCTTGCTCTCGGTAGTATTCAGGGCCGTGGAGATAAACCGCTCTCGGGTTATGTGACTGTCTTTCTCGTTAACGATAAACAGGGCCTTGAATCGAGCGCCATTAAGAAAACTATGCTCGTAGTCAGCACCAACTTCCCAATTCTCTGAAGTTGCCGGTATCGCCTCTCGTTCATAGGTCACCACAGGAGTCACAGCATTAAAGTCGGTAATAGTACGGAACACCCGCTGGGGTGGATCGCCATCGTTGTAGAGAACATTCAGAGCCAGCCGGTCTCGATCACTTATGGCGTAGCTGAGATTGCTATTGAATGTGTAGTTCTTAATCTCGAAATACTGATCGATTTCGCGGGTATCATTGGGTGAGAAATCACTGTTGACACTGTTCTCATCCAGTTCGGAATGTCGATATCCGGATTGCACTCCTGCACTCATCAGGTAAGTCAATCGTCCTGACTGGCCGCTCCAGGCTAGCGACCCACCGGGCTCGGTATTACCATCGTCGAAATAGGTCGCGCTGACCTCGGTGGCGATACTGGAACGGGACAGGGCTTCTCGCAAGACGATATTCACCAGCTGTCCAGTATTTTGCACGTCCAGCACGCTGGAATCGCAATATGCTCTTTACCCGAATTTCAAGCTGAGAACGATTGCCAGGTCGTGCTCCCAGAAAAGCCGGATCGCCATTCAGCCCTGCTTGAATTGCAGCCGCTTGCTGTGCAGCAGGGGTTCGGTGTAACCATTGGGTTGTAACCGCCCTTCGAATACCAGGGCACAGGCGGCCTGAAAAGCAATTGATTGGTCAAAATTGTCTGCCATGGGGTGGTACAGCGGATCATTGGCATTCTGTTGATCGACCACCTTCGCCATGCGTTGCATGGTTTCTCTCACCTGTTCCTTTGTACAGATGCCATGGTGTAGCCAGTTTGCCAGGTGTTGGCTGCTGATGCGCAGTGTTGCCCGGTCTTCCATCAAACCGACGTTGTTGATGTCCGGGACCTTGGAGCAACCAATCCCCTGGTCAATCCAGCGCACCACATACCCCAGTATTCCCTGCGCATTATTGTCCAGTTCCAACTGAATCTCCGCCGCTGAAAGACTCGCCGGATCGTCCATAATCGGAATCGTTAGTATCGCATCCAGACTGGCCGGGCTGCGCGACAGCAATTCCTGCTGCCGGGAAGCAACCTTTACCTGATGGTAATGCAATGCATGTAGTACCGCTGCGGTAGGCGAGGGAACCCAGGCGGTATTGGCGCCAGCTTGCGGGTGGCCGATTTTCTGTTCCAGCATCGCCGCCATCAGGTCCGGCATCGCCCACATGCCTTTACCGATCTGCGCCTTGCCCTGTAAACCACAGGCGAGGCCGACATCCACATTGTTATCCTCATAGGCACTGATCCAGGCGGAGCCCTTCATCTTGGTCTTTGCAATCATCGGGCCCGCTTCCATGCTGGTGTGAATCTCATCACCCGTGCGATCCAGAAAACCGGTGTTGATAAATACCACCCGATCTTTGGCGATACGAATGCATTCCTTGAGATTGACGGTTGTTCGTCGCTCTTCATCCATGATGCCAACTTTGATAACAAATCTTTCCAGCCCTAACAGGTCTTCTACGCGCGCAAACAGGTCACAGGTAAATTGTACTTCTGCCGGGCCATGCATCTTCGGTTTGACAATATAAATGCTGCCCGCTCTTGAATTGCGCAGTCTGTTCTTACAATTGACATCTATTGAGCCGATCGCGCTGGTTATTACAGCATCCAGGATGCCTTCATAGACTTCCTCTGAACGGGCATCGTGAATCGCGTTATTACGCATCAGGTGACCGACATTGCGCACCAGTAACAGGCTACGGCCAGGAAGCTGAAACGCTTCTGAGTCGGGTGCGAAGTATTTGCGATCCTCACTTAGCACCCTGGTGATTTCGCGCCCACTCTTGGTGAACGACTCTTCCAGATTGCCGCCTATCAGCCCCAGCCAGTTTTTGTACACCTCGACCTTGTCCTGGGCATCCACGGCAGCGACTGAATCCTCGCAGTCCTGAATCGTGGTAATGGCCGCTTCCAGCACGATGTCCTTCACACCGGCCGCATCACTGAGGCCAATAGCCGAACTGCGGTCAATCTGGATCTCAATGTGTAGATCGTTATTCTTTAGCAGGATGGCGGAAGGAGAACCAGGGCTGCCCTGGTAGCCAACAAACTGAAGACTATCCTGAAGCCCGGTGATCTCTTTGCCGATCTGGATTACCAGTTCACCGTCTTCGACAATGTAACTAGTGGAATCCTTGTGACTGCACTTTCGTAACGGGCAGGTGCGATCGAGAAATTCCCTGGCGAAGGCAATAACCTTTTCACCGCGCACTGGATTGTAGTCACCGACGCGCTCTGCACCGTGCTCCTGAGAGATTACGTCAGTACCGTACAAGGCATCGTACAAGCTGCCCCAGCGGGCATTCGCGGCATTGAGGGCAAAACGGGCATTCTTCAAGGGGACCACGAGCTGCGGTCCAGCCTGGGTTGAAATTTCAGCGTCTACATTTGCGGTTGTGATTGAAAACGGCTCTGCTTCAGCCAACAGATAGCCGATTTGTTGCAGAAAACTCCGGTAGGCCGCCGCATCGAATCCATGACCACGATTAGCGCGATGCCAGGCGTCAATCTTCTCCTGCATCTCATTGCGAGTTTCCAGCAGTTCACTGTTCCTCGGTGTGAAGTCCGCGAGTATCGATTCGAAGCCCGACCAGAATGCGTCAGAGTCGAGCTCTAACTTCGGCAACAACTGCTCATCAACAAACTGGACGAGTTCAGCTGCGACTGTTAAACCACCAACTTGAATTGCTTTGGTCATGGGAAGGGGTGCCACCATTTGAACTAGTGATTAGCAGTCAGCGCCGCTGGCTCTGGCTCTTAATCGCCAGATATTATCTGTTGGTTATCTCGAATGGGTATTTTCATACCATCTTCCATCGCGGCCAGTTCAGACATATGCACTACCGAGTCATGCATCTTCTCCAACGTAGCCTGAAACCGCTTGGCATCTTCGACGCCCTTGTCCTTGCCGATCGCCGCTGCATTGAGTTCTCGAATCAAGTCCAGCATATAGTCGCCTTCGCTTCGAAGCCTGGAGAAACGGCGGTCACTGGGAAAAAGCTTCTGGGACAGACCCCATACGCCGGCTTCCATCAACAGCACACCAAATAACGCCATTGGCATCTGTATCTGAATTTCGAGAGATCCGCCCAATAGAACGGCCGTGAATATTAGGGCGATGCCCAGTCCAGTGAGCATGATATCGATGTAACGACGTATTTTTCTATTCAAGGGGATGGCCTCTGAGATGCCTATTATTCGCTGAACTTTATCTGGTCTCCAGTTAGACCAGACCTGGTTTGTGTAGTGAATCTTAACTTCAAGCCGGGTATACACACAAATGGCAACTGAATCGATTCCCTAGTCTGGAACCTGGAACGTCAGCTCAGCAGTAAACAGCATCGTTCTATCCAGATCTTCCCGCGCCCACTTCAACAGGGTCTCTTTGTTCTCGCTGACACTCTCTGCCAGCACCGTATTGCCGTTTATATTCACCAGAATCGGTTGACTGAAATCCACTTCTTCAGGATTTAGCAATAGCGTGAACTGAGAGATGCCGCGTGCATTGACGACAAAACGGTTGGCATCCCTGCTCACTTCCAGCAATCCGGGTTCCCGGGAGAGCTCATCGATTCGAATCCACAGATTACGATTGAAGCGATCCGTGCGGTCTGCCACCCAGCGAATACTGTCTGGCAAGGGGTCGCGGGGATTGTCCAGTTTGTACTGCTCAATCATTGGAGTCTCATCCGGCAACCACTGCGTGTTATGCCCCCCATCCTCAATCACCTTGAAGACATGGGGCACTTCAGCCTCTCTCAATACCTGTATAAATGGCTCCAGCGAAGATGCCGGATAGAGTCGGTCAACTTCACCATTTACGATGTAGAGCGGCTTGGCCTGCAAGTTTTCGAAATAGAGCTTATAGCCGCCACCGCTCTGTGGATTTCTCAGCACACCAGGATGGCCTATATAAGGGAAGAAGGCAGCCCATTCCGTGGGTTGCTTGAAGGCGAAAAAGTAGGCACCAGTTCCCCCATCAGACACACCTGTCAAGGTGACCCGGTTTTCATCGATGTTATAGCGGCGCTTGAGTGTTTTAAGAATCGCTGGCAAATTCTCTGCCTGGTTTTCATGCCACCAGAATGCATCTTCCCAGGATGCCGGCACCACGACCATGCGATCTTCTTGCCGGAGAGAATCATAGCCACGCCGCCACCAGCCACCACCAGGCTCCCATTCGGGTGCGCTGACCCCACCGTGCAACACAAACTCTACCGGATAGGATCTTGCAGGATCGTAAGAATCTGGAACCAGGTAAACATAAGGAAAACGATTGCCGTCATCCGCGACTCGCACACTCTCCTGTTGTCCTTTCAGTACATCGACTGGATACTCTGCCCCTATTTTCAGCCAGCGATAGAGTGCCGCTGCATCACCCGCGCGTTCCATCAGTTGAGCTTCACTGTCCTGTCTTTCCTGCGGAGTTGCGGCAGACCAGAAGTTGGTGACAAGGGCCTGTGTCGAGATTGCGTCTGCTGCAATACCAGAAGCAGGAATAACCAGGAAAAGAGCTATTGTCAGGTTGCTAGCTATATTTATTAGTTTAAGGTGCAAAGACGTGCATTCTCTCTTCATTGAAATCTATAGTAATTACAAAGTGTTGCATGATTTCGTAACCCAGTTCACCATGGGTCTCCACAGCTCGGTTACGGCGCCTGCCAGCACGCAGAACTCCTTCTGAGGGAAAGGATCTTCGCGCATTGGCACCTTCTTCCACAGCATAGTTGGTATTAATAGCACCGAGCTCATAGGGGCCGAAGAGTAGTGACTCAGTGACTGCAACCGCTGTTGGGGAAGATTCAGTACCAGACTGGTTATCCTCAATGAACCCAAGATCATCGGCAGTGTCATAATCGATAGAAATCCCACCGCCATAGCCGATCTGAAAATCCAGCCAGACTTCTTCTTTGCCGTTGAGAATGACTTCGACTGCTGGTGTGCCAGCGCGTGTGCTCCGCATGTTGATATTTTCCGCAGCTTCCAGATTGATAGTTGCAGGATTCAAAAAGCAAACTTGAGACTGCGGGAAATCGATCTGTACGAGAAAGTTTCGAAACATCATCACGTTGAGGTTGACCAGTGGCACATCAAGATCAAACACATAAATTTGTTCCATCTCAATTTCCTGCCCAAATACATTAACCGGCACGTTTTCAACGCTACGTAATTGTGGCACGGCTATTGCCTGCCTACGGCTGGCTGGCTCGGGAACCAGCACTTCCAGGCCTAATTGCTCCGCAAGGGCACTTGAAATTCCAATGGTCAATATTCCACTATTGAGGATAGCCCTTGTTTCGGCGCCCGCTACAGTCACCGGTATACTCAGGCGTCCATCGTCCACCTGGAACAGTTGACAGTTTTCATTAGCGGCAGCAAGGCTCTCAGCACTGAGAGCCATAAGACTAAGCAATGAAATTAGTTCGGGCAGCCGCATAGGATTTTACTGCCCGCCACCAAGTTCAGAATAAACTGCTCGCAGAAATCTTTCCGGATCTCCATAACGATCGTTATAAGCTGCAGTCGGATTGGCCGCAGCGACCTGCTCATAACTCATGCCCCGCTCAACCAAGGGTGCCACCCTGTTCTTCACATCGAGAACCATATCGCGAAATCCCATGACATCCATACGTGAAGAGACTTCACCATGGCCGGGCACAATTTTGGTATCGGGACCTGCCGTACCTACGAGCATGGCCAGTGCCGCTAACGTGCCCTCCAATGAGCCGCCATTATTGATATCGATTACCGGAAACGCTGTAGTGCGGAACACATCCCCGGCATGAATCACATCAGAATCCTTGAAGTGAATAAACGTGTCGCCATCGGTGTGAGCCGGTGGCACGGGAAAGGCATAGACTTCTTCGCCGTTGAGATGAATAGTTATGGCATCACTGTAGGTGAGAACCGGAAGTGCTGCTGCCGGTGACTGGGCACTGAGGCGTACCCGCACCTCATCACGGGCTAAAATCAATATTCCCAGTTTGCCCAGGTTCTCGTTGCCACCAGTATGATCACCATGCACATGGGTATTGATGACGAAACGAATCTCACCGTCATTCAGACTGCGAATAGCAGCGAGGATTTTATCGGTCAGGGGTGCAAACTGGTCATCAATCATGACCACACCGTCCTCACCAATGGAGAGGCCAATATTGCCGCCGGCTCCCTGCAGGTAATAGATAGTACCAGCCACATGATGGGGTACGATCTCGACGTTACTGAAATCTTGTTGGGCTAAGGCTGACTGCATCAGCAGGATAACTGCCGAAACCAGGATAAAACGCGATTTTATGGCTCTGGAATAATTCATGGCGGGAACCTCCTTCTTGGTGAGTTTCGCTACCTGTGGAGCATAAGAGCCCTGTCAGAAAATGTCCAATTGCCTGTGCGGGGTTCCTGGAGTTTCTTATATTGACTAAGCTGGGAACCTAATACAGGATTCAGACTCAGTTTAAGGCCGAGCCCGGCGTCCCCCATATAACAACGTATAACTATGAAAAGCGCCAGCACCGTCCTATGAGCAATTCTGTAACAATGACACACTCTTCTGGGCTGACAACGCAGGGGAAGCCTACCTCCTTCGGCGCCCTGGCTGGAATGCTGCTGTTGTTGTGTTCAGCAGTTAACGCCCAGGATGACCTGCCGGTATTGAACCTGGACACGCCAGTAAGGATGAATTTTTCCGGGTCCTGGGAGAAGGATTTTGGCCGCAGCGACAAGTGGGAAGACGAACTTAATCGCATCATGAGCATGCGCCAGGAACAAGCCGCCCAGCAACGCGCCGGCATTTCGCCAATCTCCGGCCCTGCAGTGTCTCTGGGCGGGATAAATCTCAATCCGTCCAGGCGGAGTGAAAATATCGTCAATCTGGCGCGTCTTGCGGAGTATATCAGCCGCCAGTCGACGCTAAGTATTGTCCAGAACCGCAATGAAGTGCGCGTTGAACGGCGCGGAGAAGCGCCACTCATCTGCGGCATGGAGACCGGACCGATTGAGACATTCTCCAGCCCGCATGGCGCAGAGGCCTGTGGTTGGGACCGCAACCAGCTGGTGTTCGAGATAAGCCTGCCTGATGATCTTCATATAACCCATCAGCTTAGTGTTTCCTCAGACGGTTCTGCTTTGCGCCTGATTACCAGCATTCAGAGCGGAGACACAATCCCGTTTACGCTGAACCAGGCTTTCAATCGCTACCAGGCACCACCTGATACATTCAACTGTATCCAGACTATCAGTCGGGGTCGGGTCTGCAGTCAGAGAACGCCACTGGACTGAGCGAGTGAAGATCTTTGTAACCAACACACCCTCGAATAGTTGGCGCCAGCTCTGGATACTGGTGATTTTTCTCGGCGCTTGCGCGCAACGCCTACCGGTTCCAGTCCTGCCAGTTATCCCGCCAGTTGGAACGGTCAGTCTCGATCAGGCCTTTGCGGCGCCTGATGAATCACAAACCCTCGATATCGGTGTGAGGGTATTCGACAATCCTGTCGATGCAGCCGACAGCGAACAATTCGGAGAACTGGCTTTCAAGGAAATTCGCGACAATGAGACACAGTACCTGCCCTATGTGTTGCGTAATACGCTGATCGATTCGAACCAATGGGGAGCCGTAAGAGTTCTGCCACAAAATGATCCGTCGATGGATCTGCTGATTACCGGTACGGTTATAAAATCCGATGGACAGGAACTACAGTTGCATGTTGAGGTCTATGACAGTACTGGTCGTGAATGGCTGAACAAGGACTATGCAGACTTCACCAGCGGTGAGGATTTTCCCGCGAGCACCCGTTACACGCCAGGCAATCGCTTCGATGCGGCTGCCTTTGTCGATCCTTTTCAGGATCTCTATAACCAGATAAACAATGACCTCGTCGCCGCCAGAACAGTTCTCGGCGATGCAGAACTCATTGCCATCAAGCGCATATCGCAGCTGGTGTATGCCGCCGATCTGTCACCGGACTCTTTCGCCCATACCCTGACCCGGGATAGCTCGGGCAAGTTAAGTGTCAACAGTCTGCCCGCCGGCAACGACCCGATGCTGGCGCGAGTGGAAGACATGCGCCTGCGTCATCATCAGTTCATCGACACTGTCGATGAATACTACCAGGCTCTCTACGAAGACATGCAGCCAGCCTACGTAACCTGGCGACGCTATTCCTACGACCAGATTGAACAGGCAGAAGACTCATTGCTCGAAGCTTATGATGCTTCGCGATACAGTTCATCGAGAGGCTACCTGACGCTGACCCAGAGATATGACCGCTATCGCTGGAGCAAGATCTTTGAGTTAGAGTTTCAGGAACTCGCCACTGGATTCAATCGCGAGATCGCGCCGGCCATTCTGGAGCTTAACAAACAGGTACACGGTCTGAGCGGCACTATGGAAGAGCAGTACCTACAATGGCGCCGAATCCTCAGGGAATTGTTCGCACTGGAGACTGGTCAACTCTAAGGATACAGGCATGAATAACGAGCCAGAACACGCTAGCCGACGCCGCTTTCTGCGCCAGGCTGGCTGGTACGCCGCACTGGCGGCGACCGCTGGAGCGGGTACCAGCTTATCGGGTCAGCTGCTGGCGCAGTCCGCACGCATGCGAATTCGCGAGGTCAAAGCCTACCCCATCTATATTAGCCAGCGCTCCGACGGGCTGCTGGAAGCACCGAATTTTGCTTCCGATGACGACCCCAGGCGCTGGCAATTCGGTGGCCCATTCGAGCAATTACCTTCCGCCATCATTGCCGTAATAAAAACCGACCAGGGGATTACCGGATTCGGCATGGGCGCCGGCGGTAGCGCCGCCGTGGAGATTATCGACGGCCATCTCAAGCACCTGCTTATGGATAGCAATCCGTTAAACGTCGAACAACTCTGGGACCAGATGTACACCTCCGGGGTCCTGTACGGTCGGCGGGGCATTTTTGTCATGGCCCTGAGTGCACTGGACAATGCCCTCTGGGATATCGCCGGCAAGCATGCCGGCTTGCCGGTGCATGAGCTGCTTGGTGGTGCCCCGCGGGATCGCCTGGCGATCTACCAGACCAATGGGGATTTCATGCAGGGCAGAGCTGCCGGCATACGCAATTTCAAGCGCACAACAATTGGTGGGCCGCGCATGCCTGATGAAGCACGCAGGGCCTATATCAATTCAGTCCTGGAGGCTCGCGATGTGCTGGGACCGGACGTCCGGTTGATGACGGATTGCGTTTCCCGGGATGGCACCGTGGACTGGGCGGTAGCCCTGGCAGAAGCGTTGCGCCCGGCCAATCTCTATTTCATGGAAGAGCTGTTATCACCAGACGATGTGTTCGGCTACGCTGAACTGGTGAACCGCATTGGCGGCAAAGGTGCGGGATGGACCCGTATCGCCTGTGGAGAACATGAGTACACCCAGCATGGCTTCAATGTTCTGGTGCAGCTCGGTGCGGCGGAAATACTGCAACCGGATATCACCTGGTGTGGAGGTACGACGGCCGGCCGGCGCATTTCTCAGCTGGTGGAGGCGGCTGGCCTGGAGATCATTCCCCATCGCGGCGGCAGCTCCTGGGGATTCCCGATCGCGCTAACCTCAGCCAGCTGCTCCATGGCAGAAAGTTTTCCCCAGGGCTCAGAAATTCTTGAAGCCATGTCCTGCAGGGTGGAGAATGGATTCGTGATCGCTCCTACTGAGCCGGGATTCGGCACCTCGCTAACAGAAGAGATGGTGTTAGACTACCGGTTATCGCTGCGGCAATGACTGGCTGAGATTAAAAATACAATAAACATAGAATTAGAAGAAGAAGAGGAATCATCATGTCAGAAGCTCAAGCATCTCCAGGCATTTCCAGAATCAAGCTGATAATCGGCGGATCCATCGCTACGCTTTTAGTGGTCGGCGTCGTCGGGTTCCTGGTCTATTCGTCAATCTGTCCTTGTGAGCGAACTCCCGGTGGCTTTCTCCTGGGTGATAGGGCCGACGCACCCGTATCCGATTGGTCTTTCGCCAACGACGTAGAGCTGTGTCAATTGCAAATCTATGCCGGCATTCGACCCCATTCGATAAATCTAAACTGCATGTCCACGCCCGAGGGTGAGATGTATTTGAGCTGCTCTGTGTGCGATACGAAGTACTGGGCAGCCAGAGTCGGTCCTGACGAACGCGCCGCAATGAAACTGGATGGGGTTGTCTATCCAGTAAGACTGAATCGGGTGACTGATACAGCCACTCTAGACCGTGCCTGGCAGGCTCGAGTAGATAAACTGCAGGTTCATGGCGGTCCCGGTAATCCGGCACCACCGCCCGATGCGCAACGCAACGATCGCTGGTGGACCTTCAGGGTTACCTCGCGCACGTAAGCGATATTTGATTACGCTGATGCAAATGTAAGAGTTAGAAATAGAAATTAATTCCAGGAGTACGCTTTATGACTTCACAAGCAAAAACACCAAGCAATCCGGCGAGATTATTCTTGCTGTCCTTAACACTGTGCCTGACCGCAAATTCCACAACTGCACAACAAGGCAGTTGGGTCGACCTTGCGGTACATAATTTTGGCGCGCCAATTAATACTATGTGGGCAGAAGGTGAGCTTTCTTTTGCCACTGACGGAACCATGGTGTATTGCAGTGCCCGCGAAGACATGGCGGTGGCTCCCGGTGATCCCAAGGATTTGTATATCGCAACTTTTAACCAGGAAACCGGCAGCTGGAACACACCGGTAAACATGGGCATACCTGTCAATCAACCACCGGCTACCAATGTTGACCCGTTACGACTGGGTGATGATCGAGAGCCCTGGATAACGGCAGACGGCAATACGATTTACTTCAAGTCCGACCGTCTCGCCACGTCAAGTCCAAACAATGCCACCGACCTGTTTGTCACGCGAAAAGTGAACGGCTCCTGGTCCACACCCGAGCTGATCGGTTTTCCTATCAGCACCGATGTCGGGAACGAACACTGCCCGGCCATCTTGCAGGACGGCGAAACCCTCTGCTTCGCATCTAGACGCCCCGGTGGCTTTGGGGGTTCCGATATTTACTGTTCCAAGCCCGATGCAAATGGCAACTGGATGGAGCCAGTCAACCAGGGTCCGAATATCAACACGGCAGCTGAGGAATTTCACTTCACCCAGGACAGCAACGGCACGGTGTACTTCACCTCCGGCCGCCCCGGCGGATTTGGCGGTATGGATCTATGGGGTTCCATGCAATTGGGTGAGAATAGCTGGGGACCCGCGCGCAACCTTGGGCCCCAGGTCAACACAGCTGGGGCCGATATGTGCCCAGCCTTACCTCCGGGTGGCGATACGTTCTCCTGGTTCTCGTCGCGCCAGGACAACAGTCTGGGCAATATCGATATCTTCTGGACAAACAAGGTAAACACCCAATAACACCGCTTGCGTCTCAGGCGTGAGCAGCAGGGTGCAGGTAGCAGTGCAGACAGATTCTGTCTGGCAGGCGGTCGATACTGGCGCGACTATTCATCGCGCGCAGTACCGGGCCGATATGGGTGCCCCCTATTGCGCACTTATCAAGCTCACTGAAGAATCGTTTCTTGTCTACAGTCCGGGTCGAGGGCTGGTGGAATCCGCACGGCACTTGTTACCGGCAGATCCACAACTGCTATTGCTGGCTCCCGCTGCAGGACACACGCTGGGGCTGGAAGAGTGGAAAAGTGCCTATCTAAAGACCCGAGTCATTGCCTCTGACTTCACGAACGAGCGCTTGCGTGTGAAGACCTCGATTAATGGGGCCCAGCATCCAGATTCGCTGGCGAATGGATTACCGGATCACGTCAGAATTCATGTCCTACCGGACAATAGCCTGGGTGAAGTCTGGGTAAGCGTGGAAACGGAAGAGGCTGGGGGCACAGTCTACTGGCTAGTCTGCGATTCATTCATGAATTTAGCCACATTAGATGGCAGTCCAATTCTGCGAATCTTGATGAAGCTTTATGGACTGGGCATCGGTTTACAGGTCCACAAGGTCTTCAAACGCGGCGTCAATAGCAAGCATTCTATGATTGGGCGATGCAACACTTCCCCAATGACAAGCGTAATGTTCTGCTGCCCTGCCATGGCGAGATTTACGATAACGAAGATTTTTCAGAGCGGATGGTTGATCTGATCCAAATCCACTTCAGGTAAGATAAAAAAGGCGACGAGGTTTATCTCGCCGCCTTTTTTCAATCTAACTCTAGGCCAGTGCAGTCCCAAAAAGGTTCAGCAACCGGCTCCAGGCGCGTTCCGCCTGAGCCTGGTGATACACCTGGGAGTCGATTGCACACCAACCGTGCATCGCGTCGGCATAGACTTCAATCTCGGCCGAAATTCGCGCGGCCGCATAGGCATCCCGCAGAATGTTTTTCGCATCGGGATTACTGTCGTCATCGTTCTGTGCAACGGCGTGCAGCATCTGCGCGCGGGTTTCCGGAATCAACAAGTGGGGGCTGTCCGGCGCGCTCGTTGCCAGGCCGCCGCCATGGAAAGTCGCACCCGCTGCAAAGCGCTCGGGCACAGCCGCAACCGTACGCATCACCATCGGTCCACCCATGCAATAGCCGGTAGTGCCAATGCCTCTGTTGGTATCTACCTGGGGTTGTTCATCCAGCCAGGCAGTGAAGGCGCGTGCATCGGTGAAGTGGGTTTCAGCGTTCAAGTTTTGCGCCATGGGTAACACTAGTGCTCGCACTTCAGGCTGGCCGAAACTGGCGCCTCTTCCTACAACCGGAGCACGGGCGTCGCGATAGAAGGGGTTGACGGTCAACACGGCATAGCCGGAGCGCGCTAAGCGCTTGCCCATCTGGCGAAATGCCGGACGCAGTGCAAGAATATCTGGCCACACCAGCACGGCAGCATGGGCGCCTGTGGAGGGGTAGACAAAATAGCAATCGGCAACCCCATCGGGCGTCCGAATCTCGACGTCGACTTCAGTAACTGACTGGGCGTTTGCCATGGGAGGGAACATCATCGCCAGGCCGGCACCGGTGGCCAGCTTGGTAAAATCACGCCGGGTCATCTCGGGGTGGCGGCGCAGGTATTCTTCTACATCTTTTTGGGTATCGTTATCGCACATGACTATCTCCTCGAACTTTCGTACTTATCTCAGTGCATGTTGTTGTTATTGAGTTGTTTTTACCCCAATCCACAGATAATAGCTAGTGCATTGTGGCAGCACGTCAGACCAGGATTATTGTATAGTCGATAAACTGAATAGCAGGCATCGCCGCCACCAACAATGAGGTGCAACAATGGCTAACACATCCCGACGACAATTCCTGAAGGCCTCTCTCGCGGCTGGCCTGGCCAGCCTGCCAGCACTCTCTCTGGCCCAACAATCCCGAGTTTCTACGGTTGCCGGAACCGGTGTAGCCGGATATGAATTCGAGGGTACAGGCGGAGCTCCTGCAACTGAAACGCCCGTCAACAATCCCTATGGTGTGGTTATCGGTCCGGATGGAGCCCTGTATTTTTGTGAGGTAGACAGTGGGCGTGTTCGCCGTCTTGATCTGGAATCCAGGCGGCTATCAACTGTAGCCGGCAACGGCGAGAAAGGCTTCGTAACCGAATCACGCCAACCACTGGAGACGCCATTCTCTGCACCCCATGAAATTCGCTGGGACGAACAGGGCAACCTGTATATCGTCGAACGGGATGGGCACTGTGTGCATAGAATTGCCAAAACTTCAGGCCTGGTCACAACGCTGGCCGGCAACGGTGAACCCGGCTTCTCCGGAGACGGGGGAATAGCGGTACTCTCGCAACTACGGCAACCCCATAGCATCGCCTTCGATTCTCGCGGCAACCTGTTAATCTGCGATATCGGTAACCAGCGTCTGCGCTCGGTGAACCGGGACAGCGGATTTATCGACACCCTGTCCGGCACCGGTGAACGGGTTGCTACTCCCGATAGCGGTCCCTTGAACGGTACGCCATTGCTCGGGCCTCGCTCGGTTGATTGCGACCCCGACGGGAACGCCTACCTGGTACTTCGAGAAGGCAACGCGGTGTTTCAGTTGGACATCGAAGGCAATCGCCTGCAGCGTATCGCCGGCACTGGTGAGCAGGGCTATTCCGGGGATGGCGGATCAGCCACTAGTGCCACGTTCAATGGCCCGAAAGGTATCGCCTATTCGCGCCAGGATCATTGCCTCTATATCGTAGATACGGAAAATCATGTGATCCGCCGCATGGCCCTCACCACCGGCCTTATCGATACCGTGTTAGGAACCGGTGAACGGGGTGATGGACCGGACGGAGACCCGCTGGGCTGCAAGACCAATCGCCCGCACGGTGTCTGTGTGCATGAGGGAATTGTCTATGTCAGCGACAGTGAGAGCCATCGAGTGCGGGCAATCTCCGGGCTGATGGGGTAGAAGTTCTGGGTAGCCTGTGCCTGGCTAATCGTAGAAGGCCGGCGCCAGGTTGAGTGTGTTCGCCAGTTCCTGGTTATGCTCAATCCAGAATGTCGCGCCGGTCTCGCGAATCAGCGCCTCTACCTTGTCCATGGATTCCAGGGTCTGCCCGGCATCGGTATTGAAAACCGGCGTACGGCGTAATCTCCGGCTCGCTTCGAAATGATACAGGTCACCAGAGAGTATCAATGGGCCGTAGTTCTCCAACTGCAACATCAAGACCTGGTGTCCCGGTGTATGCCCGGGCGCTGAGATGATACGTACGGTCCCGTCGCCAAAAACATCATGATCGCCATTCAGTAAGATGCGATTCGCGTCTTGCAGCGCCGCATACAGAGGCGGCCTGAACACGGGATTATCCTCCGCGTGCTCGAAGGCAGCCACGTATTCCGTCTCCTGAATCAGAATCGTGGAATCCCGGAATGCATTAGCTGCTCCAACATGGTCGTAATGAAAATGAGAAAAGGCAGCAAAGCGAACATCGCGAGGGGTAAGGTCCATAGCCAACAGCTGATCGAGAATCGAATTCTCGTACCAGCTGGTTGCCTCAGGATCGCGCGGTCCCACTACATCCAATGGCAGTCCTGCATCCCACAATAGCCTGCCATTGTCATGCTCAATCAGGTAACAGGGCACGAAGAGTTCCCGCACCGGAGTTTCGGCATTGCTTAATCCGAAGTTGCTGATGTCAGCAAATGCCAGGTGCCCACAATCGAATACGAACAATTTCAAATCCGCCCTGACAGCGCTGCTTAAAATAAACAGTAGTCCAATGAGTAGCATTTTTCTCATGATTATTCTCCTACCTAAAAGGTGCCAGGCACCGGTGCCTGGCACCTTTTTTGTTAATTTTCAAATTCAGCGATCAGTGTATTGATCAGCACGGCATAATCTTCGAATAGCTCCAATCTGGAACTATTCTGTTTCCACCAATCGCGGGTACCAGAACAGCGAAGTTCATAAGACATCGACTTCCTGTACCAATCAATCAGTTCGAATTGATCGACAAACTCCCATTCGATTTCATGCATACGAATAAACATGTTCCGGTAAAGTACGAAATACTCGAACAATATGTTGTCGGCTCGGGTTTTCTCGCTACCAGTGAGGTTTGAAAAATTACCTTTCGCTTTATCCCAGAGTTGTGCAACTTCGTCACTGGCAATGATGGGTGCCCGGAAATCTCTGAAGGCTTTATCAATTGCATCGAAGATACCAGTTCTGAGCAATCGGCTTTGAACGTCGAGCTGCACGTTATTGTGAGAGATCTGCCGCGAGAGATAGAACAGGGTTGCAACTACGGCAACTGCTCCGACGATCTCTCCTACTGCACCAATGGCATTCCAGTCCATGTCAGAACTCCAGGATATCCATAGTATGCTCGTTAGTGCGCTAGTTGCGCGTTTACTTCTTCGATAAATGGATGACTGGAATCCGCTCGCTGCCAGATCTCGGCGAGCTGCCTGTAATAAGATTGTGCCAACTCAATACTGCCAAGGCGATCGGCAGCTCGAGCCGCACCTAGAAGTAAGTTTGTCCTGCCTCGGTAGCGAGTCAATCCTTCCTGAAACTCATCCAGTGCCAGTTGCACATTGCCCGTTTCAAGCAGTGCTTCGCCATAGACTTCCATGGTGGTTTTAAGCGGCCGTGGTGGTACGCCGATAATGGTGGTCGGCTGTTCCCAATTCAATTCATTCGCTTCTTTGAGTATGCGCAACGCGATTTCAGCGTGGCCCTGGGCAAGATGAATCAGGCCTTCTACCATACGCGCCGAATTCGGGCCCTGCGCCGCCGGGTTGTCACTCAGGCTATCCAGGACTGTAACCGCCTCGCCTGCCAGTTGCAGGTCTCCAGTGCGCACGGCGGCAATACCGATGGCCTGCCACAGACCCGGGTCGTCAAGTGAATACTCCCTGGCCATGTCCACCAGGCTATCGATCTGATCCCACAGTTCCAGGTCAAGTATCCAGCGGGCATAGACATCGGCTAAAGGAACTGAAATCGCTTCGGCTAATCCGCTGGCAATATAATCCGCTGAAACGCGCTCACGAATCCGGGCTGCTTCTGCCAGGTTACCAGCTTGCAGAAAACCGTAGTTTGCAAACTGCAGCAAGTGTCCATAATTGTGGGCATTCAGATCCTGCAAGGACCAGCCGTTGAGTTCCACCCAGTGCATTGAGGATTCGAAGGCATCCATATTCGACCTGGCCACCGCTTCCCACATGCCATGCTGCAGATAGTAATGAGAAGGGATGTGTAGCGCTTCGGCCGCATCGGTATCAATCTCCAGGAGGTTATTCACCGCCAGCAATCCAAGATCCGTGTTCTCCGGATCATCGGTGCTCTGAATCAAGTAGCGGTTCGCACCCGGGTGGCTGGGATTTTTAGCGAGAATGCTGATAGACAGTCCAGCCATGAGAGAGCGGGTTTGTTGTCGGGTTATTCCTGCGGGCGTTACCCGCATTAATGACAGGGCATACCAGGCACTCGCTTCGATATCGTCCGGGTAAGACGCACTTAATTCACCCATCGCGGCGGAGTAAGCCGTTTCCCGCTGCTGCTGCGTGCCTTCACCATACAGAATCTCAATGGCCGCCAGGTACGCCTTTTCCCTGGTAGTTGGTGCCTTGGCGGAGCGCTCTGCAGGCGTAGCGCCGAGCCTTTTCAATACGGCCCGGGCCTGGTCAAGCTGGTGAATACTCCAGATCGTGCGGTGGTTGTTCAGGGCTTCGCCCCAATAGGCCATGGCGAAATCGGGAGAGAGTTCCTGCGCCTGTCGAAAATGCGCTTCGGCATCTTCAAACATATGCAGATGCATAGAGGTGACACCATCCAGAAAATGTTCCTGGGCTTCTCCGCGTTCCGAAGTCGGGAAAACCAGGTTCCAGGTCTGGTGAACCTGTGCCAGTGAGTGTGTGGCAAAGAGACAAATTAGCAGGCTGCCTGAAATCTTTGCAAGGCGTGACATGAGAGCCTCCAGACGCGGTTTTTATTGTTATAAGCTCCTAATAGTAGAACATCTTTCTATCTTTGGCGCGCCTTTTTGCCTTTAATCCGGGAAGCTGTTGAGTCACAATGACCCGGTGGTTACCCGGTCAACGAAGCCTGAGGAGGCTGGCATGATTCATCGAATTCGAATTGCGTTAATCGCCGTGTTTGCCTGTATCCCAGCGGTAAGCCTGGCCGATGACGGTACGATCAGTATAGAAGACTTCTCCTTTCTGAGTGGGTACTGGATTGGCGAAGGATTTGGCGGCGTGTCTGAAGAAATCTGGATGCCTGGAAGTGATGGGCGTATGTTTGGCATCTTCAAACAATCAAATGATGCCGAACTCAACTTTACCGAGTTCATGGAGATCACCTCGGTCGAAGGAGAATATTTGTTACGCCTGAAACATTTCAATCCGGATTTTACCGGGTGGGAAGAAAAGGACGGCTACGTAACTTTCAAGCTACAATCGGCAGAACCCAACAAAGCAGTATTCGGTGGATTAACTTATGAATTGATTGAGTCGGATCAATTACGGGTGTCGCTGCGTCTGCGAGAATCAGATGGAACGGTTCACACAGAAGTATTTAATTTTAAGCGACAACCCAGCAGTTAAGGAGTGTAGATTGAGCGAAGATCGAATCAAGCAGTTAATTGGCGAGCTCGTTAGTGAGTTGGAACAGACCGAGTCTATCGGCGATGACACCCTGAACGTAGTTCGCCAGTTGGAGTCGGATATTCAAGACTATACAAATCCTGAAGTAGATACTGACGAGAATACTATCCTGGACGATGCCATCGCGCTGGAAGCAAGTTTCGCTGCCTCTCACCCGACGGCTGAGAAAATTATTCGAGAACTCATTAACAGCCTGAGCCGGATTGGAATCTAGTCTATTGCGTGCAATTCAATAGGCACAGAATTCTCACGGCTTCCTGCGAGTACTCCGATTAGTGAGTCACCCCACGTGTACTTGGCCTGCATCAGCTCATTAATCCTGTTACTCTTCTGCGGGCGTTGCACGCTTGTGTACCTGAGCGTGTTGCCGTCACGAGTCACACTAAACTCTCCGTTCGCCAGTATTCGGCTGAACCAGCCAGAACCATCGGCACCCACGCGCAGATAGGCATAGCCCTCATCATCCACAACCCAGAGCCGGGTAGTCACCGGCTCACCTGCCTCATCTATCGTATGCAATTCCACGACTTCGACACGTTCGGATGCCAGGATCTGCAGACCAAACAGCAATATGACCAGGCCGAATAACGCGCCGGTAAGCCAGTAAACAATCTTCATAGCTCATTCCTCCTTTGAAAGGGCAAACACTTTAACATTAAACTATTTAGTATTAAAAGGTTTAATGTTAAAATTTCTGCTCTTCCGGTCCAACTTAGAGGATTCGCATGGCCAACAGGAAACGCGGTACAACTGATGACTCAATTGTCTTCACGTTTTTTAACGAGATTGGCATCATTTCCCAGCTCAGTACGGCCCTGTTCGAGAGAAGCCTGCCTGAGGGACTGAGCAACTCCCAGTTCGGTGTGCTCAACTGGTTTGTTCGGGTGGATTCCGAAGCCACTCCAGGCAGGTTGGCCACGGCCTTCCAGGTGACCGGGGGCGCCATGACTAACACTCTGAAGAAGCTGGAAGCCAAGGGACTGGTCCGGATCGAGCCGGATGCCCATAGCGGTAGAAAAAAAAGGGTCACTATCACGGCCAAAGGTAGCACTCTACGAGACAGGGCGATCAGTTCGGCTGCTCCTCTGTTAAGAGAGTTCGCCGACGTATTTCCGGCGAACAAGCTGGAAAGACAGGTCGCCGTACTCCAAAAAATCCGTGCTTACCTGGATGAGCAGCGTTATTGATAGATTTTCACAAGGCTCAATTTCAGCTGGATAAACTGCGGCGTACTGGGTAAGTTAAGTACAGGGTAGTTATGTCCTGGAGCACCTTTCATTCAATGTGTGGAGACAGTTCATCATGAAAAAATTCTTAAAATGGTTAGGTATCTCCCTGGGCACCCTGGTCCTGCTGATCGGACTATTCCTGATCAGCATGCGTTTTTCCGATGGCCCCGTCGAAATATTCTCGGGCGGACCCTTTACCAGTGGCGAATTATCTGCTGCGCCCGACGACTGGAGCTTTCTTACCGAACGCGGCACCATCGAATTCCAGACCATGGATCCCGCAACTTCCAGAACAGTCTGGCTGGCTGTCCATCAAGGACGCCTGTTTCTGGTCAGTGGCTATATGAATACGGGCTATGGCGGAATCTGGAAGCAATGGCCTCACTACCTGGCGAATGACGACAATGTCATCCTTCGCATCGATGGCAACCTCTACGAACAGCGACTCGAGCGGATAATGGCTGGACCGGAAGTTATCCCTGTGTTGACTGAACTAGGCCGTAAATACTTTCCCGGCGCCGGTGGAGGACTGGCATCGGCCGATGCCGTGACTAATGGCGATACGTGGATGTACGAAGTCGTGAACCGCTAGTTCCGGAACACTGTGGCTATGCAGCCGATCAGAATCTTTACTGTTGGTGGCACTATTGACAAGATCTACTTCGATGCCAAGAGCACTTACGAAGTGGGGCCGCCCAACATCTCCGAGATCCTGTCTGGCCTGAGTCTGAACATTTCATTCTGTGTTACTGCATTGATGCAGAAGGACAGCCTCGACATGACCGAAGCGGACCGGCAACTCATAGCAGATCGGGTTTCAGAGGCTGAGGAAAATCTGATTGTCATCACCCACGGTACTGACACCATGGCAGAGACGGCCAGACATCTTGGCGTCGTCAGGAACAAGACTATCGTGCTGACTGGTGCACTTGCACCGGCACTGTTCAAGAATTCCGACGCCATGTTCAATATTGGCGCGGCGCTCACTGCCGTGCAGACCCTGCCCCCCGGCGTCTACATCGCCATGAACGGGCAGGTTTTCGATCCCGATAAGGTGAGGAAGGATGTAGCGCAGAACAGATTCGTGGCATTATAGAACGTCCCTTAACGAGCGGGCCCCTGAGATGAAAGGGGAAAATGAAAAGAACAAAGAGAGAATTCCAATGAATATTAATGAATTGCAATTAAAGACTACCGCGGTGTTAATCGCTGTCGGCCTGTTGGTCGGCTGCGGTGAATCCGCGCCTCCAGCACTCGAGCTAAGCTTCGAAGAGCAGCTACAGACTCAGTTTATCGAAGCGCAACCCGGTGCCGTCATTGAGATCCCGGCGGGAGTGCACGAGATTACCCGAAGCCTGTCGCTGAATGTGCCCGGGGTAACGATCCGCGGCGCCGGCATGGATGAGTCCATCCTGTCCTTTAAGAACCAGGTACAGGGTGCCGAAGGATTGCTGGTCACTGGCAATGATTTCATCATTCAGGACCTCGCCATTGAAGACACTGTTGGTGACGCGCTCAAGATTAACCAGAGCACTAATGTCACCATCCGGCGAGTACGCACTGAATGGACCAACGGTCCGGATTCACAGAACGGCGCGTACGGAATCTACCCTGTGCAATCCAGAAACGTTCTGATCGAAGGTTCGGTTGCGATCGGTGCCTCGGATGCCGGCATCTATGTCGGGCAGTCAAGCCAGATTATCGTGCGCAACTCGCATGCAGAATACAACGTCGCTGGAATCGAGATTGAAAATTCTACGTTTGCCGATGTTTACGACAATGTCGCCACGAACAATACCGGCGGCATTCTCGTTTTCGACCTGCCCAATCTGGAAGTCCAGGGCGGACAGGCAACTCGAGTGTTCAACAATCAGGTATATCGCAATAACACCGAGAACTTCGCACCCGCAGGTAATATCGTTGGCAACGTACCACCGGGAACCGGCTTACTCGTACTGGCCAATGACAATATCGAAGTCTTCGAGAATGAATTCTGGGATAACGGCAACGTCAACATCATGGTCTACAGTTTCACCCTGGGCGGTCGCACCATAGACGACCCGAACTACGATCCTTACCCTGAGCAGATTTACATCCATGACAATGAGTTTCGTGGCGGCGGTACTGCTCCTCGCCACCGTTCACTAGTGCCCTGGCACGAGTTGACCGGTCTGAACACGCCCAATATTGTCTGGGATGGCTTGACCAAACCCGGTGACAGCGGAAAAAACATTGTCTGCCTGGGAAGTAGCACCGAAGCCAGCTTCATGAACCTGATGGGGGGAGAAGACCCGGCTGCAGTATCCTATGACAAAGCCCCACATCTGTGTACCTTGCCTCGTTTACAGAAGATCGAGTTCGATGTGCCGGGCGATGACTAATCCCTGGTATTGACGGAACGATTGGCTCATTTCAATCGGGTTAAATCGAAGGCCTGGACTTGATTAAGTAATCTGAGTGGGATGCGCACCGATGATATTTCCTAACAGCAACCAGCACTCGAAGGATTCACTGGAACCAGTGGGCCCACTGCTGCCCGGATAAGATTAATAATTCATTCCTGAAAAACCCTGGTAGCTAACGCTCCCGAGGTTTTTTCGTTTAGGGATTATGAAAAGGAGACAGAATTATGAACATCAAAGATATCGTGAAGAACCAGAACGCACACTTCGTGTTTTACAGAGACGAATGCCTGTTTTACGAGACCGACAATGGTTACCAGTTCCCTGTACCTGTCGAAGAGGCTGGATCTGCAACTTTCAATGCAGAGGAGCGGGCCATCCTGCTGATGCGCTATATACGCAAGCATCTCGCCCGTACAGAGGCTGCTCGGGACAAACAGGAAAAAGACAATGAATCCCCTTACCCTTGAAGGAAAAGAGTCCGGGCGCTAGGCGCCCGGATTTCTATTATTCGAAGATCCGTTCGTTACTGCGAGCGATTGCCATATACGCTTCCTTGAATCCTGACAGCAGATAGCCCTCTTCGATAAGCGCGTCAGTCGCCGCTTCGTACTTGCTCAGGTAATCGTCGAACGATCGATAGAGCCCGGCGATTGAATTTCGTGGATCGCGGTCCTGCAAAGCCGTCACCGTGTCTTTCGCATAGGGAATATAGCCGCCGGATAATCTCGCGAGAGATTTCTCTGCACCGGTAGCGGGCGCCCGCAGGTTCCAGGGAGTGAATGTGGCAAGTGGCACCCTGGTGGCTGGCGGAAGAATTGTGCTGGTGGCAAAGTCATTATTATCCGCATCTACCGCAGGCACCAATGCGCCGTAGAAATGATCAGAGTAATCCGGGTGATTGTCGACAATGCGCTGGTCTTCCCAACGATCACCATAGTTGACGTGGCTGGGTTGGTAGATTGCCGCGGGATGGGTGACGAAGCTCAAGCGATTCCAGGCCTTGCCATTGATGCGACCATCGACATGGGAGGGCACCAGGGTGTCATCTGAGATTCTGGGATAGCGGGACGCTGGGGGCTCGGTGCCAGCGGCTACCCAGTCAAACATACTGACCACGAGTGACATGCCAATTGGATTCCACATACTGGGATTCGGTGGTAGCTGTCCACTGCTGGCAGCTCTCGGAATTCCGTTGCCGGACCCATGTTGAGAACCGCCAATCGTGTAGAAGCGTACCTCCTCAGGAAGTACGGCGTCTTCAGTACCCTGCGGGTTAGTGTGAGGCAGCGATCCTGCCCTCACCCAGTACTCATTGGATGTCTGGATATGCATCAGCTTGGGCACGGTATTGCTGGCTCGCGCTTTCTTGAGTACCCCATCGCTGCGACCAGTATAGGGGTCGGTGCTGTCACCATAGGTATAAGGAAAAAGATCATTGGGATACAGGTAATTGGAATGTTGGCCGTTAGTTCGAGTAGGCATGGCAAAGCGGTTGTTGAACATGCCATAGCCACTACCGGCGATAAACGGAACCACACCATCGAAGACGATTTGCCCATCCAGGTCGGCGTTGAATCCGTCGTACAGATATTGCCGTAACAGTCGTCCGCTCTGGGAAAATCCGTAGGCAACCGTGTGTTCAATATCGGGCAGATTCAGCGACAGCAGTTCGTCGCTACCTGCGCCACCGTGCCGAATCAATGCCACGAGGTCTCGAATTCCCGCCATTCCAGCTCCGGCCAGAACCGGGTTTTTTGCCTCATAGATTAATTCGTAGAGTTGGCCGGGTTGCAGGCCACCCTCCACGTTAAGTGAGACTATCGGTTGATTGCTGTACGCCGCGGATTCTACCTTCAAACTAAACTGTGACCGCTCGATCGGTATCCGTGGATCTCTCTGGTACAAGCGCTGGGTCAGGGTAGCATTCGCCAGCCCGGCTGCGGTTGGCTCATAGGCCAGGTGTCCGTCACCGGCGATGTTGACGTCATTCGACTCGCGACCCACGCTGACTTCATAGCGTACTACACCGGTTATCGGCTGGCTCGATGACCCGACAATCGGTGCATGCAGACGCAGGCGCCCGTCACTCGGGGTAATCTCATTTATCCATCCGGTAAGCAGGTAGGTAAAGCCTATCCCTGCAAGCGGATCCTGCAAGGATATCTCTGGCGCTGAAGCACCCCCACCCCGGTTATTGACCATGTAGAGCAGACCACCATTGGCGATGTCTGCAGATGGTACCAGCAGCTTGAAATCCGCGGAATATTCGACGAGGCCAGCACGATTCGTCGGCGCGTACTCGATGTCCGTGATCGCCGCGTTAGCCGGGTCTGCAGGATCCAACGTGAAGTGTACGACGCCATAGATTGTTTCGTAGCTGAAGTTTACTGCCGAGTCGGCAAGCGTTTCCCGATCGTTGATCTCGATGCGAGTAACTTCGCCATACACAAGGGAGCTCGCGCTAAACAGGATCGCGGCAATTAAGAAGTTTGTTAGCTTGGTTCGAACCATGACCTTACCCACTCTTTTTCTATTTATAGTTATTAAGACCTGCGTTTGTGCTTTGAGCACCGGAAGACCCTCGAGTTTTGATCATTTCAACCCGATAGTCAACGGCCTGAAAGGTGCAATACAGCTCAGTTTGCCGTAACCCGGGAACTGGCGGCCTGCTCCCTGGAACGCTGGTAGATCGCCGGCATCAGGGCAGTAAGTACGGAGCCCATGACTAGCAGCAGCGCACCTATAATAGAAAGAAGCGTCAGCCGGTCAGAAAACTCATACTGCGGATAGAAGTACACCGTGAGCTTCAGGCTGCTGATGGTAAACAGTGGTGCCAGTGCCAGAACCGCACTCACCCTGGAGGCATCCCATAGATTCAGCGCTTCAGCGAAGCAGCCATAGGCGACCAGCGTATTCAGGCAGCAGAATGCCAGCAACGCCCATTGAAAGGAGCTAAGCTCGAGAACAATAAGCGGCGTGGTAAAAGGCAGCAATACCAGAAAGGAAAACAAGTAGATCAGGAACAGTATCTGGACCGATGAAAAAGTCTGCAGCAATTCTTTTTGTAGCAGCGCATAGACTGTCCAGGTTACTGCCGAGACTAACACCAGCAATACGCCAATGGTTTCCAGGTTTTCCAGACTGGTCATTACCAGCAGTCGCTCATTAAAGAATAGTGCCAGCCCGGCGATGATCAGTGCTGTCCCCAGTTTCTGGATCCCGATAAAGGGTTCCTTGTAGATAAGCACTCCTCCCAGGATCAGGAAGAGCGTTGTCAACTGAATGACTGCTTCAGTGGTCTCGCCATTGATGTAGTTAAGGCTGTAATTGAAAAGGTAATAGTTGGCGCTGAGACCGAGCGCGGCAATGATCAGGTACCAGCGAATCCGCCAACTCACCTTCAGCACATTTGGCAGCTTGTGTTTAAAGCCCAGCCAACACAACAGTACGAAGGCCGCGACCACGAAGCGATACCACACAATAGAAGTGGCATCCATCCCGGCCAACAACTCTTTCAGCGCAACCGGCAACATCCCCCACATCGCGGCGGCGGTCAGGGACAGAAAGAATCCCAGTACATGATTTTGTTTGGAACTGTTCATCAGATCCTATTCAGTAAACTAAGGGATGGAGTTCTGGTAGTAGAAAACATTGTGGGCACCAGCACCAATCTTGAGGCATACCTTTTTTCCAGCCTTGCTGGACTCAATCCTAGTTTTGTCTCAATAGGTTTGAATTGACTTCTGCGCAGATAGAAAACTAATCCGATTGATTAGTGAAAGCAAATAGTTTTACTAGCGCAGTCAGGTAGCAAGTATATTATGTGTCGGACCTAAACGAGCTTGATATGACGGGAGAATCTCGCGCTCAGGAATTCCATCTGATCTGCCAGCACATTGTGATTCGACAAGTAGAGAAATTCGTACTGGTTTGGCACAAAGGGAATCGCCAGCAGTTGCATATTAGCCTCTTCCGGCATTCGGTCCGCTTTGCGATTGTTGCAACGACGACAGGCCGTCACCACGTTAGTCCATGCATCACGCCCGCCACGTGAGAGCGGATTGACATGATCTCGAGATAACTGGTTTACGCCATGCTGGCTGCCACAGTACATACACATGTTCTTGTCGCGCCTGAACAGGAATTTATTTTCCAGGGGAGGATCGAAGTTATCTTTGTGAACTTTGCCAGCGCAGGCAACGATGCTGGGTAATTTGAGAACTGACTGAATGCCCATGCGATTGTAACCGCCACGAATCTCCATCACAGTATTGCCTAACGACCATACTACGAGGTCCTTAACCAACAGTGTCGCGGTCTCTTCCCTGGTTAACCAGCTAATCGGAATCCCTGCCTTGTTTAGTCGCAGAATCTTGGCATTCATGCACAATCACCTGTACAAGCAGTCTTCTTGAGGCACAGCGTCAAAAGTGAAAGTTTACACTGTAAGAAGCCGCTGAACAAAGCAACAGTTCAACGGCTCCCTATAATTTT
The DNA here is from genome assembly GCA_027623555.1 of Pseudomonadota bacterium. GTDB lineage: Bacteria > Pseudomonadota > Gammaproteobacteria > Pseudomonadales > Pseudohongiellaceae > UBA9145. Next base: position 12,549 of record JAQBSZ010000011.1, on the reverse strand, counting down.
ATCGGCGAGAGTTATCGTCTCTGAACAAGCTGGGCCAAAATTGGCGCTTTCGATTCATTCAATCTGTGAGATTTGTCAAAAGAAAGACGAGTCGGCAACAATTCGACTAGTAAGGCGGTGATTTTCCGTAACGGTTTTTCAGCCTCTGGTAACCACCGCTACTCAGCCAATAACCGAGCTGGAGTAATATAAGAAGGGCTATGAAAAGCGGAATCGTGCCAAGATCTGCTCCACCAACTTGAAAATAGAATACGGCATTGTAATTGCGGTCTTCGAACGGGTGTTGGGCCGTTACAATACCCAGATAGGATCCCCTGTCAGCAAATTCATAACTGGCGGTATAGAAGCCACCAGATTCGATGCGCGGTGACTCATAGTAGACCGTAACTGCTTCAATATCACTTATCGACTCTATGTCTTCCCAGGATGCATACCGCCCGATTCTGTCTATGTCCCGGATGATTCGAAAATCAATCTCCATTTCGGTGAGCAGCTTGTGCAGGTACTCCATGACAAACACCGAGCGACTGACATCCGGTATGTCTTCACAGAATTCTTCGTTGTCATTCAGTTCAGGTTGAAACACGGTAAAGTGTGCCTGCATGAAATTGATGCTGATCACACAACGATCATCTTCGAACGCGACGCTGCCGTGCCCTGCGGCCTGATTAGCCAGAATCGAGGTCAAGGCAGGTAGAAGTGCTGCGACTATATTGCGCAGGAGTAGAAGGTTCATCGGCAACCAGGGTTAGTAAAGGGCAGTGTGCAGGAGAGGCGCACACACTAGCATGATTGCCTCGGCAAGGCGACAAATCCCGGCTCGCAACGGCGCTGCGTTTGAATTACCAGGGAATGATGCTGCCGTCATAATTGAAAAAGCTGCCGCTGTTCTGTTCGCTCATACTATCGATAACCCGCATCATGCCTGACACGCTGGTTTGCGTGTCGATAAGCCCGCTTGGCCCACCCATGTCGGTCCGCACCCAACCCGGGTGTAATACCGCCACGCTGAAGCCATTGCTACCTAAATCCACTGCGACACTTTTAACCACCGCGTTCAGGGCAGCCTTGGAACTGCGATAGACATAGGAGCCACCGCCGGTGTTGTCATCTATCGAGCCCATCTTCGAAGTAATATAGGCCAACTTCTTCGTGTCACTCTGGCGCAGATTGTTAATGAGCAGTTGGGTAAGTATCAGCGGTGCCATCGCATTAACCTGCATCACCTCGGACCACTGCTGCGTGTCGACATTTCCAAACCCGGAATCTCTCGGACCATAGACACCTGCATTATTGATGAAGATGTCGATCGCCTGCCCACTCAATTGCATCGTAAAAGTCTCCATAGATTTCTGACTGGAAACATCGAGTGTAAACAATTGCAAATTCCCGTTCTCTTCGCGGAACCTTCCCAACTCCTCTGCAGCGTCCGGATCACGACAGGCTGCCAACACCTTATCGCCACGCGCCAGAAACTGTCGTACGAACTCCAAGCCGACCCCTCTGTTGGTTCCTGTAATCAGTACCGTGGCCATTCCAACTCCTATGAGGTATTTACCAGGTGAAAAAAGTCATCAGGTAAATCTACCTGTCCGTTGCAGTGCCGTCAAAGAACGCAGTGGATTGGACGGCAGGTTCATGATGTGGGATGAGTCGCAAGCTTTGGAGGTTCGGGCGCGATCGAAGTATAAGATTCTGAAAAATAAGGCATTCTGATATACTGCCGGGCTGCACAGAGCCGCTTTGGTCCGATGCATTGGAGTTTTCATGAGGATAAAGCTGGTTTCACTGCTGGCACTGGCACTTAGCACCGAAGTTCTGGCACAGGATCTGGAAGAGATCGTGGTTATCGGAATAGTCCCGGCCGGTGCCAGTCAGGATCGCCGTAAAATTCCCTATCCAATTCAGACCGCTAGTGCTGCAGATCTGGAGAATATTGCTGCAGTTGGCATTGCCGATTTTCTCAAGCAGAGTTTCTCCAGCATCTCCCTCAATGATGCCCAGAACAATCCGCTGCAGCCAGATCTCCAGTATCGAGGATTCTCAGTCTCACCGCTGTTAGGACTGGCCCAGGGCATTGCAGTCTACCAGAATGGTGTACGTATAAACGAACCGCTGGGTGATGCAGTGAATTGGGACTTGCTACCCCAGTCGGCTATCCAGGGTGTTACCCTTTCCGGTGGTGCCATTCCCTTGTTTGGCCTGAATAGCCTCGGTGGGTCTCTGGTGATCGACATAAAGGATGGCTTCGACTTCGAAGGCACCAACATCCAGGTCAGTACCGGCTCTTTCGGTCGAACAGCGGCCAATATTGAATACGGTGGCAACGACGGTCAACTCGCGTATTACTTCAACCTGGAATCGTTTACAGAAAATGGCTGGCGCGACCACTCCGATTCCGAGGCGCTGAACTTCTATAGCAGCATCGGTTGGCGGTCTGACGACACGAGCCTGAATTTGAACTATCAGTTTGGCGAGCCCGGTTGAACTCACTCAGCAATGAAGGGGAGTTGATGGCGCATTGGAGCGCAGAAGTCATCGGTTTCCTCGGAAATTTGGCTGGTTAACGGGCATCAACGGGCTCACCGCTCACGAAGCTAGACACAATCAAGGTTCGGAGATAGCCGGAGATAGCCTTAATACTTCCTATAAGCTGAAAACCCTAGCCCATGATTCAAGTCGGTGATTTTATTACTCATGGTTTCAACGACACGCCTCGCATTCAGCAGGCCTCCAATTGCGATAGCAATGGAAATTGCGATAGCAATGGAAATTGCGATCATTCCCCAACGGATATTCAGCGACAGACTCGCGACCAGGAGGCCGGCAATTTTTGGAGTGCCATTAAGGCCCCTCGCAAATGACACTATGATGGCGCTGCATGCATGAGCGAAGTCCAATATTTTTTGAACATAAACTCCTGCAAACTGATCAGAATAGAGGTTCGCGCATTCATCTGTACTAGCCAAAGTTACTGTAATACCGGAGTTTAACAACTGTTGGTCACCAGATAGATTAAACTCATCGAAATCCGCAAGATTCCTCACCGGGATAATCTGGCGTTCTTTACCAATGCATACGCAACTTTCTTTGGTAAGCCCCAGACGTTTACGGAGTGTGGTAAATATCCAGTAAGCTATCATCGCCAGCACTAAGGCAAGCAGAGGGCTAAATATTAGGGGAATAAAAAAGGCGTTGCTCAACTGGCTGAAGGTTACCTGGCTGCCAACTGACTTTAGTCCAGCACCTAACAAGCCTCCCACCAGGCTGTGGGTCGTCGAAATAGGAAATCCCAGGCGAGTTGCCAGCAATACGGTACAGGCAGCCCCAAACCCGACTGCGATCAAGAAGTTAATGCTGCCTGCAGTTTCATCCGGTACCAGACCCTTACCGGAAAAACTACTCACCAAATCTTGAGCGACAAAAATTGCGCATACAGACCCAAATAATGTTGCGATGGTAGCGAGGATTATTCCAGTGCGGAAATTCACTGTGCCGCTACCATAAAGCGTTGCGACACCTTTGAAATTGTCGTTAGCCCCATTCCAACAGGCTAGAAACAATACGGCAAGCACAAGTAAGACTACAAACATGGTTTTTTTATGACGGGTGATTCTGCATTTCAACTAGTGCCACGATGAAGGGAATTGGGACTATTTTTTTGAAGCAAAGAAATCTTTACTTGAGAGTATACAGACCGACTTAGTTAGCAAATATTTCAACGTTCGAAGTTAAGCATTGCTAACTATTTGGACGGATATCCAATACATGCTACTGGCTTGCTTCCATTTTGATTGTTGGCCGGTAAAAATAATTCCAATCCTTATGCCCAGGATCATCCCGGTGATAGTCAAAATTCCACCAGGGGACTGTGCAGGGAGGGCAATCCCCGCGTAATTGAGTAGCACTTCGATTTACGGTCCAATGCCTTTAATAGAGGAGATTGGGCGTGAAGAAGCGATTCTCAGAAGAACAGGTCATTGGATTTTTGCGTAAAGCGAATGGTGGACTTGCTTTTAAAGAGCTTTGGAGGCGGCACGGCTATTCGGAAGCCAGTTACTGCCTCTGGTGTAGCAAGTTTGGCGGCATAAACGTTTCGCTTACAGGCAGCTTAAACGGTATTAGACCGTTTACCAGTAAATCGACATCAGCACGTGACGAAGAGATACTGATGAGGCAACAATTTAGCTCGCTAGCAAAGTTCACGGAAATAGATTCTGAAGTGCTCGCCTGGGTTTTTATCAATGCACGCTTCTTGCACTTTGCAATTCCTAATCCATAACTAGCACAAGACCCTTAATGCGAAGAAAAATTTCGCCATCTAAAGTTTTTTATTCCCTTTGAATTAATTTTTGTAATCCGGCGTAGAAATCTCTCTATTTGACTCTCGATTCTTTTCCCATGGAATAAATAATTTGATTTGACGGTCGTGTGGTCAGGCGAGATCGTTGTCATGGCGATCATCCGGGAAAGATGCAGTATCCAATGGAGAGATTTTCGCCATAAGGCAAACTGCAATACAGTGAAGTACACGACTATCTCAGCCTCTGAATATTCATTCGTGCATTCCCACAACTAATGCACATTGAATCGTTTTTTCTTTATGAAGTTAATCATTGGAGAGATAGAAATGCAGTTTATTCCACATAGAAGACGTCTGCTTTGTGCGGCTATTTCAATGTCGCTCATCCCACTCTCAGGGATCTCACTAGCCCAACAGGACTCTCAGGTAGAAGAGGTCATTGTCACCGGCTCGTACATCCGTCGCACGGAAGGTTTCCGCGCGGCCTCCCCCATTACCCAGATTTCTGCCGACGAGATTGCTGCCGCCGGAACACCGAATATGGGTGATGTAATACATAACTTGAGCTTCAATCAGGGCACTACGGTGACGGCTAACGCCTTTACCGGTGCACAGAATATTGCCACTTCTCTTAACTTACGTGGCCTGGGAGCTGGTGCCACACTGGACCTGTTGGATGGTATTCGTAACGTAAGTTCCAACGTCAACATTCTATTGCCACAGATCGCCATTCAACGCCTGGATATTGTGACAGATGGCGCCGCAGCACTGTATGGATCTCAGGCAGTGGCGGGTGTGGTTAACTTCGTGCCTATCAAATCCTACGATGGGTTCAAACTTGAGCACATGAGTCAGGGTGATGATCAGGGCGACTATAATGATGTTCAATTTCAGGCTTTGTACGGCACCGAATTTAATGGTATCGATATAGTTGTAGCCGGTGGCTGGCGTGAGCATAGTCGTCTTGAAATGCGCGATCGTCCGGATACACTGAGATCAGCCTTCGTCTGGTCCAGTACGGCTACGCCAGGTGACTACCGTGTGCCTCTACGGGACGCCAACGGTGCCTTAACAGGATCCAGTGCAGTCCAGGCCGATCCAGGCTGTGGCGCCGCTCATGAAGATCCCACCAAAATCAAGAATGGAGAATTTGGTTTTCTGCGCAGTCCCACCAACTGTGCTTACGACTATGGTGAGTTCTGGGATTATCGCTATCCAACTCAACAGGGCACGCTGTTTACCAGCGCCAGCTATGACTTCAGCAATGATTTGTCAGTTAATGCCCAATACAGCTTATGGGATGTGAAGCACCAGGTGCGTGGCTCCCCTATTAATCCGGGAGGTCGTGTTACTGAACTGCCAATTGTGCGCGGTGAAATTCCCGGCAATCCATTTCCGGCATTGGATGCCAACGGCAATCAGCTATTTGCACTTGATGCCAATGGTGATGGAGTTCCGGACCGTGTCGGCGGCGATCCCTTCGGCACAGTGATCCTCGATCCTAACGGCATCCCGTTTAATGAAGATGTGTCCTTCGCTTCCTGGCGACCCTGGGCCAAGCACGGCACACTGCCCTCCATTTTCAATAGCGATGGGTCGTCACCACGTGACGGTCATTTCTTCGGCAGTCGAGCAGTATTACAGGCTGACTTTAATGTGCCTTACTTGGAAGGCTGGGAAGGCCATGCAGCCTACATGTGGTCACAGGAGGTGGACAATGATAAGGACTATGAAGGCAGCTTTGGCGGCCTGAACCAGGGTCTGCGCTGTGACGTGGCGACTGATCGAGAGGCCTGTTTTACGCCTTTTGTAACCGACGCTGCGAATGCAAACACCCAGGCCGTTGCGGATTCGACCGTAAACTACGCAAGAGAACGTAACGAAGAACGGCTACAAACATTCGATCTGGTTATTAACGGTAGCGTGCCTCTGGGTAGCATTGAACTGCCTGGTGGTCCGGTAGGAGCCGCCCTGGGGTACCAGCGGCGAGACGAGCAATTTGATGATTCGCCTGCGTCCTATGTGCAGCAAAACGATCAGTGGATTGGATCGCAGGAACTGCCAAACTCAGGTGGGCGTCAGGTGGATTCATTCTTTGCCGAATTGTCGTTGCCTGTGCTTAACAACCTGGAACTGCAACTGGCAGTAAGGGATGAAGATTACAGTACCGGGCAGAATTCTACCGACCCTAAATACGGTATCGTCTATAGTCCGTTCAACAATCTGACACTGCGTGCCAGCAAGGGAACTTCGTTTATTGCCCCTTCTCTGAATGCGCTCACCTCACCTCAGGTTTGTGGTCTGCAGAATATAGCGGATCCTTTCACAATCTTCGCCGCGTTCACCTCGAGTTGTAATCAGGGTAATCCGAACCTGGTGCCAGAATCGGCAGATACTGTCAGTGCCGGTTTTGACTGGGACATCATCGATGGCATGAGACTGTCACTGACTTACAGCGAGACGGACTTCACCGACCGCATCGTGGCAACGAACTCGCAGGATATCCTGGCCAACGATTTCTTCAACTTCCAGCAAGCCTTTGGTGCAGTCCCTGCGGGACAGAAGCCGACTCTGACTCAGGTGGCTAACTGGGTAAATGATCCGCGCTCTGACAAGCGCGTGGTCCGGGACCCTAACAACCTGGCCGAAATCGTGCGGGTGTTTCAGAGTAGCTCGAATGCTTCTAACATGTTGGTCCAGGCATACGACCTGGACTTCAATTATCAGTTTGAGTTGCCAGACATGTTCAATCTAAATGATATCGGTTCATTTAGCCTGAACCTGGTGGCTACTTACCTGGATGAGTATTCCTTTCAGCTTTCGGCTAAAGACCCGGTCAATGATGCTGTGGGTCATCGTAACAACGGCACCGGTGCGGTCCCTCCGATGCCACGAGTCAAGGGTAATTTCCGAATAGGTTGGGTCAACGGTGACCACAGCGCCAACCTGACTTCCCATTACCTGCACAGTTTACGCTACGATGGCTTTCAGGGTAATTTCCTGGCTGGACTACACTCCAGTGTAGTGCCCAAGACGGTTACCGAGTTACGCGCATCCCATGTGGAGGACTTCGCGTATAACTACCGAGGCCTGGAAGCATTCGGCAGCGAACTGACCTTGACTGCTGGCTCACGCAATCTGTTCGACAGAAGACCCCAGCGCATCTCTGAGTTGGGCGGTACTGAAGAGCGGCTTTACGACGCAATGGGTCGAATGATCTACGCACGAGTTTCTCTCGAGCTGTAGATCCGATGATGTATACCTACGTGTATACTTCTCTCTTTAGGGGCTTCCAATGGGAGCCCCTTTTTTTGGGTTATTAATCCGGATCAGGTCGTGAGCCACGAATATAACGCTAAGCTGAATTCCTCACCCTGCGGGCGTTGCTGCGCGGCTTTCAGGCATCCCGGGTCATAGCCAATATCTTCGATTATTTCGCCTGATAACAAACATTTGTCTAAACTACCTCCGCATACCCTGGAACGGATTCCGGTATGTACTCCTTTGGTCAAGTCACTACTGATGCGGCAGAACTCGCGCCCACAAAACCGCGTTACCGGCGCCATCAACCCGAACAGACTCTCCTGTACCAGTTGGTGCACAAGCACTACCCAGCGTTTTTGGAAACCCAGGCTGCTACGGGCCGACCATTACCTGCCTATGTGCAAAAAGAGTTTGCCGATTTCCTCAAGTGCGGGTGGCTGGAGCACGGCTTTCTGAGAGTGCGCTGCGAGAATTGCCACCATGAAAAGCTGGTGGCTTTCTCCTGCAAACGAAGAGGCTTCTGCCCCAGCTGCGGCGCCCGCCGCACGGTGGAAAGCGCCGCCCTGCTGGTGGACGAAGTACTGCCGGTCAGACCGATCCGTCAGTGGGTGCTGACGGTCCCATTCCCGCTGCGCTTCCTGTTTGCCGCCTACCCGGAGCTGGTGAGCCGGGTGCTGAGTATCGTCACCCGGGCGATCTCCACCACGTTGTTTCATCCAATCAATGCAGTGTCAACCAAGAGGAACATATGAAAAGTATTCACTACTGTGTTGCCATGAGCCTCGATGGATACATCGCTGGCCCAAACGATGAATACGATTGGATACTCATGGACCCGGATATTGATTTTGAATCATACATGGATCGCTTCGATACCTACGTAATGGGGCGCAAGGCATTCGAAATTACTGGAAGTGGCCCTTCGTCTGAATGCAGAACCATAGTCGTATCCAGGACTTTGAAAAATGCAGATCATCCGAACATTACAATTATTCGGGATGACCTGAAAAATGCCATCGCAGAATTGCAGAAAGAAGCCGACAAAAACATCTGGCTCTTCGGAGGCGGTCAACTCTTTAGCAGCTTGCTCGATCTGGGACTGGTTGATGTGGTCGAGGTTAGCATAATCCCGATATTACTTGGCTCTGGAGTCCCGTTCCTGCAATCACGAAGCGAGCAGACCAAACTGCAGCTGATAAAGAGCAGAGTGTATGAAAAATCCGGCACTGTCTCTCTGGAATATGCTGTGGATAGAACAGCATAACAACGAAGTCTCTGCTGGCTCTCAACTACCTGGCGAGCAGCAACCAATCGTGAAAACGTTTGATTGTGTCTTCTTTGATTCGCGCCTCCGGGCAGACGAAATAATAGTGCATGTCAGAGATGTAATCGATATCAAATAATTGTACCAATTCCCCCGACTGCAAATATTCTCTGATCAATTCCTCGCGGCACAGACTGATTCCTTGTCCGCGCAATGCCGCGCGAATCTGGGTCAGGGTGTCGTCGTAATATCTGGTGTCTTTTGCCAGATAAGGCACCTTGGCAAGCTTGAACCATCCAACCCATTCGTCATATACCGTGCTGTCCACCAACAATGTGTGCTCGCGAAAATCTTCTATGGAATGGATTTGTTCTGCGAGCTGAGGTGAACAGGCTGGCACCATATTGTCTGTGGTCAATTGTGCAGTATACAACCCCGGCCAGACGCCTCTTCCCAAACGGATCGCTACATCGATATCGGTGCGCAAGCTGAAGTCGATGAGATCGAAGGAAGACTGCAGGCGAATGGACAATGGAGGTTCCAGTTCGTCCAGCTGGGGAATGCGGGGTATTAACCAGTTCGCAGCGAAGCTCGGTAATACACTGACTGTCAGGGTAGATTGACTCTGGCGCCGCAGATTTGCCACGCCCTGCCTGATGACATCCAGCGAGTACACGACGGTCTGCTGAAACGCTTCGCCATGCGCAGTCAGGCGCAGGTTAGGTCCATTTCTGGCAAACAATTCGCAGCCGAGTTTCTCCTCGAGTAAGCGGATCTGGCGACTGACCGCGCTCTGAGTCACAAACAATTCTTCGCCGGCTTTGGTAAAGCTCAGATGGCGCGCAGCACTCTCGAAGAAGCGTATCGAATTCAAGTGTGGAATATCTCGCGCCATTGCTTGTATCTAAATCCTCTGCGGAATCGCCTTGAAGTCCTAACCCAAGCTTATTGTTACCCAGTTAACAGTAAAACTCATAATGACATAAACGCACTAGTGTCCTCAGTTTTTATTGATTTTCAATTCCTGCTCGCCTCCTAGAATAGGCGTCGATGTTGATCGCCTGTTGATCTGCAGTTTCCAGTTATTCACCAGATGCATTGCAGGTTTTTGATGTTGCCACTTCGACGCGTTGCGCTCTGCCTTATGATATTGCATTCACTTCCTGTTGCGATTGCCAGTGAATCTCCGAATTTGTTTGACGGGCCAGCGTACGTCACGGAGTTGTCAGCAGTAAAGGCTGCGGCGGATCTTTATAACCCATTGTCCATCGCGCAAGACCGGGAGTACATGGGTGCGATTTTCCGGCATCTGGGCTATTTTTATTTTAACTATTCGACCGGGGAGGTTGGAGACGACGCCGTAAGTATTCGCGTCCCCAAACACCTGTGGAATGAAGTGGTCGCATTCTGGCACACACACGGCAAGGCGGATTTCTACCATCGATATTTTTCCGAAGTTGACACCGCCCTGGTTGAGAATCTGGGGCTGCCCTTTTATCTCGCAGATTATACCGGCAAGTTGAAAGTCTTTCGTCCAGGTGATGCGACGTTGAGCAAGGCACAGGCAGTCAGGCTTGGTTTACCTGCTGAATCGGGCATGGCTCGTGGCAAGCAGGTGAATGACAGCAACAACCGGCCGGTGATTGTGAAGACTACAATATCCAAGAGTATTAGGAAGGATTAAAGGTATCTCCGAAGCGATGGGTTGTCCAGTTTCGTAAGTGGTGAACCGGTTTCTGAGTCTCAGTCCGCCAGCAATCTTGAAATTTCCCCAATTCTTGTCAGTGAGGAAACGCGAACTGGCCATCATCCCTCTTTGAAATCCACTTTGGCCATTAACAATTAGGATCCAATTTATTTTGATGATCAACAATGAGCATAAAGCCAAAGTCTTCCCGGCAATATAGTAGCTGTATGGATATACAGTCAACATCGAATTTTTTCGAATAGCCCCATTTTTGAAGCTGCTTAAGGGGAGTTCTAGAATGCGCGTCCTAATAGATTGGTTTGTGTGTCAATGAACTTGGAGAAATAGACAAATAAATCAAACTGTTACCGGCATGCCCAAAGACGAATTTGCATGCAATTCGTTAAAATGGGGTGAATTCCATTACTTTGGTTATCTTTTATATTAAAGAAATAGCTATTTAACCTATTGATTTAATTGTGTTCTGAGAAAAGTCTCTACCTGCGAAGTGTCCTGCGAGTTAGTTAATTTCGATTAGATCGGGGTAGCTATGGAAATCTGATTCTCACCTCGGCGCCCAACACCCCTCCCAACTCCCCCAAACTCCCCAAACTATGACAACTCCTGAAATCATCCACCCAAGGCAACATCGCCCTACCCCCCATCGCCCGCGCCTCAAACCCCTCATACCTCAATAACGGATTCAGCCAAATCACCCTCTTGGCCGACTTGGAAAGCCTCTCCATCTGCTCCCCCAATCCCTCAGCTTCATCCCGGTCCAGCCCATCGGATATGATCAATGTTATGGCCCCCTGGCCCAGCACCCGCCGTGACCACCTGCCATTAAACTCTTTCAAGCACGTCCCGATCCTTGTCCCTCCAGCCCAGTCATTCACCGCCTCCGCCACATTGTCCAGCGCCACGTCCACATCTCGGTGGCGCAGGTGGCGGCTGATGTTGGTGAGCCTGGTGGCGAACACGAAGGTGTGGAAGCGGTCGCGGTCGTTCGTCACCGCGTGCATGAAATGCAGGAACATTCTGGAATAGCGGTTCATGGAACCGGAGATGTCGCAGAGCACGACGAGCGGCAGTTGACGGCGGCGGTGGCGCTTGAATCTCAGCGGGATCGCGTGGCCTGCTTTCAGTGAGGCTCTCAAGGTGGCGCGCATGTCCACCTTGGGGCCGCGGTTGTCGCGCATAAAGCGTCTGGTTGGCACATCAGCTATCGGCAGGCGCAATTGCTTGATTGCCTTCTTCGCTTCGGCCAGTTCGGCAGCGCTCATCTTCACTCGACCAGTTCTCGCTTTAGAGTGTATAGGTAGAATAAAAGCTATCACCACCGCTGGCAGCACCTCATCCACCAGCAGGGCGGCGCTCTCCACCATGCGGCGGGCACCGCAGCTGGGGCAGAAGCCACGGCGTTTACAGGAGAAGGCCACCAGTTTCTCGTGGTGACAGCTTTCGCAGCGTACCCGCAGGAAGCCGTGTTCCAAGCGGCCGCACTTCAGGTAGTCAGTGAACTCCTGTTGCACGTAGTCAGGCAATGCTCTGCCTTCGGCTTCCAGGTGGGCGAGGAACGCGGGGTAATGCTGCTCGACGATCCGGTAGAGCAGCGTGGTCTCGGGCTGGTGGCGCTGATAGCGAGGCGCTCGTCCGTGCGCCTGTTGTCCACCGAGGCCGGGCGATGGGTCTGGCAGCAGCAAGTCGAAGTCCTTTTCGACTGGGTGTCATTGCCAGTGTAGTTCAGTGCCTGGAAGAACTCGTCACCAGGGCCAATGAACTGGCCTGTCACCGGGCTCGTGAATGAGCTGGTAGAAGATTCCCAGGCGCAGCGACCTCCCGAGCGCGCCCCGCCGCAGACCGGGTTGTTTGACGAAGCTGACGAAGCCTGACCCACTCAACAACAAAGATAAAAAGGGAATATTACAGTCTGCCAGGGAGGGTGGCCGGATAGCTCTCGGTCTGGTGGAGGTGGATGTGGTAGTTAAGCGCGAGGGACAGCCTGATTGCTGCTGGAAAGCGGCTGAATTC
>JAQBSZ010000078.1 GCA_027623555.1 Pseudomonadota bacterium | reverse complement strand
GTTGATCCTTGCGGTGGGTACAGCCTTCGTTAGTTTAGTCGGGCGACACTTGTTACCCAATCAAGACCCTTTGAAAGAGCCCCTGACACAGCGTGATTTGAAATCCGAGTATGGACTGCAGGCACGCATCTTCGCTCTTCGAGTTCCACCTGATTCGATCCTGGAAGGAAAAACACTTATCGAGAGCGGGCTCGGCACTGCTGCCGGGCTGTTGATCATTGCGTTGACACGCAATGGACGCAACGAGACTTTGCCCAGCCCCAATACTGTGCTGAAGGCCAATGATGTGATGTATGCGCAGGGACGGCTGGACCGGTTCGACGCGTTAAGAGTATGGAGCGATCTGAAGTTGGCACGAGAGGCGCCGGTATTGCAGAAACTGATCTCCGAGAAGATGGAGTTGCGTGAACTACAGCTCGCCCAGGGCTCCAAACTTGTTGGAGAGACTCTGAATCGAAAGGATTTTTATGAGCGCTATCAGGCCAACGTACTGGCAATCAGACACGCCGATCAGATCCGCCGTACGCGTCTGTCGCAGCGCCAAATCGCTGAGGGAGATCATTTGCTCATTCAGTGTCAACCTGGAGCCCTTGATCAACTGGAGAAATCTGACGATTTCACCGCCGTAGTAAGTGTCACTGAAACAGAATTGAGCCAGGTCTATCGACTCGAAGAACGCCTGTTCGTCATGCAGGTTCCACAGGAATCCGGACTCATCGGAAAAACCATCGATCAGAGTCGGCTTGCTCAAGCATTTGACTTTCGTCTGCTGGGTATTTTCCGCGAAGGTGAAATCATTGCAATGCCCGAAGCTGACGCGGAAGTCGAGGGCGGGGACCTGCTGCTTATTGAGGGCAGAGCGGAGGATCTGGATGTGCTGCGCGGTTTGCAAGAGTTGGAGGTCATCACCGACGCATCACCTGATACCTGGATATTCGAATCGGATCGCCTGCAAATGGTGGAAGCCACTCTTGATCCTCACTCGACGCTTGCCGGAAAAACCGCGGAAGACCTGGATCTGCGCAAGCGCTTTGATATAGAGCTGATGGCAATCTGGCGTGGTGGCCAGCCGCAACGTTCCGATCTCGGACGTACCGAATTAAAACTGGGAGACGCGCTACTTCTGGTTGGGCCGCGTGAAAAACTGGTCGCATTGAACAATGACCCTGATTTCATTGTGCTCACCCCATTGAAAGCGACGATTGTGGATGCAAGCAAGGCGCCCCTGGCGGGAGTTCTTCTGCTGGGCATGGTAGTCTCAGTGATTGCCGGCTGGTTACCAATCTATATCGCAGCGATCGTTACCTCAACGCTGATGCTGCTCACACGCTGTCTGACCATGGGGGAGGCTTATCGGGCCATCGATTGGCGGGCTATTTTTCTAATTGCCGGGATGTTGCCATTGGGTGTTGCCATGCAGGATAGCGGTGCCGCCGAGTGGATCGCCTCTGAGATCATGCTCTTCCTCGGTGGCTATGGCCCCTGGCCGGTAATTGCCGGGTTGTACGGAGTAACCGCGCTGGCAACGATGATTGTCCCGACCGCTGCGCTGGTGTTGCTGATGGCGCCTATTGTGTTATCCGCCTCTGCCGAACTCGGCATTTCTCCGCATTCTGCCATGATGGCAGTCGCCATTGCGTCTTCCGCCAGCTTCACCAGCCCGATCTCTCATCCGGCAAACATCTTAGTCATGGGGCCGGGTGGTTACCGCTTTGTTGATTACTTGAAAGTTGGTGTTCCTTTGACTCTGGTCGTCTTTCTAGTGGTTGCTATTTTCCTGCCGATTTTCTGGCCACTGTATTGATTCGGGGACAGACTACGTTTTAGTACGTGATATTTGATAGCAAGGAAATCATCAAAAAACGCAGTCTGTCTCCGTTAGCTGTTCATCTGCTAGCTCAACAGATCTTCCAGCATTTTGCCCGATGTAACTTCGAGTAAACGTTCCTCGGCTCCCGGCAGTGTCAGATAACGCGGCAGAAGTCGTGGTGACCGCACGACGTCACGCAATCTCAATTCACGCATGATGGCAGCGTGCTTCAATGCCAGCTTGCCAATCAGCAATGATTCGAGTTGCCCGCCGCTTTGCAGGAAGGTGATGACCTGACCGAGCCCATTTAAATACACGGCATCTTTGGTCAAGCCACCACCACGGTATAGACGGATAGTAATGTTGAATGCAATGCGCTGCGAAAATCCGTGATCGTGATGCAAGGTATTGAAAACCTCAACAAACCCCGCTCCCTTGATCATCATCGCAGCCCCTACTACTCGAGCCGCCAGCAGTCGTAACCGCGGACGACTCAAGCCGCCGGTCAAATATTCAGCGAAAACTGCCAAGCCTTCCTGCAACTCATCGTATCCAGCAAGCCCACTGTATAGCTGGCGCAATGGCTGGGCGCGGCCATTGTGATAGGTCAACATATGTGTTCCTATTTCATGCTGTAGCAAGGCCTCAGCACGGGCAGCTGGAATGCGGGTTTCGTGGCCAATCAGCAGATTACCGCTGGAGACCATAAGTCCGCTGGAAATGTCGCGTCTGACCTGCACCGTTGCTGCCACCTTGGGATCTTGCTCCTTATAATAGGCAATCTCGTCCAGTGCTCGGGCGGCAAAAGCTTCCGCATCAATGTAGCCCGCACGAGAGTCATCTCTCGATCGTCGGGGTAACCTGGCCAAAATTCGTAACGCAAGATCTTGCATTGCTGCATCCACCGGGCCAAACAACTGGAGGCTGCCATGCAGGAAAATTGATGATTCTATTTCCCCTACCAAGCTAATTTCGCGATCGAGCTCCATGACTTTTTCGCGAAACAATTCGCTAATCGCAGGATCATCGATACGCTCCACACCAATTGCGTACAGGCGGCGCTTCAAGACAATAGGGTCAACCGGAAAAGGCCGATAGTGCAGCAACGGCGTCACCTTGCACCGATTGCGCTGAAACTCAAGCCACGCGGCGTAGGCATTCACCGGAGTCACCTGAAGTAAGAAATCAAAACTGTCTGCCACCGAAGCAATCTCTTCATCCACGCGCCAAACCAATTTGGACAGCGCCGAGCGTCCGAGCACCTGGAAGTCAATCGGGCACTGCTGTGTGTGGTGGCAGGCAAATTCGTAGAGTGCGACTCTCAATGCATTTGTGAACCCTCGAATTAGTTCTCGCAACTCCTTCGGGTAGACGTTCCCGCCTTGCGGATCGCTCCAGGTTGGCGCAATTTCAATACCGACAGAAGTGACCTTGAGTCCGCTGTTTGCGTCGGCCAATGGTGGCGCCATCGAACGGACACGTTTGTGTCCTCGATCCACAGTTACAGTTGTCTTTCGGGGCCCGTCTAGTCGGCTCAATGCCTGCTGGAGGATCTTGGCAAAATGCCCGCGATAGCCGCTTGGCACATGCACGCGAATAGCCTGGCGTTTGTCGACCACTTCTATCAGCGCATCACTCTCCCCTTCTTGGTGCGGGCCCGTCCAAACCTCGACCAGCAGGAATGCACCGAATACCTGATGCTGTTGCCTGACGATTGCAGAGATCAGTCGCCGTAAGCCACGGAATTCAGACTTCACTGCGATATAAGCTGTCTCGTTAACGATCAGCTTGCCAGTTCCAACAACAGCATCACGAGCCGCACGATGGACGATCAGAAATGGGAGATGTCCCTCAATATGCAGAACGCCGCCATGCGGCAGTTTGCGATGTACCTTACGCCCAACAGCGAGACGCCCTATCACATCCTCAATAAAACCTGCAGTGACAGATTTGGTAGACGACCTTTTATCTTTTGGGAGATTGATCATTCAGGTTTTGAGTCCTTCAAACTACTGCTGCAGACGCTAGTAGCGATACTGATAAATTAACAACTTAACTGTTTGCTTGAAACTGAGAAATTGCACTAAAGAGAAATGGTGCCCGGAAGCGGACAAAATTGCCAGAAGCACAATGCACAACCGCAAGCCGGGTGTAGCCCGAGTACAAGGATGCACGAGTGAATAGAACCACCGCGAAGGATTTTAAATAGACTGTGCGTACTATTCATTAATAGAATCAACGAGTTAAAACTCTGAAATCAAAGTATGCTATGGAGTGTGCTATGGATATTGGTTTTTCACCTACTACTTTAACCCACTAAAAGGGTGTCAGGGCAATCGACTTCTAAACATTCCTGCTTAATCAAAATAAACTGCTCTTTCTCATCTTGAATTCCAGAATTTAAACCCCTATTTAACTTGAAAGTTGACTCTAATTGCCGTCTGAAATCCCATAGGATCTGTAGTTTCAGACCATTGATAATGGAGGTGAATGAAATGAAATCTGAATTCAGATTTAGGCTGCTTGTTGTTTTTTCACTCGCTTGCTTTGCAGGTCTTCTGATTGAAGCTTTCTATTTGTGGGAAATGAGTAAAAAATTTGAAAACATACAAAGCAACCAATCTACGATTCCAGCCAGTTTAGAAGAGCGTATAGAAAAAAATTTGAATGATTTTAACTCGAATCTTAGTCCGACAGACCCGAATGCTTGGGCTGGTCAATTCTTAAGCCGCGACCCATTTTCGAGTATGCGCCAAATGCAGCAGCAAATGGATTTGCTTCTGAATTCATTTTCTACGCCAGGATTGATGCAATATGGAGGATTGAGTTTCGGCGCGGGAACACCGTCACTCAATCTTACTGAAACAGAAAGTGAGTATCAGATTTATATCCAGTCTCCACCAGAACATAATGTGGAAATCAGCACAGATCTGGAAGCGAATCTACTAACAATCAGGGGAACACTCACGCGTAATGCCACTGATAGAAACAATAGTTCCTTATCTAGAATCTCTAGCAGGAGTCAGTTCTCGAGAAGCTTTGACTTGCCCAAACCTGTGGATGAATTTGGGATATACCATGAGCAACAGGAAGAAGGCCTGATTGTCAGAGTGCCAAAAAAGTGAGCTAGTAGAAAAAAACCGATAGGAACCGATAGGGGACACTCATAAGATAATAAAATGGTAACGATAACAGTAGCAATAAACTAAGAGTGCTAGTGAGTTAGTCCGACGAATCACCGTCAATTTATCATTTTATTTAGTGTCCCCTGTGATCCTACTACTGTCCAGTGTGGTGCGCTGACCCCTCTGATCATGGTTCCTTGATCAGTATAGATATGGACTTAGCCCGATTTTCCTAGCTTAGCGGTTGGAGTCAATCCCGTCCCATCTCGAGCGCCTTGCCGTGCTCACCGGTACACAGACCACAGGGGATCGCGCTGCAGCCGAGTTTCGCGAGACGCTGGCGGCGCTGGCGGAACAGTACCAGGGTGCGGCACCGGTGAGCGTGTTCTACCAGGTATGGGATGACCCCCTGATCTCGGCCGGGGGCAATGAACTGATCAACGACATCATCACACTGTGTGGCGGCAGCAATATCTTCGCCGACATAACACTCGTCGCGCCGAAGGTGAGCACGGAGGCTGTGCTCGCCCGCAAGTGGATAGCCCCTTCATAATTGGACCATTTACAATGTTAAGGTTTCGCCCATTAGGAGAAACCCATGAAGAAGCGATTTACGGGCGGGGAAAGTAGGGGACACTGATAACTTTATAACTTAAGAGCAACTTCCAACCGAGAAAACCCGC
>JAQBSZ010000077.1 GCA_027623555.1 Pseudomonadota bacterium | reverse complement strand
GTTATCAGTGTCCCCTACTCTCAGCCCAAAGTAAACCCGGGCCCAAGTACTGTCAAGGTAATAGCAACCCTGGGTAGAAATACCTTTTCCTGAGGCGAAATGAAGGATGTCCCCACTATCCGCGATTATCCCGCCAGGCATGGTAGATAGAGGTGACGTCGGCACGCCAGACCGGGGAGATGAGGGTTATACCCAGCGCCTCGACATTGGTGAGAGCGGTGACGGCGAGAGCGAAGCGCAGTGGCCACAGGGACCAGTCAGTGAACAAGCCGACGGTGCCGACCATGATCAGAAACCAGCAGGTCTTCGCCGCGCGCGTGTGATAGCTCGGCCAGCGCCCGTATTTCCAGAAACCGGCAGCAGTAGATATCAGATAGGTCGCAAGGGGAGCGAGGAACCAGAACACTTCCGCGCGGAGTGTCGGGCCGTACAGCATGAACGCCCCGATGAGGAGCGCGGCATACAGCGCAGCATCGGCCCAGCTGTCGAGGCGCGCGCCATAGACCGAACGCTGATTAAACAGTATGGCGATCTTGCCATCGACCCAGTCTGTCATGGCGAGGAAGAGGAAGAGCCAGAGGAAGACTGTGTTCTGTTCCAGCCAGGCAAACCCGACGAGGACGAATGAGCCAGCCAGCCTGATCATGCAGAGAATGTTAGGAATAGTAAATAAGCGTGTGGAAACAAATGCCTCTGGTGACTGGGGTCCGCTCATGGCAGCCACCAGATCAGGAAATACACAAACACTGGGGCTGTCATCGTGAGGCTGTCGACACGGTCGATGACACCGCCCATGCCAGGCAACAGCTTGCTGCTGTCCTTCACGCCGGAATCGCGTTTGATCGCTGACATATTGATATCACCGAAGAAACCGGCACAGGAGATGAGTAGTGCCGCCAGGATCGGCGCGACAAACGGCTGCAGCGATGCCGTGAGCGCGAACGGACCCGGTTGCGTGCCGAGGGTAGTCAGCCACGGCGCGATTATGGGCGCGAGTATCACGATGACCAGCATCCCCCCGAAGAAACCCTCCCATGTCTTGTTCGGTGAAATAACAGGTGATATACGGTGCCGATTATGGCTGCCGAAGAGACGGCCGACTATAGCCTGGAAGATATCGTCACATTCGGTAAGGATGACCAGAAACAAAAACCAGCCCGCCACGCCTAGCGGTCCGGCTGCAATTTCGGAGAGCGTTAGCAGGTAAGCAGCATGGGACACCCCGTAGCCGAGAAACAACATGCCCCAGAGCAACGCGCCTGTCGAGCGTATATAGCCCTTCGGCACATCCTGGATCAGCAGCGAGACGGCGAACGCAATGCTTGCAGCCAGCGGGAGAAAAGCCACATACAACGAAGTCGCCTCAAACAGGATCAGCAGGTAGTTGATAACAATGAGTCCATAACCGACCTGGATCGCGAGCCTGTCTTCGGCACGTGCGCCGAACATGCGCGTTAATTCGAACCAGGCTATGCAGCTCGCAGCACCCAACAACAGGCAGATGCCGAGGCGGCCAAGCAGCAGCCCTGTGCTCATGAAGATGGCGAGCATCCACCACGTGCGCAGACTGGCGAGACGTTGCTGCCGGCGCTCCTGCGTCGCGTTACGCAGTGCGATAAAGCGTGCTATCGAACCGACGATGAGGGCGGCAAAGAGAGCGCCGAGAGTCCAATATAGCGCGGGGTCTGGAGCAGGTATCATGGGCTGGCCTCTTTGGTTGGTCTTCTGGAGGGTTCGTGGGTAGCAGGAATGCCAAACCGGCCTACCAGCCAGCGTATCAGCAGCGGCAGGATGGCGCAGGTTACCAGTGCCACGAGCAGTGGCAGGTCGATGAATGCATTGGCGCCTAGCGTGGCGAGTTCGCTGAGGGAGGGTAACCGAATTCCCACATAGGTCCAGATGGCGTTGGCGGGCAGCAAGCCCACCACGGTAGTCCAGAAAAATATCCAGGCACGCACACGACTCGCGCCGCTCACTGGATTGACAATCGAGTATGGCGCATGAGCCATGCGCAGCGTGAGCAGGTAAAACGCGCCCTCCTTCTCGATGTGCTGGTTCATCAGGGCGAGGAAAGCGCCGTAGCGGCGCTCGATACTCGCCTGGAACAAATAACGACTGAGAGAGAATATTGCCATCGCCGCAATCGTCAGGCCCACTGTTACGATGAATAGCGCCTGCCAAAAACCGAGCAACCAGCCGAAGACGATAGCCTTGCCTCCGGTGCCAGGCACCAGTGCTACCAGGGTATATATAATGAAACCATAAAAGAAGGCTTGCCATGGATTGAGTGCTATGAAGTTGCGCAAGCGACTCTCCTGCATCACGAGATAATCCAGTGACGCAAAATTCCTTACATACCAGGCCAGGGTGGCCAGGATCAGAACTACGATGGCCAAAATTACCAGCTTTCTTGTGCTGCGTTTATCTGCTGCGCGAGTTGTCATGACAGCTTCGCTCCTGCACCCGCTTCACCGGAAACGAGCGAACGCCCCGGGCGGGGGAAAGTGTGTTTACTCAGCGGCGCGAACGTACCCATCGTTTCATAATACAAGTAGTGGGTCACCGTCAGGGTCTGCTTGTCTGCCTCTATCAGATTGAAGGTATTCTCCTCGCGTTCGCGCCCCTTGCCGCGATTGGACGTGGTCGTGCCACATTGCACGATGATGACGCCACGATCGCGGTGATGACCCGGAAAGAAGTCCAGTGAACTGCCAATATAGGACCGGTGCAGGTGGCCTCCCAGAATCATCTCGACCCGTTGCGCCACGAAGCAGTTGATCGCGCGTCTGGCTTTTGGCATGGCAATATCAAACACGCGGTCATGACCCGGCACGAATTGATGATGGGTCACTACCATCCGCACCAGGTCCTTCGGCACCGCCGCGAAAACCTCTGCGCAATGCTCGAGTTGATACAGATCGAGCCTGCCGTTGGAGATGGCCCGTCGCGGCGCGGTGGAGTCGAGGCCTACCAGTGCGACATTGCCGATGCACAACACCGGGTTGAGATCGGGATTGAGGATTTCACAGTAGAGCGCGTGGGGTTTGAACAGGCGCTCGAAGATACGCCACAATGGCACGTCGTGATTGCCCGGAATCACCAGCAGCGGGTAATCCGACAGGCGGTCAAAGAAGCGCCTGGCCTCCTCGAACTGCTCCCGCTTGGCGCGCTGCGTAATATCGCCGCTGACCACGATAACATCCGGGGCTAATGCCGGAACCGTCCGCACCAGGGCCTCCGCAACCGCTGGCAGGAATGGCGGTCCGAAATGCAGATCCGAAATGTGTAAAATCCGTGTTGGCATGACGGTCGGTCTAACACCTCTTCCTTACCCAATGGCCCATTGTGACAAGCAAAAAAGCTGAAAGCACGGGCGCAGATCAATATTTAAGGCACTACTGCCCCGCATTGACGCAGCCCATCCCTCCCGCTAGTCTCAGCAGCAATGGGAATCGACCCAGATTCTTCACTCAACCGGAGCCCTCCATGCGTCTGTTCAATGCCACCCGCCTATTGCCCCTATATATAGCCCTGCTCTGCAGCCTGTTAACTACGCCGGCCTTTGCGGAAACCATTCGCGATGTGGTTTACGGCCACAAGGATGGTATGGCCATGGTGCTGGACGTCTACAAGCCCGCGAGCAATGCGAACGGTGCCGGTGTCGCCTATATGATCAGCGGTGGCTGGATGTCCAGCGAAGGGGGAAAGTAGGGGACACTGATAACTTTATAACTTAAGAGCAACTTCCAACCGAGAAAACCCGCTAAGTTATAAAGTTATCAGTGTCCCCTACTCTCACTATTAGCAGCAGTTAATCCATGAATTCTAGCGCAAGCCCGTCTTCAAGGTAGCTATAAGTGATATTAAGCACATTAGGCAATACGATTCAGAGATGACCGAGCTTATCTACTTTACACGCGGGATAGCGTTTTCCTGCTTGCTGCTGGTGATGCTGCGTACTGTTCTGTATTACAGGCCGCTACTAGCAGCACGTTTGCTACTTGCACTCTGTCTGGGTCTGGCAGCCTATGTCATTGTCCCCCTGTTCAGTAATGTGACGTGGATAAAAATTCCTTTGGTGGGGTTGGCTATCTCAGTGCCAGCTGTATTTTGGTTGTTTAGCGATTGCATTTTCGATGACTGGGATGCAGAAGGTCGAAAGATTAATAGCCTGCGCTGGATTTTACTATTGCTGTTCTTGATTCCCTCGTTTTTTTTCTATGGCATGTTGGAATTGCAGGCGACCAACCACTGGATGTACCTGCCTTTGTTCTATTTTTCCTACGCCTTGCGTATTAGTTTCATGGTGCTCGCGGTGTGGGCAATTGTAAGACAATGGCAGCACGACCTTGTCGAGTCCCGGCGAGTTCTGCGGCGGCTGTTGCTTGGATTGTCTGGTATGTACATGCTAGTTGTAATTCTGGTGGAATTATTTCTGGGTGGGGCTCTTGCTGTCGAACAATTAGAAGCTGCCAATGGTATAGGTTTGGCCATAATGCTGCTGCTAGTGGCCGCTTGGTTTCTGATTGTGAATCCACACGATTTGTTTGTGACTTTTCGTCAGTCATCGGAACCGATAACGACACCGATACTTGTATCAAACGCTGAGAGGCCTGTGGCAAGCACAGAGGCATCACTCTCGGAAATTCGGGTTAGCCACAGTGAACGTGAATGGTTGCGAGAGCTGGAACGAGTCATCGAAACTGATAAAGGCTATCGACGGGCCGACCTCAGTATTGGTGCTTTGGCCCGAGAACTGAAGGTGCCTGAACATGTGCTGCGTCGGCTGATCAATCAACATCTGGGGTTCCGCAATTTTCGGGATTATCTCAATCGCTACCGTTTGCAAGAGGCAGCCGCACGCCTGGTGGACCCCACAGAGGAGCGCCTGCCAATTTTAAGCATTGCCCTGGACGTTGGCTTCGCCTCTATTACTCCGTTCAATCGCGCCTTTCGTGTCCACTATCAAATAACTCCAAGCGAATTTCGTCGCCGGGCATTGCAGCCCTGAACCCCCGTCAATTCTGAACAGATCAGTGCGTTTTCGAAAACGCACAGCATTTTTTGGAAACGACAAGACCGCCACACTCTCAAACCGTTCTAATCAAGGCTATCTTCAAAACCGGAGAAAGCATGTGAATGAACTAATTGAGCAAGGGGCGGATTGGATCACCCTATTATCGTTTGGCATCAACCGCTGGGTTCAAGCTTTTTTGATGGATCTGGCGCGTTACCTTATTGGCGTGGGGCTGGTCACCTTTATTCTACTGGTAGCGTACCGGCCTTTTTCCGTGCGGCGGCGAATCCAGCCGCGACGAGCGAATAAGGCGGATATCCA
Source organism: Pseudomonadota bacterium (assembly GCA_027623555.1). Classification (GTDB taxonomy): domain Bacteria; phylum Pseudomonadota; class Gammaproteobacteria; order Pseudomonadales; family Pseudohongiellaceae; genus UBA9145. The sequence continues at coordinate 363 of JAQBSZ010000077.1, read as the reverse complement.
GCGCGAGCTATTCCACTCACTTGTAACCGTGATGGTTTATGCCAGCGTGGCTGTATTCACAATCGAGATGATTGAACTCGGATGGACGCGCCTGTATATGGACGTGAGTCTGTATGGTCTGACATATCTAATAGCCACGATTCCGATGTTGCTTGTGCTGCATGATGCTTATTTTTATTGGGCGCACAGGTTGATGCATCAACAGTGGTTGTTCAGGCGGGTGCATCGCATTCACCATCTCTCGCGCACCCCGACCAGTTGGGCAGCCTACAGCTTCTCTGTCTGGGAGGCCCTGGCAATGACTCTTTTCGTACCCCTGATCATGTTTGTAGTACCACTTCACCCCATTTCACGATTTGTGTT
>JAQBSZ010000042.1 GCA_027623555.1 Pseudomonadota bacterium | reverse complement strand
TTGCCGCAGCTGGCGGCGTGATGAACGGTATACGATTTGAATCGCCGTGGTACGTGATCCGTATGCCCGGTGATGTGGGAGGAGAGGTGTCGTGAGGCGCCTCCCTATCCCGATTATGCGGGCAGTACTTTTTGAGAAAAGCAGGTAAACTTCGAGTTATTAATATCTATTGGAAACTGGACACTGCATGAAAATATATGGTCGCGCGCAGGATAATGAATCTGAACTAGTTTTGCTCAGTGAATCCACACTAGTTGCCGACCCAAATACGTTACGCGAGTTGGCCTCGTTTCTCTATCGATGTGCAGACAATATTGAAGATTTAGGCGAAGCATGGGAGCACGATCATTTCGAAAACATCGATGCAATCAGTCCGCGACTGGTGGTATTCAATCCATTAGTAGTAGAAGCAATCAGCGACGATTAGGATTACCAGCACGGGGTCAGGTCTCCGATTGCACACAGACTACGCCTCAAGTTGCAGATGGAGACCTGACCCTGGGCTTTCACAGCAGCCGCACCTTGAACTTCCTTCCCTTGATCTTGCCGTGAGCAAGAATCTCTAATGCCTGCTTCGCCTTCTTCTGCTGGACGGCAACATAGGCGACTTTATCAAACAGGGTAATCTTGCCAATCTGGTCACCAGTAATTTCCCCACTCGCCGTCAGTGCACCCAGTAAATCTCCTGCTCTGACCTTCTCCTTGCGCCCACCGTTCACCAACAGCGTGACCATGGGCGGATAGAGTTTGAAGTTTGTCTGTTCGCTCAGGATCGCCACTTCGGTGAGGGTTGCGGCCGAACCCTGGTATTCTTCAATAGCTTGTAGCCGCCGCCGTTCCGAGGCGGTGAACAGACTCACGGCGAGCCCCTTACTGCCGGCTCGAGCCGTGCGCCCAATTCGATGGATGTGCACTTCCGGGTCGCGACTGAGCTCGAAATTAATTACCGCGGCCAGCTCCTTCACATCAATTCCGCGGGCGGCGACATCGGTGGCGATGAGAATCGAACTGCTCTTGCCGGCGAACTGGGTCAGGACCTGGTCACGCTCGAACTGCTCAAGGTCGCCATGCAGGGCCAGTGCATGCAAATCATGCTGACGTAATTCACTCGCCAGTTCCTGGCAGCGCTGTTTGGTATTACAGAAAACCAGACTCGACTCAGGCCGATAGTGCCCTATCACCTTAAACAGCGTCTCTATCCGCTCAGCATTTTCCACCTGGAAGAAAACCTGATCAATGTCTGGGCTGTGGTGACTGACCTCAACACGAATATCAACAGGATCGCGCTGCACCCGGTGGCTGATTTCCTTGATGCCATCAGGATAGGTCGCCGAGAACAGCAGCGTCTGCCGCGAGCCAGGTGTCTTGCCGATGATCTGTATGATGTCGTCATGGAAGCCCATGTCCAGCATGCGGTCGGCCTCATCCAGCACCAGCGTCTGCACGGAATCAAGATGCAAAGTCTGCTTCTCGAGATGTTTCAGAATGCGCCCTGGCGTTCCCACCACGATGTGTGGGTCGCGCTGCAGTGAAACCAGTTGCGGACCCATAGGTTTTCCACCACAGAGAGTAAGCAACTTGATATTGGGAATAGTGCTGGCGAGCCTGCGAATTTCTGCCGCCACTTGTTCCGCCAATTCCCGGGTGGGACACAACACAAGTGCCTGGGTGCAATAGGACAGTGCATCGAGCTTGTTGAGCAGACCGATTGCAAATGCTGCCGTTTTGCCGCTGCCGGTCCTGGCCTGCGCTAGCAGATCCTGGTTCCTGAGTAGATGTGGCAGCGTTTGTGCCTGCACTGGTGTCATCGCATCATAGGCGAGCGTCTCGATACTAGCCAGAAGCTCGGAGCGCAGGGGGAGTGTTACGAATGGGGCGGAATTCATGGGGATTGCCTGATAATGCCGGGCGCGCATCATAGCAGATATCTATTGCCGAGTTTGGCATCAAGTCCAATTAGTTTGGTCAGCCCAAGCATTTGGGAGGCTCAAATTTGTGGGTGTCCAGTTTATTCCTGTCCAGTTTATTCCTGTCTATTCTCTGTGGGGGCAGAAGCATCCTGCGGATGATTGAAGTTTTCACTGCTCATTTTGCCCCCCCGCAAAGTGGTGGATGGAATGAATCTAGCGTGTTTTTTATTGTACAGATCAGGAATCAATCTCAATGAGCCTGCGCACAAAGTCAAGCTGCAAAACTCACGGGACAGACTGAGGAAGCAGCAGAGGGCATGCCTAGAACGGGCGGAAGATAGGGGGCACGAAAAAAATAACAATGGGGCTAGAGATTAGATTGTCATCATTTATCCTTAATTTGTTAAAGTCCCCTACTTTTTTTCAAGCGGTTATTGAGAGTTCATAAAGGCGAGCCACGAAAGATTGTGACCAACAAATTGAGAAGTTCTGGAGTGACTCATCGCGAGCTGATACTTGAATCAATCTACGCTGCATCTCAATATGCAAACAATTGTATCGAGCTATCGAATCAGCCAACAAGAGTAAGCGAGCGGGGTATGCGGAAGTTTAAGCCGATGCACCTCACACGGCCGTTTGCATTTTGTGAAATCTTGGTCGAGATGTGGTGTCAGCGGAAAATTATCGATTTTTTCTAGCGCGTACGTTTACGTTTTGAAAAAAGGCAGTGAGGATACAGGTTGGTTTGACGAAGATTTTTTATCAATACGAATCAGTAACTTGTCAATATCCCCGGCTGTAAAGGAGATAGACAGACTCAAGGCTAAAGAGTACGCTTTGTTTAAAGATAGTATTAAAAATGTTCAAGGTGATGACAGGTATGTTATTCATTTTCCTATGACATTTAGCCTATCGGAACTAAATGGAGAGTTATTGTCAAAAGTAGTGTTTCAGTACCTGAATCAAGCGGCAACCTGGTCAACTGCTTTCACCTCGATTCCATCTCTAAATTTGATTCCTGTTATGACCTTTGCCAGATAATTGAAGCCGCGTAAGCGGCGCCATTTTTTCTCTGCACACATGCCCAACTTGAACATCATGTGCAGCATACCGTCTCTAGACAGGCAGCTCTTTGAACGCTTGATTCGATGCCGGATAGTACCAAAGGTCGATTCAATCGGGTTGCTGGTGCGGATACTCTGCCAATGCTTTGCCGGGAAATCATAGAAGGCCATGCGTTCCTCACGGTCCTTCTGTAAACAGAGTGTGGCTTTCGGGTACTTGGCATCGTACGTCTCTACAAACAGATCGAATGCATTCTCAGCTTCAGGCTTTGTTCCTGCCTGCCAAATGGCATGCAGTGCCGCCTTGGCCTTTGGCTGCGTAGACTTTGGAAGGCAATTCAGCACATTCATGGTCTTGTGCATCCAGCAGCGTTGCTGACGCGTTGTGGAATACACTTCTTCCAAGGCCGCCCAGAACCCCATGGCGCCATCACCGATCGCCAGCTTGGGTGCATTCATCCCGCGGGATTTCAGGTCCAACAACACCTCGCGCCAACTCTGTGTCGACTCTCGTACACCATCCTCGATGGCCAGAAAGTGCTTCTCCCCGCGCTCGTTAACACCAATGATTACCAGAGCACACAGTTTTGCCTGTTTGGCTCTCAGTCCGCTGTAGACACCGTCAGCCCAAATATAGGCCCACTGGTCCTTGTCCAGTCGTTCTTCTGACCAGGTCCGGTATTCCTGCGCCCAGGTCTGTTTTAAGCGGGAAACGGTGCTCGCTGACAAGCCTTTGGCATTCGGCCCGACCAGTACTTCCAGGGCGGCACCCATTTCTGCGGTGGATATGCCCTTCAGATACAACCAGGGCAGTGCTGCTTCCAGGGATTTGGTTTTACGGACATACAGCGGTACTAGCGCTGACTGGAATGTTACTGGCTCACCGGTTTTGGCCCGGACCTTGGGGATCTTCACGGTTACCGGTCCGATACCGGTTTGAATCTCTCGCTCAGGCTGATAGCCATTGCGAACCACTCCCGCGTGGCCATCTTCCGTGCGACGATCAGAATACTGTTCGAGGCAGGCATACAGCTCAGCCTGGACGGCCTGGTAAACCAGTTTCTGTGCGCCCTCCAGCAGTAGTTCAGTCAACGGATCAACTCTCGTATCTCGACCTTCAAGTTCAATAACGTTATTCTTGCTCACAGTGGCGTATCCTTTTGGTTGCTTGATTGTTTGGTGATAACCAATCAACCAGATACGCCGCTTTTTTTCAAATACTTAAACACCAGATTCAGTTATAACTCCTAAATGGAAGTGACTAACAGCGATTAGGGCCAATGCGCACGGATATTGGTTGTAGATGTCCCGATACACAGTTTACATGCAAGCGAAAACGAACGAGAAAATATAACTCTATGATGCCATAGAGAAAAAGTTCCCTCGCACATCTAAAGACAAAAGAGTTTTCAGATTTGACAAGATAGAGACTTTATTCGACGAACCACCTGTCTTAGTAGCAGAATAAATTTTGATTGAATGCACGAGGTAAAATAATTCATTTATATTGAAACCAAAACCTTGTTAAATAAATGGGTATTGGCTTGGAGGTAAACCTGATGGTCATATCTGAACATTCTAACTTAGAAGGCAATATCGCCTCCCTTGAAGTTACCCTGTTATCCCTAAAAAGGGGTTTATCATTTCTGGCTCTACTTATCCTGGTTGTCTTATTGTTGTTGATATACATCAGTGTAAGAGAACTATTTACAACCAGTGCAACACAATTTGTCCCTTCTGCTGTACAAACTTCGATACCCCAACAGACAGGTGATGAATTAGCAAGCGTAGAAACGGCAACCAAAACAATTGCTTCTCTGACACTAGAACTACGAAGTGCAGAGCTATTAGCAATTGCTACCCAGCGTTCTCTGGAAGAATCTCAAACACAGCTGGAGGGAACTCAAGGACAACTAGAGGAATCCCAGGCACAGCTGGAGAGGACTCAGCGACAGCTAAATGAATCCAGAGCACAGCTGGAGGAAAATCAATCCCAGTCGGAAGAAACTCAACAAGCTTTACAACAAGCCTTACTTGGGGAAGAAGAATTGATTGGAGTTCGGCAGGAGTTATCTGGCCAAAGAGCTGAAGCGAGCGCGAGACTGGAGCAATACCAACAAGACCTTGAAGATGCACAAAGGCAAGTAAGGGATTTACAATTCCAACGGAATCAATTGATGAGTGAGCTAACCGCGTTGAGCGAGGTGACCGAAGTTATCGAAAACTTCGAAGTTGAAACTACCGAAGATAGTGAAACCCTTGAAGTTGGAGTGGCCGAAGATAGTGAAACCCTTGAAACCGAAATTGACGAACCAGCCGAAGATTCTCAAGCCATTGTCGATTCTCAGGAAGTCGATATAGTCGTTCAAGAAGAATTAGTGCGTAGAGCACCTGCTTCTTACCCAAGCCGTGCAGCTAACAGAAATATTGAAGGTTCTTGTGAGGTTGAGTTCACCGTAACAGCAGATGGAGAGGTGAGTGATCCGGTTATTGTGGAATCAGATCCCCGCGGAGTTTTTGATAATGCTTGCTTGGATGCTATCGTTGATTTTGAGTATAGACCAAAAACGATAAATGGAGTCCCAGTAGATGCTCCAGGCGTTCGGATATCGTTCCGGTTTGAGTTTAACTAGAAAAATGGAGACAGACCACGTTCAAGCGGGCAGACGAGCCTGCTTAAACGTGGTCTGTCTCCGCTTTCACATACTCCACCCCACCCCCAGATACACCACCAGGCTCACTACCCCGATCAATCCCGCATAGGGCAGCTGCGTTTTCACATGATCGATATGGTCCGACGCTGCACCTGTCGAAGCAAGAATAGATGTATCCGACAAGGGTGAACAGTGATCACCGAATACGCCACCCCCGGACACGGCTGCTATGGTGGCGTACACCACGGTGGTCAGTTCATCCCCGGAGAAAGCGAACGCCAGTGGCACGGCGATAGGGATCATGATGGCGTAGGTGCCCCAGGAAGTGCCGGTGGAGAAGGCGATGAAGCCAGTGATCAGAAAGGCCAGCATAGGCAACACTTTCGGCGTCAACCAGGATTCGGTGGCGGAGATGATGTAGTCGGCGGTGTTAAGCCCGGCGGATAAATCGTTCAGGGCATAGGCGAAGGCCAGAATCACCACTGCGGGCATGATGCCCTTGATGCCGAGCATGGCGGTGTCGGTGATTTCACTCAATGGTATGCCCTGTAGGCGCATGACGATGGCGGACACAATGGCTGCCAGCATGAAGGCTTCCATGGGCATGGCACTGCTGACGAGTATCACCGCGCCAATGGCGAAGCCAATTACGACTATCACCGGAAACACAAAGTTCCAGAATAGGTTGGTCTGGATGCCTGCGTAAGGTTCTATACCGGTGAGTTCTTCGCCCATTAACGGCTGGGCGCCATCCCTGACCAATTTACCTTCGGTCATTGCGCGGTCTTCGGCGGTTTTCATGGGACCGAAATCCGGGAGGATGCCGCTGGCGATCAGCCCGACCATGGCCACGGCGAGGATCGAGTATATATTGAATGGTATGGAGTAGATGAAGGCCCGCATGGCCTGGCCGGCGTTGTCGATAGGGCCCATGTCGATGATCAAGCCGGCCACTAACACTGCCCAGCCGGTGATGGGCACCAGTATGCTCACCGGTGCCGAAGTGGAGTCGCAGATATACGCCAGTTTTTCCCGGGAGATCTTGAAGCGGTCCGACAGGGCGCGCATGGTGGAGCCGACAAATAGCGGGCTGAAATAGTCGCTGAAATAGACAAACATGCCCATAAACCAGGCGATGAGTTGCACGCGCTTGCGGGTCATCTGGCGGCGCTCGATGAACAGGGAGAAATTGAGGATAGCGCCGGTGCGCTGGAAGAATGCGATCAACATGCCGATGAAAAATTCCAGCAGCAATATCCAGGAGAAGCCTTCGTTGCCGAGGGCGCCGACCAACAAGTTGGGAAAACCTATAAAACCCTGACCAGCCACCAGCACGCCGGCGAGACAGGCCACTGCAAGTGAGAACACCGTATTGCGTGTTATGAAGGCGAGTGTGATCGCAACGGTTGCGGGGACAAGGGACAAGGGTCCGATATAGTTAGTGGGTTCCAAAGATACTCCTTTGCTGATTTATTTTTTTACAATTCGTGGCGCCCGTGCCAGCTTTCTACCGTTGAGGCGATATGAAAACCGATAGTGCGTAATGGTTCCGGCGGCATCCAGCTGGCGCGGCCGAATAATTTTGGGACATCTGGCACGTTCATACCATGGGCTTTGTCTACTAAAAGCCTGCCAAGCAAGGTGCCTTTGACGGTGCCGCCGCCGTTGCAGCCGGCAGAGACAAAAAGTCCGGGCTTGGCCTCGCCCCAGAGGGCACCACCGTTTAAGGTAAAGCCTACCGCGCCACCCCAGACGTGCTCGAATTCGGTATTGGCCAGTGCCGGAAACCGCCGGCGCACTCGTTTCGCCAGCTCCGCCTCGATCCGGTGTTGGGAGTGCTCTTTCTCGTAGCCGTACATCGACCGGATGAGCAAGCGTCCGTCAGCAGTGCGGCGCAGGGTACTGCCGAGGCGATGGGTTGGCAGCAGTCCCCAGTTTGTGTCTGTGCCGAGACCGGCGAGCTGCTCGTCACCTAATACCGGCGTCAGTCCGGCAAAGGTGTACATGGCTACCAGCCGAGACCCGCCGACGCCAAGCTCCTTGCTGAAGGCGTTGTTCGCCAGCATCAGTTTGCGGCAGGTTACGTTACCGTTGGGTGTGGTGACGCGCCAACCACCCGGTGCATTTTTCAGCGAAAGCGCCGGGGTGTTTTCATACAACTGGATGTCGTTCGGCAGTTGCGCTGCCAGCGCACGAATCACTGCCGCCGGTTGTGCCAGGTAGCAATCCGGTGAGTACAGGCCCTGTTGATAAAAGTCAGAGCCCAGTCTTTCACGCAAGGCATGACGATTGAGTTCTTCAAAAGGTAGCCTGGCCGCCTCCAGAAAAGCCCGGTATTTGTTCAGGGATTTCAGGCCGATCCTGCTGGCGGCGGCGCGATAGGTCCCTGCCCGTTGCAGGTCTACTTGATGGCCGGATTGCTGCACTTCTGCCACAATCTGCGCCATGGTCTCGCCGCTGAGTTCATTGCACTGAGCCATGCGTTCTATCTGCTTCGGGTTCGCATCTTCGGCCAGCGCAATCTGCAACAGAAACCCGGAATTGCGCCCCGGGTTACCCTCGCCAATCTCACTGGAATCGAGCAGCGTGATCGCGTCAGTCGGCGCTAGTTCGTGCCAGCGTTTGGCGGCGGCGATACCGGTCCAACCGGCGCCGACAATGGCAACGTCGACTTCGATGTCATGCTGTAGCGATGGATTTGCCTCACGCCTGGGTAACAGTGCATTCCAGCCGCAGTCGAGTTGGTATCTGGGATAGGTCAATCAGGGTTACCAGTTTTTAATAGTGAAGGGCAGGGCTAAACCTACAGCAGTTGGCGCGATTTGGGGAGGTATTTGAGGAATATAAAAGGAGAATGTGGGCGGACCCCCCGGTATTCCATTTGGTACTGACAAGTAAACTCCTAACCTGCCTAATTTCGGAGTATGAACCATTCAGAAATGAAAGAGGATACGGATCACTAACGAAATGACAATATGGTTAGAGATTAGATTGTCAGCATTTATGCACTATTTATTAGCTTATTAGTGCCGCCTGTTTTTTGCTTTCGGCCAGAAGCGAACGTTAAGATTTTTCTCGAATACCTACGATAAGTGGACTTGCTCGGCGGAAAGCTTTTATTCTTATTATGTTTATGCGCTGTGATACTCTTTCAGGTGCAATATACAGGAGACAGTGGCATGCAGTTTTTCAAAATTACCTTATTGGCCCTTACAGTTTCTGCCCTTTCACTCTCAGCTACTATACGCTTCGGTATAACTTCTGCCCATGCGCAGGACAATCTGCTGGGGTTCGATGCCGAAAACAGTGCCAGGCAGCGCGCATTGGAAGCGGAATTCGACAGCCACCTCAATACGAGGGATCTGGATACCTGGCTGCGAGAGTTATCCCGCGAACCTCATCATGTAGGATCGGCGCGTGGACACGAAGTGGTGGAATTTGTCGCCGCGCGTTTTCGCGAATGGGGTTACGCCACTGATATTGTTGAATACGAAGTATTATTTCCCAGTCCTCGCACACGCGAGCTGGAACTCGTTGCGCCAACGCGTTTTATTGCAGGTTTGACTGAGGATTCTTTGGAGGAGGACCCGAGTACCTCCAACATCAATGATCTGCTGCCTCCATACAACGCGTTTTCCATCGATGGTGAAGTTGAAGGAGAATTGGTATTCGTCAACTATGGTACTCCGGAAGATTACGAGATTCTGGATCGTTACGGTATCAGCGTCGCCGGAAAAATTGCAATTTCACGCTACGGTGGATCGTGGCGGGGTATTAAACCCAAGCTAGCTGCTGAAAAGGGAGCCATTGGCACCATAATCTATTCTGATCCAGCTGACGATGGCTATGGAGCCGGCGATACATATCCTGATGGACCATTCAAGCACGAAAGCGGCGTGCAACGTGGGTCAGTGATGGATATGCCAACCTACCCAGGCGATGTTTTAACTCCTTTTATCGGAGCAACTGCCGATGCCCAACGACTGCCCCGTAGCGATGCACCCACAATCACCAAGATCCCGGTATTACCTATTTCTTATCGCGATGCGCAACCGCTACTCGCTGCCATGGGTGGTGAAGTAGTACCGGAGGCATGGCGCGGTGGATTGCCTATCACTTATCACCTGTGGCCTGGACCGGCTCGCGTACGCATGAAACTGGAATTCAACTGGGATATGGTGCGCGCGTATAACGTGATCGCCACACTCGAAGGTTCTGAATATCCGGACCAGTGGGTGATTCGCGGAAACCATCACGACGGGTGGAATCACGGCGCGGCTGATCCGATTTCGGGATTGGTGTCATTAATGGCGGAAGCCAAAGCATTGGGACAACTGGCCGCCGCTGGCAATGGTCCGAAGCGCACTGTGGTCTATGCTGCCTGGGATGCTGAGGAAGAGGGGTTGATTGGCTCAACGGAATGGGTCGAAGACCATGCCGCATTGCTTGATGAACGTGCCGTGGCCTATATCAATACAGATGGTAACAGCAGAGGGTTCGTCAATATCGGCGGTAGCCATGTCCTGGAGAAGATGGCGAACGAGATCATGCGCGACGTCAATGATCCGCAAACTGGTGTGTCGGTAGCAGAGCGTCGCCGCGCGCGAATAGAAGTGACGGGTAATGACAAAGCCCGCGGTGAATTGAAATCCCGGGCAGACCTGCGCATCAGTCCACTGGGGTCGGGTTCGGATTATTCGCCATTTCTACAACATCTCGGAATTGCTTCACTGAATATCGGATTCGGTGGCGAGGCAGCAGGTGGCAGCTATCACACGCTGTATGACACCTACGAACATTACACACGCTTTGTTGACCCCGGTTTGGTGTACGGCGTGGCACTCTCGCAGGTTGCTGGCCGCGTGACGTTACGGCTCGCGAACGCACCAAGACTACCCTTCGAGTTCACAGGGCTGGCTGACAATATCAGTCAGTATGTCAGCGAAATTGAAGAGCTGGGAAACACTATACGCACACAGACCGAGGCAGAGAACGCGCGCATAGATTCCGGAGTCTACCAACTGGCTCTTGACCCAACTCGCACCTATGGCCCGCCGGTGCGCAAACCGGAGGTCCCGCATTTCAATTTCGCCCCGCTGAAGAATGCACTGGATGAACTGGAGAAAGCGGCGGATGAGTATACGAAGATTGCCAACTCCGGTGCATCCGCCTCAGAACAAGAGAATAGATTACTCTATACCATCGAACGCGCGCTAACTGACGATACCGGCTTGCCGGGACGGCCCTGGTTTACTCATCATATTTATGCGCCTGGCTTTTATACCGGTTATGGTGTGAAGACGATACCTGGAGTGCGGGAAGCCATCGAAGAACGAAGGTATGAATTGGTAGCAGAAGAAGTTGAGGCGGCGGCCACTGTGCTTACCAATGCGGCAGCAAGAGTGCGGGAACTGTCGCGCTAATTAAGGCCATGCAAGCAGAAGGACCGCCGATGACTCAGACGTTAACAATTAGGCTATGGAAGAATTCGCGGACAAAACCCTGGCTTTTGAATTGAAGATTTTTTGCACAATGGATAACCGCCTGGTTTTGGGGAGTAGATGTTGACACCACTCAAACACTGGTTGCTAATTGTCGCCGGTGTCATCTCCCTCGCATTGGGAGTTATCGGAGCATTCTTGCCGTTGCTGCCCACCGTGCCCCTGGTCTTGTTGGCAGGGTTCTGTTTTGCTCGCTCCTCCGAGCGACTCCACACCTGGCTAGTTAACAATAAGCACTTCGGTGCCATCATCCGCAGTTTCGAGGCAGGTCAGGGGATTCCCAGACGAGTCAAGATTCGAGCCATCACGGTGGTATGGATCAGTATGGGAATTTCCTGCTGGATTGTCGCCACGCCATCGCTGTGTTTACTCTTGGCAGCAATTGGCGCCGGGGTAAGTATCTATCTGTGGCGGCAACCCGAGTACAATGCTTGAAGCTGAATTCGCCATATTATGTGGTATCTTGCTGGTTTTAATGACAATTCAGGCAATGTCCAGTTTGGCATATACAGTGTGTTAATGAACAAAGAGTCTGTCATACATATGTTATGTTCTTAGGAATCTCTACACCACCCTGACAGCTACTTGGATTTCGGAATATCGAGCAATATGAGTTCATTTGCTACGAAAGAAGTAGTCGAAACTTTAGGAGTTTTGGTGTTATCGCCTCACTACTCTTTGTCGGGCCCGAGATTCGGCAGAATTCCGCACTTGCCAGAGCAGAAGTTCAAAGAAGTCTTGCAGATAGTATTATTTGAGTAACAAGTCTTGTGATCGAAAATCCTGAAATGCGGAATCTAGCAGTTCAATCCCAGAATGATTCAATTGTAACCACAGAATTAATTCAAGATCAGATATCTCTTCTTCTCAATTACTATGCTACTGTCCTATTTGCATGGGATGCATACTATGCTTCTTTACGCGCAGGATTAATCAATAATGAGGATCTTGTTTTTCTTGAATCGTACGTGAGCAACGATTTCTTTAGCGAACAATGGAGCTTCTAAAGACAATTAGTCAGCGAAGATTTCGCAGTGTATCTGGAAGAAAAGTATTCTGAACTATAGAGCAAGCGAAACATAACAACCAAATGAAAAGCAATGCAGCGAGCTGCACGCCTTATGAAGAGCGTTATGCATACAACGTAGATGACACTTCAAGAACTAGGAAATATTGGTGAATTTATTGGAGCTGTATTAGTTCTAATTGCGCTTGTGTATTTATCAGTACAACTGAAAGACAATAACCAAGTAGCAAGGATTTCAAGCCATCGAGACCTAATCAAATAATTTCATGATTGGTACATTGAAATGGAAGATCGAGAGCTGGTAGAAATAGTTAATCGAGGAACCGAAGATTTCAATTCGCTATCCGTTGAAGAAAAGCTCAGCTTTGACACTTTTATACATAGATTTTTGCAATTTACAGAACAAGCAATGTATATGGTTCGAGACCGCTATATTCCTGCGGGGTCTTATGACGCGTTTGTTTTCGGAGCTATTGCATTTACCTCGCACGGAGCAGGAGCCTGGTGGAGTGATGCCAAGCTCACTTTCTCCAAGTGGAATTTATTGAGAAAGCACGTAAGCAACATCCCAATGTTCCTCCGATATGGGAGTTATTCCCTACATTCAAATTCGTTAAAGATGGTGATGGCACGGATGCATAGCAAACAAATCAGAAAGGAAGCAGAATGCATTGGCAGGTTTGTGAATGGCCAGCGGCCATTTTGTCACAATACCACTCGCATATCCTGCTCCTACTATTAAGGGCGTTTGGCAATCATAATGGAATTGAGTTTTAACTTGGAGGATGCGAGTCAAGTTGCTATTGGAGCTTTTGCTTTAGCAGTTCCTATATCGTTCTCCGAAGAAGCTTGGAGACTGGGCGAGACACTTCCTTTTACTAACCTTCTAATGGTATTTATCCTTTCTATTACATTCTTAGGCTTTTTCGCATATGAGAGTGTATTCCAAGGCAATATCAAATACAGAGTCCCTGTTTTTTTGTGGCGTATAGCTATTGCTTATACAATTACAGCAATAATTGTTGCGTTAGTGCTTTTTTCATTAAATAAATTCCCGCTATTTACTGACTCACTTGTGGCATTTAAACGCCTGATAGTAATTACTATGCCTGCTTCTATGGGAGCTATAATTGTGGATAGCTTTGATAAAGAGTAAACGCCTAACAATAACATCAATGATAAATCGTTGACCTGCGGCCTAAAAACGGGCCTGCGGCAAGGTTGCTGGTTATGTAAGCATTTAGTTTCTAAGAAAGTTTAGAGGAGTCGGTCGGATGACGATCTATTCAATTTGATCTAGAGCTTCAATGCTAAGAAGCGCATGGCTGAATAGAATGCTACTAAACAATTAATTCAATAAAAGACGCAGCCAATCATTTGCAGAGGCGATAGGCAACTAAGCGAATTCGGCAATGACCCATAAATTAATCTCTACAGCCGGTGTGTCAGCGATGGTGATTTTCTGGGGAGCGCTATTCGTATTTGCCGCCATGTATCCTTGATATACACATTTTCATAAAGCTATCAGCGAGCTTGGAGCCTTTGGAGCGCCTAATGCAATAGCTTGGAATCTGATTGGCTTCGTTATTCCTGGTATATTACTTGCTGTTTGTGGCGCTGGTGTTGCAATCCAGATAGATGGCCGCCGAACTTCACTTTACTGGCTTTTGATTATATCTGGCTTAGGTTTTTCTGGAACTGGAATTATTCCAGCTGAAATGCAAGATGGTTCACCCTATATGGAATCAGCATGGACAATTGGACATATCGTTATGAGCTTTGTATCGGGATTTCCCTGGGTTATCGCTACCGTGATATTAGTGCTCCACGTCAAGCGCAATTCTTATTGGAAAAAACTGACCACAATCTGCTCAGGTTTAAGTTTTTTTGCCATTGCAAGTCTCTTTCTAAATATTGCTGCGAGCGAGTTGCCGTACCTGTCGGATAATCCGGGATTGGCTCAACGCGTTGCGTTCGCTTTTTACTTCGCGTGGTTTCTACTTGTCGGATTGCTCTTTACCAGTAAAACCCAGAGAGATCCAGATGCCAATGCGTAACAATCAAACAAACAAATCAAGGTTACAGCCTGCTCCGCAGGGCTTGTGAATGGGTGCGCCATTCTGTCATAAGCCCCTCTACGCAGACTGTGCCTATTATTACAGGCGTAGTACGGCAGGCGCGTCCTCGCGCTTTCGAGCGCTAATTTGGGAGAGAACGAACGATGTATATCAACACGTATGTCCTCGGTGTGCCTGAGGAGAGGAAGGACGATTATGTCCGTATTGCCAATCTCTTCGCCGAGATCGCCAAGGATTTTGGTGCACTTGAGATCTTTGAGAATTGGGAGCTTGAAGTACCCGATGGCGAGCACACGGACTATCGCAAGGCGATCAAGGCCGAGCCCGGTGAGAAGGTTGTCTTGTCCTGGATCGTCTGGCCGGACCGTGAAACGGGCGCCAGGGCGCATAAGGGCATGATTGACGACCCGCGTATGGCGGACATGGGCGAAATGCCATTCGACGGCAAGCGCATGATCATTGGCGGCTTCGAGCCGATCCTCTCTTACCGGAGGGATTGAAGTTCAGGCTTGCTCAAGCGGCGCTGACAATTTCAGGTGCTGCCTGGTAATTGCATGAAGATGCCGCCATTACTGCGTTGCTCAATCCCGCAATGGTCGAGGACTTCATAGTTTGAAGTATGTGCTTGAAAAAACGCTAGCGTTGATGTTAAGGAAACGTAGATGTTCAAAAATTTTGGAGTGGTTCTCCCGGTTACATTATTCCTGACAATTCTGTTTGTTTCGCCATCCTATTCCCAGGGAAAGACTATAAAAGACGGTGTTTTTACCATTGAGCAAGTGGCAGCGGGACAAGGTGTTTACGAAACTAACTGTAAAGTATGCCACGACCTGAAATTTTACAGAGACACATGGAAAGGTTGGATTGATAA
Organism: Pseudomonadota bacterium; assembly: GCA_027623555.1. Lineage (GTDB taxonomy): Bacteria > Pseudomonadota > Gammaproteobacteria > Pseudomonadales > Pseudohongiellaceae > UBA9145. The sequence goes on along the minus strand of JAQBSZ010000042.1, from coordinate 18,908 downwards.
GCCTCTATTGAACTTCTACTACATGATTGTTGCAGAAATGCCTGCGGATAACCCTGGATCATTACTGGATGCAGAGTACACAAATATCGTTGCAAATGTTCTTCTAGAGATGGGTTTTCCCGCCGGAGAGTCAAATCTTGATCCAAACGATGGCATGGACGAGATCATTATCGTAGCGCCCTAACTGCGGTATAGCACAATGCTTGGCTGAATCTGTAAATGGCGACCACTGGAGTAAGGCTGATTTCAGACTGGGTTGCAGTGCGTCGGTTTACGGGCTCGATTATTGAAAGGGTTGGTGCGATTTCGGTAGCAACACCACTTTACTGCTCGACAGTTTGTCATGCATGGCATCCCCATTCGGATCGAGATACATCGACAGATAGCCAAGCCCGAGCATGAAAAATGCCGGCCATGCCGCGATGAAGCGAAGCAACGCCTGAATTGGATTAAGCGGGTAGCCTTTCAGATTCACAACCTTGATACGCCAGGCGATCATCCCCAGGGTCTGGCCGCTGCGAGTCCAGAAGTACACATAGAATCCGGCGCAACTCGCCACCATTAACACAAACAGGATATTGCCCAGCTCCGGATTGGTCTGCACCCGGCCATCCACCAATTGATTGGTGTCGGGTCCGACAAACAGCTGCAAAGTAAAGCCCAGCACCATCCAGATGGCGGCGACCAGGAATCCGTCGTAGAGGAGGGCGGCCAGGCGGCGCATCAGCCCGGCTCGAGGGAACTCGGGTGATGACTCTGATCCCTTTGATTCTATGTTAGTTCCTTGACTGCCTGGATCAGTTGGCTCGCCGCCTTCTGCCCATCACCAAATAGCATCTTCGTGTTGTCGGCGAAAAACAACGGATTCTCTACGCCCGAGAAACCGGTGCCACGACCACGCTTGATCACGATAACGTTGTCCGATTTGAAGGCATCCAGAATCGGCATGCCATAGAGCGGGCTGCTGGTATCTGTCTTGGCAGACGGATTTACTACATCGTTCGCACCAATTACCAGCGCTACGGTGGTGTTCTTGAAGTCCGCGTTAATATCGTCCATGTCATAAATCATGTCATAGGGAACGCCTGCTTCGGCAAGCAGCACGTTCATGTGTCCCGGCATACGACCGGCGACCGGGTGAATGGCAAATTTCACGGAGACGCCCTGTTCATTAAGAAGCTGGGTTAGTTCCCAGATCTTGTGCTGTGCCTGTGCTACTGCCATACCGTAACCGGGAATGATGACTACCTGGCTGGCGAAGGCCATCAGGATACCGGCATCCTGGGCCTGTATCTCTTTCATGATGCCTTCGCTGCCATCACCTGTTACCGCGCCACTATCGGTACCGACACCGGCGAAGAATACGTTAGCGACTGAACGATTCATGGCTACCGCCATCAGTTGAGTCAGCAGGCTTCCAGCTGAACCCACCACGATGCCGGCGATGATCATCGCCGCGTTACCCAACACATAACCTTCGAATCCTACTGCTAATCCGGTCAGGGCATTGAAAAGAGAGATGATGACCGGCATGTCGGCGCCACCGACAGGGACCGTTATGAAGATGCCAAGCACGAGCGCCAGTGCATAGAAAATGATGATTGTGTTCAGGTCAGCACTGAAATAAATAGCCACGGCAAACCCAACAGTAGCGATAGCGACGAACGCATTGACAATATGTTGAGCCGGAAGCAGCTTGCTCCGGTTCAGTCGTCCATCCAGCTTTGCCCACGCGATGATACTGCCGCTGAACGAGATCGTTCCGATTATGGCGCCAAGTATCCCAAGAATCGCCACATCGGCACCCAGAACATCGGCGATCGTGGTGTTGCCTGTCGGGTCGTGTGATGCTTCGGTGACCGCCTTAAGAAGCTCGACGGCGGCAATTGTGGCCGCCGCACCACCACCCATGCCGTTATACATGGCAATCATCTGCGGCATGTCAGTCATCGCCACTTTCTTGCCGCTGACCCACGCATAACCGCCACCGATGGCTATGGCGATAACAATAAGAACTATGTTGGTGCCGGCCTGTTCGCTACCGGTAATCTCCGGAGCCGCGAACGTCACCAGGGTAGCCAGTACCATGCCGCCGCCAGCCCACACAATACCGCGGCGAGCGGTTACCGGTGAGCTCATTTGTTTCAGACCAAGGATGAAGAAGGCCGCGGCGATTAAATAAGACGCTTGAATTATCATTTCCATGTCTTATCCCTCACTCCCTTCCTTTTTCTTGCTGGGTTTGAACATCTCCAGCATGCGCTCGGTAACTACGTAACCACCTACAGCATTACCAGCCCCAAGCAGAACTGCTATGAATCCGATGATCTGCTGCGTGGTGTCCTCGGCAATGCCAAGCGCAACCATGGCGCCAACCAGCACGATGCCGTGCACGAAGTTAGAGCCAGACATCAAGGGAGTGTGCAGAATAACTGGCACCCGGCTGATGATTTCAAAGCCAGTGAAACCGGCCAGCATGAAGATATAGAGTGCGGCGAGTCCTTCAATCATGACGAGGCTCCTTCTAATTGTTCTTTGATGCCAGCGTGATGGATCGCTCCGGCATGTGTGATGAGACAGTCATTGATGATCTCATCTTCCAGATCGACCTTGATTTCACCCTCCTGAATAAGCAATTCAAGAAGATTCAACAGGTTCTTTGCATACAGTTCGCTGGCGTGGTTACCAACCATGCTGGGAACGTTAGCCGGGCCGTAGATTTTTACACCCTTGTGTATGACAGTCTCTCCAAACTTGGTCAGCTCACAGTTGCCACCGCCTTCGGCAGCCAGGTCCACGATAACGGAGCCGCCGCGCATGCCTTCAACCATCTCTTTGCTGATAATGCGGGGTGAGGGTCGTCCGGGTATTGCCGCCGTGCTCACGATAATGTCGGCAGCAGCCACGTGTTTGGCAAGAATGCCCTGCTGCTGTTGTTTCTCTTCCTCAGTAAGCTCCCGGGCATAGCCACCGCTGCCTTCGGCCTTGATCTCAATATCGACAAACTTGGCGCCGAGAGACTCGACCTGTTCTTTGACAGCGGCGCGCACATCATAACCTTCGACAATGGCTCCGAGCCTGCGTGCGGTAGCGATAGCCTGCAAGCCCGCAACGCCAGCGCCGATAACCAGCACCTTGGAAGGACGAATCGTTCCCGCTGCCGTGGTTAGCATGGGTAAGAACTTGCCCAGGATATTGCTACCGAGCAGCACGGCCTTGTAGCCGGCGATCGAAGCCTGGGAGGACAGAGCATCCATGGCCTGGGCACGGGAAATTCGCGGTACCAGTTCCATGGATAAGGCGCTGATATTCTTGGCTTTTAATTGGTTGAAACGGTCCAGGTCAGAATGCGGGTTCATGAAGCCGATGACGATTGAGCCATCCCTGAGCTGCTCGATCTGTTCTGGCGTGGCTGGATTTACCATCAGCGTGATGTCAGCTTTCCCCAGCAGCTCGGCACTACTTTCTATTATGGTTGCATTTGCATAGTCAGCATCGGTGTAACCTACCAGCTCACCGGCTCCAGCCTGAATGGTTACTTCCAGTCCCAGCTTCGCTAGCCGATTGACTATATCCGGTACAAGAGCGACCCGTTGTTCATCTTCGCGAACTTCTTTTGGAACACAGATCTGTATCGCCATTAGTAACCTCTGATGTTCATCAATTTTATGGAGCGCGCAGTATATAACGATGGCCAGTGAGGTCAAATTGCCGTGATTTCTCGGTTTTGCGGGTTCTGGCAGCCCGGAGATTTTGCTAGAATCCGATCCCCGCAAGGTTCTTTGGCCGGTAGTATCGGTCCGATTTTCAGGAATTTTTAATGATTACCGCTGAGCAAGGCCGTCATATCAGCCTGATGGACACCACGCTGCGTGATGGCGAACAAACCCAGGGAGTCTCTTTTTCAGTCAATGAAAAGGTGAGTATCGCCCGTGCCTTGTTGCAATCACTGAAGGTTGATCGTATCGAAGTGGCCTCTGCCTGCGTCTCCGACGGTGAAAAAGCAGCGGTTTCACAGATTACTGCCTGGGCAGCTTCTGAGGGCATCGCCGATCGGGTGGAAGTGCTCGGATTTGTGGACTACAAGCGCAGTGTCGACTGGATTACCAGTGCCGGAGGCAAGGTTATAAACCTGTTGTCGAAGGGCAGTGAGAAGCATTGCCGGGAGCAGCTCGGCAAGGATCTGACTACCCATACCGAGGGGATTGTCCACACTGTTGAATACGCAAAGGAACAAGGGCTCAGGGTAAATTTGTACCTCGAGGACTGGTCCAGTGGTTATCGAGACAGTCCAGACTATGTTTTCGGTCTGGTTGATGGCACCCGGCATCTGGGAATCTCCCACTATTTATTACCGGATACTCTTGGTCTGATGTCGCCGCCAGAAGTGAGCGAGGCTTTAACTGACATGATTCAGAGATTTCCGGACTGTGAGTTCGATTTTCATCCCCATAACGACTACGGCCTGGCCACTGCCAATGTGTTGGCAGCTGTCAGCGCGGGCATCAATACGATTCATTGCACTATCAATTGTCTTGGCGAACGGGCTGGCAACGCCTCTCTGGCTGAAGTCGCGGTAGCGCTGAAAGACAAGCTGGGTATGCAGCTCTCTATCGACGAAAGTCATATCGCAATGTTAAGCAACATGGTGGAAAACTTTTCCGGCAAGTGGATTGCTGACAATACGCCCATTGTCGGTGCCGACGTGTTTACCCAGACTGCCGGCATTCATGCCGACGGGGATATGAAGGGGAATCTCTACGTAACAAACCTGAGCCCGGAACGATTCGATCGAAAGCGCACCTATGCGCTAGGCAAGATGAGCGGCAAGGCATCGATTATCAACAATCTGCAAGAATTGGGTATCATCCTGGCTGATGACGATCTGGCAAAAGTATTACAGCGAGTGGTTGAGCTTGGAGATTCCAAGCACGTTGTCACTGCAGACGATCTGCCCTTTATCATTGCCGACGTAATGGAGAGTAAGGAGGATCACTACATCACCTTGCTCAACTGTTATATCAACACCGGGCTGGATGTGGACAGCACGGCAAGTATCAGAGTCACCATCGAAGGCAAAGAATATCAGGGTTCCGGGTATGGTAATGGAGGCTTTGATGCCTTCATGGATGCAATTGGGAGTATCTTGTCAGCCAGAAAATTTGTGCTGCCTGCGTTGATGGATTATGAAGTTCATATTCCCCGCGGCGGTAAAACCGATGCGCTTACGGAATGTATTATTACCTGGCGAGCCGATGAGCAGGAATTCAAGACCCGTGGAGTCGATTCCAATCAGGTGATGGCAGCCGTGAAGGCGACTTTAAGAATGATTAATAGGCTTCTTCCGAATTGAGAAACGGCATTTTATTAATTCTGTAAAAGTACATCCATGAGCTTCTAATTTATTCTTTAAGAAAAGGCGATTCGTTAGAGCCTGGCGAGTTCTGCTGCGACCAGATCGCCGAATCTGGCAGTGCCGATCATCTTCACGTCAGCACCAGGCTTGGAAAGGTCCGCCGTTGAATAACCCTGGGCGAAGACGCTCTGCATGGCGCGCCAGACATTTTTCGCTTCCAGTTCCATGCCAAAGCTCATCTCCAGCATCATGGCCACTGAACCGATCATCGAATAAGGATTGGCGATGCCTTGCCCGGCTATATCCGGGGCCGAGCCGTGGGATGGCTCATAGTAAGCCTTGTCAGGACCAATACAGGCAGATGGCATCAGTCCAAGCGATCCGAGAATGCCGCCACCCTGGTCACTGAGAATGTCGCCGAACATATTTTCCATGACCATGACATCGAACTGGCCCGGATTGAGACACAGGTAGGTTGCCGCCGCATCCACCAGGATATGCCTGACTTCCACATCCGGGTAGTCGACACTAACTTCCCCCATGACTTCATTCCACAATACGCTGGATTTCAGAACGTTGCTCTTGTGGATATTGTGCAGGACTTTCTTGCGCTTCTGTGCAGTCTCGAAGGCGACTTTGGCGATACGGGCGATCTGGTCTTCATCGTATTCAAGGCTCTCGATGACATAGCGTTTGCCCTGAGCATTGACGCCCATCTCCTTGTGGCCAAAATACAGTCCGCCAACCAGTTCCCTGATAATGATGAAGTCGATACCGTCACCAATAATCTCCGGTTTAAGGGGTGAGAAGTGAGCAATTACCTTCGGCAAGTAGACTGGCCTGAAATTCGCAAAAGTATCGTATCGGCGCCTGAGTGGTAGCAGTGCGCCACGCTCGGGTTGCATATCGACAGGAATCTTCTTTGACTCTTCATGACTGAGACCGATCGGCCCCTTCAAGATTGCATCGGCTTCATCACACAAGGCTTTGGTTTCATCCGGGAAAGTATGGCCGTGGCTGAAGTAGGCTGAAGCGCCGAAGGCACCGGGAGATAAATCAAATGCGATGGCGTTGCGCTCCGCAACAAGATTAAGAATCTTGACTGCTTCGGCCATAATTTCCGGGCCGATTCCATCACCGTCGAGCAGCGCAATTTTGTAAACCGCCATACCTGTTTCCTGATTTTGCAGCGAGAGCTTTGAAACGAGCCGCGTAATTTACCACGAGGGGCTTAAACTGAACAAGCCGGTGCAGTAAACCCGGCTAATAGTTAATGTTGTGGGATTTATTACTTAAATGGCTGCGAGAAAACTACGAAAGGGACTAGCAGACGCTGCTACCTATGATCGAGGATCTAGTTTAGCGCCTGCAACACGATTGAAACCTGGCGGATAAAAATCAGCGTAAGGATAATGACCAGGGTATAGACAACACCATCGCCTAATTCCAATCCAAAGAATGTTTTCGGTTTCTTCTTGCCGCCTTCGTTGCTACTGCTGCTGCCGGTCTCGGTCTCTTCGTCATCAAAACTCATTTACCCATTTCCCCGTTTCTTAGAGTCGATTTGTAAAATCACGCATTGATACGCATCCTTAGAGGCATATCGGCACATATCTCGCAGGCTTCAATTGGTAAATAACGCTGCAGATCGGGCATTATTCCTACATCTGATTGCTATTGAGCTCTGGGGATAGTCAACTGGTCCCTGAAATGACCCGTAGATGATACCAGCGAAAGGATGAATTACCTAATGTAAAACAATAGCTTATGACCTATTTTGGCTTTAACTGCATCATGCCCTCCTTAAAGTCAGGAGTAACCCTCTTTATTTCAGCATTGGGGGTGAGCTATAAATAAGGATTGGGGGAGTGGGAGTCTTTGGCTTTCCGTTAATTATTGTTGTTAACAACCCCTATTTTAGATAGAGCTAGTTATTAAAACCGGAAATCAGTCTGTGTCACTTTCGTGGAATGACATTTAGGGAGCAGGCATGGAAAAACCAATGAAAATAAAAAATATTGTGATTCTGGGTGGTGGAACGGCAGGGTGGATGTGCGCCAATCTGTTACTGAAAAAGTGGCGGCACCTCGGGATTAATGTCACCTTAGTTGAATCACCTGATATCGGTATTATTGGAGTAGGTGAAGGCTCTACTCCCAGCCTCAAGGCATTTTTAGATATATTAGAAATCGATGAGTCAGAGTGGATGTCGGAATGTAACGCAACCTATAAAAATGGAATTACTTTTAAAAATTGGTCAAGTGTTGCTGGCTACGAAGAGTATTTTCACCCTTTCCCCTGTAGTCTTGATTTTGCGACATTCGGATTCCTCGAAAAAAATTCCACACTTCGTAGAAAAGGTGTTGATGTTATAGCCAAACCCAATCGTTTTTCCTTAATGGCAAGTCTAGCTGAAAAAAAGTTTGCCCCAATTCCTTCAAAAAACTTTCCATTTCATTTTCAGTATGGCTACCACTTTGATTCTGTCCTGCTTGGAAAGTTTTTACGAAAAAAAGCATTGGAAATTGGCATCACTCATATCCAGGCGACCGTCAAAAACGTTGAATTAGATTCGAATGGTGATATTAATTCCCTGAACCTTAACGATGATCAAGTAGTGTCTGGCGACTTTTTTGTAGATTGTTCTGGATTCGCTTCTGTTCTATTACAAAAAACTTTAGAAGTACCCTTTATAAGCTTCTCAGAAAACCTGTTTAATGATTCTGCGATAGCTATACCGACGGAAATCGACCCAGATATACCATCGCAAACTGTATCTACGGCATTGACGAATGGCTGGGTATGGCTAATACCACTGACTAACCGTTTCGGCAATGGATATGTTTATAGTTCGCAATACTGTACCCAGGAAGAGGCTGAGAAAGAGCTTAGAGCACACTTGGGGATTCTAGAAAGTGATGTTGAAGCTCGTCATCTAAAAATGAAAGTTGGTAGAGTTAAAGAGTCTTGGCGTAAAAATTGTGTGGCAGTTGGTCTTTCTCAAGGATTTATAGAACCATTGGAAGCTACAGCTATACAATTTGTTCATTCTACGATTGCCCAATTTGCCATGGCATTTGAGCAAGGTGAGTTTACGGACAAACACAAAGATGAATTTAACGAGCGAATGAATCAGGATTTTGAAGGAATTCGAGACTATATTGTTTTACATTATAAGACCAATTCAAGGAATGACAGTCAGTATTGGATAGATAATCGAGAAAACAAGAATATTTCTAGAAACTTAAGCAGTATGCTTAATTGTTGGTACAAAATACAAGCTCTGGACGCAGAGCTAAATCGTCTCAATATTGCAGGTTACTATTCACCAAAATCCTGGAATTGCTTGCTCGCAGGAATGGGATTGTTCCCACCCGCAGAGAGCTTGACTTCTGCCGAAGCTCCGAGCGCGCAAGCTGATCTGGATTTCGTAGATAATTTTATTGACGGTTGCTCTATGAATTTCAGATCTCATGAAATAATGCTTAAGAGTGGCATGTCATAAATTGTGAATAGGATGAAATGAGATATTTCATTTTCGATTGACTGGAGAAACTAGTTAGTGTAATTCGCTTTAATGTAGTCCCTTGGAGATGAAGATTACGATATATTTTTTAGGGCGTTGCTCTAACGACCTCGGAAATCAATATTGGAATTCACGCTACAATACAGATTCTTACGAGATAATTGCTGGAAATTTCTAAAATATTGCGTTTTAAAAGATAAGTACTTACTAATTAATACTAAAAGATGGTACCAGCGGGCGGACTTAAACCACCCCTTAAACACTGGCCTGAAGGCAAAATATCCAAAATGTTGTACCACTGGTTGTACCAACAAGTCTTTGATACCCCCCCTGAAACGCATTGAAGTAGGCCTAATATATGTCGGAGGAGGGTGTTTTGCGCCTTTAAATAGTAGTTGTACCATCCCCCGTTTCTGTTGATGTTAGCGGGCTTAGCGTCTAGCTTCAATAAGTAACCTCATTTACTCAGGCCGACCAGCCCAATCCCCCTGCGAGCCTCCACAGCCATTATATCTGCCCCTCTGCAGCCTAAGGGGGCTTATTTGAGGGACGGGGGGTGCTAACGCACACAGCTTATGGTTATAGTTACCCCACAGACTCGCTAAAGCTGAATTTGAAAAGGAGGAATTATGATTATCCCAAACCTACGGCTGATGTGCGTAATGGGGGCTATATCCCTGATTTTGATATCTTGTGTTCCAAAAAGCGAACTTGCCTATATTTCTATAGCGAGTGACCGAGGACTTTGTACGGCGTGGATGAATATGCCTTATACGGATAAACGTAATAAGCATTATGAAGCAGAGATTAGTGAGAGGCGATTGAACTGTAATACAGTCATCAATAACCCTCGCGGCACTAGGGTAGTGAATGTTTATGCGACCAAAAATAATGCTAATCGTATAGCTAACGCTAGTGCACAAGAAAGGAGTCAAAGAATTGGAGCCGCACTTCAGGGAGTAGGTCAGATCATAAGCAATTCCTCTACCTCTACAAGCACAATATCTAGCCCCAATTCCGGAGTTAGGCTTCTTCGTAGGCGCATCCAAACGCCAAGTATTGGCGCAACCGACCAAAATCTTGTTGTGTACTGCGAATATTCAAACGGTCGCGTTATCCCCTACTATAATAATGTGCAGGTTCAATGTCCGGCTGTGCCTTAGTGCTTGCGCAAAGCTGAATTTAAAAGGAGAAGAAGAATGAAAAAGACTCTCTTACTCGCGGCAGCTGTCTGTTCAATTCCCGAGTTCATCTTCAAACGCATCAAGTTTTAGAGGCCCAGTATTTCCTTGGTCAATCCACAATCCAGCCTGCCACTGTATGTCGACCTCGATGGCACCCTGATCAAGTCTGACTTGATGTTTGAGTCCATGCTGTTACTGGTAAAGAAGAACCTTCTCTACATGGTATTGCTACCGTTCTGGTTGTTGAAGGGTCGCGCCTATCTGAAACAGCAACTTGCACAGCGCATCGAGGTACCAGTGGAGCGTCTGCCACTCAATGCGGAGTTTCTTGCTTATCTGCTAGAACAAAAGAACCAGGGGCGGGCTCTGACCCTGATCTCAGCCTCCAACCAGGATTCGGTAAGCAAGGTGAGCGAACATTTCGCCTTGTTCGATGCCGCCATTGGCAGCGACGCTACTACCAACCTCAAGGCTGGTAACAAGCTTGCACGTATTCAGGAAATCAATGTCGGCGGCTTTGCCTATGCCGGTAATTCGAGTGCCGACCTGCCCATCTGGTCAGTCGCCCAACAGGTGGTGATGGTTAATTGCAGTGATGCCCTGGTAAAGAGGCTCGGCAACTCCACTATTCTGCGCTTCGACAGGACCACATCCAGCCTGCAAAAATTGTGGCAAGCCATGCGTCCGCATCAGTGGCTCAAGAACCTGCTGGTGTTCGTACCGCTGGTGTTGTCTCACCAGCTGACTCAGCCGGGGCTATTAGTGCTGGCTTTGATCGGCTTCGTCAGCTTCAGCCTGTGCGCGTCCAGTGTCTACCTGCTGAACGACATGCTGGACCTGAACAGCGACAGGATGCATCACAATAAGCGCAGCCGACCGTTCGCTTCCGGGGAACTCCCGTTGGCAGTGGGATTCCTGGCAGCACCGGGGATACTGATCGCGGCATTTGCCGTTGCGCTGCTGTTGCCGGCTGACTTCATCACGGTACTGTTTATCTACTGGCTTCTTACCTCTTTATATAGCTTCTTTCTGAAACGCCTGTTTCTGCTCGATGTCAGCACGCTGGCGGTGCTCTACACCCTGAGGATTGTCGCTGGTGCCGCCGCCATCTCGGTGGTCGCTACCAACTTTCTCATTGCGTTCTCTGTGTTCCTGTTTTTTGGTCTGGCGATCGTGAAAAGAATGACAGAGCTGGTGAACCTGGAAGGGACCGACTACGCGGCCGCGGATGGGCGGGCCTATACTCCTGAGCATATGAGAATACTTTCCTTGCTGGGAGGTGCTTCGAGTCTCATCGCCGTGCTGATTTTCGCGTTCTATATCAACGCGCCTGACACGACACGGCTTTACGACTCACCCACCGTGCTGTGGTTGATCTGTCCACTGCTTCTGTTCCTGTTAGCGCGTATCTGGCAACAGGCCCTTGCGGGCAAGCTGGATGAGGATCCGGTGTTGTTTGCCATCACCGACCATGTCAGTCAGTTGATTACCGTGTTATGTGGCGTACTTATCTGGTTGGCTACCTGGACATACTGAGAATCCCCGCATGAAAACGCAGGTGATTCTCGATGAAGCTGGCGATAAAGAAGTAGCTGTGATCATAGCCTTCCCGCTGGATATAACTGAGTGGGTAGCCCACCTTGTTGCAGGCTTCCACCAACAGAGATGGCTGCAACTGTTCCTCCAGATACTGGTCAGCCAGGCCCTGATCAACTAATAAAGGAATCGGGTGCATAGCGCGTTTGACCAGTTCTACTGAGTCGTATTGTTTCCAGTCCTCGACGTCCTCGCCCAGATAGTTCTTGAAGGCCTTGATTCCCCACGGGCAGGTCGAAGGTGAACAGATCGGTGCAAAGGCGGATACTGACTTGTACTTGTCGGGATTCTTCAGCGCAATGCTGATCGCGCCGTGCCCGCCCATCGAATGCCCGGAAATCCCCTGCTTGTTCGCATCTACGGGAAACCGCTTGTTGATAAGCTCCGGCAGTTCTTCGGTGATGTAGTCGTACATATTGTAGTTCTTGTTCCACGGCTCTTGCGTAGCATTGAGATAAAAGCCTGCCCCCAGCCCGAAGTCATAGGCACCCTCTTCATCGTCGGGAACATTGTCACCACGGGGGCTGGTGTCTGGCACCACAATAATCAAACCAAGTTCAGAGGCGAGTCTTTGTGCGCCGGCCTTCTGCACGAAGTTCTCATCGGTACAGGTTAGCCCCGAGAGCCAGTACAGCACCGGCAGCTTCACATCCGCCCCGGTAGCGAGTTGCTCGGGCAGGAAGATGGAGAATGTCATTTCGCACAACAACGACGCGGAGAAATGCGAGCAACGCAGCTGGTTGCCCCCGCAACATTTATTATTTGCCAACTCTTTCATTGCAGTATTTCTATGGGCTTCTGTATTTTTTTTTATTGTAAGCGTTGCCAGCAATTCAGTCAGTAGTTTATACCCTTGGTAAGGTTACCTGTTGCCCGGATTGTGCGCTCAGATGAACTGCCTCGGTGAACTCCATATACTTAACGCCAGTTTCGAACGTCGCCATCGTGACCTGTTCGATGCCCCTTATGGCATTGATGAACTCTTCCTCGACCCGGTAAACGGCCTGCTGCTCCGGTGGGTTGGCAAGCGTTGTTAATTGCGAATCTCCGCGCTTGCCTGCAAACACGTTGAGTGCATTGTCGACAAAGATCGTGCCTTCACTGCCGTAGATCCAGGTCTGGTTGCCAGTGGACAAACCGGTGGTTTCACTCAGACGCATGTGTACCTGGGCGTCGTTATCCAGAGAGTAGAGAACATCTACATGATCTGGCAGATCCACCGCTACCGACCTGCCATCATCATCGCGTCGGTTAGCGACATGCACCCGGGTCTGGGCCATGACTCTGTCGCCGGTACCCAACCAGCGCATCATCGACTCGTAGGTAGAGCCGAGGTTAAGGATATTTACGCCGCTGAATTCACTGCTGTGACGCCAGTCCAGCTCGCCAGCAAAGTCTGCAAAACTGCGGCGCAGGCGCTGCACTTCCACAGACAAGACTTCGCCGACAAAGCCTTCACCGAGCAAGCGCTGCAGAATATTATCGATCACATAACTCGTGGAAGTGGGTACCAGCTGCGCAACCAGTTGCGGATGTTGGCGAGAGGCATTCAGCATCTCCCGCGCCTCGGCCGCATTGTTCGCCATGCGTGCTTGACACAGCACATGCTTGCCTCTGTCCAGGGCTTCCCTTGTCAGGTCACGATGCATGTAGGGCCAGGTGCCGATAAGCACGGCGTCAATATCAGTATCGTCGAGTAGCTGCTCCGCCGTGGCATAGGCCCGGGGTATGGAAAACTCACTGGCGACACGCTGACTGGAGGCCAGGCTGCGGTTGGCCACAGCGAGAATCTCACACTGGGGAATACGGTTGAATCCTGGTATCTGCACGGCCTGTACGTTAGCGCCGGCACCGATTATGCCGATGCGAATCCGGTTGGCCGGTGATGCATCGCCAGATCGGTCTTGAGCTGAAACCACCGCTGGCACAATAGCCGCGACTACCGGCAGGGCGGCGCTGGACAGAAACTCCCTGCGCCCGAACTTTTTCTGTGTGTCACTTCCAGCATCGTTACTCATGGTATTGCCTGCCACGGGTTGCCATTAAATTGTAAATGAATGACTGCTATTTCCTGATCATGAAACTGTCTTCTATGGGATCCCACTTACTGGGTTTACCAATCTTCGTAACCACCATGTTCTTCTGCACCCTCGGTTCCAACAACGCTTCGAACTCTTCCACATCACTGAATTCGGGATCCAGCCATTTTTCGACGAGCGCCTCATCCTCAAAGTCCAGCATCAGGGGCATGGATTTGGGATGGATGGCGTTCCACTGCGGGACCAACGGTGGCAAGGTGATGATGGACGCCGAATAGACCAGTTCCCCGGTCTGCCGATTGAGGTGTTCCTTGTAGAGACCGCCAAAGGCGATGGCCGATTTCTCCAGTTCGATCTTGTGATAGGTTTTCTTGTCGCCGAGCCCTTCCACGAAGGCACTGGCAGGAATGATACAGCGAGACTCCCGATAGGGCTGATACGAGATCGAGCGTTTCTGCGACAGCTTGTCATAGCGGGAATTGAAGCTGGCGTACTTGTAATTTGGCTTGAGGGTTGCGTGGTCCAGGAACAGCCACCAGATAGCGTCGGAGACTTTGCGCTGCCCGCCGGCATTGTGCACGATGGCGATCGTGCCACCCGGGGCGATGTCACGGCTGCCCTGGTGCGGGAACAGGCTGATGCCCAGGGTCTCGCAGAGCCACTGAATCTCAGGGCTGTCGATCAGATTAAAGCGCCCGCACACGGTTTTTACTCCCGGTGGTCTTCAGTGATAAAGTCATCGTTCTGCTTAGTTATTTGTCGCTTTGCGTGTTTGCAAACACACTCGTCAGATAACAATAAAGGTGATTCCATGTTAAGGCTCTGTAGCGCGCTTGTCTTTCTTCTTTTATTAGCAATCAATCCAATCCAGGCAATGGCCCAGGAGGTAACTCCGCAACAGGCGCAGGCCTGTGAGGCATTGCAGGATATACGCAATCTTACCATCACCTCGGCCGCCATCCGGGCGAACAGCCAGTCGGATGCAAGCTACTGCTATGTGCGCGGCATCATCTCTCCGGCCATTCATTTTCACGCCCAGTTACCCCTGCCGGGAAGCTGGAATGGTCGCTTCCTGCAATGGGGCGACGGCGGCAAGGACGGTGATCTGGATTTCGCCGACCATCGCGTCGCCGAGGGCTATGCGGTAACCAACAGCAACCTGGGCCATGACAATGGCGTCGAACCTGGCGCCTCGTTTGCCTTCAACAATCGCCAGGCAGAGATCGATTTCGGTTACCGCGCCGTTCATCTGACTGTCATGGCAGGCAAGGTATTGGTAAATCAGTACTACGGCCAGGCACCGACTTATTCCTACTTCGAAGGTTGCTCGCAGGGAGGCCGCCAGGGTCTGATGGAAGCCCAGCGCTATCCCGGTGACTTCGATGGCATCGTCGCCGGCGCTCCGGCCTTCGCCTACCAGGCTCTGAATGCCGCGGGCACCTGGAACCTGCAACGCATCTTCCGTGACAACCTGGTGGGCAACCTGGCTGTCGATACTAGCGGCGATGGCAAGTTCGACAGCCTCAAGCTGGTGGATGTGCTCCACGAACAGGTGTTAGGAAAATGCGATGCCAACGATGGCATTGTCGATGGCGTTATCGACAACCCGCTGGCCTGTGATTTCGATCCATCGGTTGACCTGAATGACTTGATGTGCCCGGCTGGCAGCAGCTCGGATCAGTGCTTCACCAGCGCCCAGCTGCAGACTGTCATGGATTTCTATAACGGACCGGTTGACGACGCCGGCAACCCGGTCTATCCGGGTAAGGCACTCGGGTCCGAAACCCAGTGGGCGGGGTACTATATTCCCTTCATCGGCAACAACATGGGGCCATCGAAACTGGTCGGTGTGGCCGGTGACCACATGAACTACCTGTTCTATGAAGAAGATCCGGGAGTCACGATTCCCAACCTGCGTGATTACCAGTACAAGGCCAGAACCGATGGCGTGTTTCCCGAATTTCACTGGATGGACTACGACATCAACGATTTCTATTCCGGTAAGGGAGACTTGATGATGTCCATCACCGATGCGACCGACCCGGACCTCAGTCGATTTCTCAAGGATCACGGCGGCAAGTTGATCGTCTACCACGGTTGGTCTGACACGCTGATCGTCGCTGAAGATACCGTGGATTATTTCAATGACATGGTAAACACCACGTTCGCCGGCAGTCTGGCAGCCGCCGGCAACAATGCCCGGTTGTTTCTGGCGCCTGGCATGGGCCACTGTGCTGGCGGTCCGGGGGCCAATACCTGGGACAAGCTGACACCACTGGTAGAGTGGGTCGAGAACGGAGTGGCACCGGCAGCCCTGACTGCCACCCACTCGAGCAATGGCCGGGTGGATAACGAACGCCTGTTGTGTGCGTTTCCGCAGCAGGCCGTCTATTCCGGTCCGGCAGGAGGTCAGAACGACCCTGGTAATTGGGTCGCGGAAAATTTTCAGTGCCGCTAATGAGCTGACGCCCGAGCAATCTCCCGCGTGATTGCAATAGCGCGGGTTTTACTGATAGCTTGCAGTACATTTCCTAAACAATAGAGCCAAGAGGTAATTATGAAACTCGGCCGTGTAAACACTCTGTTCTTCCTCGCCAGCGCGCTGCTTTTCACTGTGACGAGCCAGGCACAAACGGAAACCTACCGTGCCCGGTTATCACCCATGCCCACCACGCCCCAAACAGTGACCGAAATCACCGGTGAGGGAGAGGTAATCCTGACCCTGAGCGGCAATACGCTGTCCGTTACTGGCAACTTCTCAGGGATGAGTTCGGCAGCCACCATGGCCCATATTCACAACGGTCCACCCGCCCAGCCGGGACCGGTTGTGCATCCACTGGAAGTAACGGCCAGCACAGGCGGCGCCATCGGCGGCGAGTTGCAACTGACCGACGCACAAGTCACATCGCTTAAAAATAACTCGCTCTATGTTCAAGTTCATAGTGAGAACAACCCGCCGGGTGAATTACGCGGCTGGGTCTTTCTTCGCAGCCATTTTGCCAGGTAGATGACGAGGCCATTCAAATGAAGTTTCTTTTTGATGTTAAAGCAAGCACGGCGGGCCTCAGTCTGTTACTGCTAGGTGTACTCGTGTCCTGCAGGGGTGAGACGACCGAGTCTCCCGCCGTTGCGACAGTCGCCGAGCCAGGCTTTGCCGCTCAGGCAGAGGCAGGCGCCGACGCCTTCGCCACCAATTGTGCGGTCTGTCATGGTGCAAACCTGGAGGGCACCACACTCGGGCCCCTGTTGTCCGGTTTTTCCTGGGTGCAGCGCTGGGGCACCCAAACTCCTGCCCTGCTACTGAACAATATCCAGGCGAACATGCCTCCGGGTGGCAACGACACTATCACCGATGAGGATTACCTCAATATTGTCGCTCATATAATGCAGGTTAACGGCGTTGACGCTGTCGTCACTGCCCTCACTGCCAGTTCGGATTTTCCAATAGCCGACAACATCTCTCAGGTCGTCGCGCAGCGCCAGCGCCCGGAGCCTCCTTCTCCACAGGGACTGACAGTTGCCGGGAATACCGAAGACTTCGTACCCTTCGTACCACTTACCCAGGCGATGCTGGAAGATCCCGATCCGGCAGACTGGCCCATGCACCGCCGCAATCATTACGCCCACAGTTATAGCCCGCTGGATCAGATCAACACTACTAATGTGGGCAACCTGGCCCTTGAATGGGTGTGGAACATGCACGAAGGCGATTCGGAACCGGCACCGCTGGTGTACAACGGTATCGTCTACCTGATCAATCCGGGCAATGTTATTCAGGCTCTCGATGGCAAGACTGGCGAATTGATCTGGGAACACTGGACCGGGCCTGCCAATCGCCAGGACATGCGCAACATCGCCATGTTTGAAGACAAGATTATCCAGGCAACCACAGACGCGCGCCTGGTGGCACTCGATGCCCGCACCGGTGAGCAAGTCTGGGAAACCATTATCGCCGATAGCAGCAAAGGCTTTTCCAATTCCTCCGGTCCTATCGTTGCCGATGGCAAGGTCATTGTCGGCCTGGCTGGCTGTGCCCGGTATATTCCTGAAGATTGTTACATCAGTGCCTATAACGCCGACGATGGCGCCTTGCTGTGGCAGTTCGAGACGATTGCCGAGATGGGTCAACCCGGTGGCGATACCTGGGGAGGTCTGGATGATGTCTTCCGCGCCGGTGGCGAGACCTGGATTACCGGCAGCTACGACCCCTATCTGAAACTCACCTACTGGGGTACTGCCCAGCAGAAACCCTGGGTGCCAGTTTCCCGCCACATGACTATCTTCGACGTGGGTCTGTATACCAATTCCACTGTCGCCGTGAATACCGACAGCGGGGAACTGGACTGGTATTTTCAGCACGTGCCGGCAGAGGCGCTGGACCTGGATGAAGTGTTTGAGCGCGTGCTGGTAAACCGCGGCGATGACAAATTTGTTTTCTCGCTCGGTAAATACGGCATCCTGTGGAAGAACGATCGTGTCTCCGGGGAATTCGAAGGCTTTGTCGAAACCGTGTTTCAAAATGCCTTTACCAATATTGATCCTGACACCGGCCTGGTGACCTACCGCGACGACATACAGAATGCCCAGTTGAATGAATGGACCTCTGCCTGTCCGTCCAGCGCCGGCGGCAAAGACTGGCATTCCATGACCTATCATCCTCCCTCCGGACTTATCATCGCTCCGCTCAGTCAGACCTGCCTGGAGAACGCCGCGCGCGAAGTCGCGCTGGTGCAAGGCAGCGGTGGGACGGCGGCCAGCCGCAAGTTCTTTGAGATGCCCGGCACCGACGGCAACCTGGGTAAGGTGGGCGCCTATAATGTAGACACCATGGAAGAAGTGTGGAGCCACCAGCAACGCGCTTCCTTGCACACCGGTACAATCTCTACCGGCGGCGACCTGGTGTTCGTTGGTGATCTGGATCGACGCTTCAAGGCACTCGATGTCAACACCGGAGACATACTCTGGGAAACCCGACTCGGTACGTCGGTACAGGGGCATCCGGTTTCCTTCGCCATCGATGGTAAACAGTACATTGCGGTAACAACCGCGCTCGGTGGCACGAGCCCGCGCACGGTACCGGGCGTCATTGCCACAGAAATTACCTATCCACGTTGGGGCAATGCTATTTACGTGTTTGCACTGCCAAACTAGCTTACAGTGCCGGATATTCATTCTGCAGGAGCAGAATGAACGGACTGCCAAATTAA
>JAQBSZ010000076.1 GCA_027623555.1 Pseudomonadota bacterium | reverse complement strand
ATATATCTGGGTCAGGGTCTGGCCTTCGGCCAGATCATCGAGGTCAGCATCGTTGACGCTGAATTCCCACAGTACTGCGCCGGCACCATCATTCGTGGATGCATCAGAAATTAGCGCCGTCATCGCGCCACGGAAACCTGCACCGCCGCCTGCCGGGGTCACGGTGACCGTGTGCGCGTCAGTCAGGTCGACATCGGCAAAAGCCAAAGTACCGGAGTCGAAGTGTTCATTGGAGTTCTCACCCTCGTCACCGTCTCCAATTTCAGTGACGGACCCTTCGGTGTCGGCACTGCCTATGATCGGCGCATCGTTGACGCCAGTTACGGTAATAAAGGCGGTTCCAATATCCGTATCACCATCCGCGTCTTCTACTTCATAGTCAAAACTATCAACCGCCGTATCATTCGCGCCCAGATATTGATAGGCCGAGGATGGGTCGTAATCAAAGGTGCCATCGGAATTAAGTGTCAGATCGCCGGCGGGTCCGTCAACCAGGCTAACTGCGCGCAGGTAATCCGGAATGTCATCGTTATCCACTACATTGCCAGAAATTTCACTCTCTTCGTCAGTGAGGAAGTTGTCATCCTGCGTGGTGACCGCTTCGTCTTCAGGATTGGTGGCAACACCATCCACGGTGACGCCCAGATCTTCCCAGGCACTGGCTGTCAGGCCAAAAGCATTGAAGGCAAACGCCGCATTATCGGCTTCGCCCGAAATCGTATCAGTATGATCTTCGAGAAATTGCAGGTAGGCTGCCAGATCAACCTGGAATACTGGATCCAACCATTCAGCCAGGGTTAATTCTAAATCCAGTCGATCGATGCCATCGCCACCATCGTAGCTGTCAACCGCTCCGACGTTCTCGGTAACCTGGTAATGTCCGGTGTCGTCTCCACGCCAGGCATAAATCAGATCATTACCGGCACCACCGTCCAGGTAGTCATTGCCACCGTCATTTGATCCGGACCCCTTGGATCCGCTTCCCGATCCGCTACCTATTGTTGCCCATTTGTTCCATTCGGCTCCCCCGGAACCAGAACCTGATCCCGAACCCTTGCCGGAACCACTGCCTTTTCCAGAGCCACTGCCTTTACCTGAGCCCTTGCCGGAACCACTACCCTTACCGGATCCACTACCCTTACCGGAACCGCTACCTTTGCCAGTTCCACCGCCGTCGCCCCAATCTTTACTATTGCCTTTTATTTTCCCGTCGCCGAGTAAAACGTCATCGCCATCTCCACCGAGAAGCGTATCGTCGCCCCTGTCTCCAGCGAGTATGTCATCGCCCGCATCACCAGCGAGATCGTCGTTGCCCTTGCCGCCATCGAGCAGATCGTCCTCTGAGCCACCGCTCAGGTTGTCATCGCCATCACCGCCATCCAGCACATCCCTACCCTACCCTGGCCGCCAGAAAGAGTATCGTTGCCTTGCTCCCCTTTGAGGTTGTCATTGCCATCACCGCCTTCTAAAAGGTCGTTACCCTTGCCACCCTTCAGATCGTCATTTCCGCCCAGTCCGAATAACTGGTCATTACCTTCCTTGCCATCAATACTATTGTCTGTTCCATCTCCGGTGAGTATGTCGTCCTTTTTTGTACCCTTTATTGTTTTTGCCATTTCAATTGATTCCTATGGGAAAGTGCAATTTTTTTGTATAGACGGAGATTCACCGCAATCTCCAACTTTAGTATTGATGCTGAATAACCTAGAAAAGTGTCTCCCTGCTCGCATGTGTTAACTACCTGTAAATATCCCCCGGATATCCCACGAAGGTTGTTAGATCACTACCTATCAATGGAAAGACAGATCTATTTCAAATAGCAGTCTTGAACTCAAAATTAACTGCACAAAAGAAAATAAACCTGCTAACGCCTACGATTGATAGGGCTGGCATGGTTTGGTCGGGCTAGTGTATTGGGGAAACTTGGGGCTGTCTATATCCTTAAATAGTCATTTTCAAGGCTGGTTTCGATATTTTTTGATTTGAGAACTGCATCACAGTATTGGGTATAGGGCGAGGTCTGATTTTTCTGAATTCAGGCAGTAACTAAGGGTAATTCCCTGGAAAATCTCTTGTGGATTCGATTTAGCCAATCTGCACTAAAAATCCGTCATAGTTATCGGTCCAGAGTAATTCACGTTTCTTTCGGAGCGCGTTCAGAATCCCGCAAAAAGTCATTAAAAATGATGTATGGGACAGATCTGTATGCTATTCAGGGTAATGCCAGCGCGACCCACTCCGGTTCAGCCTCTCGCGACGACACGCCCACCACGATGTACTGTTTGCCTTCATACAGGTAAGTCATCGGCGCGGCGGTGGTTCCGGCGGGTAACTCCATTTCCATGATGACTTCACCGGTCGCCTTGTCATAGGCACGGAATTTCCTGCCCCAGCGCCAGGACTCATCCAAGCCTGTGTCGGCCGGGTCATAACTGCCGCTGCCCCCGGGTACAGTGCCAATCACGGCATCGCTGCCCTCGCCGAGGAACAACAGGGTTTTAGTGAGAAGTGGAGCGGGGCGGTTAGGTATGCCTAGCGGGGGCAAGTCCAGGTCACGCAGTAGCGGGTGATCGCGTGGCCCATCTCCATTGGCCATCATCCATTCTTTCTCGCCTGTGTTTATATTCAGGGCCGTGATGCGCCCATAGGGCGGTTTGATAATCGGTATCCCATTTATGGTTGGTGCGTTAAAAGCCATCCCCGGGGGAGTGGCATGAGTCATGGTGGCACTGGGAAAGGTGGTGGGTGCGATACCCAGGTTGCCCGGATTGGTATAGGAAACGGCGTAGTACAGGCCCGTTTCCGGATCGAAGGCACCGGTATTCCAGTTGCCGGCACCCCATGCATCGGGCACTGTAATGGTGCCCTGGTTGCCGCCCTCTACCCAGGGTGAAGGTGGTGTATACAGTGGCCCCAGGGTGAAGGACTGCAACAGTTCCAGAGCCTGGCTTCGCAGCGCCGGGGTAAAATCTACCAGGTCATCCAGCGAGATACCCTGCTGATCAAACGCCGGTGGCCGGGAAGGAATGGGTTGGGTGGGAGAGGTGGCTTCTCCGGTTACCAGCGATTGTGGAACTGGCGTTTCTATGATGGGCCACACCGGCTCGCCGGTGGCGCGATTGAAGACATACAGGAATCCGTTCTTGTTCGCCTGCATTACAACCTTGATTTGCCTGCCGTCCACCGTAATGTCGCCGAGAATGGGCGGGCTGGAGTTGTCGTACTCCCACAGGTCGTGGTGAATCATCTGGAAGTGCCAGGCACGCTCACCGGTGGTGGCGTCGAGGGCGACCAGGCTATTGGCAAACAGGTTATCCCCTGGTCGATGCCCGCCATAGTAGGCCGAGGTCGGCGCAGACAGAGGCACGTAGACCAGGCCCAGTTCCTCATCGGCGGACAGGCAACACCAGGAACCCAGGTCACCGGAATAGTCCGCCGAGCCATCGCCCCAGCTGTCATAACCGAACTCACCGGGTTTGGGAACCACGTTGAACTCCCACAGCTGTTCGCCGGTGCGGACGTCGAATCCCCGAATGTTCTCCGGCGCAGCTTCCTTGATACTGCCTCCATCGCCGGCACCGTTGAGGAATCCGCCGAGCACAGCAGTATTGCCGATGACCAGGGGTGAAGTCGTCAGGGAGAAATTATTCGACTGTGGCAAGTTGGAGGACAGCTTTACTCGTCCCGGCTCTTCACGGCCGAAGTCGGGAAAGCTTTCCCCGGTTTGCGGATTCAGGGCATACAGGTATTGGCCCCTGACCAGCATCAGGCGTTGATCCAGACCCTGTTGCCAGTGTGCAATACCGCGGGAGCTGATGCCTGCCGCTTCCAGTAGCGTGGGCTCGTAGGGTTGTTGGGTCCAGAGGGTTTCGCCACTGCCAGCATCGAAGGCCTCCGCCAGGCCGAAGGCATTGGGGGCATACAACACACCATCGATCATCAGCGGCGTCGAACGCAGATTTTTAGTTGCCACCAATCCCGCAAAGCGCTCGGTTAGCTCCGGTGCAGTGGCGCTGCGCCGCCAGGCAATCTGCAGCTCGCCGACGTTATCCGCATCGATCTGATCCAGCGGTGAGTAACGATTGAAATGATTGTCACCGCCAAAATAGCGCCATTCACCTGCTGGGTCTTGCTGCGCAAGAGTGGTTGCCGACAGCAAAGTGGTAGAGGCAACGACGAGGACGACGCTGAGTCGTATTGGCAAGCAGTAGTAATGGGTCATGGTGGTGGCCTTTATTCTTATTAATAGCAGAAGCAGGGTAATACAAAAAGGGGCAGGGCAAGAATAGCAGGGACGGAGGGATTAAATTTTGTACAATTGCTCCTGTATTACTTGTCTCGTCTCCCTTTTATAAGAGCCATTTGATCCATGAGTCACGTTTTCCCTCGCCATACCAAATTTGAATTGCCCACCGCGGTTGCCGGTGAGGGCGTCTATCTCACCGATAGCAACGGTAAACACTACCTCGATGCCTCCGGTGGCGCCGCAGTGTCCTGCCTCGGGCATGGTGATGTTGAGGTCATTGCCGCTATCAAAGCCCAACTGGATAAACTGGAATTTGCCCACACGGCTTTCTTCACCAGCGAACCAGCGGAGACACTTGCCAGCACGTTGATTGCCAATGCACCTGGCGACCTCGATCGGGTGTATTTCGTCTCTGGTGGCTCCGAAGCCATCGAAGCTGCTCTCAAACTTGCGCGCCAGTATTTCCTCGAAATCGGCCAGCCCTCGCGGCACCGCATTATCGCCCGGCGCCAGAGCTACCACGGCAATACTCTGGGAGCTCTCGCTACCGGCGGCAATGAATGGCGTCGGCAACCGTTTGCGCCACTATTAATAGACACTACACACATCGCCCCCTGTTACGCCTATCGCGGCCAACAGGCCGAGGAATCGGAGTTTGCTTACGGGCAGCGGATGGCCGAGGAATTGAAAGCGGAAATCGAACGGCTCGGAGCCGACTATGTCATGGCCTTTGTGGCTGAGACAGTAGTGGGCGCCACGCTCGGTGCTGTGCCGGCCGCGGCAGGTTATTTCACACGCATACGCGAGATCTGTGATGAGTATGGTGTACTACTGATTCTCGATGAGGTCATGTGTGGCATGGGTCGTACCGGGAGTCTGTTCGCATTCGAACAGGAAGGTATCGAAGCAGACATCGTTACAATTGCCAAAGGTCTGGGGGGCGGCTATCAACCCATAGGTGCAACGTTATGCACTTCGACAATTTATGAGGCCATTGCCAACGGCTCGGAGTTCTTTCAACACGGACATACTTATTTAGGACATCCGGTAGCCTGTGCTGCGGCCGATGCGGTAGTGAATGCAATATTGAACCGCGGATTGTTAGCGCAAGTGAATGCGCAGGGAGAAAAGATCCAGAATGCGCTGAGACAGGAGTTTGGCGAACGTCCCTATATCGGGGACATCCGCGGACGTGGTCTGTTTATAGGCATTGAATTGGTAACGGACAAGGCAAGCAAAGCGCCGTTTGATCCGGCGCTGGCACTGCACAAACAGTTGAAGAAGATCACTCTGGAGCAGGGACTGATCTGCTATCCCATGGGCGGTACCGTAGATGGTAAGCAGGGCGATCATGTGTTACTGGCGCCGCCGTTCATCTTCGAAGACAAGCACATCGATGAATTGCTGTCGAAACTGGATCGCAGCTTCGCCGAGTTGAACTTTTAATAGAAGGTGCATAAAGGGGACGGAGGTTGACGTATCCCCAGAAAATATCGAATTAACTCAGTGGATTAACTTGTTTTACGTTTCTGTTTGCAGATTGAAA
>JAQBSZ010000010.1 GCA_027623555.1 Pseudomonadota bacterium | reverse complement strand
TCGGAAAGATCCAGAATGGGTGATCGGATTAAACCAGAATCAGTGATCGGAATGGGCCAGAATATGCACCTGACGTTGAAAGCGAGATGAGGGGGCTAGAATGGAACCGGCTATACAAAACCTACAGCAAGAAAAAGTATGATCCCAAGCAAGTCGCTTCAGCGGTACAAAGGCTTTATGGCGATGCCTATGTTAAGAACCGAAAAGGAGTTTTTGAGTATATCCTTGGAGGAGAAGTAGATACAAAGTTCCTAGACGTACGTATGTTTGATGAGGCAACGAAAAGGTCAGTTTACGAATCACAAACACTCGAGGCGCAGAATAAGGGCGAATCAAATTGCCCTCTCTGCGCGCTAGGTCACGACGCTAACAAAGATAAGATTTGGAGTATCAGCGATATGGATGCGGACCACGTTGCTGCGTGGAGCAAAGGTGGTGCTACTGATATAAGTAATTGCCAAATGCTTTGTAAGACGCACAATCGTGCAAAAGGAAATCGTTAACAAAGTATGGATCTTTCAGTAGTTGGTACCATTTGGCGCGCCGCCTGATCCACGGTGAATGCTTGTGGCCTAGGCTGTGGGAAAACTATTTTGGGCGTCAGAGATCTTCCAAAAACGCGCATGAGAGTGCGATTGTAGGTCACAAATGTGTTGTTAAACATAAACTAGAGCACTCTCGTTAAGACATTATATTTTTGCTAAGAGTTTTCACACAGCCTGGAACCCATAGCGGACATTAAAGAGATGTTGGAAAATCTGGTTTAGAGAGAATGTGGCCGCTGGAGTCCCACAAGACCCCACCCCCGTGTCGCTTTTTATAGGGGGGGGGGAGGGGTGATAAATGGTGATGTAGTTCAGGAAAAAATAAAAAATTTACAGCTCAGGGCCTGTCATCGTTCCTACATCACCACGGCTACCCCTTTACCCGTTTCAGGCGGGGCATACCCCCCCCTATCAGAACAGAAGAGGGGTGGAGTGGATAGCTTGGGTTTGTCACATAACGGAGACCTTATCGCTATGGCGTCTACATCAAAGGCAGCCCGTTAAAAGGTGAAGACTCAGAAGAAGTCTTGTCACTATTCATCCTGGGTTGAGACGTTGTGTTTTTTGCGCTAATTGACCGCTTTTGTAACACCCTTAGTAACATTCTTGTAAACTACTAGACATAGTATCTATAAAAAACAATAGGATACGTTTGTTTGCTGTGTCCGGCCCCGGGCACCATCTACTCCCCAGACATTCATCTTCCATTAAGCTCTCGGGGATTACCTTGCTAAATTAAACTTACAAGCGATTAGCCGTTCTGGAAAATAATTGCCAACGCGCAACTACAGAACTCATACCGGTCACCTCCTACGCCAATTGGTACTTGGGTATTTTGGATGGTTGGCTCTACCAGCATTCGCCCAGCAAGCCACGCTATCCGAAAACATTCTCCACATTCCCTACCTGTCCGCCGACAGCAAATTCTATTCGGCAGAACTCGCACTCACTGCTATGTCAGATCCCGTGACACTGGAACTGATCGCCGCCATCGAAGTTCCTGCCAACGAAAATCTTATGATCAGCACCTACCAACAGGGCGTGTTGTTTGTACCAGAGATCATGTTGAATGGTTCATCCTATTGGGCCGAGTTACAAAATCTGGATGACAGTCATTTCCAACTCATGGATTCGGGTAGCAATGCCGATGCTGTGACGAATAGCGCACTCGGCATCGATACCAATCCGCAATGGCAGCGTTTGGAGGGCGGGGCAAGCGACATTGGCATCGGGGCCGACGGCTCTATCTGGGTTATCGGCACCGATGCGCGGCCCGGTGGCTTTGGCATTTATTACTGGGCCGATACCTATTGGCAACGCGTCGATGGTGCTGGTGTGCGCATCGATGTCGGCCCCGATGGCATCCCCTGGGTTGTCAATGACAAGCACCAGATTCATCGCTGGGTCGATGGATTCTGGCAGCAGATGCAGGGAGATGCGCGGGATATCGGTATCGGTGCCGATGGCTCGGTGTGGGTCGCTGCCGGTGGTGGGATATTCCGCTGGAACGGTGTCGGCTGGGATCGAACCAGCGGGTCTGCCGTGCGTATCGACGTGGATCCTCAAGGCATTCCCTGGGTGATTGACCATACTGACGATGTCTATCAACTGATTGGCGGTCGCTGGATCAAACGTCCGGGCTATGCCCGTGATATTGGGATTGGTGCGGACGGATCGGTTTGGGTCATTGGCACCAGCAGCGGCAGTGGCGGACACGGCATCTTTCGCTGGACCGGTAGTTTCTGGAACCAGGTGCTCGGTAGTGCCCGCCAAATAAGCGTCGATCCCGCTGGCTCTCCCTGGGTATTGGGCACAGGAGGGGAGATTTACCAGGGCTTGTAACTATTTATCCCGTAACGCGTCTAAGACTAAGCAGGCGATGCGTTGACCAGGCATCGAATCTACTATTAATAGAACCCCGGGGTCGTCACTATGAAAATTAATGCACTGATTATAATCCCCGCCGTCTTGTTGTTCTCTTCCACAGCAATGGCCGATCGCTACAAGCAGATAAACCATGTTATCGATGCCAGTGAGCTGGAAAAGGTGCACCTGGAAATATCCGTCGGCGAGTTGGATATCGAGGTCTATGATGGGGAAGAAATTCAGCTGGAGATCGATATCGAATCAGATCGTGGTTGGTTTTCTTTTGGCCGGGGTCATGCCGAGGACGTGGAACTGGATATCGAAGGTAGCGGACCTCGAGTCTATATAGGCATCACCGACCGGAATATTGAACAACACTGGCGCGTCAAACTTCCTGCCAAGCTGGCCCTGGAACTCGATATGGGGGTCGGCGATATTCACATTGAAGACTTTGCCAATAGCCTCGACCTGGAATTAGGTGTTGGAGCGGTCAGGGTGGATGTGGCAGATGTAGACTATGACGCCATCCATGCATCTGTCGGTGTCGGCGATTCAACGATTCGCGGATTTGCACAGGGAACTGACAACGAGCGCAATTTTATCAGCGCAGACTCTTACTATCATGGTGAGGGTGAATTCGAAATGCAGATTGAAGTGGGTGTTGGTGATGTTGAGATTCGCAAGAACTAAAGGTTTGTTTAGCTAACACTTCTTACTGATTGCTACTGCAGTGCCTTCTGATAACACGCCACCCACTCATCGACGGTTCGCTGCGCGGCGAGCTGTCCGATGAGTTCGTACGGTAGCTCGCCTATTTTCTTGAAGCGAATACAACTCTTACCCCTATCGAGTTTGCCTGTCATGTACCTGGGGTATTCCGCGACAAACCACTGCATGAGTTCCCGATCCACGTACATCCCAAAATGATGCAGCGCAATGTAGTTCTTCTGTGAGGCGATGCTCATAAAGGGGAGTGGCGTATTTGCGGTGCAATGGTAACCCTGCGGATAAATTGACAGCGGCACGACGTAGCTCGGGATGCCCTGCATAACTTCTGCAAATCCTGCCGGCAGATGTTTCACAAGCACCGAGCGCAGTTGACTCATCGGAACTCTGCGCTCTTCAGGAAGCGAGGCCAGATACCCATCGACCGCTTTGATGGGTTTAATCAACTAATGATCGCCTCATAATAGCGCCACACAAAAAAAGGAGTGTTAGCTGTGTTGTAGGCACTTGCTAACACTCCTCTGTAAAGGCTCAAAATTCTTGTGAAGAACTTTGCTCTTTCGAAACTCGCGAAACTGGCGAAACTGGATCGCTTACAGAAAGTTATTGGGCCAGATCATGCTGCGCCACATGTGCGCAACCGGGCTGCCATCGAATCCAAGTCCTTCTTTCGGTTGTTTGAAATGGCGACCGATAATGTCGGTAAAATCATCCACATCCACAACTACTCCCTCTTCGAAGGAATACAGATCGTTTAAGGTAATGAGTCGTGAAGTCATATACCAACGATGCTTCTTCGCCTCTTCCCAGGCCTGTACGATATAAGGCTCGGGCTGATAGTCGGCGCCGAAGAAACGAATATAGGCCTCCGGATATTCATAACCCACCGACTGGTCGGGGAAGAAGCGTAGCGCCTGGTGTTTTTCGATAGCCCAGCTGATTTCTTCGTCCACATAGGGCTTGATCATCTGCGCGCACCAATAGCCGTGATCCGTGCGAATGAAATTACCCACGCAGATATCATGGAGCAGGCACGCCAGTACGATCTTCTCATCCATGCCATTGTTCTTGGCTAATCTGGCGCTTTGGAGCACATGGTTAGCAGGAGCGAAGCGTAATTTGTAAAAGTCCATGAGGGTCGGTGCTTCCGGCATAACCGGCAACCGTGGATCATCGTGCTGGTACCAGGGCCTGGTATCGCCGGCGACTGGTTCAGGGGTTGGGTCGATATTGCAAAACCAGGGTGTGGCGATGCGTTTGTCGAGTTCCACACTCATGGCATCTTCGAGCGCATCCGCTTTCTTTGATAGCGTCGCTGCCCCGGCAATCGAGGCAACCGTTGCAGCGCTCATATTGCTCAAAAACGAGCGTCGGTTCATAGCGCATTCCTCCTGCTTAATTGGCGACTCGGTTCCCCGAGCAGAACCGGTGCGAGGACTGCTGTACCGGCACCGTATCAGGGGTTAGATTTAACACAGTTCCAGTAAATTAACCAAGCAATTTGCTGCAATTTCCGGTCCGTCAGTCGAAAGTATAATGAGGGGTGCACCCCGGCAGGACTGCAGTGTTCCGGCTACCAGGCGCAATACCAGGAAAGCAAAATGTTTGAACCCAACTGGATGTCAGTTCTCCCGCCAGTACTGGCCATTATTCTCGCCATAGTCACCCGCCAGGTGATTATCTCCCTGAGCATTGGCATCTGGATCGGTTTCTGCATTCTTGAATCGGTAAATCCTCTAACAGGAGTCGGGCTGGCAATCGATGGTGTGATTAATGTGTTCAGCGATGCCGGTGATACTCGCGTGCTGGTATTCACGCTCATCATCGGCGGGTTGATCGCGACGATTGAGAGAGTCGGCGGGGTGCGGGGCTTCATTCATTTACTGGAGCAGCGCCATTGGGTCAACTCGCCACGGCGGGCGGAATGGCTCGCTTACTTTACCGGGGTGATTGTCTTCATCGAGTCCAACATCACGCTGCTGGTGGCGGGAGCGATCTCTCGACCGCTGTTTGATCGCTATCGAATCGCCCGCGAGAAACTGGCCTATATTATCGACTCCACTTCAGCGCCCATCTGCATCATGATTCCTTTGAACGCATGGGGAGCGGTAGTGTTAGGGTTGATAGCCTCATCGGAGATTGATGATCCTATCGGCGTGTTCATCGGTGCGATTCCGTTTAATCTCTATCCCATAACTGTCATTCTATTCGCAGCGTTCGTAATCTGGCGCGGTGTGAACATTGGCCCAATGAAACAAGCCCAGGAACGCACCGAAAGGGGCGAGCTATTGTGGCCCGGTGCCACTCCGATGGTAGATCCTGCCATACTAGAACAACAGGAAACCGCCGGCATCGAGGACAGAGCAAGATTCATGATTGTTCCCATCGCCACCATGGTCCTGGCCATGCCGGCGGGTCTCTATATAACAGGTAACGGCGTTATCACCCAGGGCTCAGGATCCACAGCCGTGCTCTGGGCAGTTCTGGTGGCACTGTTCGCCGCCTGGTTGCTGGTGTTACTGCACAAGCGCAGCACTGTCCACGATCTGATGGAAGTGTTTCTAAGAGGAGCAGGGGGCTTTCTTCCGGTTGCCTTGATTCTGCTGTTTGCCCTGGCTCTGGGCGATGTGGCCAATCTGCTGGGCACCGGATCCTACGTTGCCCAATTAACCCAGGATACAATCCCGCTGTTTCTGCTGTTACCCTTGTTGTTCCTGACTTCGAGTTTTATCGCGTTTTCAATTGGATCGAGTTGGGGAACTTTCGCCATCATGATTCCCCTGGCACTGCAAATCGCGCTATCCCTGGATGTCTCCACGTCCTTATTCCTGGCGGCAATACTGTCCGGTTCAGTATTCGGTGATCATGCCTCGCCAATCAGCGATACGACGGTGGTGGCTTCGATGGCGTCTGCCACAGACCATATAGACCATGTCAGGACGCAGTTACCCTATGCATTGATCAGTGCCGCTATCGCCACGGTGGGATTTTTTATTGTTGGTGTCGTTGCGCTGTAGTAACAGGTCCTGAATAGAATTTTGCCTAGTCGGTACTGGTAGCTATATCTCGAATCTCGGTAATCGGCAGCATCTCGATGTCTCGAAACTTGGTGTTGTTGCGGTCATCTTCATCGAGGAGGCTGCCAAGACTCGCATAGGTATCGGTGACGAACACCGATTCCTGGTTGAGGGATTTACGGGTGATGCCGAAATTGATGTGGCGACGTTTCGCCGCTGGAATCTGATTGAGCATGTTCTTGGTTGCCCACACCGAGCCATTTCTGGCGAAGTCACTCACCCGCGAGGCGTAGTTGATGGTTTCACCGAGAACCGTAAATTCCACGTGCCCGCCGGCATGGTAGCTGCCGAACCATTCCTGGCCTTCATTGAGACCGATATTCAGGTGAATATCGCTAAACCAGCCTTTCTTTGCCTGCCATTGCTGGGTTATGGCTTTCATCATCTCCTGTAGTTCGAGTGAACACGTGATGGCGTTGAGTTTGTAATCGCAATCCGGCTGGGGAAAGAAGTAGTACACCATGCCATCGCCGGCATGCTTTCCATAAGTGCCATAGTACTTACGAAAGATAGGCTCGCTTTGCTGCCAGATGTTGTTGATGAGTTCGAAATATTCCTCGGCGGGGAGTTCGGAACAGATGCGGGTCGAGTTCTGGACATCGGCAACCATCACGGTCACGTTGGTGAGGTAGGGCTTGCGCTTCTTCAACAACTCGTTGATGACATGGTTTCGTTTGCTGAGAAATTCCAGCAGGTAATTGTCATTTAGAACTACCGGGCTGAAGGTAAACAGTATCCCTTCTCGATAGAAGCAGACATAGATGTCACAAAGCTGGGGACTACCTTCGGTACCGGGAAGGATCGCCGGGAAGTGCACGATAGGGTCCTTGCCCACAGCTTCCACGTCTTCGTAGATGTCTTTCAGAATGCTCAATTGCCGGGAATCCAGGGCAGAGTAGATCTTGATCAGGGCTTGCTGGGACAGGCGTTTCTTACCCGCGGCCATATGCGGCGTTAACAGTTCGATCAGATTGTGGTCGTCTCCAGCTACTGGAGTGGTGAAGAGCATTTTCAATAGATTGCGGGACTCCAGGTCGCGTGGTATGTCATGGCCTGTATCAAAAAATGAGTTGCTGGCCTTCTCGTTCCACCAGATCAACTCAAAATTATTATTGACCATATAGGCCGGGCCGGGAAAGTTGTCGATAGAGCCATCCAGAGAAAGGTTGGTGAGCGGTCCCTGCTCACCTTCCGAGGATATCTTTATCGCCTGCTGGGCTCTGCCAGCTGCAGGAGCAGGGGAGCCACCGCGAATTTTCTCTGCTATCTGGTGCATCGACAGTCCCTGTTTCTTCAGCCCCTGAACTTCCTTTATACAGTCCACGGCCTCGTCTTCGAAGTATCCCAACCTGGTCGCTCGACCAGCCTCACCTACAGGCGCCTTAACCACCGGATTTGGCAGTATGCCGAGGGCCACGTAGTTGTTCAACGTGGCTCGAGATATTCCAGTTAATTCAATGAGTTGCTTGCTGTTTAGCATAATTATCCTGGCCTGGAATTTGGGCAAGTTTACGCAGTATAAGTAGACAGTCTAGGTAATGTCAACAGTATAATTAGACAGTCTATCTAATCAATTGGATGGATAACCTGGCACCTGATAGGCAGCAAGGAAATGTAAGTTAAAAAGCCGCGGATTTGATAGAGTAGCCCGGTACTGACGTACGCTTGCAGTGAGAACAAGGGAGCCGACAAACCGATGAATTTTCGCAATATCTCTGTTGTGGAAGCCCGCTTATTGCTCGAAGCCCAGGGGCCCGGGCGTGTGCAGATTGTCGATATCAGGGACGACCAATCCTACGCCCACGATCATATTGATACCGCGGTGCATCTACATAACAGCAATCTGCAGGAATTTATCGACAACGCAGACTTGAAGGCACCGGTACTGGTGTATTGCTACCATGGGCTCACCAGCCAGAGCGCTGCTGCCTACCTGGCCGAGCAGGGTTTTTCAGACACCTATAGCCTGGAAGGTGGATTCGAAGCCTGGAAACATCATTAGGACACTATTTAGTAATCAGCTAGTAATCTGTAAAATTTAATTAAATTCAATCTGTTATCGATTTTTCTTTAGCTTCTTTCTCAAATATGCGCTTGATCGTCATGAGGGCCACCATGTAGATCATATTCAGCATCGCCCAGCCGAAAACCTCGAAAGCCCATAATCCATGGGATTCTGCCGAAATGACACGCGAGATGAAGATGATGCCTAACCAGATGGCGAGTATCAGTAATGGCAGGGCTGCACTGAGGCGCCAGACTCCCTGCCACTGGCGTAATGCGGCAATCGGCAGCGCGGCGCTAGCCACAGTAACCGACAGTACTGTGAGTGCAATCACCAGGTTCCAACCCCAGTCGGAACTATCTGTCACGACGGATTGCAAGGCCAGGTTCTCGGCGGCACCCAACAGGGGTTGACTCAGACCCGGTTGCAATAACAGGCAAACCAGCAAGTAGTCGGGTCGAAAAGTGAAATGTG
The DNA here is from genome assembly GCA_027623555.1 of Pseudomonadota bacterium. Lineage (GTDB taxonomy): Bacteria > Pseudomonadota > Gammaproteobacteria > Pseudomonadales > Pseudohongiellaceae > UBA9145. Next base: position 101,859 of record JAQBSZ010000010.1, on the reverse strand, counting down.
ACAGAACTGAACACTCCCTTTAGTGATAAGTCAGAATCTGGTAAAAATTTTGGCTTGCTGATTAAAACAGAGCACCGGGCCTGCTAAAAGCTTTGTTTTAAAGGCCTGTACCGATTCGGAAAACGTTTAAGGGTACAATACCAGCACTCGTTCCTGCTTTTTTGGGCTTTACAGAGGTACTTCATGATTCTCCAACGACTAGGCGCTGTGCTATTGGTTTGTTTACCCGTCGCCTGTACCACCGGCATCTCCAGCAATCCTGCCAGCTCGATTCCAGACCGTATCGTTACCGAGCGCGGTGGCTTCATACCCGAGGGTATCGAATACGATACGCGCAACAGCCGCTTCCTGACCGGTTCGTTAAGCGATGGCAGCATCTATGAAATCAGCAACAGCGGCAGGCTGCGCGTAGTAGTAACTGATGAAGCGTTGATGTCGAGCGTCGGCATCGAAGTGGATGAAATGCGTAACCGGCTGTTGGTGGCCAATGCAGATCGTCGTGCAGGAACCGGGGCTGCTCTGTTGGGAATCTATGATCTGGCCACTGGCGATCGATTGGCGATGGTAGATTTATCAGGCAGCATCGAGAACCCACCAGCAGATGCAAACTATTTTGCCAATGATGTGGCCATAAGCGCTGCCGGTACGGCGTTTGTCACCGACACAAGAATGAACATCATTTACAAGGTCGACCGCTATTTCAAACCCAGCGTACTGCTCGATCTGGGTCAGAACTCTGGCTTCAACCTGAATGGCATCGAGTACCATCCCGAGGGTTATCTGATTGTAGTCTCTTCCGGTTCTGGCCAATTGCTGAAAGTTCCAGTGAATAATCCCCAGCGTTGGTCGTTAGTGGCGCTGGATTTTCCAGCCGCCGGGGGCGATGGACTGGTATGGGCAGCAGATGGTGGGTTGGTGTCCACCTCCAATAACACCAGCAGTGTAATGAAATACGCCAGCGATGATCATTGGGCCAGCGCCGGCCTGACTGGTATGGCCAGTTTTACCGGACAGGCGACCACGGCTGCCGCAGTTGGCGATGATATTTTCGTGGTGCAACCACATTTTGCAGATGACGATCCGCCGGTAATACTACGCGCCAGGTTCTAATGCCAGGGGCTGAAATTACACTTGATTACGATGCAACAATTCCCAGTCCGATAAATTCCGAGTGATGAGTCCGTGCCCGAGCCTTCCCTGAAGCATGCCTATGAGAATCTTGTAGAGCTTAAGTACCAGCTTTATAACAGCTTGTTCTTGACACTTCCTCTGGATGCCGTTGAACAAACCGGGCTGCTATTGCCTCTGCTTGAAGAGGCCAGCTTCAAGGGTTTGGAGGATGGGCTGAACCCCACAGAGATCCTCGAGCAGTTTTTTACCGCCCACAGACCGGGCCTGGATGAGCACAAGCAGGCACAGTTCCTATTCAAGATTATTCAGTATGTCGAACGGCAGATCGTCTTGCTCGATGCGCTTGAGGACGCGGCGTTTAAAGAGATCCACCAGACCGACGCTACCAATCGACTGCGTAAACTGATCGAACGGGTCGATGCCGATGGGCTGGAGAAAGAATTTAAAACCGTGTTGAGTAAGTTTGTAGCGCGCGTGATTTTGACGGCACATCCCACCCAGTTTTACCCCGGGCCGGTGCTGGCTATCATAAACGACCTTACCGAAGCAATTAAGGCGAATGACATCGGCCTGTCACGTGATCTGCTCCAACAGCTCGGTAACACGCCTTTCTTTCAGAAAGAGAAACCTACGCCCCTCAATGAGGCCGCACAACTCACCTGGTATCTGAGTAATATCTTTTATCCGTCGTTCGGAGAGATTCAGGATAATTTATCGACTTTCCTGGAAAGTGATGGCGGCGACATTGTGCATCCATTGAGCATCGGATTTTGGCCGGGTGGAGACCGCGACGGAAATCCGTATGTCACAACGGCGATTACCCTGCAAGTCGCTGAGAACCTGCGCTATCGAATCCTGGAGTGTTATCACCAGGATATCAGGAGTCTCAAAAGACGGCTGAGTTTCGATGGTATTTATGAAAAGCTGGAATCAATCGAGAAGCGCATACACGCAGAAATGATTCAGGATACTGCTGCCTGCTTTGCAACAGTAGAGCAATTAGCTGCGGCTCTCGACACCATACAACAACTATTAGTGGAAAAATACCAGGGACTATTTCTCGACCAGTTACAGTCCTTTCGCCGCAAGGTTGCTGCTTTCGGTTTTCATTTTGCCAGCCTGGATATCAGACAGGATTCTCGGGTGCTTAATTCGGTGCTCAGTAAGATTAGGGAGAGTTCTGACATTCTCCTGCCTCCGAACTTTGATGAGCTTGGCGAGTCAGCACAGATCGAAGCACTGCTGGCAGTCTCTGAATGCATAGAACCAGAATCTATTGAAGATGAACTTTGCCGGGACACGCTAGAGTCGCTGCAAGCAATCAAGACGATCCAGGCACGCAACGGGATGGCGGCGTGTCATCGCTATATCATCAGTAACTGTCGAGGCCCAATCGACATCGCCCGCTTGATCGCCTTATTCCAGTTGGCTGGAACCAGCCTGGATGATCTCAATGTCGACATAGTGCCTCTGTTTGAGACTATCAATGACTTGCGCCATGCAGGTGAGAATATGCGCTCGCTCTATCAGATGACGCCCTATCGACGACATCTGCAGCGCAGGGATAACCGGCAAACCGTAATGCTGGGTTTTTCCGACGGGACCAAGGACGGCGGATACCTGATGGCAAACTGGGCAATCTACAGTGCCAAAGAAAATGTGACTGAAGTGTCGCGACTCCATGAAATCGAAGTCGCGTTCTTCGATGGGCGTGGCGGCCCGCCGGCGCGAGGCGGTGGTAGCACCTATAAGTTCTATGCCGCACTGGGCAAGAAGATTGAATCGAATCAGATTCAGCTTACAGTACAGGGACAAACTATCAGTTCGTACTACGGAACAGCAGATGCAGCGCTACACAATCTGCGGCAACTGTTGGCCGCGGGACTCGAAAATAATTTGTACGACCACCCCGAACGTGAACTGAATGACCAGCAGAGAAGCTTGATGGAAGATCTGGCTGAACTCAGTTTTCAAAAATACCTGGCCTTTAAGGAACATCCGTTATTTCTGGCCTACCTGGAACAGATGAGTACGCTGAAATATTACGCGCAGACTAATATAGGCAGCAGACCGACCAGGCGTGGCGCAGGTCAGGAACTGCAATTTGAAGATCTCAGAGCAATACCGTTCGTTGGCGCCTGGAGTCAGCTGAAGCAGAATGTACCGGGATACTACGGATTGGGTACTGCACTTAAAAGCATCGAACGCGAAGGCAGGCTGGAAGAGTGTCAACAGTTATATCAGCATTCGGGTTTCTTTGAGGCGCTGATCGGCAACAGCATGCAAAGCATGAGCAAGTCAGATTTTCGCTTAACAGCGTATATGCAGGAGCATCCAGTGTTTGGCAAGTTCTGGCAATCAATCTATGACGAATATCAGCTCAGCCTGGAGATGGTGTTAAAGGTGTCAGGTCAAACAGTTATGCTGGAAGATAATCCTACCAGCCGCAATAGCATAGGCCTGCGCCAGCGTGTTGTATTGCCACTGCTCATAGTACAGCAATTTGCGCTAATGAAGCTGAATACCCTGGCAAAGCAGCCCGCCCAGGAGACAGCAGAGATTAAGCTCTATGAGAAGATGGTAATCCGCAGTCTTTTCGGCAATATAAATGCGGCGCGCAATTCCGCCTGAAAGTGGGTTAGTGCTTAGTGCTCATTAACCAGATGTCCGCGTAGTTAGATGCCTCGAACAAATCCTGGTCAATAACCGGGTCAGACTCACCGAGTCGGGCCAGCGCCTGCTGTACGCCATACAATGACCAGATGTTGTGCGGATGGTCCTGCAAGTCGCGACGATAGACTGCCACGGCATTGTCGAATGCCCCTAATTCCAGGTAGGCGGCGCCGAGCCAGTGACGCGGTGGGAATGGCAGCGGTTCGGGTTCATCGTAATTGAGATTGTCATAGTAATCAGTCGCCTTGCGAAACGCCTGGGCTGCCGCTTCCAGATTACCGACGGACCAGGCAATTTCACCTTCCAGTATGCCCGCCAGGGTTCCGACAATATCTTTACCCTCGTGAAAGCGAAACCGTGCGGTAGTTGTCTGAGTCAGTTCTACCAGTAATGCGGCGATCTTTCTGGCCTGTTCTGTATCACCTTCTTTCAATGCGGCATAACCCTGGGCGAAATCGAACATACTGATGTTGATCTCACCACTGGGAGCATCTGTAACCTGCAGCACCTCATCGAAGCGACCGAAACGCACCAGTGCCAGCGCCAGCATCGACGAATTTTGATTCAGTTTCGCCAGATCCTTGGCGGCCTGGATCGCCGTGGCGCTTTCGCCTCCCATGCTTGCGGCGTAATACAGCATGGTCAGGTTATGGGTAGGATAGATGGCGAACCCTTCGCCGAAGGCAGCCTTCTGGTCAGAATGCCAGGCCAGTGTATTGGCGCGAACAGCGTCATGCCACAACCCCATCTCGTTCCAGGTGTGACTGGGCATATGATTTATATGGCTGGCACCAGGTATGGAATTGCCAAGAAAGCGTGCGCAGGGTGCAGCCAGTTCGGGAGTAAGCGTTGACTCTGTCGCATGCACCAGCAAGTGACAGGCACCTGGGTGCTGGATATCTCTTTCCAGTATGCCGAGCAAGACACCGTGCAAGCGAATGACATTGGGATCGTCCAGGTCACGGTAGCCGCCACGTTCTTCCAGAAGAAATAACGAGTCGGCGTAGAGCGTGGCAACTTCCAGGTCATCGGGCTAATCCTGCGCCAGCCTGGCCATCTCCAGGGCATAGGCCTGGTCCTGAACACGGCGGGTCTGCGGATCAAAATTCTCAACATAGCGAGTTTGTAAACTGCGGATCATATCGGCTTCTTTAGCCGTTGCCTTATCAATATTGGCGAGCGCCTGTTGCAGTGCGAAGTAGGCGCGGGGCGCCTGGGCGGTCGTCATCGCCCCGTTGAGATAGGAGCCCCAGGCCCAGGCTTCACCCCAGTAACAGATTGCACAATCAGGATCAGCCAGGTGCGATGCCTGGAATGATCTCGCGGCATCGTCCTTGGCAAAGGCATACATCAATTGAAAACCCTGATCGAAATATGCCTGCGCTAATTCGTTGTCAGAAGAAATAGGAAAGTGAAAGTCTCCCATTGCTTGCGGAAACAATTGCATGGGTTCGTTAAATGACGGGGGATATTCGATTTCCTGAGCTGCTGCCGCGAACGCAGTAACAGCTGCCAATAAATATCCTAACAAAGGTAACATGTTTTTCATCATTCGATCCTGATAAATATTGTGCGTCTGTCAATCTTTATTGAAGCGAAAACTCGACAGTCGCACCGGGGCCCAGTGGGATACCCAGCACTACCCAGATGATTGTCATGAGTAAGCCGGACCCGAGTAACAAAAGGGAATAGGGTAGCATCGTTGCAGCGAGGCTTCCCAGGCCGAATTCTTTTTGCCAGCGCTGACAAAAAACCAGAATAAGCGGGAAGTAAGGCATCAATGGGGTGATGATGTTGGTGGCGCCGTCGCCGACACGGTAGGCAGCCGTGCTCATTTCCGGGCTTATGCCAAGCAGCATCAGCATGGGCACCAACACCGGAGCCAGTAACGCCCACTTTGCACTGGCAGAGCCGATGAATAAATTTATTGACGCGCCAAATAAAATGATGAAGGCGAGCAGGATAGAATCTGGGAGGTTTGACCCCCCAAGTACTGCTGCACCCTTGATGGCAAAAATTAATCCCAGGTTTGACCAGTTAAACATGGCAACAAAATGGGCTGCCGCGAACGCGAGTACCAGGTAGTAGGCAAGGTCACTCATTGCTTCGCTCATCATTCGTACGATGTCGCGATGGTTCGTAACTGTTCCAGCCGCACTCCCATAAGCCCAACCCGCCGCGAGAAACAAGAAGAAAAATCCGGCAACGAGTGATTGAAATAAAGGGCTAAGGCGCGCTTCTGCTGTCGCCGTCTCATCGATGAGAGGCGTGCCTGGACCTATGCAGAGGAAAATCCACAGCCCAACGACGCCAAGACAAGCCAGGCCGGCGCGGCGCAATCCTTTTACTTCATCCGAGCTCAGTGCAGAGTCCGGGTTCTTGATAACTCCGGCGGTACTGCTCTGAATCTCCCCCGGGACTATTGGGGCGAGTCGAGGTTCGATAACGCGGTCGGTAACCCACCAGATCACAGGCAGGTACACCACCGTCATCGCGATAATGAAATAGGCATTCCCGGCGATGTTCGCATCCCAACTCGGCATAATCGTTTCGGCAGCCGCTTCGGTTATGCCAAATAACAGCGCATCCAGCTGTCCGGGTACCAGGTTGGCGGAGAAGCCACCTGAAACACCGGCGAAAGCAGCGGCGATTCCAGCAATCGGATGGCGTCCGGCTGCGGCAAAGATAACTCCAGCCAGCGGAATCAGCACCACATAGGCGGCATCAGCCGCAAGATTACCCATCATGCCGATGAGGGCAACCGCGGGGGTGAGTAATATGGCCGGGGCCCTGGATACAGCACCACTCATGGCCGAGGCAAATAGACCCGAGCGCTCTGCAACTCCGGCACCGAGCATTACCACCAGTACATAGCCCAGGGGATGAAACCCGGTAAACGTGGCCGGCATTTCCACGAGCAGGCGCTGGATATTCGCAGCGGATAACAGGCTTTCGGCATTGACAATGAGTGCGTTGCCAGCCGCATCGACCTGGGTTGGATGCAAGGCTGAAACTCCAGCCAGGGCTGTGATCACGCTGATGACTATTACGGCGGCGATGCACCATAGAAAGATAAACACAGGATCAGGCAATTTATTCCCCGAGCGTTCTATCCAGGCCAGCACGCCCTTCATTTCATTCGCTTGGCTATTGGCAATGTCAGTCATGGTGATCTTGCTTAGTAACGTGGAGGCTCAACTCTAGAGGAGTGATTCAGCGCAGTAAACGAAAAAATTCCCGCAGGTCATTGAGGTAGAGTTCAGGTTGTTCCAATGCGGCGAAATGCCCACCTTCAGACATGACACGCCAATGGCGCAGGTCATAGGCCGCCTCGGCCCAGGCACGGGGTGTTATGAAAATCTCCGCTGGAAAGATGGCGGCACCGGTAGGGACATCGATATAGCCAATCAGTTTTGCCACGGGAGTCTTGCTGTTTTCGAAGTAAATGCGGGTAGAAGAGGTGATCGTGCCGGTAAACCAGTAGATGGCGATATTGGTCAGAATCTGATCTTTCGTGAAATAGTCATCCAGGTAGCCGTCGGCTCCCTGCGGCATGTCGGTCCAACCATGAAACTTCTCCACGATCCAGGCCGCCAGCCCAGCCGGTGAGTCATTTAACCCATAACCTAAGCTTTGCGGCTTACTGCCTTGAATTTGTTGATAGGCAGTCTCATTCCGCATATAGGCACCACGGGCAGTACGGGCGGCTTGCTCGGCTTCTGTTACCCTGGCTCGCTGCTCAGGGTCGCTGGGAGCACCCGCCAGCACCATGTTCGAGTGCAGACCGATGAGTCGTTCGGGGTAGTTATTTGCCAGATGCCGATTAATGATGGCGCCCCAGTCGCCACCCGCTATGGCGTATTGCCCATAGCCGATCCGCTCCATGAGAGCCGCCAGGATGTGGGCAATCTTTTCCGGGCTATACCCGGGTTCAGTGGGAATGCCGGAAAAGCCGAATCCAGGCAAGGAAGGGGCTATTACATGAAAAGAGTCTGACAACTCACCCCCATGTGCGACCGGGTCAGTCAGGGGATCGATGATGCCGATAAACTCGCTGATTGAACCGGGCCAGCCGTGTACGATCAGCAGCGGAATGGCATCTGCATTTTCCGAGCGCTGATGGATGAAGTGCATTTCTAAACCATCTATTTCAGTTTTGAACTGATCGAATTGATTTAATTGAGATTCTTGTTCCCGCCAGTCGAAGTCTGCGCGCCAGTATTCGATGAGTTCGGTCAGGTAAGCGAGGTCGGTTCCATATTCCCAACTGGTGTTCGCTATCTGATCTGGAAGGCGGGAATTGCCGAGACGCGTCTTTAAATCAGCAATAGCGCTATCAGGTATCGCTATCTCGAATGGAGTAATGGGGGCACTATTATTGGCGAAGTAATTGGCATCGGTTGGCATGACGGTACTCGTAACAGACTGATTAGCAACAGAGATTAAGGTGGTTGGGTTCGCGGCTAAACTACTCGTGCTGATCAGGGCACAAATGAGTACCCTTGACATGCGTGCCATCGTCAGTCTGACTGGGTCCATAAAAGCCTCGCTTCTTCCGCTTGTATTGAATTGTAAATGGGCGCCCTATTTATCCAGCAGCAGTTATTCCAGTACTAGTTATCCCAGCATCAACGCGCGAAAATTCGCCCTGCACGCTGCTTAGAATTTCGCTTGATTGCAGTACAATACCTGACGGGTAAGATTGCCGCCATCATCATGCCGTAATCTACTATTCCAATCAATTCACCGTTATGAAAACGAACTAAAAAGCGAAGGCAATACTATATGTTGTTTCAATCAAGTAACAAAGCACTTGAACTACCCAAGCGAGAAACAGCCATTCCCGATCGCGCACAGCCATTGCGCTTTTCAGCTACTCATTTTGTTTCAGGCAGACCAATCGTTGAACCAGTGCCTGAGAACTTGCAGAAAGCCGTGTTCGGAATTGGGTGTTTTTGGGGGGCGGAACGACTTTTCTGGCAACTACCTGGCGTGTACAGCACCGCCGTTGGCTATGCCGGCGGATTTACGGCGAATCCGACTTACAAGGATGTATGCAGCGGCGGCACCGGCCATACCGAAGTGGTCCTGGTGTATTTTGACCCTGCAGAAATATCTTTTGAACAACTGCTCGCCGCATTCTGGGAGTCACACGATCCGACCCAGGGCATGCGTCAGGGTAATGACCAGGGCACGCAGTACCGATCAGCGATCTACACCAGCGATACCCAACAGTTAGCTGCTGCAGAACACAGCGCAGGGCAGTTTCAACGCGCTTTAAACGAAAAAAAATATCCTGAAATTACAACTGAAATCAGAGCGCTGGAAACGTTTTATTATGCTGAGGATTACCATCAGCAATATCTCGCTAAAAACCCGGCCGGTTACTGTGGACTCGCGGGCACTGGCGCCTGTTATCGGCCCGACAGTACCGCTGCGGCGAGTTAACAGCCGAAGAATCGCCTGATATCTGCCTCTTTGGCCATGGCGTCTTCGAAGCCGAGCTGCCACAGTGCGGTGCAAAACCCTTTCTCGAACAGAATCAGGCTCAACATGGTTCCGGATGACCCCGGCTTGATGTATCTCGACATGGGTTTGGGTAGCTCATCGTAGTATTCCATAGCCAATAGGTTGAGTTCTTTACTCGGAGAGATTTCCAATAAATCTACTTCGATCAGCTCGATTCCATGCTTGCGGATCGCACGCTCTGGAACGAGGGGGATCACTTCATTCATGTGGCGCAGAAACTCCAGATCATTCTCCAGCGTATCCACAAACGCACTATTGAGGATATGACCGACAATCTGCAGCAACGATGGCTCTTCCTTCATCTCGTCTGCCAAGGGTGCCATGGTGCGATTACCACTGACACCGATGGCCAGCAGGCGTCTCGCCCCGAGATGAATGGCAGTGCTGGTGGGAGCGAGCTGCCTGATGGCACCATCTCCGTAGAACTGGTTATCGATTTGCCGAGCAGGGAAGAAGATGGGAATCGCTGCCGATGCCATTAGATGGTGCAACGAAAGTTCGTGGCGAATACCGATGCGGTGCGGGCCTTGCCAATCCTTAATACCTTTTACCGCCTGGTAGAAGGAGACCGATTCACCGGTGCTGTAGGCAGACGCGGTTACACTCACAGCATCAATCAGTCCAGCATCGATGTTGCGCTGAATGCGATCAAACTTGATAACCCGCGATAACAAGCCGGCGAGCGGTTCGTTGTTGAGCAGGGCAACCTGATTGCCGTTCGGTTTGCTACCAAGCATCGACAGGAGCACGCTGGATGCACTGCTCAACAGATTGCCAGAGTTCGGGTCATAGATCTGATCGCTGCTGATGTTCTTCCAGATATACTCCAGTGTGCGCACGCCAGTGCGCAACCGCTGGGCGTGAGTAGCTATCGAAACGGCATTAAGTGCTCCGGCGGAAGTGCCCGATATCACATGAAAAGGGTTGGGAGCATGTTTCGGAAGTATGTTAGCCACGGCGCGCAACACACCGATCTGATAGGCAGCGCGAGCACCCCCGCCTGACAGTATCAAGCCGATGCGTTGTTCCTCGAGATTAGTAAGTATGCTCATCGTGTAAGGCTATCGGTCAGAGTGTAAGGCTATCGGTCAGAGTGTAAGGCTATCGGTCAGAGTGTAAGGCTATCGGTCAGATTCAGGCTATCGGCCAGTTTCCGGCCTGGTGCAATGGCCGAACATGATAAGCACTCGAAGCACTAATGTCTGCGCCGGTCGTAGCAAATCTACTGGCAGACTATTAACATGGAGCTGGCTTATCACTGGCCAGGACAGGGATAGAAGTTACTATGAAAGCCAAGATGCAACCCAAGATAGATCCGCTGGTTATAGCCATTTCTTCACGCGCATTGTTTGATCTGGATGACAGTCATCGGGTGTTCCAGGAACAGGGATTGGACGCCTACCAGGAATACCAGATCGCCCATGAAGACGAACCATTGGAACACGGTGTCGCGTTCTCTCTGGTGCAGAAGTTGCTGCGCCTGAATGAGTTGTTAGACCAGTCTCCGGTGGAAGTGATTCTGCTGTCTCGAAACAGTGCTGACACCGGGCTCAGGGTATTCAATTCGATTCAACACTATGGTCTGGATATCAGCCGGGCGGCATTCTGCGGGGGAGACAGTCCCTATCGCTACATACCGGCCTTTAATAGCCATCTGTTTCTCTCAACCGATGGTGCCGACGTGCGCCAGGCCCTGGACCTGGGCGTCGCGGCGGCAACCATACTGCCGTCCAAGAAGTCTGCCGCGCAGCGGAATCTCCTCAAAATCGCCTTCGATGGAGATGCTGTTTTGTTCTCAGATGAATCTGAAAAAATATACAAAGACAGCGGCTTAGAAGCCTTTACTAAGAATGAACGCGAAGCAGCGAACGAACCTCTGAGCGGTGGACCCTTCAAGTCCTTCCTGGCTTCAGTGCAGCAGATTCAAAGCGCCTTTCCGGTGGGTGAGGTACCTATCCGGACTTGCCTGGTGACAGCCCGGGCAGCACCTGCGCATGAACGCGTAGTTCGCACTTTGCGAGCCTGGAATATCCGCATCGATGAGTCCTTATTCCTTGGCGGACTCGATAAGGGTCAATTCCTCCGGGCATTCGACGCTGATGTGTTCTTTGATGACCAGCAGGGGCACTGTGAATCAGCCAGCAATCACGTAGCAACCGGCCATGTTCCCCATGGAGTAGCAAATAATTAACAAACAATAACAAATAGATATATTGTTTTTCTAATTTAAAACCTGCAGTAAACTATAGTAACCCCCCAACCCGAGCAACAGCGCTGCCAACAGGTGCTGGAGTATCCGCTCAGGCACCTGGCCACTGAGGCGAGATCCCAGATGAATAGCGGGCAGCGAGCCGATGAGCAAGGTACCCAGCAGGAACAGATCCACGTAACCGGCGATGAGGTATCCCAGTCCTGCAATAAATGTAAGCGGGACCGCGTGAGCGATATCGGTACCAATGATACGGACAGCGGCAGTCTGGCTATAGATAGTCAGCAGGATTGCGGCCCCGAAGGCACCGGCACCGACGGAAGACAGTGTCACACAGGCCCCAAGCAGTAGCCCCATGACCATAGTCACTGCACTGCGGTGCGTATGCAGCGGGCGCATCAACAATTGCGGTCTTTCTTCGGCGGCATTTGACCTAACTTTATCTCTAAAAATCAAAATGATAGCTGTAACTATTAACATCACACCTAAACTAAAGGTCAGGAGTTCTTCGAATTCCGGAGACTCCTGAAATCGGGAATTGAGTAACAGAAAGTGCAAGAGAATCGAGGCCGGGATGCTACCCAGCGCCAGCAGGGTGACGATCTTCCAATCTACGTTACCGCGCTGGTGGTGGGAAACGGCGCCACCAACCTTGGTGATGGCCGCATAGAGCAGGTCGGTGCCGATCGCGACGGGTACCGGATAGCCGAAAACCAGCAGTAAAGGGGTCATCAGTGAACCTCCACCGACGCCAGTCAGGCCAATGGCAAAACCGACGCCAGCGCCGGCCAGGATGTGTAGCAGTAGTTCCATAATCTCAAGAGGTTTAAGCGGTCAGACAAGGCATGAAGCGCGCAAGTTAAAGAGCCCTAAGTATTCTATAAAGGAATGTTTTGTCATATTTTTATAACCATTTAGAATAATGGTTTTAATTCACTGCCGAGCAGGCTATGAAACTGCAGCAATTGCGCTATATCTGGGAAGTCGCGCAGCATGGACTCAACGTCACTCATGCGGCCCAGAGCCTGCACACTTCGCAACCCGGTATCAGTAAGCAGATTCGCCAACTGGAGGATGAACTCGGCGTAGAAATCTTCACCCGTAGCGGGAAACACCTTACCCAGGTGACAGCGGCTGGCCAACCGATTCTGCAAGCTGCTGGAGAAATACTGCAGTGTGTTGGAAATATTCGGTCGATGGCCCGCGAGTTCAGTGAGCCGCACAAGGGCAGCCTGGCGATTGCCACCACTCATACCCAGTGCCGCTATGTCCTGCCGCCAGTGATACAGCAGTTCATCAAGAAGTTTCCCGAGGTCAGGCTACATATGCACCAGGGTACTCCGGTACAGATCTCGGAACTGGCTGCCAACGGCACTGCTGACTTTGCAATTGCTACAGAGGCCCTGGCCTCGTACAGCGGTCTGATCATGATGCCCTGTTATCGCTGGAATCGGGCGATATTACTGCCAAAATCTCACCCACTAACCCAGGTATCCACGTTAACTATCGAAAAACTATCGGAATATCCACTGGTCACCTACACGTTTGGCTTTACCGGAAGATCCAAATTGGACGAGGCGTTCGCGCTGGCTGGACTGAACCCCAGGGTGGTTTTCACCGCCTCAGACGCCGACGTCATCAAGACCTATGTACGCCTGGGGCTCGGAGTGGGCATTGTCGCGACGATGGCCTTTGACCCGGCCGCAGACTCTGACCTGGTGGCCATCGATGCGAGTCATCTGTTCGAACCCAGCGTAACCAGGATTGGCTTCCGCAGGGGCACCTACTTACGGAGCTATATGTTTGATTTTATTGAGATGTTTGCACCCCAACTGGAAAAGACTTTGGTGCAGGAGGCGGCTGCATGCCCCACAGCAGCGGCACTGGATGCATTGTTCGCCGATATCACACTGCCTGATCAGCAGCAGGGCTGAAATCATTGTAATTTCAAGAGGCTAGGGAGAAAACCTGAGGATCCTCTGAGCAATTAGTTAATCTGAGACCGGCTAGTTTTGGATCTTGGTTCCGGGCAAATGCAGGCCACATTCCTTGATCGTCTCTTCTTCCCACCACCAACGACCCTCGCGCTCATGCTGGTTCGGACCAATGGCTCTGGTGCAGGGCTCGCAGCCGATGCTCACATAGCCTCGGTCATGTAACTCATTGTAGGGCACATCGAACAGGCGCAGGTAATTCCAAACGTCGGCTGAGTTCCAGTTTGCAAGCGGATTGACCTTGATTACGGAGTGAGACTCCGTGCTGAAGTTGGTATCGAGTTCAACGATCGCAACTTCTGACCGGGAGGGGCTTTGATCGCGCCGCTGTCCGGTGATCCAGGCATCGAGGTCGCGTATCCTTCTGCGCATGGGCTCCACTTTGCGAATGCCGCAGCACTCTTCATGACCATCTTCAAAAAAACTGTATAAGCCTTTAGTTTTAACTAACTTTTCAAGTTTATCCGCATCCGGGAAAAGGACCTCGACAGGGGTGTCATAGTGCTGCCTGATGCGCTCAATAAAGCGGTAGGTCTCTGGATGCAGGCGGCCAGTATCCAGTGTGAATATCGCTGGCATGGTCGGGAGTTTGCTGGCCAACTCGATCAATAGCACATCTTCAGCGCCGCTGAAGGAGATCGCCGCGTTCGGGAACAGTGCCAGGGCCTGCTTGAGTACTTCCTTGGGCTGGCTGTCCTGCAGGCTGGCATTGAGTTCCTGGATTTCATTACTACTTAGCATGAGGGCATCCTGGCGGTATGGCGCCATGGTGAATCAGCTTGTGTTAAATGGGTCGGCTCAGGGACGGCCGACATTCTCCGCTATTTGGTGTCAGCGGTAAAGTAACCAGCTTTAGCGAGTCTCCAGCGAGGAAATTATAAAGTAATGTTTCACGTGAAAAATTCAATAAAATTAATCACTTAGACTGTCTAAATGCGATACGTGCACAACATATGGGCGACAAATGACAAAGTATTGCCATATCTAGTAGCACGCAAGATTTATCCAGGCGAGTATTCCTGTTACGCGGCAATTGTATCTGCTAAATTGTCGCTTTTTCGGGTTCCCAAGGAGCTGTAGTAGTCATGGAAATTGCCTGTCTCGACCTCGAAGGAGTGCTGATACCGGAAATCTGGATCGGCTTCGCCGAGCAAACCGGAATTGACGCGCTGCGCGCAACCACGCGCGACATCCCGGACTACGATGTGCTAATGAAACAGCGCCTGCGCCTGTTGCAGGAACATCAGCTGGGTCTGCCTGATATCCAGAAGGTCATTGCCACTATGGCCCCAATGGAAGGTGCTAAAGACTTCATAGATTGGCTGAAGGAGCGCTTTCAGGTGGTTATTCTTTCAGATACTTTCTATGAGTTTTCTCATCCATTAATGCGCCAGCTGGATTTTCCCACGCTGTTCTGTCACCGGCTGATTGCTGATGACAGTGGCACTATCGTGGACTACAAATTGCGGCAGCAAGATCCCAAGCGGCAATGCGTGAAGGCATTCCATAGTCTGAACTTTCGGGTGATTGCAGCGGGCGACTCCTATAACGACACCACAATGCTCGCCGAGGCGGATGCAGGTATCTTATTCAAGGCTCCGGCAAACGTCATCGCCGAGTTTCCGCAATTTCCTTCCGTGCAGACCTACACTGAACTCAGGCAGGAATTCTGCCGAGCAAGCAATCGAGACTTGTCTTTATAAGTTAGGAAAGACAACGACTATATCTAATTGATATTTATATTATTTTAAAGTGCTATATGCATCACACTTTGTATTTTCAGGCCCTATTTGCAGGCTGCAGGCCCCATTTCAGGCGGGGTAATTAGTAACGAGCGTGAGGCTGCCCTGGTTGAGGAGGTTGAGGAGCTTGAGCAGCAGATCCAAGCCCTCCTTATCCAATTCCTTTGAACGTAATATTCTTTTCTTTAAATGGCTTGTCTCACTTAGTTGATTAATAAGTTGAATATTAGCTTGAGAAACGCTGAAATCCTTGCCATCCGCAAACAGGGCCACCGAAGCAGACCCGGGGGCCTTCAGGTAGGCGAATCTGGCAGTCCTGGCGCGTTGCACCTCATCACCCTTGTTCAGCCTCAGCTGCAAGTCTTTGGGCGTTAGCGGTACAGCAGAGATCTCGATTAATTCAGGGTATTTTGGCTCCGTGACATGGCAGCCGAACCAGATGCGGAAGCGCTGTTCATCTGCCAGACTCGCCAGCGTGCTCCGGTAGGCATTCTCCAGGTTCTCGGGTTTTATCTCTCCGCAACTCTCCGCAGGTTCCCGTCCGGTATCGGTGAATCGCTGTGCAGGATTGGCTTCCGGTAGCAGATAGTCAGTAAATCCTGCCAGCATTTCGCCTACTGATGGAGCCCTAAATCCAACGGAATAACAAAAGCTTGGCGTTATTGCCTCACCCCAATGTGCAAATCCAGGCGGCAAATACAGCACATCGCCAGGATTCAGTTGATATTCGGCTTCGGCCTTAAACTCGTCCAGCAGGGCAAGGCCCGACGTCTCATCGACTCTTAGCCCAGACGCACTGCATGCGCCTACCTGCCAGGTCCGTTGACCATCCCCCTGAACCAGGAAAACATCGTAATAATCGAAATGTGGACCCACACCTCCGCCGGGCGTGGCAAACGAGACCATGACATCGTCGACTCTCCAGCTCGGCAAGAAATTGAACAACTCCTTGAGGATTCCCACCTGGTCTTCCCAGAGATCCACGGCCTGGACCAGAAGCGTCCAGTTCTCGGCGGGCAAATCCTGCAGCAATTGTTCTGTAAATGGGCCGTGTTCCAGGCTCCAATCGCGCACGCCGTGACGCCTGACCAGTCGACTCTCCACGCTTTCTTCGCAAGCGAGTCCGGCGAGTTCATCGGCTGAAAGCGGATCCAGGTAGTCTTGCAGAAAGCCCGGCAGAAATAGCGGAGTCTTTTGCCACTGCTGTTGCAGGAATTGCTTGGGGTCGAACGCAGGATTGCGTCGCAAAACAGCGCTCAAATATCGCCTGCCTGTTGCGCCGCATTTCCGATATAAGCACGGGGAGTTAACACGAGCAGCTCACTCTTGGCCTTCTCCGGGATATCCAGTGAGGCAATGAAGCCTCGAATAGCGGACTCGTCAATGTGCTTCTTGCCGCGGGTGAGCTCTTTGAGCTTCTCATAGGCCTGTTCCACGCCATAACGCCGCATAACAGTTTGAATCGGTTCAGCGAGGACTTCCCAGCAAATGTCGATATCCTGATCTATTGCTTCAGCATTAATCTCTAACTTATTGAGTCCTTTGAGAGTCGATCGGTAGGCTATCAGTCCGTAGGCTAATCCGGCGCCCAGATTCCTGATGACAGTCGAATCGGTAAGGTCGCGTTGCCAACGAGAAATAGGCAGTTTGCCAGCAAGGTGATCGAGCAGGGCATTCGCCACACCCAGGTTACCCTCGGAATTTTCAAAATCGATGGGATTGACCTTATGGGGCATCGTTGACGAACCCACCTCTCCGGAAACCGCCTTTTGTTTAAAGTAGGCGATTGAAATGTAAGCCCAGATATCTCTATTAAAATCAATTAGTACCGTATTAAACCTCGAAAAACTATTAAGCAATTCTGCCAGGCAGTCATGGGGTTCAATCTGGGTCGTGTAGGGATTCCAGCTCAGCTGCAGACTCTCCACGAATTCGCGGGCAACAGCTGGCCAATCCACGTCAGGATAGGCTGCCAGGTGGGCATTGTAGTTGCCGACTGCGCCATTGATCTTGCCCAGTATTGCAGCTGCCACAACCTGATCTAACTGGCGCTGCAGTCGATAGCAGGAATTGGCGAATTCCTTGCCAACCGTGGTTGGTGAAGCGGGTTGGCCGTGGGTTCGGGACAATAAGGGCTGCTCAGCGAATTCCCGGGCTCTGTCAGCCAGCGCATCGACTAGTTCCTGCATCACTGGAACCAATACCTTATCTCGACCTTCCTTCACCATCAGTGCATAAGCAAGATTGTTGATGTCCTCCGAAGTGCAAGCGAAATGCACAAACTCCAGTTGATTCTTCAGACCTGTACAATCCTGAAGTTTTTCTTTAATAAAATACTCTACTGCCTTCACATCATGGTTGGTTGTGGCCTCGATTTCCTTAATACGCTCAGCATCAAAGAGATCGAATTCCACATAAAGTGCCTCCAGCCTGTCCTGATCTGCTGGGGCCACCGGATCGAGTTCTCCTATCTCTGGGCGCGCGGCCAACTGCAATAACCACTTTACTTCGACCATGACGCGATAACGCATCAAGGCAAACTCACTGAAGCACGGGGCTAGCTCCGCGCACTTACTGGCATAGCGCCCGTCCAAGGGGGAGATCGCCAGAAGGGAGCTGGATTGAGAATTCGACATGGTGATTTCCTATACAGATGCGATGAGTTTGCGCCTTATATTGCCAGCTGTTGTCTGAATCCGTTTACGATAAAAAACCAGACGCCAGCGGCGACCCCCTAGCTGATACCACAACACAGAGGATCTGATGCCCGCCAATAGCAGGGTACGGATCCGCTTCGCTATGTTGTCATCCTTCAGATGCTCAACATTCCCCTGGACCTGGATGCGATATGACAGCGTGCTGATTGTATCTTGATAAATTGCTGCTAGCTGCTGAAAAATCTGCTCTTGCCGGGAATGGGCTGCCTCGTTCTCGGCAGATTCCACGGAATGGATTTCAGGTAGGGGTGACACAGCCTGCAGGCGCTGTCGAATGGTATTCTGCATCGCCGGGTTGGCATGCAAGCGATTTCGCAACATCAGAATTCCCAGTGTGTAGCGAATTACCTCGCCATTTTCCCTGACTTTGTCACTGGAGAATATAGCCTGCAGCGTACGAAGCCCCAGACCTAGCTCGCTGATCCGGGGATAGATTTCCGCGGTCGAACCTGGATTGAGAACAAGCAGAGGATTTATACATGCGCGCAGCTCCGGTTCGGGAGCGCAGCCTATTGTTGCCAGGCTATGGACCAGCACGGCGCTCTGCGCGACGGCCGCCAGCGCAATATTCTGGTACTCCCAACGACTGAACCTAGTTGAGGAATTGTTCAATAATCGCCCCTCCCAGGCAACGATCATCCACATAAAAAACGATGTATTGTCCAGGAGTTACAGCGCGTTGTGGTGAATCGAAATTAACTTCCAACGAGCCATTGGACAAGCGCGTTACCTGACAGGTCTGGTCAGTTTGCCGATAACGAATCTTCGCCGAGCACTGTAGCGGCAAAGCAGGGGCCTGGCTATTGATCCAGCTCGGCTGCTCGGCATGTAGTCTGCTGGAAAAAAGGTTATGATTTTCATTGCCCTGGCCGACCACCAGGACATTTCTTCCCAGATCTTTTCCTACCACATACCAGGCTGCTTCGGCACGATTCTGAACACCGCCTATACCAAGCCCCTGGCGTTGGCCGTAGGTGTAAAACATCAGTCCCGCGTGTCTGCCCAGTTTATCGCCATCGTTGCTCTCGATATCACCGGGCTGCGCAGGCAGATAACGCTCGAGAAAATCCTTGAATTTTCTTTCACCGATAAAGCAGATTCCCGTGCTGTCTTTCTTGTCGCGGGTTGCCAAGCCAAGTTCAGTGGCGATTCTCCTGACTTCAGATTTAGCTAATTCCCCTATAGGAAACAGAGAGTTATGAAGGCAAGCTTCATCAACTTCGCAGAGGAAATAAGTTTGATCCTTGTTCCCGTCCAGGCCTTTCAGCAGGTGAGTTTCTGAACCGGTCTCCCGTTTGCGCACATAGTGGCCGGTCGCGATGTAATCAGCTCCCAATTCCCTGGCATGATCGAGAAAGGCCTTAAACTTGATCTCTCGATTGCACAGCACATCAGGATTTGGCGTACGGCCAGACTTGTATTCGCGCAAGAAATGTTCGAATACGTTGTCCCAGTACTCGGCAGCGAAATTTACCGTACGCAGATCGATATCCAGCGCGTCACAAACAGACTGCGCATCCATCAGGTCGGTCATGGCGGTACAGTATTCTGTGCCATCATCGTCTTCCCAGTTGCGCATGAATAATCCTTCGACCTGGTAGCCCTGCTGTTTCAGCAGGTGTGCGGCCACTGAAGAATCGACACCGCCAGACATGCCAACGATGACACGTGTGTCTGCTGGGTCGTGCTCGTTCGGGAGACTTGTCATTTCGTTACAGGTTCTTTATCAGGTGCAGCGGATAGCGAATGCCTTGCTGGTAATCTTCGAGCACCTGCAAAACACCAGGACTGCGCAAATCCTGCTCCAGTGTTCTTAGCTGGTCAATAGTTAACCACAGCGCTTCGAGAATCCCCGTGTCGAGTTCTCGATCCGGCATGTGACAAACTGGCTCGGCTATAAAACAAAGTCTTACGTAACAATTACCATCCTGATTCGAAGTAAAGTGATAGATGCCTAGCAAGTGACTTACGCTGACCTTCCAGCCGGTCTCTTCCAGAGTTTCTCGCTCCGCGGCGGCAACTAATGACTCTTTCACTTGGAGATGGCCGGCGGGTTGATTATAAACTATCAGGCCGGCGGCTTTTTCACGCACCATAAGAAACTGACCTTTCTGTTCAACGACTACTGCAACGGTAATGTGCGGTGATTGGTCCATGGGTTCATTGTTTCGAAAAAAACGGCAATGCTATACTCTAAAACCTTGCTTGATCAATGTCCTATAATCTACTACTCACTCTTTTTCTAAGCTTTGTCTTTAGCTGGAGCCGGCAAAAGAGGATAATGGCGTTTCAGGAATTAAAAATATGAGTAAGCTAAGCCACATTGATAGCCAGGGAAATTCCCGCATGGTTGATGTAGGGGATAAACCCACTACGCCGCGTGTTGCAGTTGCCCGGGGCAGAGTCAGAATGCATGCCGAGACCTTGCAGCTTGTGGCCAGTGGCGGGCATAAGAAAGGCGATGTATTGAGCGTAGCCAGGATTGCCGGGATACAGGCGGCGAAGAGTTGTTCTCAGCTGATACCGCTTTGTCATCCGTTGCTGCTCTCTTCGGTTGCTGTCGAATTGACGCTGGACAGCGATAACTCGCTGATTGAAATTAGTGCACGCTGTAAGGTTAATGGTAGCACCGGAGTAGAAATGGAAGCGCTAACGGCCGTGTCGGTGGCCGCGTTAACAATCTATGACATGTGCAAGGCTGTCGATAAGGATATGGTTATCGAGGGAATTTGCCTGATCGAAAAATCCGGCGGCAGGAGCGGTCACTATCAACGTGCAGAGTCAGCCAGATAAACCTGTTGGTGCACTATGCTAAGCATTCACTATTTTGCCAGTATTCGAGAAGCCCTGGATAAGGACCACGAGCAGTTGGAATTACCCGAATCGGTAGCGAGTGTGGCTGATTTAATGCGTCACCTGAGCACGATCAATCCGTTGTTCAAACCAATATTGGACGCAGACCGCAAAGTACTAGTAGCGGTAAATCAAACTGTTGTGGATAAAGACTACAGGCTTTCCGAGGATGATGAAGTAGCATTCTTTCCTCCAATGACAGGCGGCTGAAAAATGATCTCGATTCAAACTGATGATTTTGACCTGGCTGTAGAATACCGCCACCTCAGGGAATTGGCAGGAGATACCGGCGCAATTGTCACTTTCACTGGCCTGGTCCGGGAATTCCACGAACCGGAAGATCCCGCGGCCAGACCAGTTACCGCGCTTCAGCTTGAACATTACCCTGGAATGACTGAGAAAAGCCTGCAGTCAATTGTCGATGAAGCAAATAGTCGGTGGCGCCTGTCAGGAGTCAGGGTTATTCATCGAGTCGGCGCCATGCAGCCGGGCGATCAGATTGTGATGGTAGGCACGGCCAGCGCCCATCGGCAGGATGCCTTCGAGTCTGCCGAATACATCATGGACTTTTTGAAAAGCAGAGCGCCATTCTGGAAGAAACAGCTTACCGATGCTGGCAGTGACTGGATAGAGAGCAGAGACGCTGATAATGTAGCAACCACGCGGTGGCAGAATTCCTCGAAAAACTGAAGTTAGCTCAGGATTCGGTCAGCTCCCATTCACCGGGTTGTAAGCTGCCAAGACTCCATTCACCAATTTGAATTCTAATCAGCCGCAGGGTTGAGAATCCAACGGCTGCTGTCATCCTTCTAACCTGCCGGTTTTTTCCTTCCGTCAACACGATTTCTATCCAGCTGGTGGATATGAATTTCCTTTCGCGTATCGGCGGGTCTCGTTGCCAGATTGAGGGAGGGTCGATAAGTCGAACTTGCGCCGGACGGGTGAGTCCGTCTTTCAGCTTAACGCCTGCAGCCAGAGCGTCGATGGCCGCCCCACTTATTTCATGCTCCACCTGGGCCTGGTAAGTTTTGGCGGTCTTGAATTGAGGTTCGGCGATACACTGTTGCAGTCTCCCTTTATCGGTCAGCAGCAACAATCCCTCGGAGTCCTTATCCAATCGTCCAGCGGCGTAAAATCCAGATCGATCGATGTAATCCGCTAACGTTCGCTGTCCCGTTTCACCGGTGAATTGCGAGAGTACGCCATAGGGTTTGTTAAAAAGCAGGACCTGGGACTTCAATACAGCTCAGCGGCCGAAGCCGCTCCCACCATGAGTTAGGGACGTAGGCACCAGCAAGAGCCGCGCAGGGGAGTAACTGATGAGTGGTTAGATTATTCCGTGTCGCTAGTAATTTCTTCGCTGGCTACTTCTTCGACAGGCTCATTGGTAGCCTGGATTTCTACTTCAGTATCAGACGCAGCAGCAGACTCTGACACGGGTTTGATGTTTGCGGCGTGCAAGCCTTTAGGGCCTTCGATTGTATCGAAGGAGACCAGTTGGCCCGCCTTGAGGGTTTTGTATCCTTCCATCCCGATTGCAGAGTAGTGCGCAAACAGATCATCTCCTCCGTCATCAGGCAAAATAAAACCAAATCCCTTGGCATTATTGAACCATTTAACTTGCCCAGTACTCATCGGGATACTCCGTACTTCTTATTATTTTTAGCCTTCTTATTACTTATCAAGCAGCAGCTCTGTGGCTGATAGGGATGCTATACACCATAGCTTGTTCAATGTCAAAGCCCTCTGCCAGTTTAAGGCATCGACTAGCCCACCGTAAGCGATTGAAAACTACGGACTTAGTCCCAATAAATGCTAGAATCAGCGAGTCGAATACGCGACCTGGGGCGCCTATAAAAACCTTTCCAAGGGCTTGAAACTGGCGCAAAATATTCGGCATGGCTAGGTAACTAGAGACCTTAGTTCGATCCTGCGATGAGTATTAACGACAAACGAAGCCCTATTTTTGCAATGAGCAAGTTGCCAATGCGCCCGCAGAATTCGCAAAGTGGGAGTGAAGATGAACAGGGTACAGGTTTTGCCACAACTACAGAAAAACCCAAGCTCAAACGACCGCCTTTGTACAAGGTTATACTAGTTAATGACGACTACACCCCAATGGATTTTGTCGTCGATGTGCTACGCTCATTCTTTAATATGAACATCGAAAAAGCGACCCAGATCATGTTGAAGGTGCACACAGAAGGCAAAGGCGTGTGCGGAGTCTATGGTAAGGATGTAGCGGAAACGAAGGCATCCCAGGTCAACGACTACTCTCGAGAGTGCGAACAACCCTTGTTATGTTCTGTGGAGGTCGACCGGTGAGCAATTTGGTCAATACCTGCACCGCGTTCTGTTCAGTAGGGCTCAACCGATGATGAGGAAATTCGCTGACCACAGCCGCTCCAATCGATCGCACTTTGCAAAATTAAGCGGTTCAAATTTTATCCGAATTCCGAGGCAACATGCTCAGTAGAGACTTAGAAGCTACACTCAATTACGCATTTAAAGGTGCTCGCAAAAAGCGTCATGAATTCATGACTGTGGAGCATCTTTTACTCGCATTACTTGATAATGAAGTCGCCTCCAGTGTGTTACTGGCTTGTGACTGCGACCTCAGTCGCCTGCGAGGTGAACTCGTGGACTTCGTCGATGCAACGACACCGCTAATCCCCGAGTCTGAAGCAACGCGTGAAACCCAACCGACACTAGGCTTTCAGCGCGTCTTGCAGCGCGCCGTGTTTCACGTGCAATCATCCGGTAAGCGAGAGGTTACCGGCGCGAATGTATTGGTTGCTATTTTCAGCGAACAGGAAAGTCAGGCAGTTTACTTTCTCAAGCAACAGGATGTAGCTCGCATCGACGTCGTGAATTTTATCACCCATGGCATCTCTAAAATTCCCGGGCACGCCGTAAACAACGAGTCTTCAACGGAGCAGCAGGAAGAAGAGAGCGTAACCGATTCTTCGAGTAATCCGTTGGAGAGTTTTGCTACCAATTTGAATGCCGAAGCGGCGGCTGGCCGCATCGATCCACTCATTGGACGCGCCGATGAAGTCACACGAGTGATCCAGGTTTTGTCCCGGCGCCGTAAAAACAATCCACTCTTGGTAGGCGAGTCTGGTGTAGGAAAAACCGCGGTCGCGGAAGGGCTCGCAAAATTAATCGTGGAGAAAGAAGTACCTGAAGTACTTTCTGAAAGCGTAATCTACTCATTGGATCTCGGTGCGCTGTTAGCCGGCACAAAGTATCGGGGTGACTTCGAGAAACGCTTCAAGGCGCTACTGGCTGAGTTGAAGAAGAATGAACATGCCGTGCTATTCATCGATGAGATCCATACCATCATTGGAGCGGGTGCTGCATCAGGCGGAGTCATGGATGCCTCTAACTTGCTCAAGCCGGTACTAACGTCCAGCCATTTGCGTTGCATCGGTTCCACGACCTATCAGGAATACCGGGGTATCTTTGAGAAAGATCGGGCGTTGTCACGACGCTTTCAAAAGATCGATATCGATGAGCCCGATGTCGAAACTACTTACCGAATTTTAAAGGGGCTCAAATCCCGATTCGAGGAACACCATGATCTACGCTATAGCGATAGATCACTTAGAGCCGCCTCGGAGTTAGCAGGCCGCTATATCAATGACCGCTATATGCCTGATAAGGCAATAGATGTCATCGACGAAGCAGGTGCCTACCAGCGGCTTCAGCCAGCGAGCAAGCGCAAGAAACTGCTTCAGGTTGTAGACATGGAGAAGGTTGTAGCGATTATTGCCAAGATTCCACCGAAGCATGTTTCCAGTTCTGATATCGACTCTCTCAAGAGTCTGCAAACAAACCTGAAGATGGTTGTATTCGGGCAGGATAAAGCGATTGAATCCTTATCCAGTGCTATCAAACTCTCCCGCGCAGGCCTGAATGACGGCGAGAAACCAATCGGTTCATTCCTGTTTTCCGGCCCAACGGGGGTAGGTAAGACCGAAGTTTCCAGGCAGTTAGCCAAGATTATGGGGATCGAATTGCTCAGGTTCGATATGTCCGAATACATGGAGCGCCATACTGTTTCTCGCCTGATCGGCGCACCTCCCGGTTATGTTGGTTTCGACCAGGGCGGCTTGATGACCGAAGCGATTACGAAAAATCCCCATTGTGTCTTACTGTTAGATGAGATCGAGAAAGCACATCCTGATGTTTTTAACCTGCTATTGCAGGTTATGGATCACGGTACCCTGACAGATAATAACGGACGCAAGGCTGACTTCCGCAACGTGATTCTGATTATGACAACCAATGCAGGTGCCCAGGAGATGTCACGCGCATCCATCGGGTTTACCGAGCAGGACCATACCACTGACGGCATGGAGATTATCAAGAAAGCCTTCACCCCCGAGTTTCGCAATCGATTGGATGGGATTATCCAATTTGGTGCGCTTGCCCCGGAAACCATTCGCACAGTGGTCGATAAATTCCTGGTGGAGTTGCAAGTTCAGCTGGATGATAAGAATGTTCTGCTACAAGTTGATGATTTGGCAGTGGATTGGTTTGTCATCAACGGCTACAGCGAATCGATGGGCGCTCGCCCCATGGCGCGCCTGATTCAGGAGAAGCTGAAGAAAGCTCTGGCCGAAGATATCCTGTTCGGTGAGTTAGCGGAAAACGGTGGCGATGTGTTTGTTACTGTTGAGGATGATGACATCAAGCTGGAGATTAGCGGCCGGAAAGCAAAGCAGAAGAAGGAACTCAGTCCGGCCAAGAGTTAATTCGCCGCTTGTGATGCTGACTCTAACTTATTGAAATTCTGAAGGGCTTATCGAGCCCGATAGGTAATTCTTCCCTTTGTTAAATCATAGGGAGTCAGTTCGACCCTAACCTGATCGCCGGTAAGTATACGGATATAATTCTTACGCATTTTGCCGGATATATGTGCAGTAACTATATGTCCGTTTTCGAGTTTTACTCGAAACATCGTGTTAGGAAGGGTGTCGACTACCTCGCCTTCCATTTCAATCTGGTCTTCTTTCGCCATAGAGAGTCCTCCAGGTAATTACAGCGGCCGCATTGTGCCGGATTTTAAAGCTTTAAGCAAAGAGAGATGGGCGTTGAAGGGCTTATTTCGCCAGGACCCAGTTACCGTCAATCAACAACTGAATGGGTCGAAAGGAACTCTTGTACTGCATCTTCGGGCAGTTTTTTATCCAGTAACCAAGAAACAAGTAAGGCAGGTTCATAGCGCGGGCCTTTTCGATCTGCCAGAGGATTACAAAATTTCCCAGCGAGCGTTGCGTTAATAGCGGATCGAAGAAAGTATAGACGGCGGACAGCCCCTGCTCGAGCGCGTCGGTAACACTGACCGCAACAAGTTCGTCCTGCCGGTAGAATAGATAGAAACGGGTATCGACAGTCTTGGTCTTAATGAATGCCTCGAATTGCTCCAGACTGGCCGGATACATATCGCCATCACGGTGCCGGGTATTGATGTAGCGCTCATAAAGCCGAAACGATTCATTACAGATAAGATCGTTTTTCTCTTTTACCTCCAAGTCCTGATTATTATTCCAGATCTTGGTAAAGCGGCGTTTGTATTGAAATTGATCGACTGGAATTCGACAGGAAACACAGGCGTTGCAAAACTCACAATCCGGTCGATAGAGGTGGGCGCCGCTGCGTCGATACCCCATCTCACTCAGCCTGCTATTCAATGCTTGATCAATGACCAGATCGGGATCCACGAACACGGTTGCTGCCCGCTGGTCCGTTTTGTAGCTGCACGGATGCGGCGAAGTTCTGAATAAGCGGACTGAGCTAATTGCCTTGGAATTCGACTTCATGATCTATAAGTACCAGCTCTGGGTCCAATTGCCAACGGGCAGATGGGGCATTTTCCACTACGAGGCGGTCTAGCCTGCTGAGAAACTTAGCGCGGCTGATTTCCGTAGCCCCCAATGAGGCCAAATGTTCACTGCTCACCTGACAGTCAATCAGTTCGAAACCAAGGGCGTTTAGCTGGCGCACCAGGTAGACCAGGGCCAATTTGGAAGTATTCGGTTCACTACTGAACATTGATTCGCCGAAGAATACCTTGCCCAGGGCAACGCCGTACAACCCGCCTACCAGTTTCCCTGCTGCATGGATTTCTACCGAATGAGCCAATCCCAGCTCGAACATCTGGCGGTAAGCTATTTGCATTTCAGTCGTGATCCAGGTGCCGGTCGCTCCCTCTCGGGAGACGGCACACTGCAGCACCACTTCCGCAAAATGTTGATCAAAAGAAACGACATAGCCATGTTTTTTAAGCAGCTTTCTTAAACTTCTTGAGATTTTAAGTTGATCTGGAAACAAGACCAACCGGGGATCTGGCGACCACCAGAGAATGGGCTGCCCAGCTTCATACCAGGGGAAGATGCCTTGCCGATAGGCACACATTAACCAGTCTGCGTTCAGCGCACCGCCTGCGGCCAGCAGCCCATCGGGCTCAGAAAGGGCCTGGTCTATTGGTGGGAAACCCACTTGATCAGCATCAAGCCAGGGCAGGGGCATGGAAAACCAGGTCAAGCATGGGCTTCAGAGTCCAGAAACTTCTCGGCATCAAGCGCCGCCATACAGCCGAAACCAGCACTGGTTACAGCCTGGCGATAGACCTGGTCGGCAATATCTCCAGCGGCATAAACGCCAGGTACGCTGGTTTGCGTCGCATTACCGGTTATACCTGTGTTGACCACAACATAAGCATTGCGCATCTCTAATTGGCCCTTGAATATGTCGGAGTTCGGTATATGCCCGATGGCAATGAACACCCCATCGACGTCCAGTTTGCTAATTTTTTCGCTTTGAACATTCCTTATATTCACACCTGTTACACCCATATCATTACCTAAAACCTCATCCAGTACATGATTCCAGGCCATGGTGACTTTGCCTTCCGTTACGCGGTCGAAAAGCTTTTTCTGGAGGATTTTCTCGGCGCGCAAGGCGTCTCTGCGGTGCACGAGTGTGACGTGTGAGCAGATGTTGGCGAGATACAGCGCTTCCTCCACGGCGGTGTTGCCACCTCCAATCACGGCCACAGGTTTATTGCGGTAGAAAAATCCGTCACAAGTGGCGCAGGCACTGACACCTTTACCCATGAAGGCCGTCTCGGATTCCAATCCGAGATACTGTGCTGAAGCGCCAGTGGCAATAATCAGGGCATCGCAGCTGTATTGCACACTATCGCCGGATAAGCGAAAGGGTCGCTCACTCAGATCTACCTGGTTTATGTGATCAAAAATCACCGCTGTATCAAATCGCTCTGCATGATCCTTCATCCTTTCCATAAGTTCGGGTCCTTGCAGTCCCTCAACGTCACCAGGCCAGTTATCCACATCGGTGGTAGTAGTAAGTTGTCCGCCCTGTACCAGGCCTGTGATCACAACAGGATCGAGATTGGCCCGCGCTGCGTAAACGGCAGCGGTATATCCGGCGGGTCCTGAACCTAAGATGATTAATCGGTGATGCTGTACTTCTTCACTCATAGTTAAGTTTCCTGGAGCCGCTGTGAATTCAGCACAGCATTATTTGATGATGATTCTGACTAATTAAAGGGTAGCGGGTATTTTACTCAATTTTGCCCGGGCCGCGGGATTCCTCCGCGCACAATTACCCGTGGTCGGGGCCTTTCTTGCGAGCTTTTCACTTAATACTCCGCCGTTATTGCCCGATAACTATTGGATAAGCTGAGAAAACTTGGACTTCCCGAAGGGTACAGGCACTACGCAGGAACTGTATAAACCCGTAATTTTCTCGAAGTGAACGTATAAATCATTTGTAGGCCTCTGAATCCATTGAAAAATATTGCTATGAATAAAGCCGTACAAGAATCAGAAGTGACTAGTCTGATGCTACGCATAGTACGCGAAGGCACGTTGATCGTGTACTTCCTGCTGGCCCTGTTTCTGCTGATTGCCCTGCTTAGCTATTCGCCAGGCGATCCTGGATTCACTACGACTGGCAATGACGAGGATGTCGCCAATGCCGTGGGCGTGTATGGGGCCTGGTTGGCCGATATCCTGCTGCATCTGCTCGGCTACCTGGCGTTTGGATTTCCGGCGCTGCTGGCGTACAAGGTCTATACCTCATTCCGGGAAGCAGAGCTGGAAGCTGAATTCTCCTGGCCGATGTTCGGCCTGAAGACCTTGGGATTTATGCTTCTCATGATCTCGGCCTGCGGCCTCGCGACCCTGCATTTTCAGATCGCCGACGGCATTCCCTACATGGCTGGCGGGGTGGTGGGTTCACTGGTCGTCGATCTCAGCTTGCCGGTATTGGCAACACTGGGAAGTACGCTGGTGTTGTTTGCCATTTTCCTGTTCGGATTGACAATCACCGTCACCATCTCCTGGTTGTCGGTTATCGATAGGCTGGGTGCGTTGACGCTGTCGAGCTATAGCCTGATGCTGCTCAAGCTACAGAAATGGATCGAAGATAAGAAACAGCAGATCGCCACGCGGGAGAGACTCCAGACCCGCAAGAAAGTCCTGGATATTCACATCGAGAAAGAGAAGAAGCGGACCCCGCCGACCATTCAGCCACCGGCATCGAAACAGGTTGTGAAGAGTCCACGGGTTGAGAAGGAGCGGCAGGGTACACTGTTCGCTGCGAGTTCAGTCAAGGAACTGCCCGCCATAGGGCTCCTGGACGCCTGGCACGAACTCAATGATTCAGGTTTTTCAAAAGAATCACTGGAAGCAATGTCCAAGCTTTTGGAACTGAAACTAAATGACTTCGGCATCGATATCGAGGTTACCGCGGTAAATCCTGGCCCGGTAATCACCCGTTTCGAAGTGCAGCCGGCACCCGGGGTCAAGGTCAGCAGAATCAGTAACCTGGTAAAAGACCTGGCCCGCTCACTGGCAGTAGTTTCGGTGCGGGTAGTTGAAGTAATACCTGGCAAAACTGTCATAGGTATCGAAATTCCCAATGAAAAACGTGAAATTATTCAGCTGAGCCAGGTGCTCTCATCTCCGGAATTCGACCGCGCCGGATCTAGGTTGAGCATGGCGCTGGGCCATGACATCGTGGGTAAGCCTGTTATCGTCGATCTCGGCAAGATGCCTCATTTGTTGGTTGCCGGTACTACCGGGTCCGGTAAATCCGTGGGCTTAAACGCCATGATCCTCAGCCTGCTGTTTAAATCTACCCCCGAACAGGTGCGGATGATCATGATCGATCCAAAGATGCTGGAATTATCTGTTTATGACGGAATTCCTCATTTGCTAACGCCAGTTATCACCGACATGAAGGATGCAGCGAACGGATTACGCTGGTGTGTTGCAGAAATGGATCGACGTTACCGCCTGATGTCCTCACTGGGAGTGAGAAACCTCACCGGATTTAACAAGAAGGTGAACGATGCCAGGAAAGCCGGCAAACCTTTGATAGACCCGACCTGGCAGCCAGACCAAATGTTTCTTGAAGAGGAGCAGTCCGCGCCGGAACTGGAAGCACTGCCGTGCGTCGTGGTCATCGTCGACGAGCTGGCAGACATGATGATGGTAGTGGGCAAGAAGGTGGAAGAACTGATTGCTCGTATCGCCCAAAAAGCCCGGGCCGCTGGAATTCATCTAGTCCTGGCAACTCAGCGCCCTTCGGTGGATGTATTGACTGGTCTTATCAAGGCAAATATTCCAACCCGGTTGTCTTTTATGGTCCAGTCGAAAGTCGACTCACGCACGATTCTGGGTGAGGGCGGTGCTGAGCAACTGCTCGGCAATGGGGACATGTTGTTTCTGCCACCGGGTGGTGGAGTCCCTACGCGCGTGCATGGCGCCTTTGTAAGCGATGAAGAAGTGCATCGTGTTGTGGCGGATTGGAAGCAGCGCGGTGCGCCGGCGTACATCGATTCGATTACTCAGTTCTCTGAAGACTTCGATGTGGGAGCTTTCGGTGCGCAGGCAAATGGTGAAGCAGAAGAAGACGATGAGCTGTATGATCAGGCCGTCCGCTTCGTAACTGAATCCAGCAAGGCTTCTATTTCGTCCATACAGCGCAAACTTCGCATTGGTTATAACCGTGCAGCGCGCATGATTGAATCCATGGAAGCGGCTGGGGTAGTATCGGAAATGAGCAGCAATGGATCCCGGGAAGTTATCGCACCTCCACCGCCTCGCGATTAATCCCCTAACTAAACAGTGCCAGGTATGTACAGAATCTCAGCAGCGCTTCTAGCTTGTGCCTGCATAAGCTCCGTCTATGCGCAGGAAATTGCGTATAGAGATGCTGTTGAACAGCTCGATGCCTTATTGCAGGACATCGAGAC
The DNA here is from genome assembly GCA_027623555.1 of Pseudomonadota bacterium. Taxonomy (GTDB): domain Bacteria; phylum Pseudomonadota; class Gammaproteobacteria; order Pseudomonadales; family Pseudohongiellaceae; genus UBA9145. The sequence continues at coordinate 70,717 of JAQBSZ010000010.1, read as the reverse complement.
GCTCACGGCTGACGTAGTTCAACTCATTGTCGAATCCGATGGCGGTATCCTGGAAGAGAGCGAGATTCAACTCTACCTGAAGAAACCCAATGGCTTTTACTGGGAGACACTCACCCCTTTTCCTGAGCTAGTTGTTACCAACGGCATAAAACTCTGGAACTACCAACCAGACCTGGAGCAGGTAGTTATTGAAGACTGGGATACAGGCCGCTCCGAACTCGCGGCTCAGTTGTTGAACGGAGAGACTGAGAACCTCGCAGAAGAATATCGCATTGAACTGGTCAGCGCCGAAGGTTCAACGGATCATGAATTCTCCTTGATCCCGTGGGCGAATGAGAGCATCTACACTCAGATTTCAATCAACTTCTCAGGGACAGAACTGGACCTTATCTATCTGGAGAACAAAAACGGTCAGCAAACAGTCTGGCGGTTTGACAGCGTCGAGAGAAACCTGCCACTGGCAGATAGCCTGTTCGAGTTCACCCCTCCCTCCGGTATAGAAATCATCGAAAACCGCTATGTCCAATAGCAAAACCCCAAACCCTGGCCTGGATCACAAGGGCTGATGTACACCTATCTCGCGATCGCCTTTGGAGGTGCAATCGGTGCACTGTCCCGTTATTGGTTAAGCAGCGCCGTGGAAAAGTTCAACGGCACCGGGTTTCCATTGGGTACCTTTATGGTAAACCTGTTAGGCAGTTTCCTGATAGGCATCGTATTCATTCTCTTCGCTGAGAAGTTTTCACTAAGCGATCAATGGCGTCCCCTGATAGTAATTGGATTTCTCGGTGCGATGACCACTTTCTCGACTTTCTCTCTCGATGCACTTTTGTTGTTCCAACAAGGCCACTACAATACCGCTCTTTTGTATGTGTTGAGCAGTGTTGCGCTGTGTTTGTTCGCCGCCTTTGCAGGGATGCAGGTCTCGCGCATTCTGCTTTAAACCTGGTGCAGGAAACCAAACATGCTAGACCCGAAATGGATTCGATCTGAACCTGAAATACTGGCCAGGCGCTTGAGCAAGAGGAATTTTCTTCTTGATATTGCGCGTCTGGCGGATCTGGATGGTAAGCGTAAAGAACTACAGCTGAAGACCGAAGCCCTGCAGAATGAAAGAAATTCCCGATCCAAGGCCATCGGGCAGGCCAAGGCGGCCGGCGAAGACATATCGGAAATCCTGGCCAGTATGGAAAGCATCAAGGCTGAACTCGAGCGGAAGAAAGATAGCCTGGGTCAGTTGCAGGATGAATTCAACGATTACCTGATGGGCGTGCCCAATATACCGGATGAGTCGGTACCTGAGGGGGACGATGAACGCTCGAATCAGGTCCTCAGTAATTGGGGCAACCCCAGATCATTCGACTTTGAAATAAAGGATCACACAACTCTAGGTGAAGCGCTGCAGCATGGCCTGGATTTCGCTGCTGCCAGCAAACTAGCCGGGGCCAGGTTCGTAGTCATGCAAGGTGCTACGGCCAGGCTGCACAGAGCATTAATTCAGTTGATGCTGGATATTCACACAACAGAACACGGTTATACCGAGTTGAACGTACCTTACATCGTTAATGCAGATTCTCTGACTGGTACGGGACAACTGCCAAAATTTGCGGCGGACCTGTTCAAACTGGAACACGAGCAGGATTTTTACCTGGTGCCAACCGCCGAAGTGCCAGTAACAAACCTGGTGCGCGATGAAATCCTGGAGGCAGATGATCTACCGCGCCGCTATGTCTGCCACACTCCCTGTTTCCGTTCTGAAGCTGGCAGCTATGGCAAAGATACTCGCGGCATGATTCGCCAGCACCAGTTTGAAAAGGTCGAACTCGTACAGATCGTCAGGCCCTATGAGTCTGTGCAGGCGCTGGAAGAACTTACCAGTCATGCCGAAAAGATATTGCAGTTACTCGATTTGCCTTATCGCAAAGTCCTGTTGTGCGGAGGTGACCTGGGATTTGCGGCGGCCAAGACATACGATCTTGAGGTCTGGTTACCCTCGCAGAATTGCTATCGGGAAATCTCTTCCTGCAGTTACTTCACTGATTTTCAGGCACGTCGCATGCAGGCACGCTGGCGAAATCCAGAAACCGGCAAACCTGAACTTGTGCACACCCTTAACGGCTCGGGGCTTGCTGTCGGTCGAACCCTGGTAGCCATCCTGGAGAATAACCAGGACGCCTCCGGGCGCATTCGCATTCCTCAAGTACTGCTACCTTACATGAATGGGCTAGAGTACCTCGAGTAATGGAATTCCTGCCTATCTTCTTGGATATCAGGGACAGAAAATGCGTCGTGGTAGGAGGAGGGCAAATAGCACTGCGCAAAGCCCTGCTACTAGCGCGCGCTGGCGCCAGACTCCAGATTGTTTGCGAAAACGTATCCGCAGCGCTCACTGAGTTCGGTAACGCCAACCCCGTTGAGTTCAGCACGGAGGGCTTCAACTCAAGCCATCTCGAAGATGCCGCTCTTGTCATTGCTGCCACCGATAATCCTGAAGTCAACCGACTCATAAGCGCTGCCGCCAGAGAGCGAGACATCCTGGTAAACGTAGTCGATCAGCCGGCGCTCTGCACATTTATTTTACCCTCCGTTGTAGACCGCTCACCCGTAGTGATCGCGGTCTCCAGTTCCGGTAACTCGCCGGTGCTTACACGTAAGTTAAAAGAACTGAATGAGGTCATGCTGCCTGAAAGAATCGGCGAATTCGCTGAGATACTTGGATCATTCAGAGAGCGAGTTAAGAGCCAAATTGGAAAATTTTCAGACCGGGTAAGGTACTGGGAAAGCTTGCTGGAAAGCGACATACCGGAACTGGTCTATAGCGGAAACAGCAGCGCTGCCATTAAACGGATCGAAGAAAGCCTGCTGCAATTTGGCCAGGAATCAGCAGTAGGGGAGGTTTACCTGGTTGGTGCCGGACCAGGTGACCCAGACCTGTTAACCCTGCGAGCGTTGCGGCTCATGCATAAAGCCGATGTAGTGCTCTATGACCGCCTGGTTTCAGAGCAGATTATGAATCGACTCCGGCCAGATGCAGAGAAAATCCATGTTGGGAAGGCGCGCGCCAAGCATACTGTTGAGCAGGAAACCATCAATCAAATGTTAGTAAGGCTGGCTCGTGAGGGTAAGAAGGTCTTGCGACTTAAGGGCGGAGATCCCTTTATCTTCGGACGGGGAGGCGAAGAGCTTGAAACTCTGGCTCGTGAAAAAGTGTCGTTTCAGGTTGTACCAGGAATTACCGCCGCTTCAGGTTGCGCTTCCTATGCAGGCATACCCTTAACTCACCGCGACTATTCACAGTCCGTACGTTTTCTTGCAGGACATCTTGCAGACGGCGAGCTGAACCTGGATTGGGAATCCCTGGTTAAAGAACAGCAGACCCTGGTTTTCTACATGGGCCTGCTTGGACTGGAGACTATTTGTAATGAGCTGGTCGATCACGGAATGGACCCGCTGATGCCGATTGCAGTCATCCAGCAAGGCACAACATCAAATCAGAAGGTCATCACTTCTACCCTGAGCGCCATGCCCGCAGAAGCCACAAGACAAAAACTAGTTGCTCCGACCATCATCATCATCGGTCAGGTGGTGAAATTGCGAGAGCAACTCAGCTGGTTCGAAGGCAGGATCGAAATCGAATAGCAATGGTTCAACTGGTCCAATAGCAAGGCTGAGCTTGATTAAAACCAGCTCACGATTTTTGAGTAGTGGCAACAGAGTTCCACAAAGCGATGATAGCTGATTATCTCAGCGTCCTGGTGACTGCGATTAATCAAGCCCCTGGCATTCAAGTCTTCCTTCAGACTGAATATATTGAGGTCCTTATCTTGGAGCGTGCTTAACGAATCATCGAGACAATAGTAGACTCCATCTTCAATGAAAATGACTCCATCCCCCTTTTGAAGGATAGGCCTGCAAGCTTCCAGCATGCCTGATGAAGGTGCTTTGCTTATTGTGTGCAGGCAAGTCAAAGGTTGAATACCGCGAGAGAGTTTTCCATCATCGCGGCGAGTAATTTGTCATCTATCAGCTGCGCTTCGATAATCAAATCATCTTTTTGCAGCTTTCGATCAAGCAATGACTTCTCATCCACGAATACATTAGTGACGCCATAGAGCTCCAGTGTTTTAAAGGCATTCTCAAGCGACTTGCAGTTGATTGCATCGGTATTCTGGCCCTTCAGCAATTGCAACACGCCGTCGCCGAGAAACACGTAATTTACATCCTGATCAAACACAGCAGCCGCCAGGCTTATCTCGAGGCAGAGTTGGGGGCGGTCGCAGCCATAGGGCGCGGCTCTTGTAATCAACGTGAAGGTCTTGCCTCTATTAGCAGCAGCCATTTTGTTAACCGAAATTCACAATACGATCTGAATTCAGCGCCGCATCAATAAGCTGGCCCAATCCGGCAATTTCTGAACTTTCATGCAGGTTGGCGCATTTAAATTCGTGTCGCTCTGCCTCTTTGGCGTCGAGGATGCCGCGCCTGATTGCGGAGGTGACACAGACTACTGAATCGAGTCCATTGTGACTAATCAGCTTGTCCCATTGCTGTTGCAAATTGATGTCATCTTGCGCTGTCACTGCGAACCGGTTGGCGTTATGCACACCATCGGAAAAAAAGAACAGACGATAGATTTCGTGACCCTGGCTCAGCAATGCTTTACTGAAATTTAACGCAGTACTGGCAGCTTCAGTAGAATAGGGCGCGGCATACACCACGATTGAAAATTTCACAGCTTATTTACATTACCTATGTAGCAACAAAAAAGCCCTGTAACAACAGGGCTTTTTTGTGCTTCTAGAGTGGATATGGCGCTCCAGTAATTAGTTTCTTCCGGTAAGTGCACCGAGCAGGTTTAATAGATGTATGAAGATATTAAAGATGCTCAGATACAGAGAAATGGTTGCCATAATATAATTGCGCTCGCCACCATTAATAATCCTGCCGGTATCGAAAAGAATCAATCCGGACATCAGCAGTATAACGGCAGAAGAAATTGCCAGGCTTAGAGCGGGTATTTGTAAAAATATGTTCGCTATCATGGCAACAATCGCAACCAGCATGCCGGTGAACAGGAATCCACCCAGGAAATTAAAATTCTTTCCTGTTGTGAGGGCATATCCAGACAAAGACAGGAAAATGAATGCGGTTCCACCAAGCGCTTGAGCAACGATGGCTGATCCGTTTGCATAAGCGAGCATATACAGCGAAATAATCGGTCCAAGTGCGCCACCCATTAGTCCCGCGAACACAAAGACCGCAATTAACCCTTTCGATGATTTCGCTGTTGCGCGTACAACAAAAGTCATGATTAAGCCGCCAATGAAGAGCATGAAACCAACTCCCTGGCTCACTTGCATGACCATCGTTGCAGCGGCGCAGAGCGCACTGAAAAACAGAGTCATCGACAACAACATATAGGTGTTTCGAATAACTTTATTTGTAGCCAGCACCGCTTCCTGGCTATGGGGCATATTTAGTTCAATTTCGTTCATCGCTTTCTCCAGCAAACAAGTTTCATAATTGTAACGACCAACTATTGTATTGCTTTATTTCCATATGGGGTTCAGCCGAGTAGATTCAATGGCTTAGGGAAAATATCATACCCGTAACTCGCGCAAAATCAACGCATTTCGCTGCAGGCTGGTTAAACGAGAACAGGAGGCAGGCGATTGACTGGAGCCCTGATTATAGTAAGATTCAGCCCCTATCGCGGAGGGGTGGCAGAGCGGTTGAATGCACTGGTCTTGAAAACCAGCGAGGATGAAAGTCCTCCGAGAGTTCGAATCTCTCCTCCTCCGCCAACTTCGTTCTACCCTCCTGCACTCCGATCACTCACGACTGTGCACTTACCGCTACTGCCATCCTGGAGGGCGGAGGAGGCAGTGAGAACTCTCCAGTTCGAAAGGCGCGTCAGCGCCGCAGACAGCCGAAGGTTACCCCGCTGGGGAGCGTCGCCGCTTACTACTCAAAACTCGTGAGATTAACTACTCACTAGTGAAAACTAAGCGTAGGGTTTGTTGGCTTAGCCAAATTGCGAAATCCCAACTTCGCCTGGAGCGAGTTTGCACGAGCGAAGCGAGCCCTTGTGGTGAGCCCCCGGGAAGGGGCGATAAATCTCTCCGGTATCCCCTTCGAGCAGGCACTGTACCTTGAGATCAGTGTGAATCTTATACAAACCTTCCAACCAGAAAACGACCACCTGCCATTTTCCTGCCACATTTAATCGTCACATCGCCTCGATTCCACGACTTCGCGGTTAGAATTGACTGGTTTAATAAACACTCAATCAATTCCATATTGATTGTGTCCTTCTAGAGCTCGACCCCGCTCGCAGGCCCTCGCACGAGGGCCTTTTTTTTTGCACGCAGAATGAGTCTGGAGAAAGAAGGCTACTAACGGTTGCGGTTTCTGTGGAGATTGCCGACCGAACTTAGGCGGCGTTGATTGAGGGAAATAAAATCGGCGAGTATTCTACCGCTTTCCAATAGCAGTGGATCTTCTTCATCCTCTTCTTCTTCCATGGCATCCGCAGAGGCGGCTATATCGTTATTTGCTACTTCCTCCGCATCATCTTCCTCGCCTTCAGCAACCCATTCTCGGAGCGGAAGTCCCTTGAGAAGACGGCGCATGTTATCAGCATCGAACTCGGAGCGACGACTCTCTTCACGTTCACGCTTGACCACGGCTTCATTCAGAGAGAGCTGTTCTCGCTCTCGCAATTTACGGGTTCTCTCGATTTGCTCCGCCAGGTAGATAAAATCAGGAGACATCTCGGTGCGTTCATTATGGAGTTCTTGTAATTCCGGCAACAGCGCCTGAATCGAGTGATAGGGACGGTATTCCACAGGTCGCACGGTATCCCAGGGCAGGGCGCCGTCGAGGCTGCTTTCGCCGATATCTTCATAGGCATCGTAAAAATCTGGGAACGCGATATCAGGAATCACGCCGCGGTGCTGAGTACTGGCACCAGATATTCGATAAAATTTGGAACGTGTCAGTTTTACCTGACCGTAGTCCATTGGAATAATCTCTTGAACGGTTCCCTTGCCAAAAGTCTGCCCCCCCAGTACCAGACCGCGCTGATAGTCCTGAATTGCGCCTGCAAAAATCTCTGATGCAGAAGCGCTGGTTCGATTAACTAATACCGCGAGTGGGCCGGAGTAGGCTACTTCGGGATCGTTATCGCCGAATGATCGGGTAAAACCATTGCGGATACCTGAATAGCGGATTTGTACTGTTGCACCAGTTTCGATAAACAGCCCGACAAGTTGGTTCGCTTCACTGAGACTGCCGCCACCGTTATTTCTAAGGTCTACAACAACAGCGTCGACGTTTTCTTCCTTGAGCTCTTCAAGCAGAGCTTTCACATCCCTGGTGGAGCTCTTGAAATCTTCTTCGCCACGGGCTGCTGCTTCGAAATCAAAATAAAATGTGGGCAAGTCTATGATGCCAATCTTGTAATCTGCACCGTTGTAACTCAACTCAATGACTTCTTTCTTGGCTGACTGATCTTCCAGCTTGACAGTATCGCGGGTGATACTGACAACAGTTACACTCGACTCGCTCACGGCATCTACTGGAATTACATTGAGTCGAACGACAGTTCCTTTCTCGCCGCGAATCTGGGCCACCACGTCATCGAGGCGCATGCCGACCACATCCTGAATCTCCCCATCAACACCCTGGCCGATGCCGATGATCCGGTCGCCAGCTCTCAGCTTATTGCCTCTATCTGCAGGGCCTCCTTTGATTAATTCGGCGATCTTCGTATATTCGTCTTCAGAGGTTAACTGTGCGCCGATTCCTTGCAATGAAAGAGACAGCCCCATGTTAAAATTTTCTGAATCGCGAGGTGAGAAGTACGCCGTATGTGGATCGACCGCTTTAGCCACCGTAGACAAGTAAGCCTGAAAAATATCCCGATCATTGGTTTTTGATATTTGGCTAAGCTGATTCCGATAGCGTTCGGAAAGTTTTTTGAGTATTTCCTCGTCACTGTCTCCGGTAAGTCGCAAGCTCAGCACACTGTTTTTCATGCGCAGCCGCCAAATCTCATCCAGCTCTTCCAACGAAGCGGCGTAGGGTGCTTCTTCACGATCGAGTTCGATATATTCGTCAATGGAAAAATCCATTTCGGAGATCTTGGTTTCTACTCGGTCGATCGCATAGATCAGGCGTTCGAGAATGCGTTTGTAATACAGGTTATAGATTTCAAAACCTGGCTCCACGCTGCCTTCTTTGAGAGAGTCGTCGATTGTGTAGCGGTAGGCACTTAATCTGTCGATGTCTTCTTTCAAGAAATACAAATGCGAGCCATCGAGAATATCCAGATAACTATCAAAGACTACAGATGAGAAATTGTCATCAATTTCGACTGCGGAGTAGTGTTTGGTTTGCAATTCTTTGAGCAGGCTGACCGCCGTTTCACCATAGATCGCTGTGCTTTCCAAAGGTGTGTAAAGAGCATCGATGTTAAGGACGGTATTGAGTCGGGTTAAGTCTTCCTGTGCGAGCAAGGTGCCTGCAAGGAATAGACTGACTGCAAACAGTACAACTTTAAGTTTTCGGGTTAATTCAAAATGCTGTTTACTGATCTGCATAATTCCCCGCATAGTTTTAAACATAGTTTCAAAAACTGGGTTGAATTGAAGGCCGCTGTTTGCCGCTATTCGTGGCGTTAGAGCTGACCGCCAAAAGCCTAGAGACTAAGCTAATTCCTGGGCCGAGAGAAGTGATTTTCTGTAATTTTAAGCTCACTGGAAGCGCTGTCCCATCGACTGGCTCATCGAATGATTTTGTTTCTGGCCGAGGCATGGCGTTCGGCCCTTTCTACATCAATATATCGGTCAGTTATCGCACTCGAACCATGTCCGGCATCATCCCTCACGTGTTCCCTGGGTCGGTGTTTTACATCTTCGGAAATCCCGGTGTGTCTAAGCCAGTGGACAGTGGCCGTCGCCAGGCGATCGGCATCTTCTCTGAAGCCTTCCCTGCGCATCTTCTCGGCGGCTCGATCGAAGCACTTCTGCACAATACCTCGAATCTGGCGGGTACTGGTTATGCCACCTTTGCCACGGGTCTTGTGGACAAGAGGGCTGGCTTCCCCTGGCCCAGGCAGCGCTGACAGCCCACGGGAGGCGCGGTAGCGCTTCAGGGCATCCAGCATGGCATTGCTTACAGAGATCTCCCGCTCCTTGTTCCCCTTGCCCACGGTGACGAACCACCAGTTTCCTTCCTGATCGGACTGGAAATGCCCCATTTGCGGCTGCCAACGGGGAGTTTCGACCAGTTCCGAGATACGCAGGTACATGGCAAAGAGGGAATTGAGGATGAACAGGGTGCGTTCATGGATTTCTGGCCTTTCCATGGCCATTTTTTCAGCAGTTTCAATGACATAGTCCCATTGCAGTGGTGACAGGCGGCGCACCTTGCCCTGGGACTGGTGTTTGCGGAGGAATTTGCTCTTCTGGCGCATCTGAGTGATCGGATTTGCGCCAACATGGCCTTCCTGGATCAGGAAATTGAAAAAGCTGCTCAGCACGCTGAACAGGGACTGGAGGGCAGCCTGGGAGGCTACATATTCCCCGCCGCTGGTGACATAAGGACGCCATTCCTTGTTCGCGGTGCGTTCACCAGCCCGATCGTGGAAGCGGGGCACATTCTTCGTGCCAATCCAGTTTACCGGGGGTTGCTTCGTAAAATCGATATAGGTTTCGATATCTTCCCTAACGATTTGATTTAAAGACTTATTCGCTACTATCCAACACCAATGCAGGAAATGCTCTATTTCCCTTCTATAGGTGCTGAAGGTATCCGGGCTGCCGCGATAACTGTAGATGAACTCGCTGGCATGCTGATAGTCAGCTGCTGCGTCGGCAGGGCAGTTATCCACCAGATGATCCAGGGTACTTACTGGCTCCTTGAACGGATTGGGCATCTCATCAAGAGTATCGAAGAATGCCTTGGGGGATTTAATATCTGACATTAAGTTTAGAGTACAATATATTGTTATATGTGTATTTATATTTTTCGTTATTGCAACCCCGCAAACAGCATCGGAGTCCGAAAATGCAGCAGGCTGGCACCAGTGACTAATAGGTAGTCGGTGTTCCGCGTCGTTACTTTACCGCAGATTGGGTGCCTCTCCTGGTCAAGCCATTTTGGAGGGCCCCTGTGGCCGGGCGAGGGGAGTGGAAAGAGACTTCAGGCAAGGATTGACTCAAGGATTGAATGGCTCTGGGGGATACCTGTAAGCGGTAAAACATCACTCATTAGTAGTCGGTGTCTGAGATGTCCCCATAAAATGTCGATTTAACTCAATGAGTTAGCTTGTATTGACCGATTTCTGCAGGCTTGGAAGGTGTAGGAACCGCTGAATTTCAACTACTCGAGCCAGGGGGTGGGGTGCTGTTTGCGAACAATCAGGACCGCAGGTATGTGAGCAACTAATACCGAAAGTCCGTGAGCAAATAATACCGAAGGTCCGTGAGCAAATAATACCGCGGTGGCTGGCCTGGACAAGCCGCCTCATCGCCCACAGCAACGGGGATATTCCCTGCTCACGGGCCCCTGGCCGAGATTGCTCGCGGGAACGCCCCGTTGCTGTGTGCCTCCTCCAGAGTTGAATTCAAGACAAAACCAATCCAGGGAGCCTCTGAACAAGACTATGGCCGCTCTGGCTTACAGCCAATTTCGCTCTCAAGGTGCACGCAGGACGGTCGATCTTTCAAGCCAGTGCAACGCCGAGAGCGCACTCTATGTAAACCCCCGACCGGCGGGGCCTGTCGCCCTCCGCCGCGGCGTTGGCGCGCTTGCCAAGGACGACTGCCATTGCCTGCGCACGCCGCCTGGCGGCAAAACGCGACAGACTCCAGCAGAGTGGCCATAGTCTTGTTCAGAGGCTCCCTGGCAGTGGTAAAAATTTTGGGGGATATCTCAGAGTCGATGTCTTTTACAATAACGGGGCTTTGGAGTACTTTGATTCCCAGCGATTCAAGCTTGCGCCAAGCCGGAACAAATTTTCTGGTCTTACATTAAAAGGTTAATTCAACACTATGAAAAACATAAATATGATAACTACTGTTTTATTAACAATCGGCGGTCTGATGCTGACCCTGGTGGGTTCTGTCAGCCTGGCACAAGATTGGGAACCGCCGCGAACTGCCAATGGTAAACCGGATCTGCAGGGAGTCTGGACCAATAAGACGCTGACTCCGCTGACCCGGGCACAAGAATTCAGCGAAATTAGTGCACTCAGTGCCGAACAGGTGGCCAGGCTGGAATCGGGCCACCAGGAGTACCTGGATGCGGAGTTTGCCGCCAGCGATCCTGAGCGTGAAGCCGGCGCCGGTGCCCAGGCAGGAGACGATGGTGATACGAATGATGGCTACAACGAGTTCTGGAAAGATCTCGGCACTCGTATCCAGACAATCAACGGGGAATACCGCTCTTCCATCATTATTGACCCCCCGGACGGCCAGATACCCTATGCCGACGACCCGCGCTCCAGGTTTCGCCGCGATCCTGACGCACCGGGACCCAGCGATGGTCCTGAGGGCAGACCATTGGCAGAGAGATGCCTGCTGGCATTCGGCTCCCACTCTGGACCGCCCATGCTGCCCGTGATGTATAACAACAACTATCAGTTCGTGCAGACCGATGCCTACGTCATGATCCTCGCAGAAATGGCCCACGATGCCCGTATTATTCGCCTTGACGGCAGCGAGCACCGGTTGGGCATGAAGAAATGGATGGGAGATTCCGTTGGCCATTGGGAAGGGGACACGCTGGTCGTGGAAACCCGCGGCTTTAACCCGCAACAAAGCTTTCGGGGTGCCTCCGAGAACCTGACCGTAACCGAGCGCTTCAGCCGGGTAGCGGATGCCGAGATTCTCTACAGCTTCACTGTGGAAGACCCTACAGTATTCACCCAGGCATTCACCGGTGAACTGGTGTTCAATTCCCGACCAACCCAGGAATCCATGTACGAATACGCCTGCCATGAGGGTAATTACGCGCTTGCGGGTATCCTTGCCGGAGCCAGACAGCTGGAAAAACAAGCCAGCGAAGCAGCGCGCTGACCGGGCAGGCAACGGAAAGCAGGGTGGCTCACTGTCATCCTGCTTTTGCCTCTTAATGCCAATGAAAATATTAACAAATTACCGATAGTTATAGAGCTTAATTATGGTGACCTATAAGGAGCCGCTGGAGTTGATGGGGGTTCCAGGATCTCCTTATACCCGCAAGATGTTGGGCTTACTGCGGTATCGCCGCATAGCCTACCGCTTGCTACCAGGTTCCCGTCACATGCTGGAAGCACCCAGCGGGCGCTACCCGGGCCGTCCAGAACCGAAAGTCAGGTTACTCCCGACATTCTACGGGCGAAATGAAGCAGGCGCGGAAGTAGCCGAATGTGACTCTACACCGCTGATTCGACGGTTCGAGGAGGTCTTCACAGGGCGGTCGGTGATCCCCGATGATCCAGCGCTGGCGTTCCTGGACTATCTATTGGAAGACTACGCTGACGAATGGCTTACCAAGGCCATGTTTCACTACCGGTGGAGCTATGCAGCCGATATTGCCAAGGCCGGACAGATGCTGCCGCGCTGGAACAATATTACTGCCCCTGATACCCAGATTGACGACAGAGGCCGGCAAATCTCGGACCTGCAGATCTCACGCCTGAGCTATGTCGGCTCGAATGAACTTACTCGGGATACGATCGAGCAGAGCTTTATTAGGTTTCTAGATTTATTTGATAAGCATTTGAACCAATTACCTTTTCTATTTGGAGAGAGACCTTCTGCCGCGGATTTCGCCGTCTACGGACAGCTGACCTGCCTGGCATTGTTTGACCCGACACCCCAGCAAATTGTGCTGGAACGTGCACCGAGAGTCTATGCATGGACCGAGGTGCTGGAAGACCTGTCAGGCTATGCACCGCTGGAGGGAGATTGGCTGCAGATGGAGGCGCTTCCTGAGTCCCTCGTCTCCCTTTTGGCCGAGGTTGGGCGTGTCTATGTGCCTTACTTATTGGCGAATGCGCAGGCAGTGGCCAATGGAGCGAGCAGGATACAGACCAGCATCGATGGCAGGCCCTGGGAGCAGAGCCCCTTTCCTTACCACTCTAAATGCCTGCAATGGATTAGTGATGAGTACGAGAAGCTGGACAATACAGCGCAGACCGCCCTGTTTCCAGTGTTTGACAGAGCAGGAATATCGCCAGTAATTAGTTAGATAGCTTCATTGTTTAAATTAGTTTAACAACGAGATTGTTGGATTACTTAGATAGCATTGCCCAACGTCGCAGGCTATAGTGACGCAAGCTGAAGAGAAGGGAAAATCCATGCAAAAGATCTGGCTAACCGGCCTGTTATGCACGCTTATCGCCGGTTGTGCAGCAAGCAACGACACGCGAGTAAATCCCAGCCTGATGAGCGACGAACAGATAATCGCCTATAACCGGACCCAGGAACGGATCTGGGACCAGATTCATTGCGTTCGGGAAATGCGAACCCGAAGCCACATCAAGAAACGCTACTGTGCGACGCTTTCCCAGTTAAACCGGCGCATGAGCACTACCGGTGAGCAATTGAACATCATCAGCTTCGGTACCCCGCAAATCTGGCATTAAACCGGCCAGGGTGGGTCCGCTGCGGTTAATCAACGGCTGTCACGGGGTAGGTTACCCGCCCACAGTCCCCGTCAATGCAGCGTCATTCTTATTTCCGGTAATCTTTATTACCGGAAATAGTAGATGAGAATGAGTTTGCATGGGTTTCGGTATTCCCGGGCTAATGCCCACTCCTAAGAACCATTGGTGAATTGCTTTATCAAAACGCTCTTTACACTGGTTCAGGATCGGCTAGCGTTTAGCAAGACCAATCCCAGGGCAATTCGCTCTGCAGTCCCGCCCATTTTTCTAGTTGATTTTCTGATTGCATCCAATCCCGTGGGTGGAAAATGCCTGTCAGCAACCTGGAACATCCCGGTACCTTCGGCTAAAAATTCCTTCGCTTAAAAAATTGGCTATTCAACTGGTTAGTTACTCTAAGCTTCCAGTAAACTTACTAACACGTTATATGCACTGTTATGGTTACCTAATAAAACCGGGTGAACTATGAATACTTCCGCGACCCTTTTGGGTGAAATTGCTCAAGACCAGGTATTTGGCAGCTATTACAAGGTAGCTAAATACCTCAATGTTTCAACGGCTTATATATACGCTCGGAGAAATGACGGACATTTGTCAGATTCAAATCTAATCAAACTGGCCAAGGCAGTGGGCATTGACCCAATGGTGCTAATTTCCGCCAAGAATATGAATTACGCCAGGGATGAAGTAAGCAGAGCGTATTGGAAATCGTTATTCCAGAAAGCCACAGCAGACGTGAAAATAGCCTAATCCGGCGCTCTCTCCTCCGATGAGTGAATCGAGAGGCAATGCGTGTCGTACGTAGAAATCAGCTAGATTTGGACTGCTGAGCTCGATTCAAGCCCGCGGCGCAGGACTGCCCTCACTTTGCAGCATGATCCTTGCGCAGGTTGCGCAGCGTCACAAACTCCTCTGCCAATGTGGGGTGAATCCCTATCGTACGATCAAAATCCGCCTTGGTTGCCCCACAGTTCATCGCGACAGCGAATCCCTGGACGAGTTCACCGGCATCGGGCCCAACCATGTGTAGACCGAGGACGCGGTCGCTGGGCTTATCGACAACCAGCTTGATCATGCTCATTTCGTCTCGACCACTCAGCGTATGCTTCAACTGCCTGACCGTGACGCTGTACACCTCGATATCGAGTTCCTTCGCCAGGGCCTGTTCTTCAGTCATCCCCACCGTTCCCAGGTTAGGATGGCAGAATACGGCGGTGGGAATATTAGTATAGTCCATGGCTGTTTTTTCCTGTGAAAACAATGCCCTGGCTACAATTTGCCCTTCAGCCAGCGCCACTGGCGTCAATGCGACCCGGTCGATAGCATCACCAACCGCGTAAATACTGGGTTCTGCTGTCTGAAAATGGGTATTTACGCGTACCGCACCGTTCTCAGCCAGTTCCACCCCAACTGTCTCCAGGCCAAGATTTGCGGTCATCGGGCGTCTACCGGTGGCATACAGCACCGAATTAACTCTGATCTCATCCCCAGAATTAAGAGTTACACTTAACACATTGTCACTGTTAACTATTTTACCAACATCATCTTCTAATCTGAGATCAAGATGCCGACCCATTTCGGTGGTTATAAAGCGCCGCACCTCATCATCAAAACCACGCAGCAAGCGATCGCCCCGGTAGATCAGGGTGGTATCGCACCCGAGCCTTGAGAGAATGCTGGCGAACTCGACGGCGATATAGCCACCGCCGACAATCGCCACGGCTGCGGGAAGTTCCGGGTAATGAAATACTTCGTTGGAGCTGATGGCATGCTCGCTGCCCTCGAACGCAGGAATCCATGGCCATCCACCTACCGCCAGCAGGATATAGCGGGCAGTCAGCGTTTTTCCGGCTACTGAAATCTCGTGGGGTCCCGCTACCGTCGCTCGTGCCTCGAACACAGTCACGTCGTTATTATCAAGTATCGCTTTATATATTCCATTTAAGCGATTAATTTCATTATTCTTGTTCTTGAGTAATACCGACCAGTCGAAGTGCGGCTCGGCCCCGGTCCAGCCAAACCCCCGGCTATCCTCCAGATCATCCCGGTAATGCGCCGCGTAGCTGAAGAGCTTCTTCGGGACGCAGCCTACGTTCACGCAGGTACCCCCAAAGTAACGCTCCTCAGCTACCGCGACACGGGCACCCAGATTAGCCGCGACTCGACAGGCGCGTACCCCTCCAGAGCCGGCACCGATGACAAACAGATCATAATCAAACGCTTCCAAGTTACTGTATCCTTGCGAATTGCATGTCCAGTGAGAGTTAGAGAAAGAATGGCATTATGCCCTAGCCGAATCTCTGCCAGTATCGATATCAGTGAAAGAATCACGAGAGTAGTGGATGATTCACTTCAGAAGTGAAAAAATTACGCGCAATAAAAGACATCGCCCCCCATGCAAGCCAATCTATTTGACGAAAAAGGCAATCCAGCCTTCTCTATTGAGCATGATCTTATCGATGCCACGATTCGAGAGTTCCCGCAGGCATTTGCCCCGCACCAGTGCGAGAAAATTCTCAATGTGCTGTTACAAGACACACCCTGGCAACAGGATTCTTTATGGATAGCCGGTAAACAGATTGCAGTGCCCAGATTGCAGTGCTGGATGGGAGACCGCGGCAGCCACTATGGCTACTCCGGTATTCGTCTCGTGCCTGCGCCATGGAGTGAAGAAGTGCTGGCCATTCGAGAGCACGTACAACAGCTCACAGGCAAGGTTTTTAACTCAGCGCTGCTGAATTACTATCGCAATGGCCAGGACAGTGTCGCCTGGCATGCTGATGACGAGGCTGAACTAGGCCCATGCCCGATTATTGCCTCAGTCAGTTTCGGGGCCGAGCGACCCTTTCAATTGCGCCACAAGTTTCGCAATGATTTACAAAATTTCAAAATTCGGTTGCGCAACGGTAGTCTCTTGCTTATGGGAAATACCCTACAGGACAAGTGGCTACACCAACTACCTAAGGTTAAAGGTTTGACCGAGCCAAGGATAAACCTCACATTTCGCACGATCAGGGATAGTTAAGGACAACGCCGTGGACAAATTTGCTGTGTGTATTGCCGGCGCTGGGGTCGTCGGTCTCGCCATCGCCTACAAACTTGCCAGTTCCAGGCAATTTCAGGGCAAAGACATCGTCGTTGTGGAACGCGAAGCGAGCTTTGGTCAACATACCAGCAGCCGCAACAGTGAAGTGATTCACGCGGGCATCTACTATCCTACCGGCAGTCTGAAGGCCCGCCTCTGCGTGCGGGGCAAAGCGTTGCTCTATGACCACTGCCTGCGCCATAGCATCGCGCATAGACAACTCGGAAAATTCATTGTCGCCGCAGCAGCAGGCGTACCCGCACTGGAGTCGCTCGCCTCTCTCGCCTTCGCAAACGGTGTCACCGACCTGGTCTGGTTCGATGACCCGCAATTGCATGAGCAGGAACCCGCGCTAAAGGCGTCCCACGCCCTGTTCTCACCTTCAACGGGAATTATCGACAGTCACGAGTACATGCAAAGCCTGCTACATCTGGCGCAGAATCGCGGAGTTCAGTTCGCTCCGTATACCGAAATAACGGCGGTCAACAGAGCGAGCGTGGGCTTTGTAGTCGACACCTCGATAGCCAGTGGTACGCGTTGTGTGCGCTACCAGTTCGGCTGTGACTTCCTGGTCAATTGCGCCGGGCTGGATGCCACAGCATTAGCCGGAAAGATTGATGGTGTGGACCGTAGCACAATACCGCAAACGCATTTCTGCAAAGGCGACTACTTCAGTTATCAAGGCGCGAGCCCGTTCAAACATCTTATCTACCCCCTGCCGGAAGCCAATACCCAGGGGCTTGGCATTCATGCCACTCTGGACATGGCGGGCCAGTTGCGCTTCGGGCCAGATACTGAATATATCGAGAAAAGAAATTACCACGTGGACGCTTCCAAGAGCGCTGGATTCGCGGCAGCGATCGCCGCTTATTTTCCAGCGATTGAGGTGACAAAACTACAACCCGCCTATTCCGGCATTCGGCCCAAACTTGCTGCCCTTGGAGAGCCCGTTGCGGACTTCATCATCGAAGGCAGTGCGGAAAACGGTGTGCCAGGATTAGTACAGCTATTCGGCATGGAATCTCCCGGGCTAACTGCCAGCCTTGCTATCGGTGAACTGGTCGCCGGGGATATTGTTTAACACACGTCATGGTACTACAGTGTTTGTGTCGGTCTGTTCGAAGCCAATCGATCGGCGAGTAAATCTTCGATGATTTTCCTGGATCCACCGCTCACCTCAAGAAACTGAATACCAAATCCTTGCAGTTTACATCCCTGCGCCTTTGGCGGCGTCAACCAGATGACTCTTGCAGCGATAGCCAGCTTTGTAGAATTACTGCGTATCTTTAATAACACGAACAAGTCCGAATCTAATTGATACGAATCTGCGCTTGGGATAAACAAGCCGCCGTTTCTGATAAATGGCATATAGAGCGAATAGAGATCTTCTGCATCTTTGATGGTTAAGGAAAGAATTGCGGCTCCCGGCATAACACTGCATTCCTTGCAGAATCGAGGGGTTATTTATAAAACAAACACTGATGAACTATTAAAGTAACTGGCACCACCGCCAGATGAGCGACTCTATGATGAGTTGCACATTAGGATTGGTTCCGCCCAACGTCTGTTTGCGAGCTTTGATGGCTTCGTCATAGAACTCTACCAGATTTACAAGCCGGTCCCGGATTAGCTTCTGCGGTTCAATAAATAAGCCATACAGCTTATCCAGAGCAGCGTCCGCTTCATAGGGTCGTTGCTTGCTCATCAGACTCTTGATCAATATAGATGAAGTAAACAATAAATACCCAATTACGGCCGATTCACCAATTTTTGCGGAGAGTGCAACCAGCGACTGCGGCGCGACGGCACCTGTGGAGAGTTGATGCAGCTTGGCAAAAAACTGGTCGCGCTTCTCCAGCATTCCTTCTTCTGCAAGGTCAAGCGCATGCAGTGGTCGGCACTCAGCTGCGGTAAGCAGGCGATCTGTATCAACAATATTGGCATTTGCTGACTTTGACTGCAGCCATTGCCTGGCAATGGCTCGCTCGGGTGGGGTAAACACTAGTCGCTGACAGCGGCTACGAATCGTGGCAGGCAAGCTACCCGGGTAGTCTGTGACCAGGAACAGGTAACTACTTTGCGTGGGTTCTTCCAAAGTCTTCAGCAGGGCGTTGGCTGAACTGGTATTCATGTCATGGGCATTATCAATAATGACAATCTTTGCCGATCCCGCATGGCTGGTTTGCGCCATGAAATCAGTGAGGGAGCGAACCTGATCGATGCCAATGACCCGTTTACCCTCTTCCGGAGTCAGTCGAAAAATATCCGGATGGGTGAATTCCTCTCCGGCTTGTCTGCAATTACCGCAAATTCCGCAGGCGAAGCAGTTGAGCGGATTCCTGCAGAGCATGAAGCGGGCGAATCCACTGACAAAAAGAGATTTCCCAAGGCCGCTATCTCCACACACCAGAAAGGCATGGGGCAACAGGTTCTGTGCATATTGCCGTGCGAGGCGCTCCCACTGTTGGCTATGCCAGGGCAAGGGTACCTCTGACAACATTTTTTTCTGTTCAGTCATCACCCAAAAGTGTTTCCAGTTTTTGGTCCAACGCAATCAGGAGGTTGGTTTTCACGGTATCGATATCCTGGGAGGCATCGATTACCAGGCAGCGATCTGGTTCAGCAATGGCAATCTCAATGTAGGCCGATCTGACCCGTATGAAAAACTCCAGTTTCTCCCGTTCAATACGATCCAATGCTCCCCTGCCTTGCGCTCTTTGCAATCCGGCTTCCGGATCAAGGTCCAGGATAATTGTAATATCCGGGCGCAGATCACCCTGCACGAGCGTCTCTAATTGAGCAATCTTGTTACGATCGAGTGCTCGACCAGCTCCCTGGTAGGCATAGGTTGCATCGGTAAAACGATCACAGATTACCCATTTCCCTTCAGTTAGAGCCGGCCTAATAAGTTGCTCAAGATGTTGTGCCCTGGCGGCAAAAATCAGCAACAACTCGCTCAACTCAGAAAGCTCTTCATCGGCGTTAATTTGCAGAAGCAAATCTCTCATCTTTTCTGCCAAAATTGTGCCACCTGGCTCTCTTGTAATTATGAATTCTACTTCTTTCTCTAAAAGATATTCATTAACGGCTTCGATGTTGGTACTTTTGCCAACGCCTTCCACGCCTTCGATAGTAATAAAAATTCCGTTCGGGGTTTTCATCATGCCAATTTTTATTGAGGATCCTGTTGCCGCTGATAGCGATTGACTGCTGCATTGTGCTCTTCTAATGAGCTTGAAAAATAATGACTGCCATCGCCTTTAGCAACGAAATACAGGTAATCAGAAGATAAGGGGTTGAGGCTGGCTTCGATAGACTGCCTGCCTGCCAATGCAATAGGCGTGGCAGGCAAGCCGCTAATACGGTAGGTATTGTAAGGGGTTTCGAGACCAAGCTCAGCTCTCGTCAGGTTACCGTTGTATTCTTTACCAAGGCCATAGATCACCGTAGGGTCAGATTGCAGACGCATACCCTGTTCGAGTCTGCGTATGAATACGCCAGCAATATGACCTCGCTCACTGCCCACTGCGGATTCTTTCTCGATTATGGATGCCATAATGAGCGCCTGGTAGGCATCTTGATACGGCAATGCGCCAAGCCGCGACTGCCAGGCAGTCTCCAGCACTTCCTGTAGTTTCAGGTTAGCCCGCCGTAGTAACTCAAGATCGGTAGTGCCTTTGGTATAGAAATAAGTGTCTGGAAACAACATTCCTTCCGGGTCCTCGGTAGCAAGCTGCAGTGATTCTGCTATGTCAAAGCGACTCCTGTTCTCCAGTTCTACTCGAAGCTTTTCGCCTTCCCTGATAGCTGCCATCGCCTGATCGAAAGTCCATCCCTCTACAAGTGTTATGCGATACTGAATGTTATCCCCATGGACCATATTTTCGAGCAACTTAACCGGTGTCAGGCTAGGCCGTATTTCATACTCACCAGTTTTTAGGGCACCCGCCACTCCGCGCCAACGCGCCAGTGTTACCCAGAGTTGCGGAAAACGCAGATAACCATTTTCCTGGAGTTCGCTGGCTACTCGGGACAGCGAACTGCCCTGATTAATCTCGAATATGACGGCTTCCTGCAGACGGGGAATCGGTGAGTAAAGGGTGCGAAAACCAAGCAAGACTAATGTTGATGGGATTAATATTGCCACCGCACAAAGCGCGAGGATAGTTTGTGTTTTCCGGGTGGCCTGCGAGATGAAAAGCTTCATTGCTTTCCCGTATAGTCTGTCTTCAATCAGTTACCTGAACACCAGCTACAGTATCATTTCCCACGGATTTAATCATAGCTAGTCATCGAGAATCAGCTGCAGTTAATGGCCGCCAACCCGCGCCAAGGATTGCCTGGCTGCAGATTTACCTGTGGAGCCTTTCCGAGAACGTCTCAAGATATTAGGAAAACTTCGCGAAGATAAGGCTGCCATTGGTACCACCAAAGCCAAAGGAATTACTGAGGACGACATCAACCTTCTGTTCTCTGCTGGTGTGCGGAATATAATCGAGATCACACTCATCATCCGGGTGATCGAGATTTATTGTGGGTGTGACGACCTGATCCTTAATGCTCAGGATAGCAATGATGGCTTCGACAGCACCTGAGGCTCCAAGCAGATGACCGATCATCGACTTGCTCGAACCGACACAGAGATTGTAGGCATGTGCTCCGAAAACACTCTTCACCGCTTCGGTCTCGGCGACATCACCGGCTAATGTCGATGTGCCGTGTGCATTAATATAGTCCACAGCGCTCGGATCGAGTTCAGCACTGAGTAAGGCATTCCGCATGCACAGCGCAGCACCTGCTCCGCCTGCTGAGGGTGAAGTCATGTGATAGGCATCGCCACTCATACCAAACCCAACCAGTTCTGCATAAATGTTCGCGCCCCGGTTCCTGGCGTGTTCGAGTTCTTCCAACACCATCACTCCGGCGCCGTCACTCAGTACGAAGCCATCCCGGTCTTTGTCCCAGGGTCGACTGGCTTTCGTCGGTTCGTCATTGCGCGCCGAAAGCGCTCTGGCAGCACAGAATCCTCCCAGTGCAACCGATGACGTGGCCATCTCGGCACCACCGGCAAGCATTACATCAGCGGTGTTTTGATTAATCATGTTGGCGGCAAGACCGATATTATGGGTGCCTGTTGTGCAGGCCGTAGTGACAGCAAAGTTTGGCCCCTTCAATCCAAACCTGATCGACAGGTTGCCTGCAATCATGTTGATGATGGAGCCGGGAATAAAGAAAGGAGAGACTTTGCGTGGGCCGGTTTCGCGGATTTGAATCGTGGTCTCTTCGATATTGGATATACCTCCGATACCAGAACCGATAGCGACACCAGCGCGGTCTGCATTCCACTGCGAGTCAGACAGTCCTGAATCGGTGAATGCCTGTACACCAGCAGCGATACCATAGCGCATGAAGATGTCCATGCGGCGCGATTCTTTGGCTTCGAGGTAGGCACTGCAATCGAAATCTTTTATCGAGCCGCCAATTCGGGTACTGAATTTACTGACGTCGAAATGATCCAGTGGGTTGATCCCACTGTGGCCATTTAGCAGGGCATCCCAGGAACTGTTGACATCGTTACCAACAGGAGTGACCAGGCCGAGCCCGGTAACGACAACTCTTCTCCCAATCAATGGCGTATCCCCTGGTAGATTGCTCAGGCGCTAAATAAACAAAAGCTACTCCGAAATACTCCGGAGTAGCTTTGAGTCGTTCATTAGTTACTATTTACAGGTGGTTGTTAATATAGTCACAGGCTAACTGGACAGTGGTGATTTTTTCAGCCTCTTCATCAGGAATCTCAGTTTCAAACTCCTCTTCAAGGGCCATAACCAATTCGACGGTATCTAAAGAATCAGCGCCTAAATCTTCTACAAATGAAGCAGAAGGTTTTACCTCGTCTTCCTTTACGCCAAGCTGTTCGCAGACAATCTTCTTAACGCGCTCTTCAATGCTACTCATATCTCATTAGCTCCTAATGCTTTGTATTTCAAAGGCTTTTTCTAAAGCCTTTCTGTCACAGTTGCTTCTCGGCCGGCCAACCATGTAAATCAGGACGCGATTTTACCTCTATTTACCTGCGTTGTAATGCCTAAATTTCAATAATCGCCGCTGTGCGAGTGAGCCATTTCTGCTCACCGGCGGCACTATTTTCGGGCGCTAGCCCATATACATGCCACCATTTACATGCACAGTTTCCCCAGTGATATAGCCGCCACTATCCGAGGCCAGAAATCCAACCACAGCAGCTATTTCCTCAGGCTCGCCGAGGCGCCCGAGAGGAATCAGCCCTAATAAGGCGGCGGTTTGCTGCTCTGGCAGATTACGCGTCATATCAGTGTCGATGAAGCCTGGGGCGACGGCGTTGACTGTTATAGCTCTGGACCCGATTTCCTTAGCCAATGCGCGGGTAAATCCTTCAATACCTGCTTTTGAAGCTGAGTAGTTGGTTTGCCCTGCGTTACCACTGGAGCCTACGACTGAGCTGATATTGATCACACGTCCCCAGCGTGCCTTGGTCATGCCCTTGATACAGGCCTTGGTTAGACGGTACATAGAGCCCAGGTTAGTATTGATGACGTCATTCCACTCGTCTGCTTTCATGCGCATAAGCAGATTGTCTCGAGTGATCCCAGCATTGTTTACCAGCACCAGAGGCGTGCCGAATTGTTCCTGGATGGACACCATGGCAGCGGCCACTGATTCATCATCCGAGACATCGACACAAAAGCCTTTTCCCGCGAGCTGGTGCTCTAGCAGATAACTCGAAATCGCTTCAGCTCCCTTCTCTGTGGTTGCGGTACCGATCACTGTAAAGCCATGATTACCCAGGGTAATTGCTATCGCTCTGCCAATTCCGCG
This sequence comes from Pseudomonadota bacterium, assembly GCA_027623555.1. Lineage (GTDB taxonomy): Bacteria > Pseudomonadota > Gammaproteobacteria > Pseudomonadales > Pseudohongiellaceae > UBA9145. The sequence goes on along the minus strand of JAQBSZ010000010.1, from coordinate 47,117 downwards.
GCTCGCTCCAGTAACCAGAGCGATGGCACTCGATTCACTCATGAATCCTCTCCTACTTTTCTCTTGTAATTTGATTTTGCTGGGCTGATGTTCACACCGGTATTATGAGGTGTGGCTTACGCTGACATCTCTGCGATAGCGCCATCCAGAGTGGAGTCGTCATCGCTTCCGCAGCAGACCATGTCTGGCTCAATGCGCTTTATCAGTCCGCAGAGCACCCTACCGGGACCGCACTCTACCAGTTTCTGAATGCCGGCCTTGCTAATCAATTGCACACAATCTACCCACAGGACAGGTGCACACAATTGCTTTATCAGGTTGTTGCGTATCTTTTCCGGGTCTTCACAGATCTCGGCATTGACGTTCTGCACGACAGCTATAGAGGGCTGCCGAATCTCAATTTTTGCGAGTTCTTTTTTAAGTTCGTCGGCAGCAGGTTTCATCAGGTCGCAATGTGAGGGGACGCTTACATTTAAAGGCAAGGCTCGTTTGGCGCCAGCTTCCTTGCACAACTGCATGGCGCGCTCCACGGCGGCAGCGCTCCCGGCGATTACTGTCTGACCAGGAGAATTAAAATTCGCAGCAGATACTACCCCTATTGCCTCGGCCTCGTCGCAGATTTCAATTATCTGGTAATTCTCCAGTCCGACAATTGCAGCCATCTTGCCTGCGCCAGGGGAAACCGCCGCTTGCATGAATTGCCCACGAAGAAACACCAACTTGATAGCATCCGTGAAATTTAGCGCACCTGCACTCACCAGCGCAGAGTATTCACCGAGACTGTGTCCGGCAAGTATAGAGGGTTTAGGTGCCTGCTTTTGATTCCAGAGACGCCAGATTGCGGTCGATGCAGCTAACAGCACCGGTTGGGTAATGTGCGTCTGGTCGAGATTGTTGTTTCCGTCATGCTGGGAAATTTCCCAGAGATCCTCTCCAATGACTTCAGAAGCTTCAGTAAAAGTCTCTTGTATGATATTGGATTGTTTATCCAGACCACTCAGCATGCCGAGCTTCTGTGAACCCTGACCAGGAAAAACGAATCCGAATTTTTGCATGACCAGTCTCTTATTCTTGGTTTTATTTTATTTAATTGAGCGACTACTCAAGCCCGTTCAATTAGCTTCAATAATGGCAGCTACTTTTTTGGCAATCAATTGAGGAACTGCATTCTCTGCTTCTCTTATTGATTGTTGAATGGCATAGGTGAATCCTTCAACTGTGGTATTACCATGACTCTTCACAATACTGCCCTGCAATCCCAACAGGCTTGCACCGTTAAATTTCTGGGGATTGATTTGTTCGCTCATCTCAGCGAGTGCTTCGCGCAATGCGGTGCGCTCAGCCAGGTTTCGCGAAATGTTTGCAATCTGTTTGGTGAGGAGCTTGTTAATTACATTCGCCACTCCAGCGCTGGACTTGATCGTTACATTTCCCACGAAACCATCACAGACTACAACGTCGGCCACACCCTCATACAAGTCATTGGCTTCGATAAATCCGCTGTAATTCAATGCGGCGCAGTCCGTCAGCAGGTGAGCTGCTCGGCGTACTTCTTCAGTGCCCTTGTGGTGTTCGGCGCCTATATTTAACAGGCCAACGCGCGCTTCCGCGCCATTCAGGGATTCGGCAAGCACTGATCCCATGACAGCAAACTCGAATAGTTGTTGTGCGCTACATTCAGGATTCGCACCCACATCGAGCAGGTAACTCTGCCGGGTCGCACCGGGTATGGTGGCAACGATGGCGGGCTTTTGAATACCGGGAATGGTTTTGAGAAGGTGGCGACCAATCATCAATAATGCGCCGGTATTGCCAGCGCTTACCATGGCCTCCACTGCGCCCCGTTTCACCAAATCCACAGCCAGGAACATGGAGGATTCCTGAGCGCTGCGTAAGGCGTTTCCCGGCTTCGCCTCATCACTAATCTGCTCGGCGGTGTGAGTAACCGACAGGCGCTCCAGGACCTTCGAATTAGTGCCTTGCAGCAGCGGGCCGATCAGGTCTTCATCACCGACCAGAATCAGGAATAACTCAGGATTTTTTTCCAGTATCTGCAGTGCCGCCGGGATCGTCACCTCGACCCCGCCTTCACCACCCATAGCATCGATTGCTATGCGCATGGGGGAACTCAATCAGTCTTCGCCGAGTTCCAGCACCTTCTTTCCTTTATAGAAGCCATCGGCAGTTACATGATGACGTCTGTGCACTTCTCCAGTTGTCTTGTCTGTTGACAAGGTTGGACCGGACAAGGCATCGTGCGTACGGCGTTTGTCGCGTCTGGATCGCGTCACTTTACTCTTTTGAACTGCCATTTCTGTCTCCTGCTAATAATCTATATTCTTGATGATTCAGTAAGTTAAATTTCATTTTTTAAGTGTTTTCAGAACAGCAAAAGGATTTGCTGCGTCCTTCCCCGCCTCGCTGCCGCCTGTTTCCGATGCGGTCACCTTAGTTCCCGATTCGGTCACCTTATAGCCCAATTTATCCAGGCAATTTTCGCCCGGATGATAGTTCACGATCGGCATACAGAGCATTAATTGCTCTTCCACCAGGCTGGCCAAATCCAGTTTGGTGTTTTGGCAAATCCAGGGATCCAGATCAGGATCGAGTCCTGCTACCAGTGCCTCATCACTCAGCAGAGCCAAATTGATGTTGTCCGCCAGTTCGATGCGCATTGGCTCCAAACACCGTTGGCAGGTTACTTCGACCGTGGCAACCAACCCGCCGCTAATGAGCTGCTGTTTTGACTGATTCGTGGAGAAACGCAATTTTACCTGCACATCAGCAACATCAGTGGCCAGGCTTTCCCTGAATCGCGCCAGGCGCTCTAACGGCACAGTACCCTCTATTTCGGCCTGTTGCAGAAAGACTTTTCTGGAATCAACGTAGGCTGGAACCGGGCTGTTTGACATAGGCGCGCAATAATAGGCGCAAGCACGGTTTCTGTCAAAGAAATCGGAAAAACAGACAAGCTTAGAAAGAATAGGTATCTATATGATATTAAAGGCTATTCGCTCAAACCATCCAATAGATTCGCCAGTGTTTTATCTATCGGTGCCTCGACTTCAACCTGCCCCTCGCCCGGGGACAGTGTAAATTTTATATGCAGAGCATGCAGGCACAGGGTTTTCACCCGGGACAGTGAAATTCCTGCTGCCGGCGCAGTGTATTTTGGGTCTCCTACAATCCCGTGGCCGGCGTGCTGGCAATGCACACGAATCTGATGGGTGCGACCAGTCACCGGTAGTGCCTCAATCAACGTCGCTTCACGATAGCGCCTGACTACGGTAAACCGGGTTAACGAGGGCTTACCGTCTGCGCTCACCCGCACTACGCGCTCACTCGAGCTCACTGCCTCTCTCTTCAGTGGAACCGCCATTTGGACAAGGTTCGCAGGCCACTGTCCGTGTACCAATGCCAGGTAGCGCTTTTCTACATGTTTATCTTTAAGTTCCTTCTGTATATGCTTTAAAAATATAGTATTTTTTGCAATAACAAGGCAGCCGGATGTATCCCGATCGAGGCGGTGTGCCAGTTCAAGATCCTGCCATTCAGGGCGTATTTGTCGCATGGCTTCGATCAAGCCCAGCCTGATACCCGAGCCTCCATGAACCGCCATTCCTGCCGGTTTATTGATCACCAGCACCGCCTCGTTCTCAAATAAGCGGCGGCTTTCCAGCAGCTCACGGAGACCGGGACTGAGCTTGCCTGGTTCGGCAGGTGCAGTCCCGGAATAAGGTGGGATTCGAACCTCGTCTCCGGTAATTAGCTTTTGCGTCGGTTTGCAGCGCTTCTTATTGACGCGAATCTCACCCCGGCGTATCAGTCTGTAGACACGTGACCTTGGCACACCTTTCAAGTGACGAATCAAAAAGTTATCGATTCTCTGACCTTGCTGCGGCTCAAGCACTCTAATCAGCTGAACCTTGTTGCTGTTCTCTAACATTTATCAGGTGGCATCCAGGCACAGGAAATTCGCTATTTTACATGAATTGACAGGCGCTTAATGGTGTACAATCCCCTCCTTTTGCGTCTCGCCATTGATTGCACCTAGCCCCTTGGACACTCTGAAGCATCATCTGAACACATTAATCGCCGACGCTCTGAGGAGTGCCACGGGTATAACCGAGGTTAATGCCAACGTAATTACCGCTTCGAAACCAGAGTACGGTGACTACCAGGCCAACGGCGTCATGGCCCTGGCCAAGCAGCTCAAGACCAATCCTCGCGAACTTGCCAGAGAAGTTGTCGGTGAACTCGAGAAGACCAACACAGCGCTAGTTGAGCGCTATGAGATCGCCGGTCCCGGATTTATCAATATCTACCTTTCAGACGCACTTCTGATCGATCGGGCGAATGCGATTCTCAACAAGCCAGACCAACTGATTCCGCTGACGCAACTGCCTCAGTGCATCGTTGTCGATTATTCTTCTCCAAACCTTGCCAAAGAGATGCACGTCGGGCATTTGCGAGGCACCATTATTGGTGACAGTCTGGTGCGCGTCCTGGAACGCCTTGGTCATCGGATCATTCGTCAGAACCATGTCGGAGATTGGGGCACCCAGTTCGGTATGCTAATCGCGCACCTGCAGGAAATTACCGCTGAACAGGGCGATCTGCCTGTGCGACTTGCCGATCTCGAAGAATTCTACAAGGCCGCAAAGGACCACTTTGACTCCGATACAGAGTTTGCCGCCACGGCCAGAAACAGCGTCGTCAAGTTGCAAAGCGGCGATGCTGCCTACCTGGCGATATGGGAGCAATTCATCGACGAGTCTATGCGGCACTGTGAAGCAGTTTATGCCAAGCTGAATGTGACGCTAACCCGTGCCGACCTGGACGCAGAGAGTCGCTACAACGATAAACTGGCGAACATCGTCGATGTGCTGGATACGCAAGGCTTGTTGACAGAATCGGCTGGGGCAAAGGTAGTATTCCTCCCCGAATTCATGGGTAAGGATGACGCGCCGCTACCGGTAATTATCAAGAAGTCAGACGGTGGCTATCTCTATTCCACCACCGACCTGGCCGCCATTGAGTATCGATCGGAGACCCTCAAGGCAGATCGCTCCTTGTATGTGGTCGATGTCAGACAATCTCTGCACTTTCAACAAGTGTTTGCCGTAGCCAGGGCGGCGGGCCTGGCCGCTGATTCGTTGTCACTGGAGCATATCGCCTATGGCACCATGATGGGCAAGGATGGCCGGCCCTTCAAGACCCGTTCTGGTGATGCTGTGAAGCTGGTGGAGCTACTCGACGAGGCTATACGCCGGGCGTATGCATTAGTGTCCAAGAAAAATCCCGGCCTTGATGAAATGCAGAAACAGCAGATAGCTGAAAAAGTAGGTATTGCGGCAGTCAAGTATGCCGATCTGTCCAAGAACAGAACCAGCGATTATATCTTTGACTGGTCAACCATGTTGGCGTTTGAGGGAAATACGGCGCCCTACTTAATGTACGCGTATGCGAGGATAAAGAGCATTCTGCGCAAGCAGGATGGTGGCGCGGCGAGTACCCGACTTGATCAGGTAACTGAACCGGAGGAACGGGAACTACTCGTCAAGATTTTGCAGCTACCGGAAGTCGTTCAGGCGGTTGCCCGGGATTGTTATCCGAACCAGTTAAGCAACTACCTCTATGAACTGGCTGGCAGTTTTATGCGATTCTATGAGGCCTGTCCCATTCTCAAGGCAGAAGATGCCGTGAGAGACTCACGGCTGGCACTGTCTTCACTCGTCGCTGAGGCACTCAACCAGGGCCTGGAACTGCTTGGTATTAAGACTCTGGAACAGATGTAATCAGTGCCCTCTTTTTAGAACGTACCGGGCCGGGACTCAGCCAGGATTCAGTCTGACAGCGCAGCCGCCGATGACGTGCGTTCTACCTGTCTCGCCTTAGCCGGACAGTTCGAGAAGTAATTTGTTCAGTCGACTCGAGAAGTCACCCGGGTCATCCAATTGGCCTCCTTCTGCCAGGCTGGCCTGACCGAAGAGTATCGCCACCAGATCAGAAAATCGCTCTTCATCACTCTCCTGATCCAGTTTTATCAACAAGGGATGGTCGGGATTAATCTCGAATATCGGTTTGGTCTCTGGTACTTTCTGTCCTGAGGCCTCCATGATCTTACGCATCTGCGCACCCATGTCGTGCTCATCTACAGCCAAGCACGCCGGAGACTCTGTTAGACGATGAGTAACTCTTACTTCTTTTACCTTGTCTGCCAGATTGTCCTTGATGCGGGTAACCAGGCTTGCAAATTTTTTCTCTGTTTCCTCCTGATGCTTCTTGTCGTCGCCATCATCCAGCTTACCCAGGTCTAACTCTCCACGGGAGATGTCCTGAAACGGTTTGCCATCGAATTCGTAGAGATGGCCCATCAACCACTCGTCGATTCGGTCATGCATGAGAATGACTTCGATGCCTTTCTTGCGGAAAATCTCCAGATGCGGGCTATTGCGCGCTGCTTTCAGGGAGTCAGCAACCAGATAGTAGAGCTTCTCCTGACCTTCCTGCATACGCTCGATATATTCCACTAAACCCTGATCCTGCTCGTCCGACTCCGAGTGAGTGGTGGTGTACTGCAAAAGCCTGGCAACCTTCTCTCTGTTAGCATAATCCTCGGCCGGCCCTTCCTTCATCGTCTGACCGAACTGCTTCCAGAATGCCTGGTATTTTTCCCTATCCTTCTTGCGGAGTTTCTCCAGCATATCCAATGTGCGTTTGGTAAGTGCACTTCGCATCGACTCCACGACGGGATCCTGCTGCAGAATCTCACGGGATACATTCAGGGAGATATCATTGGAATCCACTACGCCCTTTATGAAGCGTAAATACAGAGGCAGGAACTGCTCTGCATCGTCCATGATGAAGACGCGCTGAACATAGAGTTTTAGACCTCGCGCAGCATCCCGATTCCAGAGATCATAGGGTGCTTTCCCTGGCAGATAGAGTAGGCTGGTATATTCGAGCTTTCCCTCCACGCGATTGTGGCTCCACTGCAGCGGATCTTCAAAATCGTGGCTGACATGTTTGTAAAATTGCTTGTATTCCTCGTCGCTGATGTCCTGCCGCGAACGCGTCCATAGCGCCTTGGCGTCGTTAACGGTTTCATACTCCGGTGCTTTTTTATCGCCTTTCTTTTTGCCGTCTTCCTGTTTACCTGCGTCTTGTTTTACCATCATGACCGGGATGGATATATGATCGGAGTACTTCTTGACGATACCTCGGAGCCTGAACGACTCGGCAAAGTCTTTGTGTTCTTTCTTCAAGTGCAAGGTGACGATCGTACCTCGCTGTGGCTTGCTCGCCGCTTCAATGGAATAGTCTGACTCACCACTGGACTTCCAGAGTGTCGCCTCGTCTTCTTTCGAGCCCGCGTTGCGGGTGAGTACTTCTACGCTATCGGCGACAATGAATGCTGAATAGAATCCGACACCGAATTGACCTATCAACTGTGAATCTTTTTTCTGATCACCGGTAAGCGACTCCAGGAATTGGGCGGTGCCTGACTTGGCGATCGTGCCGAGATTAGTAATTACTTCATCACGGCTCATGCCAATGCCGTTGTCGGAGATCGTAATAGTCTTTCCCTTCTCATCGAAGTCAATCTGCACTTTGGGTTCAGAGTCATTTTCCAGTAACTCGGGTTTCGACAAGGCTTCGAAGCGCAGCTTGTCAGCCGCATCGGATGCATTGGAGATTAACTCGCGCAAAAAGATTTCCTTGTTACTGTACAGCGAATGAATCATCAGTTGCAGAAGCTGCTTCGCTTCTGTCTCGAATCCCCGCGTCTCTGCCTGGGTAGTGCTAGCCATCTGTGTCTCCTGCCTGTGGAACGTCTGAGCAATAAAAAACCCGATCACTGTGCAGTGATCGGGTCTTAGATGGGGGCTACCCGCCTATTATTCAAGCGCTCTACGCGCTTCCAGAGAGTTGGCTCCGGGTATCAGTCCAGGGGTGGATAGGGCCGGTAGAAGTCAATCGCATCCTGGCGCCTGGTTGCAAGCGTATCAAAACGAGTCTTCGTGCTATTGATGTAGGTCATATAGCTGCCGGCCGAGTTTCGGGCACTCTCATCGCCTATGTCCGAAGCTTCCCGTGCTGCCGCGAGAGCACCTTCGAAATCGTCCAGTTCGATTAAAGACCGGGCCAGAAACATCAGGGTATCGGCACGATCACTGAGATCGCCTTTGTCCAGAGCTTGCTGGAAAGCTTCCGCCGCGTCTTCATACTCAGTCATTACGTAGTACACATAGCCAAGCGTGTCAAAACCATCACCCGTTTCGTCCAGTTCGGCGACGCGTTGCGCGGGATCGATTGCATCTGCCCACATACTAGCGAGCAGGAACATCTGCGCATAGGTCTCCAGGTTGTCCTTATTCTGCTCGACAAATTCCTGATCCATTCCGGTTTTTATGATCTTGGTACCAGTGTATGAAATATCGATTCCTGCCATAGACTGCCCCAGGTTCAAGAAACGGTTCTCATCGTCCAGATAACCTTTCAGGTAGGCCAGATTGAGTGATTGAATACGGCGTTCTTCGTCATCGATACTGGCATAGACTGCACTAAGGTTCATCCAGTCCCTTGCATCATCGTATAACATGATCATGGTCTTGGTGACTTCCAGTGCATTTACATAATCTTCGAGTGTAAAGTAGAGGCCGTTCAAATAAGCATAGTCATCCCTGTCTAAAGGCTGTCCCGTATCCAACAAGAATTGCATGTAGTCGAGCCAGAAAGGCAGTGCCTGGTCAAATTCTTCCAACTGGTAATGGGCGTAAGAGAGTCCACGATAGACGATATCATCCTCTACCAGGGACAGTTCCCGCCAACCCTGGTAGTTGTTTATCGAGTTTTGCCATTGCTCTTCGGCCGCATACAACTGACCGAGCGAGCGCAAGGTGCGCAGGCGAGTATCCTCACGCAGATCTTCAATTAGCAGGATCTCTTCAAACGTGCGAATTGCACCTAGGTAGTCCTCAAGAGTCAGATAATAATTCGTATAGAAATTGAGCACGGTAGACTTTTCAAAGTCATTCATGCGCTCCCAGCGACGCTCTCTTAATTCATCGAGTGCCTCTTTCGCAGCTGCTAGATCCGGTTCGTCTTCAGGATCCTCAGGTTGCATGTAATTCTGAATTTCAGTAACGGCCCGCATGACCTGTGTGCCAAGGGTACCCGAGGTTCTGGCTTCAGGTGGCGCACGCTGCTCTTCTCCTGCCAGGATTGGCACGGAAGGCAGTAAGGGTACGGCCAAAGCGGCTATCAGGAACCCGAGCTTGAGTTTATTTCTTATCGCCATTATTAAAGATCCTCGAGCTGATAACGAAACAGATACTGAACTCCGGTTACTTCCACGCCTACGCCATTCACAACGCGCGGCTGAAACTTGAATCGCGTAGCGGCGCGTACCGAAGAGCGATCAAATATACTGGGTGGTTCTGCGTCAACGACCTGAATTGATTCTTCGATCACACCGCCCTGCCCGTCCACGGTGAAACTCACCAGGCACCAACCCTGAATACCGCGCTGAGCGGCACGAGTAGGGTATTGGGGCGCGATGGCCACCAGCGGCAGATAATCGCCATCTGTTGCCGAAATCGTGGCGCTGCTCAGTTGCAGGCCGGTGTCGATCTCGACACTCGCCCGTTCTATATTCAGAGAAGGCCCGGAGTCCAGGTTTATCTGTTTGTCCTGGATATCAGGCTGCTCTTCCGTGACCTCTTCAATAGGCTCAGGTTTTTCAATCTCTTCGATCACATCAAGCTCGATGTCAGGCATCGTGGCATCAACGATCTTCACGACTGTGATGCGCTCATCCAAACGCTCACCGGTAGCGATCAAATACTGCATGAAATAAAAGAGTCCCAGGGTAATACCGGCGGCCATTACCATGGATATTGCCCATCTGATTATTATCATCGTCTATGCCTCCGCAGAAATCGAAACGTTCTCAATGTTGGCTTCTCTTGCTGCTTGTAGTATCAGCATCACCTGCTCATTGTTCGCATTCGCATCAGCCTGGATAATGACCGCGGAATTGGGCGCATCCGCCAGGCGTAGCTCAAACCGATTGCGAATGAAGCGCGGGTCAATCTGGTCACCGTCGATCCAGATATCCCCGCCTGGGCCTACGGCGATCAATATCAGATCACCTGAGGTAGGCTCAACGGTAGAAGCTTCCGGCTTCGTTACATCAATACCAGCTTCTGTAACAAAAACTGATGTCACGATAAAAAATATAAGAAGGATAAAGACCACGTCGAGCATCGGAGTGAGATCGATCTCACCCGCCTCTTCCTGGATCCTCTTTTTCATTAAGCCTGATTTCATTAGTTCTGCCTTTTACTTTAGTAGGGCTCAAAGCATCAGTGGGATATTGGCAAGTGGTCTTCGAGCAATTCCAGATCACGATCAACCCTGCCTTTCAGATAGTTGTAGATGAAGATTCCGGAAATAGCGCCAACCATACCAGCCATCGTTGGGATGGTTGCCATCGACACTCCACCAGCCATGGACTTGGCATCTCCACCACCACTAACTGACATAGTAAAGAACACATTAATCATACCCGTCACCGTACCTATCAATCCCATCAAGGGGCAGATGGTGACTAATACTTCGATGATCGGCAGTGTACTTCGAACATCCACGGCAATCCTGGAAATCATCATAGTGCGGATCTGGTGCGCGCTCCATGATTGCGTGTCGGAGCGCGCGTTCCAGGCAGCCAATGTGTTTTTTACATTTTGCTTATGCGTGGTATTCAGGTACCAGATTCGTTCGAATACCAACGACCACTTAATCAGCAGTATCGCGGCGATATAGTTAAGTACTGGCCCGCCACGGGTCATGAACGTGTTCACTGCATCCAGAATGTCCAGAAATGCTAAATACATATTCTTTCCTCTTCAGGATTAAGTTCGATTCGCAGCCAATCGTTCAGCTTTGTCAGCAATCATTCCGGTCGCCTGTTCCTCCAGGATATGAATGATCGTATCGCTGCGCGCCTTCAGAACGGTATGCATGAAGATTGTCGGGATTGCCACGACGATACCCAGTACCGTGGTCATCAGTGCAGAAGAGATACCGCCGGCCATAATCGTCGGGTCTCCAGCACCATAGACGGTAATCTGCTGGAACACTTCAATCATACCGGTGACCGTTCCAAGCAGCCCTCCTAGAGGCGCAATCGTAGCGATCATCTTGATAATCGTCAGGAGACTCTCCAGTGCTGGTGTTTCCTGCAGGATAGCCTCGCCCAGTTTCAATTCCAGGGTTTCGGTATCGGCAGATGGGTTGGACTCTGCAACCAACAGGACTCGGCCCAGTGGGTTGTTCTTATTAGGCTTGTCGCTCTTCAGTTGTGAACGAACCTTTATTGAAGTCAGTGACAGCATTAATAACCGGTAGAAGCCCATTAATATGCCAAAAATACCCACACCAATGATGATGAATCCAATGGTGCGCGCATTGTTCATGACCTGTTCCTGGACAGTTGGAAAGTTTACCAAGTTGGCCAGTACCTGGCCGCCAACTCCTCCAGTGGGATCGATCCCCACGCGAGAAAACCCTGAAGTGGCACCTTGCAGCGCGGCGGCGGCTGCCAGGTCACCAGCAGCAGGCTGCCGCGGAAGCACCTGCAGATGACCAATACTACCGTTGTAGCTGAGGTACTCACCTTCTGAGACAGCGTTGAATGAGCCAATTCGAGTGATCTGTCGATTGGCGGTATCGCCGTTTGGAAGTGTTACGTCACCGTTATAGGTTACCACGCGTGCGGATTCAGTCATTTCCTGATGCATGAAGAACCAGAAGCGCTCCATCTCGGAGATATTAAGCTGCTCGATTGTGCTGCCAGCTCTTTCGATGATTCTACTGAGTTGATCGGAACGACCGGGGTACTGGGCGCTGATCAATGAGTTCTGAAAATTGCTGAGGAAGTCACCTGCAACACCCTGGAGAGTACCGAACAGTTCATTCAAATCACCGCGACGATCGCGAAGGATCGTGCGTTTGTCAGCGATGATGATTTCGTTCGCCTCGAACGCATCACTGAGCCGTTGTTGCTCAGTTTCCTGCTCGGTAATTCGAGAATTGGTGGTATCCAGAATTTGCTGTTGTCGATTGGCATTTTGCTCGAACTCTTGAACTCTTTGCTGATATTCAGCCGATTCGGCAACCCGGTCGTTCTCTACCAAATTGAGAAGATCGCTTAAAGAAGTCGCTTGCGCAAAGACTTGCGTGGAGTTTGCAAGTAGCAGGGTGGCCGTGACAAGGCTTGTCGTTTTAATTAAATTTTTCACTGTACTGCCTCCGGCGCTGAAACTGGCAGGTGGAGGATAGTTGGAGCCTCCAGATTCGATACTACCCGTATCGCTTGCTGTACTTCCTGGCGGTAGTCCCCGGCAGGAAGCTCGACCCATTGTCGAGAATTGCTGTCCCATGCCCCTGTTACCTGTCTGTCGGTAGTTTGATACATGAGGGCCACTCTTCCAATGCGGGCCATATTCACATCCCGGTCAGCGCCATTTAAGGTGATGGTATCTGGATAGGTTTCATAGGTTCGGCCATAGGCAGTTTCAGTCTGATACATCACCAGTACTTGACGAAACTTCTCTGCGATCGATACGTCAGGATTATCGATGGCGTTTCTTGCAAACTGAATCCGGTTGCGCCGTTCATCACTATGGAACGGGTAATCCAGTTCAATGAATTGCTCGATACTGGAAAGCATTTTTTCCATCAAGAGTGGAATTTCGCGGGTTACCTCTTCAACCCCTGCGATGGATTCATCGAGAGTGGCTATTTGCTGCTCTTGCGCGTTGATTTGCTTGCGAAGGCCGGCGTTGTACACCAGCAATCCTTCGAGAGCGTCATTCGCTCGTTTGAATTCTTCGTAGGTAGTGCTGGCCTGGTTTGCAAGTCGTGAAATTTCTTCCTGCGCTCGAGCTGAGGCGGTGTACTTTGTCCCAATTGCACTCATTGCTTGATCTAAAATGCGGCTATCTACGAGAATTTCCGCAGCCTGAGCTACACCTGAGAAGCACGACATGAGTACTGCTAGAACTGAAATACTCACCTTGGTAATTCGACGGTTATTCATGTGCCATCCTATTTCTTATTAACAAAATCAGGTCCAATTACTGGGTTTATTAAAAGGCGCTTGCGCTAGCCGTTAGTAATTAGACGCGAAAACATTTATTTTTCTGTCTTGTCCCTTCCTCAAACTGCCCAAGTATTCCTTGATCTTTCTGATCACTTGAAGTCGACAGTTTTCCCTGAAAAAAGCCGAACAAGAGTTACCGATCTACTCAATTTATTGCAAAATGAGAACCTTGGTAACCCTCTTATCCAGCCGGCCGATTGGAATCATGCCAACAGCCAAATAGTCCCTAAAATTCAGTGTTTCAAGCCGAATTTGCGGCTAAGACTATCATACTACCTTCAGTATTTAGAACCTTTTGCCCTGCAAAAGTTCGTACCTGTAGCCAGACTCTCAAGTCTGGCAGAACCGTGCAAAATCTCCTTTACCATCCGGTAATTTCTGCCAGTGCGGAGCCAATTTCAGCCAGACTGCGTACGGTTTTTACTCCAGCGTCTTGTAGTGCTGCAAATTTCTCTTCGGCTGTACCCTTGCCTCCAGATATTATCGCGCCAGCATGACCCATCCGCTTTCCTGGCGGTGCTGTAACACCGGCAATGTAGGCTACGACGGGTTTGGAGACATTGGCTTTAATAAACGCCGCCGCTTCTTCTTCAGCAGTTCCGCCGATTTCGCCAATCATAACGATCGCCTCACTCTGCGGGTCGGCTTCAAACATGCCGAGAATATCGATGAAATTCGAGCCCGGAATCGGATCACCGCCGATTCCCACACAGGAAGATTGGCCGTAACCATGGTCCGTGGTCTGTTTCACCGCTTCATAGGTCAAGGTGCCGGAACGGGACACGATTCCCACCTTCCCGGGCAGGTGGATATGGCCGGGCATGATGCCAATCTTGCACTGTCCCGGAGTAATCACGCCAGGACAATTCGGGCCGATCAGGCGAATTCCCAACTGATCGCATTTTTCCTTGGCAATTAGCATATCCAGGGTTGGAATCCCTTCAGTGATGCACACTATCAGCTTAATACCTGCCGCGGCGGCCTCCAGAATCGAGTCTTTACAGAATGGCGCTGGCACATAGATAACAGAAGCATCGGCGCCTGTCTCATCGAAGGCTTGCTGGACCGTGTTGTATACAGGCAGCCCTAAATGGGTCTGGCCCCCCTTACCTGGCGTCACACCGCCAACCATTTTCGTGCCGTATTCGATTGCCTGTGCGGAATGGAACGTGCCTTGTGAACCGGTAAATCCCTGACAGATAAGCTTTGTGTTGCCGTCGATGAGGATGCTCATTGTGCGCCTCCCGCTGCTCTCACTGCTTTCTCGGCGGCATCGGCCAGGCTGGTTGCTGCGATGATGTTATACCCGCTCTTCTTCAGCACTTCACGCCCTAATTCAGCGTTATTGCCTTCCAGGCGCACAACAACTGGCACCTTGACACCGACTTCTTCAACCGCGCCGATTATCCCTTCGGCGATCAGGTCACAGCGCACAATCCCTCCAAAAATATTCACCAGCACTGCGGCAACATTTTCATCTGAGAGAATAATCTTGAATGCCTCGGTGACCCGCTCCTTGGTGGCTCCGCCGCCGACATCGAGAAAATTAGCCGGACTTCCGCCATATAACTGCACGATATCCATTGTTCCCATCGCCAGGCCGGCGCCATTGACCATGCAGCCGATGTTGCCGTCCAGTGCCACATAGTTCAGGTCCCACTGCGCCGCCTGTGCTTCGCGCTCATCGTCCTGGCTGGGGTCATGCATGTCCCGGAGCCCGGGCTGACGATAAAGGGCATTTCCATCGATATTGATCTTGCCATCCAGGCAATGCAGATTGCCTGCAGCGGTTATTACCAGCGGGTTTATCTCGAGCAATGCAAGGTCCAGATTCTGAAATAAACGGGCCAACCCCAGAAACAAGGCGGTGAATTGCTTGATTTGGTCGCCCTCCAGCCCCAGTCGAAATGCCAGGTCTCTTGCCTGGAAGGGTTGCGGACCTGTCAGTGGATCGATGCTGGTCTTGAGAATTTTCTCGGGAGTCTGTTCGGCGACCTTTTCAATTTCTACTCCCCCTTCAGTGGAAGCCATGAAGACGATGCGCCGAGTCGAACGATCTACCACTGCACCCAGGTAGAGTTCCTGCGCAATATCAGTACAAGCCTCTACCAGGATCTTCGATACGGGTTGCCCACCTGCATCGGTTTGGTAGGTAACCAGGTTTTTACCCAACCACTGCTCTGCGAAAGCGGCGGCTTCGTCGGCACTGTCGACTAGCTTAACGCCCCCAGCCTTCCCCCGACCTCCGGCATGTACCTGAGCCTTGACGACCCATCTATCACCACCTATTTCTCGTGTGGCAGCGGCAGCCTGTTCCGCCGTATCCGCTGCAATGCCTTTTGATACTGGCAATCCATATTCGGCAAACAGCTGCTTTGCCTGATATTCATGTAAATTCATTCGAACTCCATCGGTGTCTACTCTTTCGGCGGGCTGACCCGGCAGTGGACTCTACTTGCGTCGCTTGCGATTGCCGATATGAATTGCGTGGCCATTGGCAGCCAGTGCCGCTTCATGTAACGCCTCTGACAAAGCTGGATGCGAAAACATGGTAAGCCCGATATCTTCGGCACTGGCACTAAACTCCATCGCAATGACCATCTCCTGCAATAAATCGGCGGCACTGGCTCCGATGATATGACACCCCAAAATGCGATCGGTCTTGGCGTCTGCGATCAGCTTCACCATGCCCTCTGCATCATTTGCCGCCAGCGCTCGACCACTGGCAGCAAACGGAAACGTGCCTACATTGTATTCGGTACCCGCTGCCTGCAGCTCTTCCTCGTTCTTACCCACCCAGGCTATTTCCGGGTGTGTGTAGATTACAGAAGGAACGAGGTCGTAATTCACCTGCGTTTTTTTGTCGGCGAGGCGTTCTGCCACCATGACTCCTTCTTCCATTCCCTTGTGAGCCAACATCGGACCGCGTACGACATCGCCAACTGCATAAACGTTGGGGATATTCGTCGCACATTGATCGTTGACTCTGATAAAACCACGCTCATCTTTTTCAATGCCTACAGAATCGTCTAACAACGCTTCGGTGTAAGGTCGACGTCCGACAGCAACAATCAACTTGTCGAACTGAACTTTTTGATCGCCCTCGGCGTCGGTGTACTCAACTGTGATGGATTTCTTCGCTGCCTTGCTTAGTTTGCTTCCAGTAACACGTGCTCCCAGCTTGATGTGGAGTCCCTGCCTGGAGAGGATTTTCAGGGCTTCTTTGGCAATCTGACGATCTACCGCAGGCAGGAAATCACCCAATGCTTCCAGGACGGTGACTTCAGCACCGAGACGCGCCCACACACTCCCCAGCTCCAGCCCGATAACGCCAGCGCCAATCACCCCCAGGCGTTTTGGTACTTCCTGAAACTCCAGTGCTCCAGTGGAATCGACAACAGTTTCCTGATCGATGGGGGTTGGGGGAATATCGACGGGCACCGAGCCCGAAGCGAGTATTACGTATTTCGCGGTTATTTCTTCCTGGCTGCCGTCGTGGGCAGTTACGAGAACCTTGTCTTTTGCGATCAGTTTTCCCTGGCCCGCAATGCCATCGACTTGATTGGCAGTGAATAGCCCTTTTACACCCACCGTAAGCTGGTTGACGACTTTGTCTTTTCTGGCAATCATCGTTGGCACATCCATTGCCACTTTATCTATCTTGATACCGTGGACAGCCATATGTTGTTGGGCTTCGACATATTTGTGAGAACTGTCCAACAGCGCCTTGGAAGGAATGCACCCGACGTTCAAGCAGGTGCCTCCAAAGACAGTCTTCGCTTCCTTGTTTAACCATTTTTCAATACAGGCCGTGCTCAAACCCAGCTGGGCGCAACGGATCGCCGCTACATATCCAGCCGGACCCGAACCTATTACAACTACATCATACTGTTTTGCCATGTTGTGTCTCAGCCAGATAAATTAACTCAGATTTCCAGAATCAGTCGTGTCGGGTCTTCTAGAAGTTCTTTAATCGCCACCAGGAATTGCACGGCTTCTTTGCCATCAATCATTCGATGATCATAAGAAAGGGCCAGGTACATCATTGGTAGGATTTTCAACTCTCCCTCCACAGCCATCGGGCGATCCTGGATCTTGTGCATTCCCAGGATAGCAGTTTGCGGTGGATTCAATATGGGAGTGGATAACAGGGAGCCGAATACGCCACCGTTAGAGATAGTAAAGGTACCTCCAGTCATGTCTTCGATGGCGAGGTTGCCGTCTCGGGCCTTCTCTGAATAGGCTCGAATTTCTTTCTCAATTTGTGCCAATCCCATGTTGTCTGCATTTCGAAGTACCGGGACTACAAGGCCTCGAGGGGATGAGACAGCGACACCGATGTCCTGATAGCCATGATAGACAACGTCATTGCCATCGATTGACGCATTCACGGCCGGATAACGCTTCAAGGCTTCAGTACAGGCGCGGACGAAGAATGACATAAACCCAAGACGCACACCGTCGTGGGCTTTTTCAAACTCTTCCTTATACTTATTGCGTATAGTAATCACGGCTTCCATGTTGACTTCATTAAATGTAGTTAGCATTGCTGTGGACTGGGTAGCCTGTAACAATCTTTCGGCAACCTTGGCCCGCAACCTGCTCATTGGAACTCGTTCTTCTATACGTCCTTCGGTGGAACCTTCAGTGAAACCTTCGGTAGAATCTTCGGTGGAACCTGCTGCGAATCCTTGGGCGGGACTTTCTGCGGAACCGCTGAGTGGAGCATCCGCCAGTGCTGATGTTGTGCTGATTTTTGCAGTCGGCGTCTCGATCAGTTTCAACACATCTTCTTTGGTAACTCGCCCATCTTTTCCCGTTCCAGTTATTGCCGTAGCCTGCAACTGATTTTCTTCGATCAATTTTTTCGCAGCTGGACTAAGCATCGCTGCGCTGGTAGTTGCCTCCTCTTTAACATCTCTCTCCGCGGCATCCGCTGCGGTGCTGCCACTTGTCGCTGTGCCTGGCGCTTCTGCCGCTGGCGCATTGCCGGGTTCAAGGCTTCCTATCGCTTCATTGCTAACGATGATGTCTCCGGCAACTTTCAAAATATCTTTCAGGGTTCCGTCCGTCGGAGACACAACTTCAATGACCACTTTGTCTGTCTCGATATCCACGAGGAGTTCATCCATTTTTACCGGATCACCAATTTTCTTGTACCAGGTCGCAATCGTTCCATCTGGAACTGATTCGGGTAACGTCGGCGCTTTAATTTCGATTGTCATGATTTATCCTGCTGTCTTTCCTGAAACCAACTTTGTCTGCCAGCTCTAGTCTATTTTTCTCTTTGCAAATCAAACTCATGTGTTGCGTTGAGGGCTTCCAATTGCTTGAGTGTGCTGCTCTCAGTTTGTTGACGACTCTTTACAAGCTGAAGGCTCTTTACAAGCTGAAGGCTCTTTACAAGTTGAAGGCTCTTTATAAGCTGAGGGCCTCATCGATAAATTGATGTTGCTGGCGCAGGTGTAGAGCTGGATATCCCGCCGCTGCTGCCGCTGAGGCTTCACGCCCGGCGTATTCCAGCCAGATTTCGGGATAATGTTCATGCAGCGTGCGCCGAATGTGGTGCTGACTGGAATACCAGGCACCCTGGTTCATCGGTTCTTCCTGACACCAGATTATTTTCTCAACGTTTTTGTACTGGAGCATGCAGGCTTGAAAATCATCCTGCGGAAACGGATAGAGTTGCTCCAGGCGAATGATAACTGTGTCTTTTATTTCTCTTGCACGCCGTTCTTCTCTAAGGTCGTAATACACTTTACCGCTACAGATGATAATCTTCTTGATTGTCTGGTGATCGAGATTATCGGTCTCATTGATAATCACCTGAAAACTGCCCTCGGCTAACTCTTGCAATGAAGACGCAGCTTCTTTATGTCTCAACAGACTCTTCGGCGACATTACAATCAACGGTTTTCGCACTGGACATAACACCTGCTTGCGAAGCATGTGAAAAACTTGTGCCGATGTTGTCGGCAGACAAACCTGGATATTGTGTTCAGCACAGAGCTGCAGAAATCTTTCCAGGCGGGCGGAAGAGTGTTCCGGTCCCTGCCCTTCATAGCCATGAGGCAGAAAGAGCGTTAGACCGCAAAGTCGCTGCCACTTGTGTTCACCGCTGGCGATGAATTGATCGATGACGACCTGCGCTGAATTTGCAAAGTCTCCAAACTGCGCTTCCCATATGATCAAGGCATTCGGTGTGGTTGTCGCATAGCCATACTCGAACGCTAGAACGGCTGCCTCCGACAGAAGCGAATCATAAATGGTAAACGATCCTTGATTTTTTTCTAACTGCTGTAGCGGTATGTGCGCATCGCCTGTCTTCTGGTCATATACAATTGCGTGCCGGTGAGTAAAGGTGCCGCGTCCCACATCTTGACCGGTAATTCGTACCTTGTTGCCGCTTGTGAGGATCGTGGCATAGGCAAGCGTTTCAGCGAATCCCCAGTCGACCGGCATATCACCACTGGCCATCGTTGCTCTGTCGGTAAATACTTTCTTAACCTGGCGCTGCATTGCGAAGCCATTGGGCATCTCCACCAGTTTCTTTGCCAGCGCCCGTAGATTTACCAGAGGCATCGAAGTATTGAAGTGTGGGCTCCAGTCATGCCCTAGGTAAGGGCTCCAGTCGACGAACAATTCCACCGAAGGTTCTTTGACCAGGCTTTTTACGACATGCTGTCCAGCATCCAGCTCCGCCCGGTAGTTACGGCTGATTGTGGCGGCCTCATCGATTGTTACCAGATTCTCGCCAGCGAGTTTCTCAGCGTATAGCACATGGGTTGATTTATGTGCTTTGATTACCGCGTACATCAGCGGTTGGGTCATGGAAGGCTCATCGGTTTCATTGTGACCCCGACGTCGATAGCAAACCAGGTCGATGACTACATCTTTCTTGAACTGGTAACGAAAATCCAGCGCCAGCTGTGTGACAAACAAGACGGCCTCGGGATCATCGGCATTCACATGAAAAATTGGCGCCTGCACCATCTTCGCCACGTCAGTACAGTATTCGGTTGAACGAGCATCGTCTTGCCTGCTGGTGGTAAAGCCAACCTGATTGTTGACAATGATGTGCACCGTGCCCCCAGTTGAGTACCCGCGCGTCTGGGACATCTGAAAGGTTTCCATTACTACGCCCTGTCCGGCAAACGCAGCATCCCCATGCACAATTATGGGGAGTACCAATTTCCCTTCCCGATCATTGCGTCGCACTTGACGCGCTCGAACCGACCCTTCGACGACAGGCGCAACAATTTCAAGATGCGACGGGTTAAAGGACAGCGCCATGTGGATCTCACCACCGACTGTCATGATATTGGAAGAAAAGCCCTGGTGATATTTGACATCTCCGGAACTGGTATAGATCGCCTTGCCTTCGAATTCGTCGAATAGATCTGCTGGATTCTTCCCGAGAATGTTAACGAGTACGTTGAGGCGCCCGCGGTGCGTCATGCCGAGCACAATTTCCTTGGCACCGTATTTCCCGGCGCGCTGTATCAGTTCATCCAGGGCAGGTATCAGACTCTCACATCCCTCCAACCCGAAGCGCTTGGTACCAGGATATTTGGAATCAAGATGTTTCTCCAATCCTTCGGCTGCTGCCAGGCGTTCCAGGAGATGACGCTTTACATGATTTTCAAATACTGGAAAACCATCATGGCTTTCGATGCGTTGCTGAATCCATTGCTTCTCCTGGAGATTCACGATGTGCATGAACTCATAACCGATGGAGTTGCAGTAAATACGCTCCAGCGTATCGACAATCTCTCGTAGCGGCGCCTTATTTTTGCTAATAAACAACGACCCAGTCTGGAAAATGGTCGAAAAATAGATCGGGGAAAGGTCGTGAAATTCCAATTCCAAATCCGGCACTCGCTCGCGGTGCATAATAGAAAGAGGATCGAGATCGGCTTTCTGGTGCCCTCTGATCCGGTATGAACTGATCAGCTGTAAGACCTGAACCTGCTTGCTTTCATGCTCAGAATTGACGATTGCATCGTTGCTTAGTACCTGCGCATACCGACTTACCTTTCCGAGTGCCTTGAAGTCTTTTTCAATCTGGGAATGCGATACTTCTGGCCGGCCATCCCCGCTTTTTGAGGGAAGCGATGCAAAGAAATTTTTCCACTGATCTGGTATTGAGGAAGGATCTACTAAAAATTGCTCATAGAGCTCTTCGACATACTCGGCATTGGAGCCGGAAAGGTGCCCGGTGCTCCACATTATTTCCATCAGATTGTCTTGCATAACAAACCTTTTAATTCAGCCACGAATCGAATCCTGAACCGAGCATGCATTCGAGCATATTGCGATCAAGTTCCCTGGGAAATCAGCATGTTTCTGATGTGACCGATTGCTCGCGTCGGATTCAGTCCTTTCGGACAAACGGCAACGCAGTTCATGATGCCGCGGCACCGAAACACGCTAAATGGATCGGCCAGGCCAGACAATCGTTCGACAGTCGCAGTATCACGGCTATCAGCGAGAAAGCGGTATGCCTGCAACAGGCCTGCCGGCCCGATAAACTTGTCTGGATTCCACCAGAATGAAGGACAGTTAGTGTTGCAACATGCACAGAGTATGCACTCGTAAAGCCCGTCCAGTTTTTCCCGATCTTCTGGAGACTGCAATCGTTCAATAGCAGGTGGTGGTTCGTCATTGATGAGATAGGGTTTAACTTTCTCAAACTGCTTGTAGAAGATCGACATATCCACTACCAGATCTCGTACTACCGGCAGCCCTGGTAAGGGTCGAAGTACCAGCTTGCCTCCCGGCTTAACTGCTGCTGAAATCGGCGTGATACAGGCCAGACCGTTGGTCCCGTTAATGTTCATCCCGTCAGACCCACAAACACCTTCGCGACATGAGCGACGGTAGACAATCGTGGCATCCTGCTCTTTTGCCAGCGCGAGCACATCCAACACCATCAAGTCCTTGTCCGCCGGAATCGAGACTTCAATGTCCTGCATCGCCGGCTTGGAGTCGGTCTCCGGGTTATAACGATATATGCTGACTAACACTTTCTTTCCAGTCCTCTACTATTTGTTCTTGTTTGCAGTACCACACCAATCAATAAGTTCGCACCTGCGGTTCGAATGTGTCGACTGTCTTCGGTTTAAAGTTCACCGCTCGCTTTGCAATGCGTTTCTCGCCGGGAAAATATATCGAGTGGCACAACCAGTTCTCATCATCCCTATCACGAAAGTCATCACGTGCATGGGCGCCACGACTCTCCGTGCGTGCTTCGGCAGCGATCGCCGTAGCCTCGGCGACTTCGAACAGGTTTTCTAATTCAAGTGCCTCGATACGCGCTGTGTTAAAAGTATTGCTGTTATCTTCCAGATGAGCGTTGGCGATACGTCCTCTGAGTGACTTCAGCTTCTCGATACCTTCCTGCATAAACTCACCCTTGCGGAAGACACCGAAATGATTCTGCATGATGTTCTGTAGTTCAGTGCGCAACTGCGGCACGCTCTCGCCCGAGCTGGATTCATTCAATCGATTCAGCCGCGCCATGGCCTTCTCCACATCGGACGCAGATGCAGCACGTTGCTCCAGTCCCTGAGACAGCATTTCTTCAATGCGCTTACCCGCCGCGCGCCCGAATACAACCAGATCCAGCAGGCTGTTGCCGCCCAATCGATTGGCGCCATGCACCGAGACACAAGCAACCTCACCGACGGCAAACAAGCCTGGGATTGGTTCGTCTTCGCCTTGATTGTTAAGG
This sequence comes from Pseudomonadota bacterium, assembly GCA_027623555.1. Taxonomy (GTDB): domain Bacteria; phylum Pseudomonadota; class Gammaproteobacteria; order Pseudomonadales; family Pseudohongiellaceae; genus UBA9145. Next base: position 24,213 of record JAQBSZ010000010.1, on the reverse strand, counting down.
GTTAGCGCCTGGCCGTGCACATTGGTGGGAATTCCACCCATCATGTAGTGACAGGTTGGAACTACCGGAATTGGCTCTTTTACAGGATCTACATGGGCAAAGGTGCGTGATAATTCCAGGATGCCAGGCAACTTGGAATTGAGCACTTCTTCGCCAAGGTGGTCCAGTTTCAACATCACATGGTCGCCCTTCTCGCCACAACCGCGCCCTTCCAGAATCTCCAGAACCATGGATCGAGCAACCACATCGCGGCCGGCCAGGTCCTTGGCGTTCGGCGCATAGCGCTCCATGAAACGCTCTCCGTCTTTGTTAATGAGATAGCCACCTTCACCCCGACATCCCTCGGTGATCAGAGTCCCGGCACCGTAGATGCCGGTAGGGTGAAACTGCCACATTTCCATATCCTGCATGGGATAGTCGGCGCGCAGTGCCATGCCGATGCCGTCGCCGGTATTGATCAATGCGTTGGTCGTTGAGGCATAGATTCGACCCGCGCCGCCAGTGGCAAACACGGTGGCCTTGGAGTGTACAAACACGGTTTCACCGGATTCGATGCAGATGGCGATTACTCCGACGATTGCTCCATCCTGATTTTTCACCAGATCAGTGGCATACCACTCATTGAAGAAGACTGTGTTGTTCTTCAGGTTTCCCTGGTACAGCGCGTGTAGCAGCGCGTGTCCAGTACGATCAGCGGCTGCACAGGTTCGAGCCGCCTGGCCGCCCTTGCCGAAATTCTTGGATTGTCCACCAAACGGTCGCTGATAAATGCGGCCACTCTCGGTTCGAGAGAACGGCAAGCCCATATGCTCGAGCTCAAAAACAGTCTGCGGGCCTTCGCTGCACATATATTCGATGGCATCCTGGTCACCAATGTAGTCCGAGCCCTTGACGGTGTCATACATATGCCAGCGCCAATCATCCTCTGGATCTGCACTGCCAATGGCACAGGTAATGCCTCCTTGTGCGGAGACCGTGTGAGAACGAGTCGGAAAAACCTTGGAAATAACTGCAGTCTTATACCCGGATTGAGCGAGCTGCAACGCGGCACGCATGCCAGCCCCACCCCCACCGACTATTACAGCGTCGAAAACAATACTGCGCAGTCCCGTCATCTAGAAACCCCAGAGAATCTGAATGCCCCAGATCAGGTATACGCTTATGAGCAATATACAACCGGCCTGAAAGAGCAATCTAACGGCAGTGGCCCGTTTGCCGAACTGCAGAGCTGTTATGTAGTCAGTGGAAACGGTCCACATGCCGATCCAGGCGTGGGCACACAGCGCAGCGAGGGTAACGAGACTGAAGATTCGCATCAGATTATTTTCGAAGATCGTCTTCCACTGCACGTAGTCCATATCCGGATGTATAAGGAAGCTGCCTAGAATAAAAAATGTATAAGCGGCCAGGATCACAGCGGAGAAACGCTGAATAACCCAATCGGATAAGCCAGAACGGCCCAAGTTCGTTACATTGCTCACCCTATCCAAACTCCTGCAACCATGAAGGCGATCAATGCCAGAACAACAACAGTCACTGCTCCTGTATGCGCACCCTCCTTCGTCTCCCCGACTCCCATATCCATAAGCAAATGTTTGCAACCAGCAATGAGGTGGTACAGCAACCCTGCTACGACTGCCCAAGTCAGCAGCTTGACAAAGACGCTGTCCAATAATTCCAGGACCAGAGCGAATCCAGATTCCGATTGCAAAGACAGGTCCAAAAAATACAGGAGTAACGCCACGCCCAGGAAAATGAAAATTCCCGAGAGGCGATGCAGCAGCGAAGTAATCGCCGCCAATGGAAATTTTATCGTGGTAATGTCGAGATTTACGGGTCGTTTATCTTTCAAGTTAATGCTTTCCGCAAGTCTTCCAGTGAGCAGGGCAAGGCCTTTTGCAAATTTAATGAAAACTCGCAAACTGATTGAAATGATTACACAAATTGGGGATTTCAAACGCCGTAAAGTATAGGCGCTAGACCCGTCGATTACAATATGTCTGCTTGCTGGTGAGCCAATAGTGACAATGTTTTGTCAACAATATTTGCAAGTAGTCGGGGAGAAAAATTGCCAATTCCCAGGCGACACGCGTGACGGGTTTTGCCTGAACTATGACTATTTTGCTGGTCCCATTCCAGCCTTTACGCTTACCCGCTGCAAAGACAAATAATTTGACAACAGGCGCGCTCTCTCCCTAGTATTGCCGTCCTTGTCAGTGCTTGTTACAGATTAAAAAAGTAAAAATTAGAGACCTTAAGCGCTTGTTATTACAACAAAAACGCGCGAATGCAGAGTAGTTCACAGGAGTATGGAATGAGTGAGAAAAAGGCCCAGCTAATTGTAGACGGGAGAGACTCTCCAATTGAGCTACCCGTATATGAAGGGAGCACTGGCCCTGATGTGGTGGACGTAAGCAGCCTCGTCGGTGAAGGAATTTTCACTTATGACCCCGGCTTCATGTCCACGGCTTCCTGCGACTCAGACATTACTTACATTGATGGCGATGCAGGCATTCTGCTACATCGCGGGTATCCTATCGAACAACTCGCCGAGAAATCAGATTTTCTGGAGACCTGCTTCCTGCTCCTGAACGGCGAACTGCCCACAGCCGATGAAAAGGCAGCCTTCGAGAATCAAATTCGCTACCACACCATGGTGGACGAGCAGATTCATCAGTTTTTCAAGGGATTTCCTCGCGGTGCCCACCCTATGGCCATGCTCTGTGGTGTAGTGGGTGCGCTGTCTGCGTTCTATCACGACACACTCGATAACGATAACCCGGAGCATCGGATGGCGGCGGCGATTCGTGTCATTGCCAAGATGCCTACACTAGCCTCCATGTGTTTCAAACATGGCATCGGTCAACCATTCATGTACCCACAAAATAGCATGAGTTTCGCGGAGAACTTCCTGCACATGATGTTCAGTACTCCCTGCGAATCAGCCAGCGTGAGCCCGACGCTGTCCAAGGCGATGGATACCATATTCTTGCTCCATGCTGATCACGAACAGAATGCCTCAACTTCTACGGTCCGCTTAGCTGGCTCGACGGGTACCAATCCATATGCCTGCATCGCCTCTGGTATAGCGGCACTCTGGGGACCCGCCCATGGTGGAGCCAACGAAGCGGTCCTGGAGATGCTTTACGAGATTGGGGATGAGTCACACATCGAAGATTACATCCGCAGGGCCAAGGACAAGGACGATCCATTCCGCCTGATGGGATTTGGACATCGGGTTTACAAGAACTATGATCCTCGAGCGGCGGTAATTCGAGGTATCTGCGATGAAGTCCTGGACGAGCTAGGTAGTGAAGATGACCCGCTGTTTCGCATCGCCCGAAAGCTGGAGAAAATTGCACTGGAAGACGAGTATTTTATAAAGCGAAAACTTTTCCCGAATGTGGATTTCTATTCCGGCATCATCCTCAAAGCCATTGGCATCCCTACCAGCATGTTTACAGTTATCTTTGCTACCGGCAGAACTCCCGGATGGATTGCACACTGGAATGAGATGTTAAGCCATCCCTACAAAATTGGTCGACCTCGCCAGCTTTATAAAGGCCACACCAAGCGAGACTATCCGACTTAAGCGCTCCAGCTTTAATTTACCTTTCAGTTTCCGGCAGTGTCTGCGACGAACGCCACCATCTCCGCAAAGCTGCATTGCGGAATACGTGAATAAAGGGAACTGGTGGAGCCTACCGGGATCGAACCGGTGACCTCAACGCTGCCAGCGTTGCGCTCTCCCAGCTGAGCTAAGGCCCCATGTGGTGGTGTGTGTGGGCGTACGTAGGGAAGGCGCATTCTAAGCACAGGCACCTACCCTGTCAATTGCGCATCAGGCCAGCGCGTTAAACTCCTTCTCCAGAGCCTTGGCCTGCTTCTTTGAAATGCCGCCCAGCGTCTCCATTGCCTGTCGCAATCTTGCCCGGCAGATATCCACTCCCAGAATTGTGATCGATTCGATGACTGATGTGGAAACTGCTTTGCCGCTGATTGCAACGAACAAGGGAAACAAAAAATCCCGAATCTTCAAATCCAGGGCCCTGGCGAGTGATTGCAATTCGCTTTCAATGATGTCTCTCTTCCACTCATTACTTTGTTCGAGTTTCCACAATGTGAATTGCAATATCTTTACCTGCAACAATGCGTCGAGTGATTTATGGGCGAATGTGGCGGAATCGGTATCAGGTATCCCATTTAGAAAAAAACCACCAAGTTCGACCACGTCGCTGAACTTCTCAACTCTCTGCTTCAATAAGGGGACAATTTGTTTCACCTTCTGATGATCAAACGCCCACTGAGTATATTGTGCAGCAAACTGGTCATCAGTGAGGTCCTCTCTGATGTACTTGCCATTTAGCCAGTTGAGTTTTTCAATATCGAATATCGGACCGCCTAGAGACACCCGTGAAATATCGAAGTGTTCGGTCATCTCCTCAAGAGTGAACTTCTCTTCTCCGGAAGGCATGGACCAGCCCATCAGGCCCAGGTAATTGGACAGCGCCTGCGGCAGATAGCCCATAGCGCGATAGTAGCCGATGCTGGTGGGGTTTTTGCGTTTACTGAGCTTGCTCTTGTCGAGATTTCTGAGCAAAGGCATATGACAGAATACCGGGGGTTGCCAACCGAAGTACTGGTAAATCAGAAGATGCTTGGGCGTTGAATTTATCCATTCCTCTCCGCGAATTACATCGGATATCTGCATGAGATGATCGTCCACTACATTTGCGAAGTGATAAGTTGGCAACCCGTCTGACTTCACTAGCACCTGCATATCAACCTGATCCCAACTTATCCTAACTTCACCTCGCAAAAAATCTTCGAAGACACAATCACCCGACTCCGGTTTCTTCATGCGAACGACATATTCTTCGTTTGCTGCCAGCCTCGCTGCAATCTGCCCTTCGCTCAACTGCAGACAATGACCGTCGTAACCAGGCTGCTGTTTAGTCTGCATCTGTTGCTGTCGTAGCTTGTCCAGCCGTTCTCCCGAGCAAAAACAGCGAAACACTTTATCCTGATCTAGCAATTGATCTATGTGTTGCTTGTAAATCTCTGATCGTTCGCTCTGCCGGTAAGGGCCGAAGTCACCGCCACAGTCAGGCCCCTCGTCCCATTGCAAGCCCATCCAGGCGAGTGAGCTCAAGATATCCTTCTCAGATTGCACATTACTTCTCTCACGATCGGTGTCTTCTATGCGCAGTATGAAGTCGCCCTTCTGCCGATGGGCGAAACAACGATTAAAAAGGGCAATGTAGGCGGTACCAACATGAGGGTCGCCCGTCGGTGAGGGCGCTATTCTGGTTCTGACTCGGTTCATGCGTATCTTTTAGGCACTCAATTCTGTTGGCGTTCGATTATACGCGAATCAATTCCAATTCCCATTCGGACTTTCTCACCCGCTATTCTTTACTCACAGCTTGACTTAAAACACCCGATCCGATAAATACTGCCTCCCCAATAATCTACTCTCCTGCACTATGCTAGAACATCGATTTTGTGTTGCTCCGATGATGGATTGGACTGATCGCCATGATCGAGCTTTTCTGCGCCAGTTCTCCAGGCGGGCGCTGCTGTATACCGAAATGGTGACAAGTGCTGCCCTGGAACATGGTGATGCTGGCTATCTCTTGCAGCACGACCTTGATGAACATCCGGTGGCACTACAATTGGGTGGCAGCAATCCTCAAGAACTCGCCAGGGCGGCAGCACAGGGTGAGATTGCCGGATTTGACGAAATAAACCTGAATGTTGGTTGCCCAAGTGACCGTGTGCAGTCCGGCGCCTTTGGGGCTTGCCTGATGGCAGATCCTCCCCTGGTCGCACGTTGTGTCTCCAGTATGCAGGCAGCCGTAGATATTCCGGTAACAGTCAAATGCCGAACCGGAATCGATGATCAGGACTCGGAAGCAGCGCTGCTCAGATTCATTGATAACGTCGCGAAGTCTGGATGCAAGATATTCATCATTCACGCCAGAAAGGCATACCTACAAGGACTAAGTCCCAAAGAAAATCGCGAGATACCTCCTTTGAACTACGAACGCGTGTTTTCTGTGAAACAGAATTTTCCTGAATTGGAAATTGTCATTAATGGCGGCATCTCAAGCATGGCAACCGTGGCTGAGCTTCTTACGCAGGTAGACGGAGTGATGCTGGGACGAGAAGCCTACCAGAACCCCTATATCATGCATGGAGTAGATACGCTGCTATTTAGCGATTCATGGCCTGAGAAATCTCGACTCGATTATCTGCAGCAGTATTTACCCTATATTGAATCAGAACTGGCAAAGGGCACTCCTCTCCAACATATGACCAGGCATCTGCTGGGTTTGTTCAAGGGACAGCAAGGGGGCCGCCTTTATCGACGCCATCTCAGCGAGCACAGTCACAAGAAAAACGTTGGCATTGAAGTCCTGCTAGATGCCATTACTTATGTAAACTGATGTGGCATTATTGTCTGGAGGTTTGGCTTTAGCCACTTATGCTGAATTCGATTAAACAATTCTTTGAAAACAAACTGGCGCAAAATGAGGCAGAGGATCCTGTCCGAAATGTGCCCAAGCTTGATCTGGCCTGCGCCGCCCTGTTGATTGAAGTGATCAACTCCGATCACGAACTGGATGAACGCGAGAGCACGGAGTTCCTGAAAGTTTTGAGGGATAGCCTGGAAATATCAGAAGAAGATCTGGATGATCTCGTCGCATTGGCGGAGAAACAGGCCCACCAGGCTACATCACTCTATGAATTTACCCGGCTAATCAATGATGGCTACAACTATAAGCAAAAAGTAAACCTGATCGAAAACATGTGGCGTATCGCCTTTTCCGACGAACTACTCGATAAATACGAAGAGCATCTAATTCGAAAGATTTCAGAATTGATCTATGTCTCACATAGTGATTTCATCAAGTCAAAACTGAGAGTTCGAAATACTCCCGATTAGGGATACTCGCAGGCCCTGCTCTGGACCTCCTGCTGAGTACTAGAAGTCTCCAAACGCATCTTCGATCTGACCATCGTTGACCAGATAGTCTCGCCTTTGGATGTATGCCTCTCGGAAAAACAGATACTTATTACCACTGACTAACTCATCCAGCGCCAGGAGCGACGACCTGGAATCGGTTTCCTTGAGTAGAAATAAACTAATACTCAGTGAGTAATCGTCCTGATATTGAATCGGGTTAAAGAAGGTATCGAGAAGCAATCCAAATGAATCCCTGACATTACTGGCGCCAAATACAGGCAGTACAACGTAACTCCCACTCGGCACTCCCCATTTGCCCAGGGTCTGACCGAAGTCTTCTTCATGCTTCTCCAGGCCAAAATTACTGGCAACATCGATCAATCCTCCAATACCGATAGAGGAATTAACCAGAAATCGACCGGAATCAGACAAGGCGTCAGCAAGTTTCAGTTGCAACAAGTCATTCACAAAGACATTGATGTCATCGATGTTGCTGAAGAAATTACCAATACCCTGGCGCGCAATCCGGGGCACAAATACATCGTAGGTTGCCGCCACTGGCCTGACTAAAATTCGATCAAAATAGTCATTAAATGCGAAGACGCGCTCATTAGCGTCGCGCCACGGATCAAGTGTCTGGGCATAGAGGTTTAGAACGGATCCAGAAAATGCCAGACCCGCTACCACAAATAGTTGAATAAACAAGCGAGCATAGAGTTTTAAAGGAGATTTCACGGCAATTACTTTGTATTAGCTGGTTTTACAAGTCAACAATGTTCCAAGAATAGCAGCCTCAGGTACGAGGAAATTGAGCTGCAGAATTCCCTATTGCTTTAACTGGGTTATCTGATTATCGATTCGTTTTGCCGAAACTGGAATACTGGTCCCCAAACTCTGGGCGAAAAGGGAAACCCGGTACTCTTCTATCATCCATCTGAGCTGTTGCAATTCAAATTTCCGAGTCATATTTAGCTCTGCGCACAGCTCCCCATAACGATTCCAATGCTCAGCCAGCTCCTGGGTATATGACTGATCTTTCGGACCAACGTTCGGAATCTTGCCAAGCCGCAATTGAATCGCCTCGAAATAGCGCGGGAATTCGAGAAGCCAGGAGTACGGAGTTTGGCTGAGGAAGTTTTCTCCGATCAAATTGTCCATTTGCAGATTAATGTCTGCTACCAGGTAGGCAAGTTCGGCATTGTCCAGCGCTCTCAGTTGCTTACTCGTTTGCTGTCGTTGCTCGAGCACCTGATTTGTGATTTTCGCAATCCTCTCGCTATGCTCGTGTAATTCCTGCCTGCCTTTATTCAATTGTTCTTCGAAAGCAGAGCGCGTCCGGGGTATAACCGAATCTACATCAAAGGCAGCGGCGTAACTGGTATACAGGGCATCATCGGCCATATTTGACAGCTGACCAGGAATAAGTAACGCCAGATTCTGGGCAAGCCGTGCGAATTTTTTCTTCAGCATGTTTTTCTGCTGTACGCTGCGCAACATATACAGCCGCACTAGTCCAGATCGAGTCTTGGCCCGAGCTTCTTCCTCGACAGCAAGCAACTCGATTGCGATTGAATCGGTATGGTCGACCAATGCCGGATAGCGAATCAAAACCAGTTCATCACCAATCTCTACCTGGACAGGAAGCTCCCCGAATACCCAGTCGGTTACCCCGGTCTGTTCAAGGTCGTGCCCATAGTTACTGCTGGCCTCGCCGTCTTCTGCCGATGCTTGTGACTGTCTGTGGCTAGATTTCAGCTCATCAATGTTTGCCGAGAAGCCTACTTCTTCACCTTCATCATTGAGCAATCTGACCTTGATGCGCAAATGGGCAGGAATGTCGACACGCTCAAAGTCTGCTCTGGTCAGGTTCAGCTGCTTGCGTGCGCGAATCTGCGCTAAAAGTGAATCTATTAATGTGCCATCGGCAGGGCTCATCTGAGGCATCGCTTCGTCGACGAAGATATTGATCGGAATAAATTGCTTGCGAAGCGATTTTGGTAGTCCCTTGATCAGGGCAATACACTTCTCACGAATGATTCCAGGTACAGCCCAGTCGAGATCCGCCTGTTGCAATTGTTGCATAAGAGTAATTGGCACGGAAATGGTAGCTCCATCCTGAACACTGCCGGGATCGAAAAGATAATCGATCTGGAAATCGTTGTGTTGCAGTGAGGCCTTATCGGGAAATGCGGCTATATCAGTCACCAGGGAGTTGGCATCCCCTAATGCAGCAATGCTCATGGTCAGCAATTCGTTTGCATCGCTTGCCTCATCACGTATCCAGTGCTGTAGTTGGCGTGTAGAGGATATTCCGGCCGGTATTCTCGATTCGTAGAAGCGCTGCGTCTCGCGATCACTGACCAGCATTTCCGGCCTGCGCATTTTCTCTTCCTGCTTCGCCAGCTCTTCGAGGAAGTGTTGATTGTCGAGCAAGAACTGAAACTTGCCCTCAATCTGACCAGCTACCAGGCCATCTTGAATAAAAATTTCGCGAGCGGTTTCAGGGTCAATCTTGGCAAACCTGATGGGAGCCTTTTCGATTATCACCAGTCCGTATAGATGCACCTTTTCATAAGCCATCACTTCCTGACGCTTCTTGCTCCAGTGTGGTTCAAAATGTTCGCGCTTGACCAGGTGTAACGCCATTTGCTCGACCCATTGCGGTTCGATTCTTGCAGCCATGGTTGCAAAGGTTTGAGATGTCTCAATGAGCTGTCCGGTTACAATCCATTGGGCTGTCCCCGATTTCATCACCGAGGAGTTGAACAGGCTGAACTTTCTGTTGCGATTTCCAAGATAGGTCTTGCCTTCTACTCTTCGCGCAATTTGATTCAGTGAACCGGCTATTATACTTCGGTGTATCGACTCATAACTGCCCGGCTCACGACTCACACGGAATCCCATCTGCTGGCAAGAGATCAATAGTTGGCGGTGAACCTCACGCCATTCGCGCATTCTCATAAACGAGAGGTAGTGGGTCTTACAGAAGTTGCGAAGCTGTTTCTGGGAGAGGTTTTGGCGCTGAGATTCGAAATGATCCCAGAGATTTACGAAACTAAAAAAATCTGAATCCGGGTGGGCAAACTGCTCGAGTTTCTGCAGGGCTGCCTGTCGATTGTCAGATGCTATTTCTCTGGGATCCTGGATACTCAACACACTGACAATTATCAGCAATTCACGCAGACAGTGTTCGGATACGGCAGTTACCAGCATCCGTGCATGCTTTGGATCTACTGGAAGCGCAGCCATCTGTTTGCCGGTGGCTGTCAGTTGCCTGTCATGGGACAACGCATTGAGTTCCGCTAATAGCTTGTAGCCCTCTCTTATAGCCTGCGGCTCCGGTGGCTCAATGAAGGGAAACGCTTCAACATCGCCCAGTCTCAAGTACAGCATACGCAGGATGACTGATGCCAGGTTGGTGCGCTTGATCTCCGGATCGGTGTACGGTGGTCTGGAGTTGAAATCTTCTTCTGAAAATAGGCGGATACAAATTCCATCTTCGAGCCTTCCACATCTGCCCTTGCGCTGGTTTGCACTGGCTTGTGATACAGCTTCGATCGGCAGGCGCTGGACTTTGGTTTGCAGGCTATAACGACTGATGCGAGCGAAGCCCGTATCCACAACGTATCTGATCCCAGGCACAGTTAGGGAGGTTTCCGCCACATTGGTGGCTAACACGATGCGTCGCCCTTTGTGGCCTTTAAAGATTTTGACCTGCTCGGAATAGCGCAGGCGTGCATAGAGTGGCAATAATTCAGTATTAGTCAGTTGCTGTTTTCGCAGTGTGGCCGCCGTATCTCGAATCTCACGCTCACTACTTAAAAACACCAAGACGTCGCCCGGGCCTCGCGTGGAATTTTTTTCTGCAGCCGCAATCTCATTTATCGCCTTGATGATGCCCTCAGCCTGCAAGTCATCATTCCTCTGCTCATTGGTAGCCACATCCAGCGGCGCATAACGCGTCTCAACCGGGTAGGTTCTACCTGAGACTGCCACGATGGGAGCACCGTTGAAATGCCTGGAGAACTTTTCAACATCAATAGTTGCCGACGTGATAATAAGCTTCAGGTCTTGGCGTTTGTTCAGTAGTTGCTTCAAAAAACCCAGCAGGAAATCAATATTCAATGAGCGTTCATGCGCCTCATCGATAATGATGACTTGATAGCGATTCAGAAACCGATCATGCTGAATTTCGGTTAACAGAATCCCGTCAGTCATTAACTTGAGAAATGTTGAAGGGCCCTGCTGATTATTGAACCTGACCTGGTAACCGACACCCTGACCCGGACTCACGCCTAATTCTTCGGCAATGCGATTAGCCACGGAAACAGCGGCGAGTCTCCTGGGTTGGGTGTGCCCAATCAGCCCGAGTCGGCCGAATCCAGCCTCGAGGCAGATCTTTGGCAGTTGGGTAGTTTTTCCGGACCCGGTATCTCCTGCCACTACCACGGTCTGATGACTCTGAAGAAGTGACGCGATCTCTTCGACTTTCTGAGTGATTGGCAAGTTCGCAGGGTAGATTATCTCGGAGGGGATAGCTGAGATTCTGACTTCACAGGTCGCAATTGATTTTTTTATTGCATCGGCGAGCCTGGCAGCTTGCTGGCTCTTCTTATCTGCTGATATGCCAGCTTTTCCGAGCTGGCGAATTTTGTTCTCGATAGTATAACGATCCGCAATTGCGACTTTATCAAGATTTTCACTTAGAGAGTCCAGCACAATTCACCATGTGTGACATTAATGTGAAGTGTGAATTAATCCCGGAGCTCGCGGCGCAGAATTTTACCAATGTTCGATTTTGGCAGATCGGTAACGAAACGAATTTCCCTAGGCACTTTATAAGCGGTTAAACCCGATTTGCAATGCGAGATAATCGCTTCCGCATTCAGACCGGAATTCTTTGCGACTACAAACAGCCTGACTGATTCCCCGGTTCTCTCACAAGGAGTACCGATGGCTGCAGATTCCAATACATCGGGATGGCTATTCACCCAGTCCTCGATTTCGTTTGGAAACACGTTAAATCCTGACACCAGAATCATGTCTTTCTTACGATCGACAATCCTGATGTAGCCATCCTCTCCTACCTGCACATAGTCGCCGGTCTTTAGCCAGCCCTGGGGAGTAATTGTCTCGGCAGTGGCTTCGGGCTGCTGCCAATAACCCTGCATGACCTGCGGGCCGCGAATCCATAACTCACCTCGCTCACCGGGGTCGACTTCTTTCCCATCGTCGTCAACGACCTGCAACTCAGTCTCAGGAACCAGAGGTCCAACAGTGCCAAGCTTTACCTTGCCGGGAATATTAACCGAGACTACAGGAGAACATTCAGTCAACCCATACCCTTCGATTATTTCGCACCCGGTTACCGTTGCCCATTCTTCCGCTACCGACGTAGTCATCGGCATTCCCCCAGCACCACAGAACTTCATTGCGCTGAAATCAACCGATGCAAAATCTCGATGTCTTAACAAACCCAGGTAAAGAGTATTAATGCCGACGAATCCGCTAATGCGGCTTCCTTTCAAGAGCTTAATCACATTGCCCAGATCACGCGGATTGGTTATTAACACATTGTGATTTCCTGCGTAAGGCATTGTCAGACAATGCAACAGAAATGCATAACTATGATAGAGCGGAAGTGGGGCTGCAATGTTTTCTATCTGGTCTCCAATGACCAACAGACAGCGCGAACGCAACTGCATCATGTTAGCGATAAGATTGTTATGGCTTAACATCGCGCCTTTTGCAGAACCGGTGGTTCCACCTGTATAGAGAAGCAGTGCCACATCATCACCGCGGCCGGCTTCGGGAGCCTGAAGATAGACGTTAAATGACTGGACCGTCTCCATGAAATCGACGGCTTTCGGTAATCTGTAGGCAGGCACGATCTTTTTGATGTACCTTGCTCCAAAATTCATCACCTTTCGCTTGAATGAATTCTGCAAATCACCGATTTGAGTAATGATAACCTTCTCAATATCGGTTTCCTGAATTATCTTTTCCAGGCTTGCACAAAAGCAATTGAGTATCACTATCGCTTTAACACCGGAGTCCTTGAATTGGTGTGCCATCTCATGAGCAGTGTAGAGTGGATTGGTATTTACAACGATCAGACCTGCTTTGACAGCACCGTAAAATACCACCGGAAATTGCAATAGATTTGGCAACTGAATGGCAATCCTGTCACCCGGTCGCAGGTTCGTTTCGCTCTGCAGGTAATGTGCGAAGCGATTACTTAAATCGTTCACTTCGGCAAATGTCAGGGTTTTCCCGAAGCAGCTGAATGCCGGCAAAGGACCATGTGCTTCGACGATATAGTCTATAACTTCTAGCAGAGAAGTGAATTGCTCGGGTCGCAGATCTTTAGTAAGTGGTTCTATCATAAACGTTACTTGGTAAGCAGGGTCATTGCTTCTTCCAGTCCTTTAACCGAGAGCGGAAACATCCTGTCTTCAACCAATTCTCGTGCTATTTCGATGGAGTAGCTATGTTCCCAATAATCCTTGGGAGTTGGGTTTATCCATACCATGTGATCAAACGCATCGGACAGGCGCTTTAGCCAGGCGGCTCCTGATTCTTCGTTGTAGTGCTCGATGCTCCCACCCACGTGAGTGATCTCATAAGGAGCCATGGTCGCATCGCCTACAAAGATCACCTTGTAGTCTTTAGTGTACTTGTGAATGATTTCGAATGTGGATGTAGTCTCGGCATGACGTCGATGGCTCTTGGTCCAAACCGACTCATAGATAAAGTTATGAAAATAGAAATACTTCAAATGTTTGAACTCGGACCTCGCTGCTGAGAATAACTCTTCGCACAATTTCACGTGTGGATCCATCGAGCCGCCCACATCGAAAAACAACAACACTTTTACCGAATTATGCCGCTCAGGGACCATCTTGATATCCAATAGACCGGCATTTCTGGCCGTCGAGGAAATCGTATCATCCATATCGAGTTCCAGGTCCGCACCAGTGCGCGCAAATTTTCTTAAGCGCCGAAGAGCCATCTTGATATTGCGAGTACCTATTTGGACAGAGTCATCCAGGTCCCGGTAATTGCGACGATCCCAAACCTTGATGGCACGTTGGTTGCGCCCTTCTTGCTGGCCGATTCTGATTCCTTCGGGATTGTAGCCATAGGCGCCGAACGGTGAGGCCCCTGCAGTACCGATCCACTTGCTGCCGCCTTGATGCCGTTTCTTTTGCTCTTCCATGCGCTTGCGAAATTCTTCCATCAGCTTTTCCAGACCGCCCAGTGCTTCAATCTTCGCCTTCTCTTCATCGGTAAGCATAGACTCCAGCTGCTGGCGCAGCCAATCGTCAGGAATCTGGTAGAGAGAAAGTTCATCGATTACCTCAGTGTTTTCGAAGTACTTGGCAAAGGCAATATCGAACTTATCAAAGTTCTTCTCATCCTTGACCATGCACAATCGTGACAGGTAATAGAAATCATCTACATTTCCAAAGATGACATTTTTCTTCAGGCATTCAAGCAATGTGAACAATTCAGTGAATGAAACTGGTAATCGTTCCTGCTTCAAGGTCATGAAGAAATTGATCAGCATCAGCGATTGGCTCGATGCATGAAGGCCAGTTTTTCTAGCAAGTGAACATCCTGCTCGTTTTTCAATAGCGCACCATAGAGTGGAGGGATAGCATTTTTGCTATCGTGACTCTTCAGTATTTCGGCAGGAATATCGTCCGCCATGAGCAGTTTTAGCCAATCGATTAATTCCGAAGTCGACGGCTTCTTCTTCAGGCCGGGAATCTTTCGGACATCAAAAAATACATCCATCGCCTGACTGACAAGCTCCTTCTTAATGCCTGGATAGTGTACTTCGACGATCTTCTCCATCGTCAACGTGTCCGGGAATTCTATGTAGTGAAAGAAGCAGCGTCTGAGAAACGCATCAGGTAATTCTTTTTCATTATTACTTGTGATTACTATAATAGGTCGGGTCTTGGCCTTAATCAGTTCTTTGGTTTCGTAAACGAAGAACTCCATCTTGTCCAACTCAAGCAAGAGATCGTTGGGAAACTCGATATCAGCCTTATCGACCTCATCGATGAGCAATACCGACTGCTGTTTGGATCCGAAGGCCTCCCAGATCTTCCCCTGGATAATATAATTGGATATGTCCTGAACCTTCTCATCACCCAATTGGGAGTCGCGTAAGCGTGATACCGCATCGTATTCATACAGTCCTTGCTGAGCTTTAGTGGTTGACTTGATATGCCATTGAATGAGCGGCAGACCCAGTGCTATGGCAATCTGTTCGGCTAACATGGTTTTACCCGTGCCAGGCTCGCCCTTGATCAGCAACGGTTTCTGCAATTGAATCGCTGCATTCACTGCCATCTGAAGCTCACTGGTAGCGACATATTCCTGCGTGCCGGTAAATTTCATCTTCAATCCCTTTGAGGCAAAAAAATTGCGCGTATTGTAAACAGCGGGTTCTTATAAATACAGGAAAACCCACCGCATGCCAGCTTGCACTATGGATTTGAGTGAGCATGCAGCGCCGATCATTACGGCGGCTACTGCACGTTTGTAGAATTGAATCAGGCGTTCAATTCGACTAGCCTGCGACCTCTTTCGGTAATATACCAACGTACTCCCTTACGACCACCAACTTTGCCAGCTAGTGATTTCAGTGTCAGAAATCCCAAGGTCTTGACCATGGTGGACTCATCGGTATCCGCCTCCTGGCACAGACCAGTCAACGAGCGATAGATAAAGCGTCCACAACCCAGCGTCTTCAGTACTTTCGATGAAGTGGTATCCAGTTCATCAGGATTCGAGTCGGCTACGGCCGCCATATTCGGCAAGCTATCGTCTTCGGTCTCAGTATCAATCAGCGGCAGCAGTTCTTCCTGGAGTTGCCTAAGCTGGTAATGCAGTAAATCGACCTTATCGCTAGTGACTCGTGCCTCGGCTAGCACATTTTCAGAAACGTTAGCCATGAAGAAGCGAGGCGATATCGCCACGGCCAAACAGATGGCGACATAGTTGAGCAATTTTGCCGCATCTCCCTCACTATCGACGATCAGTGTGCTGCCGAATATGCTGAGCATAAACGGCACCAGGAAAGTGACCAGAATACCCAGCATTATGCAGCGCACGAGAATGCCTCGATCGCTAACCTGCTTTGCGGGTAAGGTGTAGTAGTTGATCAGGCCTCCAGCTGCGCCAACCAGCAGCATGATGAAGACCAGGGAACTGAAGTGACCAGTCATAATGTACCTCTTGGTTCTAACTCGCTTATTTTGTTGAACTATTTGTGAGAATTGTGAGAAAAATACAAATCAGACGGCAGATTCAACCAGAAAATCCATCAAGGGGGAAGTCGCTACGGTGTCGATATGGCAGCATTGCATGAGATTATTTCTTTAATATGTTGTTTTTATTAGTTTTTTACTCTTTCTTCGCAGCAGAAAAAGGATTGTCGCAAAAACCTCAGCCACAATGATAGACAACACCAGAGGCGCGGCGGCACGCGTGGCGGCCGCGCTATCAATGGTAATGATGTCCAGCAGCAAGACGATCAGGGCCGGCGCCAGGGTGGTTCCTTGCGCATTGGCATACCAGGGTGTAAGGATTATTGCCGCTGTGATGGCACGCAGGGAATACGCCGTCCAAAGTGCGCGCCGAAAACGTGTTATCCGCCAGAAGATAAGATAGAACACCACGCCTGCCGCGAGATAAATCATCCAGATCAGCCAGTAATTACTTTCAGCTTCCATATCGTTTACGTCTCCACCCAGCGAATCACGTGCTCCTGGTATCCATCCGGGTGCACATATTCCTCTGATATTACTTTGCCAGCAACACTTATCCCTGCCTGTTCCATTTTAACGCGAGACCCGGCAATCAGGGGATGCCAATCGTGTAATGGCTTCCCTTCGAAGCGCAGACGATAGGCGCAACTTGGCGGCATCCATTTGGCCGCTCCAATATCCATTTGCCCGACATTCAAGCATTCCGGGACTAGTTCCGTGCGTTGAGAATAGCAAGAGCAACGACTGCTCTCTTCAATAAAAAACCGGCAAATAACGCGTGTCCAGGTTATTTCTTCAGTTTCTTCATCGCTCAGTTTTTTCAGACAACATCGACCGCACCCATCACAGAGCTGTTCCCATTCCTGTTGATTTAACTCGCCAAGGGGAAGCTCCCAGAAATTATCGCGTAGCGCATTGCTCTGCCTGGTTTTCAACCTGATACTTCGCTGTTTTGCCTGTCAGTAAATACGTGACTGAGCGCCGGCTCCAGAACGAGTCTGCGCCAACCGGCCAACTCACCCTGCCAATTCAATTCACCGGTGGTTTCGAAATCTCGAATCAGATCATTCAGCAGCTTTTTCCGAGCCAGTAACTCAGGGGCAATATT
Source organism: Pseudomonadota bacterium (assembly GCA_027623555.1). Lineage (GTDB taxonomy): Bacteria > Pseudomonadota > Gammaproteobacteria > Pseudomonadales > Pseudohongiellaceae > UBA9145. The sequence continues at coordinate 6,851 of JAQBSZ010000010.1, read as the reverse complement.
GAGTTCCGCAGCGAGAGCCGCTACCAGTCTCTGCGATGATTTCAATCTACCACGACCAGCTGAGTTCAATGGCTTATTTAATAACTGTGGATTCACAGCGACAAATTCATTTCCATCACGAATAATCGCCTCAAACAGCTCAAGCAGGTTTCTTTCAAGCAGGCGCCTGTCTGAAAGTCTTAAGGACTTTATTGTCTCCAGGGTTGGCGTTTCAACCTCCGAGATTTCGATGGCTATCGTCAACAAGTCAGCATCTTTTGCGATCCAGTTGCGAGGTTTATCCCTTTTTCTGGCAGTCACTTCTCGCCAGTGGCAGAGTCTCTGTAGTGCATTAAGCCCTGCTTCATTCAGCTTCCACGCACTGTTTACATTTATAAAGAGGTGTTGCCAATTATCACTCGCCTCCGCGGTCAGGGACGCGCTAAGTACGAAGCTACATTCGTCCTCGAACCACTGGAGTTTTTGCGATGCCTTTAATTGACTACGCAGAATGGATTCCAGCTCCAGTAAATGTGTTACGTCATTCGCCGCATAGAGTAATTGATTTTCACTCAACGGCCGCCGCACCCAATCTGAGCGAGTTTCACCCTTCTCCAGTTCAATGCCCAACAACAGACCTACCAGTGCCTGGTAACTGAGGCTGAAACCCAAACCAAGAAACGCGGCAGCAATCTGTGTATCAAAGATCTTATTGGGAATGCAGCCGATGGCAGTCTGTAAAAGATTCAGATCTTCACTGCAAGAATGCATTACAAAATTATTGGATGAGCCCTGCAGAAGTGTTCTGAAGTCCGACCAGTCTTCAACTACCAGGGGATCGATAAGGTAACAATCCGTAGTATCGGCAATCTGTAAGAGTCCAACCCTGGGATAGAATGTATTGGTTCTGACAAACTCGGTATCGAGTGCGAGGTGAGTATCGCTCGTCCATTGACGGCATAACTCGGCAAACTGATTGGCGTCTTCGATGTAATGAATCAGCGTTCCGTCCTCAGCAATCATGGCGTTCAGGAGCTGTCCATTACCTTTCTGCCGGCGAAGGCATGACTGAGCGTACCGCCATCGACGAACTCGAGCTCGCCGCCAACAGGTACTCCGTGTGCAATTCGCGTTACCACTACATTCACCTGTCTTAGCTGTTCGGCAATATAGTACGCCGTGGCGTCGCCCTCCACGGTCGGATTACAGGCAATAATTACCTCTTCCGGCCTTTCGCCCTTAACTTTCGCGAGCAGCTGATTAATTCCCAGTTGCTCCGGACCTATTCCATCGATTGGTGAAAGGTGGCCCATCAAAACGAAATAGATACCACGAAATGTTCCGGATTGTTCGATGGCAAAAATATCGGCAGGAGATTCAACCACACAGCAAATCTTGGGATTACGGGAAAGGCTGGCACAGATGCGGCAAACATCTTCCTCTGTTAGCGTACGACAGCGCGCACAATTTCCCACAGCATCTAGTGCAGAGGCTAAAGATTCACTCAGCTTTCTACCACCAGTCCGATTCCGCTCCAGAAGGTGCAGGGTCATTCGTTGCGCCGATTTGGGGCCGACACCGGGCAAACATCGGAAAGCTTCAATCAGTTGATCTATGAGGGGACTGGAGTTCATGGGATAAAAAGTCAGAAAGGGAACTTAAATCCCTCAGGAAGATTCATACCACCCGCCATTCCCCCAAGGGTTTCGCGATTCTTCTCTTCCAGCTTTCTAACGGCATCGTTAGCCGCCGCGGCTATCAGGTCTTCCACAACCTCCTTCTCTTCCTGCATCAAGGAGTCGTTTATATTTACACTCACCACATCGTGCCTGCCATTCATGACAATCCTTACCAGGCCTGCTCCAGATTCTCCTGTTACGAGCAGTTTCGCAATGTCCTGCTGAGCCTTCTGAAACTGTTCCTGCATTTGCCTGGCTTGCTTCATGATTTCATTAAAATCAGTCATGACTTTCCCTGTTCATTCGTCGAAGCAATACTCTCCCTGGCAAGTGTACCTGAAAATCGTTTAAGCAATTGCTGAACGTTTTCATCTTGTTCAAACTCATTTACCATCGTCTTATGTTGCTCCTGCTTTAGTCGCTGACTCTTGAGTGCGGGAGTCTCTTTGAGCACCTTACCGATTTTAATGTGGACTTTAAGCACTGTATCAAATAGCTGACTTACGGCTTGAGAGAGTTTGGGTAACAGCTCCTCGTTAAATACTGCACTCTGGCTTTCATCCAGAACGAAGTAAACATTTTCTTCCTTTATCCTGATCAACTCTGAATTAGCCAGTACATTGGCCACAATGCCGCTAGCTCCGAGATTTATGAAAGACTCCAACCACGTCGCATGGGTAATTGGCTTCGGCGCCGCGTTATGGTGATGTGCATCTTGATCTGTTGTCACTCCAGTTTCGGCTCTCACATGAACCTGCTCAGTCGAATCTGACTCTTCGTGCTGAGGTGTTGCGGGCGGCTTCGGTTCAATATTTCGTGCTACTGCTGGATGCTTTTTTTTTACTGTTTCAGTAGCAGCCTGGGTCTCAGTCGACTGCTCTGACTCAGTGATCAGATTAAAATCTGGAGAAAAAACCAGCATCCTTAACAATATCATTTCGAATGCAGTGCGCATTTCACCCGCTAACCTGAGATCGTCCCTTCCCTTGATACCTAGCTGATAATAGAGTTGCACATCTTCGCCCGAGAATTTCGCGGCCAGATCCAAAATCTGCTGCTTATCTCCGAAACTATTGTCTGCCGCGTCCGGTAATACCTGTGCAACGGCAATTCTATGCAGCACTGATAGCAGGCTATCCAGTGAATGGACATAGTCCGGGGTCTGTTCAGCCATCTTTTCGATCAGACTGATCACAGCACCTGCATCCCTAACAGCCATGGCATCCAGCAAGGCCACTACCTGCTTCTGCTCAGGTACCCCCAGCATCTCGATTACACCCTCAGAATTAATTTTCCCCTGGCAATAAGAAATGGCCTGATCCACTAGAGTAAGTGCATCGCGCATGCTGCCTGAGGCAGCAGCCGCAATCTGCCAGAGGCTTTCTTCATCAAATTCAATTTTCTCTTCCCCGAGAACGGAACTCAGGTGCTCGACAATGATTTGTGGGCTGAGGTTTTTAAGGTTTAATTGCAGACATCTTGAAAGAATGGTGACCGGCAACTTATGTGGGTCGGTTGTAGCAAACAGGAATTTGACATGCGGCGGTGGTTCTTCCAGCGTTTTTAACAGCGCATTGAAACTGTGATTGGAAAGCATATGCACTTCATCAATCAAATAGACTTTGAATTTTCCGCGTGCGGGTGAGTATTGCACGTTGTCCAGTAATTCTCGGGTGTCTTCAACTTTGGTGCGGGAAGCTGCATCTACCTCAATCAGGTCGATGAACCTGCCCTGGTTAATCTCGATACATGAGCCACACTTTTCGCAAGGCGTCGAACTGATTCCCTCTTCGCAATTCAGGCATTTTGCAAGTATTCGTGCCAGGGTTGTTTTGCCAACTCCGCGGGTGCCGGTAAACAAGTAGGCATGATGCAGACGTTGGTTATCGAGAGCATTCTCGAGAGTTCTCAGGACATGTGCCTGCCCGGCGACTTCGGAAAAATTGCTCGGGCGCCATTTTCTGGCAAGTACTTGATAGCTCATTGTGACGGGTCGTTGAAGCTGGAGTTCATCAGTGATAAGTCGGCACGAACAATTGAATCATTCAGTGGGTGGTAGCCCTTGCCAGCCACACCGCGGCACATGAATCGGCTACTACCGTTGCTCCCTTCCGGGCCTGGCGGGGTTCATAACCTGGCATTGCGCGGGGACCGGCAAGAGTTACCATGAAGCATAATAGCATAGACCAGGGCTCGCGCAGCGGCGGAATACGGGAAATCCATCCGCTTAGATCCAGCCCATGCTGGCTTGTTAACAATCAATCAAACAGTCCTTGCCCTGCATCGCACACCAATTCATCCCAACACCGTGCTGAATTCGACCAGACGCTTAGGGCAGAGCCAGAGTTACCAACCTGGAGTCCCCACCGCCACCGACAGCGATGGAGATAAATTGCCGATCTTCCACCATATAGGTCATCGGTGTGCCCTGGGGAGGCAAGGGTAACTCTTCCTCATGAATAATTTCACCTGTCGCCTTGTCGAAAGCTCGGAGCAGATTACGGCCGCCATCCGACTGCGCAATAAACAATAAGGTCTTGGTCAATAGCGGCCCTGTTCGGCTGGGGCTGCCAACTGGACCTGGATCCAGTATCCCCATGTCGATTATCTGCTGGCGAATGCCTTCACCATGGGGAACCATCCATTCATGCTCGCCAGTGTTCAGATTAATCGCGGTAATGCGACTATAAGGGGGTTTGGTGAGCGGCAGGCCCTGGGGGCCATCCACGGATCGCGCACCGCCCCTGATATATTCCAGCTCAGAGCGCTCGCCCCTGGCCTCCCGCAGCTGAACTACAATCGGCCCAGAGGCGGAGGGAACGTAATACAGACCAGTGTCCGGGTCGAATGCGGCGCCATGCCACTCGCCCCCTCCTGCCCAACCAGGAAATTGAATCGCGCCGCGCAGCGAAGGAGGAGTAAACAGAGGGCCGTAGTCAAAGGCTTCTATGTTTTGCAGCGCCTGCTGGCGTAACTCTGCAGTGAAATCAACCAGGGTTTCGTCAGAAATGCCCTGTGGCTCAAAAGGTGGCGGCATGGTGGGAAATGGCTGGGTTGGAGAAAGCACTTCGCCCGGCACAGTACTCTGTGGTACAGCCCTTTCCTCGATCGGCCACACTGGCTCACCGCTAATCCTGTCGAAGACATAGGTAAATCCCTGTTTCGAAATCGCCGCCACTGCCTTGATGGGTCTGCCATCGACTGTGATGTCGACAAGCGTCGGCGCGGCCGGCAGGTCATAATCCCACACACCGTGATGCACCATCTGAAAATGCCACAGCAACTCACCATCTTCGGCGCGAACCGCAACCAGGCTTTCAGCAAACAGGTTGTCGCCTTTACGCAGACCCCCGAACCAATCATTAGTGGGAGTGCCGATTGGTATGTAGACAATACCCAGTTCATCATCGGCGCTCATGATGGTCCAGGAATTAGTATTCCCCGAGTATTCCCAGGATCCATCTTCCCAGGACTCATTACCGAATTCCCCTGCCTGTGGGATAGTCTTGAACATCCATTCCTGCTCACCGGTGAGCGGATTGAAGGCTCGGACATGGCCAGGAGGCATTTCCTTGCCTGAAGGACCGTCATTAACGATCGAATTAACCACGACCCTGTTGTTAGTCACCAGCGGTGGCGAAACTACGCCATATTGGCTCTTATCGATTTCCCGCCCAAGACCCAGCGACAAATCGATTCTGCCATTATTTGCAAAACCAGTATCGGGCTGCCCGGTTACGGCATCGATCGACCAAAGCGTGGAGTCGTTGGTGGCGAAGAAAATCCGCTGCTCCCCTGCGGCTTCCCAGTAAGCGACACCGCGCGTGTTATAACCTAGATTTGCCGGGCGCCCTGCCTCCCATGCTCTGGTATCAAAAATCCATTTTTGTTGGCCGCTGACCGCATCCAGTGCCACAATCCGGCCAAAAGAAGTTGGTACATACATCGTTGCATCAACCACAATTGGTGTGGCTTTGTAGCCAGCAGGAGAGGCTCGGTTGTCTCCACGAGCCAAATTATCAGCCACTGTCGCGTTGTCGACGCTATCCCAGGCCCAGACGCTCTCAAGATTGCTGACATTTAGCGCGTTAATCTGATCCAGCGCCGAATATTTTTGGGAACCATTGTCACCGCCGTAACTGGGCCAGTCAGCTGCGGTTGAACTGAGTGAAACTGACCAGGTGATAATGGCTAGAACCGATGAAAAACTGAGACGAGAATGCATATAGCCTCCGGGGCTGTAAGACTTTACTGCCGCTGATACTACCTCAAGGACCGAGATTGTGAAAACTGGATGCGATGAATGAAGGGATGTGGCGGTGAGGAAGGGATTGACTCGCAATTTCAAAGAACAGATAAAGTGGCGGTGAGGGATCGTCTGTGATTCGAGCAGATTCACTGGCCGAATGGCACACCGGAGAAAATTACCAACTGCACGGACAACTCGAAGGGACGAGGGAGGGATTCGAACCCTCGAAGCCTTTCGACTTACACACTTTCCAGGCGTGCTCCTTCGGCCGCTCGGACACCTCACCACAATTCTTTTAGTGCACATTGCATGCTTGGACTCGGGCGTGCGATGCACGCCTGAGGTCGGGATTGATTCGCAATTTGGCTTAGCCAAATTACTCACCCCTGCGGGGCAGCGTTCGGCTGTCCAAATTGCTAACGCAATTTGTCGAACCGCGAGGGATCTCAACCCTCCCTCACATCCGAGATTTGACTTAGGTTAGGAAAACACTGGAACTGAAGTAGCACAGATTAAATGGCGGTGAGGGAGACCGTCTACCATGTTACATAACTAGTTGTATTTATTGAGCATGTAAATAGTCTAAACCGTCGAGTGTGACAAAACATGTAACATAAGAGTCAATTATTCCCGATTTATGGCTAATTACATATCCGCCTGCAAAATTCAATTTCAAACAGTTTCATGACGACAGGATGCGTAACAAAATAATTGAGGAGGAGTCCGTCTTTGTTGTAACCTAACTAATTGATATATTTATATTTAAAAATTTATAAACTTTAATCGTGTCACTTAATGTGTCACATATCAACGAAATACCCCCTATTTTCTAGCAAAGTTACCAAATCTTAAACTCTCCACTTTATGAGGAATTGGAAGCAATAAGGCGAAGACAACAATTATTAATTTGTTAGAAACCTTGATAGATGAGAATACTCAGTAGA
>JAQBSZ010000041.1 GCA_027623555.1 Pseudomonadota bacterium | reverse complement strand
GGGCTTCGAACAAACGCTCTGGTTTGAGATTATTCTGAGTCGCCAGCTTCCACATAGCGGAAGAAGCCGAAGAACATCTCTTGCCAAGTTTGTTCCCCCCATGACAGAGTTTCAGAAGCATCCGGGTTAAACGGATTCTGTGCTGTGTTATCAAAGGTTCCGCGGAACACCAGTTCGGTACCGGCCGGCAGAAACATTGGCTCTTTAAAGTCATAAGTCTTCTGCCAGTTGAATTGGTAGTTCGGAATATTCAGCACTTCTTCCTCGCGTCCATCAGGATAGCGAATCTGGAAGTTTGCATCGTAACCACGGTAATGCATATGTGGTCCGAGCATAGTCAGGTAGGAATCTTTACGAAACGTTTTGCTAGCTATCATCTCTTTAGAGGTAAACGGCGCAATATTAATATCCAGGTCTGCCGCTGAACCACCGAGGATTACGCGCTCAGGTTCTTCGTCCCAGAGATACAGGCCAATTTGAGATGCATCTACAGTCTCCTTGCCGGAGGTCGTGTAGTGCATCTGCAGCATCAGGCCGCCACCTGCCTTTAATGGATAGCCGGAATTCTCAGGGTAGAGGTTTAGCTCGTTACCCGGGGCATAGGCGCCAAGTCCGATGCCCTGGTTAAGGATCTCGAATTCGTTTACCCCATTCGGGCCATAAGAAAAGGCGATAATGTGGTGCAGTACAGTAGGATCTCCTGCCTCAAATTCAACCGCTTTCACCCAGACGTCTTCTTCGAGTTCGAGAGGAAGCATCAGGTTACGGTAATCCTGTACACCCGTTGCTGGAATCTGCTGCGCAGGAATGTCGATGATGATGTCAGGCTCGCCATTCAGCCACTTCGCCGGCCGGATGTCGAGAGTCGCCAGCGGATCAGAACTACCTTCGTTTCTGGATCCACTGTCAATCCAGTGCACCAGCTTCTGGGTTTCTTCCACGGTGATGTGATTCACGTCGAAGAAGGCATCAACGTATTCATTGTCGATCTGTCCAGGGGGCATGCGCTTGGTGATCAGCGTTTCACGAATCATGGGCGACCAACCCTGCACCATCTGATGGTTATCCATTGCGAATGGTGCGATACCGCCTTCCTGGTGGCAGGTTATGCAGCGCCGCTCAAGAATCGAAGCGATGTCCTTGGCGTAGGTCACAGAGTCCAGGTGAGCAGTTTTGACTGAAAAGTCGAGCGCGTCGCCTTTGCTGGCCAGTACATTGCCTGGAATTTCTTCGCCAGCGAGAAACGCAGTCAGGGCGTCCTCTACATAGCTGGCTGCACTGCGCTCAGAGCGGCTGCCGTCGGCACCCTGGCTGTTCAGTGCGCCGCGGTAAACTACTTCTCGAGCCTGTGGATCGATGATGACGACTTCGGCGGCGCGCGTAATACCCAACTCTTCGGTGACCAGTTGCGTATCATCCATCAGAATGCGCAGCTTGATTTTTTCGTCTTTGGCTTCTTCGCGCATGACCAATTTTTCAGCCAGTCCGGTGGAATTGATCAGCAGGAACCTGACCTTCTGGTCGGCGAACTGCTCAACCAGGTCGTTCAGATCAGCTGCGGCGCGACGTGCTTCACGGCTGTCCTTGTCGTAGGCCAATAACACGAGTGCCTCCTGGTCGGTATTCCGGCTGAGCTGGAAAAAGCGGCCGTCTGCACCCACAAGCGAAAAGTCGCTGATTCGATCGGCAGCATTCGCTGACATACCAAGCATCGCAGTGACCGTCGCGAAAACAGCAAACCTGGCAATAATTCTTAAGCTAAGCATTTTGCTCTCCTGAATACTTCGTAAAAAACTAATTAGGGTAAAAATTCGAGTGCGACATAGTAGATAGATGGGTACAAGAATGCTTCCTGAATATTGAAATCAATCGTGAATTTCAATAATCGAATAGCAGTTTTTAGACAATTTAACCCAGAATGAGCATATGCCCCGTCGTTCGAGACTTTGCCATCCCTTGTAGATAGACGCCGGAGAAAAAATTTTGTTAACAACCGGGGAAAGAATATCTGCAGATCAGGGGAGCAGTCAGGCTCAGCAGCGTGCTGATTTGGGCGACTCGCGCCGTGGTAGCACGCCAGATTTTATTACCTATTCAGGTCCCGGTGCTGAGTATGATAGCCTGCAGCCAGACAACAGGGTCACCCTCATTGTCGTGGGGTTACCTAGAGTTAGCAGGTGGACATGGGGACAGCAACAAATTGAATAAAGAGGATTTCTATAAATTTCGTCTCTGGCTACTCGGTTCGTTGCTGGTTGGGTCGATGGTGATTCCAATCACTGGACGGGCTCAGAGTTACCGGATAGCGCATTGCTACCAGGGCTGCCCCCTTGGAACCAGTGCCGGCAATCACTTGATAATCCGGCCAATCTATGCACTTTCTTACAGCACAGAACGCAAATCTGCGGATTGGGTGGCCTACAAGGTGTCCACAGGCACAATCGGCATTGCATCAAGCCTTTCCAGGCAACCGCTGCCAGATGAATTCGTGACCGACACTCTGGAAGCTGCGGATTTTCTTGATTCGGAAGCAAACGGACTAATCAGAACCCAGTATGTTCCGCTGGTGGATTTCGCCGGGACACCTTACTGGAATGACGTGAATTATCTGACCAATATCGTTGCGCGTTCTTCCAGGTTAAATCAGGGCGCCTGGTATGGACTCGATTGGGCGATTCGCAACCTGGTTAATCGAGAAGGGGATGTATTTGTTGTTACCGGACCGGTTTACAAGTCGGAACCGGAAGTTGAGCCTCTCTTAACTGAAAAATCTCACAGGGTGCCAGATGCATTTTTTAAGATTGTAGTTACACAGAACGGCCAGGGTGCTGCGTTCATGTTTGACCAGAGCGTACCGGTACATGTGCATCACTGCGAGCTACGGGCTACTGTGAATGAGATCGAGCAGGCGACCGGGCTACGTTTCTTTCCTGACAGAACCCGATCTATTTCCGGTCCTGCATACGCAAGCCTGGGTTGTCTCTAAATAGCATTGCAAAAACTAAGAATTTACTGCAGTTCGATCAGAAAGTAATCATCACTAACCAGTTCCCGAATCATTCGATCTATTGCCCCATGGACGGCGGCAACGATTCCTTCGCTGACGGGCACAACCCCGCGCCCAAACAAAGTGGTTTCCCATATGGTTCTGCCACGACCGGTAAGTTGTACCCCGGTGCGAATTGTTAATTGTATGGACTGGACGCCATCGCGATCGATAATTTGCATCTCGGAGCTATTGATTCTTCCAACTAGCTGCATATCAGGGCCGTCGTCGACGAGCTCGGCACCACCATGCACAAATCCCTGTATAAATGCATCACGCACAATGCCAGACAGAGCAGATTCAGCCTGATATTCATCGGTAATCAGGTTGGCATTATCCGTACTTCGGGAATCACTGAATTCACCGACACCTAGAGAAACACGAATGCTACTGAAATCGGTGTTGTGGTTGCCTGCATACTTATAGGCAACGGTGACTTCTTCGGCAGCGAAAAGTGGGTTGCTGGCCAGGACAATGCACCAAAGAACTGCGAATCGAAATTTCATAACTCTGTGTGTCTCTATTGAATGATTAAGAACCGAGAATAATGTACTACCCGCAGCGGTTCAAGGTGCCGCAATAATTAGACGGAAAAAGTAGAATAAGAGACTGAAGTGACTATGTTGAGAATTGCTATGGACTCGAAAGTAGTTAAGTCCTCAATCCCAAGCAAGCAGGGCAAAATGACTATGTAGCAAATTGCCAGGAAAACCACGTTTTTTCGCCTGCGATTTGCTGGAACTCTGTCAAAGTCCAGGGAAGGACTTTGACAGATATAAAGAGAACAGCTAGTGCAGTTCCTCAATTGGCCACGGTGCGCCAGTGAAATGTTCACCGAGTGGCTTCATTCCTTGATAGAGGAACTTTTGTATGCGCTTTCCTTCGTAGGTTTCCGTCGTATAAACATTGCCTAATGAATCGGTAACAATGCTGTGGGTTCCAAAGAACAAACCGGGCTGGCGGCCGCCATCACCAAATTCAGCTAACACTTCCAGTGAGTCGCGCTCGAGTATGTGTACCTTGAAATTGGCGCCATCGGCCACGTAAATGAACTCCTGATCCTCGTCCGGGGAAAAGGCAATATCCCATGTCGAGCCGGCAAGCGTTAAAGGCGCAACCTGGCCTTCTTTGACAAAAGTTCCGTCCGGGCGGAATACCTGGATGCGGTCGGCACCCCGGTCACATACATAGACCAGCCCGTCATTGGACGGTTCAGCACAATGCACTGGCCCGACGAATTGCTGGGGAAGTGGTTCGTTGGGGTCGTAGACGACGCGTTCATCCACGGGAGTGTTGCCGTAAGCACCCCAAAAGCGCTTGAAGGCTCCGGTCGCTACGTCCACAACTGCCACTCTTTTATTACCGTAGCCATCGGCAAAATAGGCTTCGTTGGCCGACGCATCGATAGCGATCTCGGCAACCCTGCCGAAAGAGGTAGTGCTCAGGCTATTAATAGGCTCTCCCGGTATGCCGATTTCACGAACGAAGTTACCGTCGCGAGTAAACACCAGCACGTGAGAGTCGCCACTGCCATTTCCGCCTATCCAGACGTTACCGTCCGGTGCAACTTCAATGCCGTGATTGGATTCCGGCCAGGTATAACCATCACCCGGGCCACCCCAGGCATTAATCAGATTTCCGTCACGATCGAATTCGAGAATCGGGGGGGCGGCGGTACAGCATTCGGCTCTGCCCAGATCCAGACCCAGTTCCTGACTCATGAACATGCTGTCCTGGTCGCGATGCACGACATACAGATGGTCACGCTCATCCACAGCGATCCCGATTGTGCGCCCTAGCAACCACTTGTTGGGAAGTGGCTGAGGCCAGAAAGGGTCAACCACAAACTGGGGTGCCATGCGGTCGTTGTTTACCGCCATAGCAGACTGCTCGAGGCGATCCTGGGCGATATTCAGGGCGGTGAAAAGAGTCAGGGCGAATAAAATGGTGAGCAGTGTTTTTCTTGTTTTATTCATAGTCGTTTCCTTTTGGATTATTGAAACTACTATCAGGAGGAATTCAACTTATCACCAAATTCAGCCGAGAGGAATAAGGGATTTACGCGCTACCAAGACTTGCTTTGCCAGCGGGCGGATTATTTGGAATCAGCAAAGAATTGAGAAGTAGCGCAGGGTTATTGGCTATGAATTCCAGGTTCTTGTAGAGACATTTTGCGCCGCAATTGCCAGGTGTTGAAGCAACAGAAAACCTGAGGCCACAAAAAAAGCCGTACCGGATTAATCCGCTACGGCTTTTAGAGGCTTTAAGAGCTCTTACAGCTTACAGTTCGTCAGCTGGCCAGGTTGGTGCACGGTCGCGAACGGTGACCGGCTGCATACCCTGGTACAGGAACTTCTGGATACGCTTACCTTCATAGGTCTCAGTTGTGTAGATATTGCCCTGAGAGTCGGTAGCTATGCTGTGAGGAGCGAAGAACAGGCCAGGCTGTCTGCCGCCATCACCGAATGTGTACAGAACTTCCATAGACTCGCGATCAATAATGGAGATCTTGAAGTTCTGGCCATCCGCCAGATAGATGAATTCCTGGTCTTCATCAGGAGAGAAAGCGATGTCCCAGGTAGAACCCTGAGCCAGTGTGGCAGGGTTATAGATGTGCTCACTTACGTAAGTACCGTCTGGTCGGAAAATCTGCACACGGTCAGCACCGCGGTCACAGACATAAACCAGTCCGTCATTGGAAGGCTCGGCACAGTGAACAGGTCCACGGAACTGCTGAGGTCCGGGTTCGCCAGGTGTGTAGGTTACGTCAGCAGAGTCATCTGGACGGTTACCGTAAGCACCCCAGTAGCGCTTGAAGGCGCCAGTGGCAAGATCGACAACGGCAACACGCTTATGCGCATAACCGTCAGCAAAATACACTTCGTTGGCAGAGGCGTCGATAGCGATTTCAGCGACTCGACCGTAGTGAGTGCGGCTGTTGCTGTCTACGGACTGGCCAGGCATACCAATTGTACGGATGTACTCACCATCACGGGTAAATACCAGCACATGTGAGTCAGGCCCGCCATTTCCACCGATCCATACGTCACCATTAGGTGCCACGTCGATACCGTGGTTGGACTCCGGCCATACGTAAGCCGCGCCTTCTACAGGTCCGCCCCAGGCATTTATCAGGTTGCCTTCTAGATCGAACTCAAGGATTGGTGGTGCGGGTGTACAGCACTCAGCCACGCCGGCATAGAGGCCGATTTCCTGAATTCTCATGAATTGTGATTCTGTGTTTCTGTGAACTGCGAAGATATGGTCCCTCTCATCAACGTCAACACCAATGGTGTTACCTTGAACCCAGTGATTGGGGAGAGGCTTCGGCCATAAAGGATCGACCAGAAAGTGCGGGGCCATGACGTCATTGTTAGCAGCAATAACAGGCTCTTGTAACTTGGACTGCCCTACGCCGAGTGCAACCAATGCAACTACCAGAGTTGCTCCTATCAATATCTTAATCTTTGTCATTTTTATTCTCCTCTTAATGCCCCGGGGCAAAGATAAACCCAAGGGTCTACGTACTCTACAGAGCAAGCACCGAGTATACTGTCTTATTTGTAGACAGTATACTCACTAGCGATTTTTTCAGGCGAGTGCTTGTAAGTATTTGTAACAGCTATTTCCAGGTAGCTATTCGCGCATTTTTCAGGCACTCGGTCTGCCCTTTAAGTGCAAATTTAACTTATTGAATTATCTAATAAATAACTAAAAACCATGAGATATTTTGCAACCCTGCTCGGCACCTTTTCACGCGTCATATCAGTCAGAAATTGGTGGCTGATGGTTCTGCTGTTGCTGCCATCAAGTTTGATAGCGCACGACATTCCGTCGCGTGTCACTGTATACGCATTTGTCAAACCCGAAGGTCACCAGCTGACGGCGCTCTTGCGGGTTCCCATGGAAGCGTTCGGTGAAATTAGTTTTCCGCTGCGTGGACCCGGTTACTTGCAGTTCTCAGAAGCGGAATTCGCACTGAATGATGCGGCGCGGGTTTACATCACTGAATCGATGCACTTTTATGAAAACGACGTTGAACTGACAGAAAAAGAACTGCGGCTAACCCGGGTTTCATTGCCGTCAAATCGCTCCTTCACCAGTTATGAAGAAGCGCTGGAGAATATTCAGAGCCCGCCGCTGGATAACAGCACTAACCTGTTCTGGCGCCAGGGAGTTCTGGACGTGTTGGTGACCTATCAAATTGAGTCAGACCAGTCAGATTTCTCGATAGATCCCCAACTGGGTACTCTTTCTGATCAGACCACGACGGTACTGCGATTTCTTGTGCCCGGTGGTGCTGAGCGGGTTTTCAACTACCTGGGTAATCCAGGAGTGGTTGAGTTAGATCCGCGTTGGCACCAGGCAGCCCTGCGCTTTATCAGCATGGGATTTACGCACATTCTCGAGGGTATCGATCACCTGCTGTTCCTGTTCTGCCTGGTCATTCCGCTGCGTAGCATCAGAGCCCTGATACCGGTGGTTACCTCGTTCACCATTGCTCATTCGATTACGTTAATCGGATCGGCATTTGGAGTCGCGCCGAGTGCGTTATGGTTTCCGCCGCTTATTGAAACATTGATAGCCCTCTCTATTGTCTACATGGCGTTTGAAAATATCATCGGCGCTAAACTGGAACATCGTTGGATCGTTACATTTGGCTTTGGCCTGGTACATGGCTTCGGTTTCTCGTTCCTGTTTAGCGACACGCTACAATTTGCCGGTGGACATCTATTCTCGTCGTTACTTGCTTTCAATATCGGGGTCGAACTGGGTCAACTGTTTATCCTGATATTGGTTATACCGCTGCTTAACATTCTGTTTAGATTCTTCGTGAAAGAACGCATCGGTTGCATTCTGCTGTCTGCTCTTCTGGCACATAGTGCCTGGCACTGGATGTTGGAACGGGGAGGTCAGCTCGGCCAATTTCAATTCCAGATGCCGATTTTTGATGTGCTGTTCTTCGCTGCACTTATGCGTTGGGGCATGATGCTAATCATTATCGTTGCGGCACTTTGGGGAATGTATGAACTGTTTCGAAGATTCTCACTGATCGAGGGTTTTTCAAATTATGGATTTGGCCGGGTGTCCAACTCAGAAAATCAGGCATCCTGATTAGTGATTCCAGATAGGAATATTCTGAATTCTGTAGTGTGCGAGTTGGCACCTAATGATTTAAAGCTACTATATACTCTCTGCATCCGAATACGATCAATTGCCATTCTTCGGATGTGGAAATCAGCTGCCCAGCCGGTTTTACAGGTCATCCTCAGCAAGCAGCTGTCAATGCTGCATTGATGTTCTGGAATGAATCGCAAGCGATTGTATTTACAGTAATTCTTGCAGGGGAAAATGCAATTCGATAGTTTCAATTTGTTACAAAAACCCGGACTTAGAATTAACCTCCCGAAGGGCAATTGAGATAAGCTTGTACGCAAAGTTCAGGATCCGCCTTTCAGCCAATCGAATCTCTCGTCCTGATCCTGGGAAACCATGAAAGAATATCGTATTAACTGGGTGCTGTTATTAGGTCTGTTGGCGCCATTTTTGAGTCAGTCGGCTGCCGCGTCCGAGCGGGTTGGTAATTTTGCCCTGCTTGACCACAAGGGTGCCTATCACCAGCTGCGTAAATACGGCGATAGCAAAGCTGTAGTGCTCATCTCAGCCGCCTCTTCCTGTGTCGAAAACATCGACCAACTCGCCAAATATCGACTCCTGAGAACCACCTGGGAACAGCAGGGAATTACCTTCCTGGGCATTGATTCGGCCGCAGAAGATGAATTGCACCAGGTTCGCCTGATGGACGAGCTGTATAATTTTGATTTGCCCATCATGTTAGATAGCAGCCAACTGGTAGCTGAGAGCCTCGGTATCAGCAAAGCCGGTGAAATTGTGGTTCTGGAGCCAAATCGTCAACAGGTTCTTTACCGCGGTGGATTGGATATTGATCCGGTTCGAGCCAGACCCGAGCTCGATATCGAAGCCCGGCCCGGCACAACAATGCTGGCGGATACGCTGGCTGCTGTTGTTGCCGGCGAGCTCGATAACCTGGATGGAACCATTACTGCAGACGTGCAGGGTTGTCAGCTCACCTTTCCTGCTCGTGAGCAACATGCCAGGCAAGTCCCCGATTATGCGACCGAAGTCGCACCAATTCTTGCTGAAAAATGTGTTAGCTGCCACATCGAAGGGGGCATTGCTCCTTTCGCCATGGACTCACACATGATGGTCCAGGGATGGTCGCCGATGATGAAAGAGGTCATCATGACCAAACGCATGCCTCCCGCGCAGGTTGATCCCAGTATCAACCATTTTACTAACGCACGTTACATGGAACCGAATCAGTTGCAGACCCTGATTCATTGGATAAACGCCGGTGCGCCTCGTGGAGTGAGTGAGGTCGATCCGCTTACGCGGGTCAATCCCCCTGAATCAGTTTGGCAATTGGGTGAGCCTGATTATATTGTTGAGGTGCCCGGGTTCACAGTGCCGGCAACGGGTGTTCTTGACTACGAAAACGTAACGATTAATCTACCGTTTGCTCAGGACCAATGGGTCAAGTCGGTACAACATCTTCCAGGCGATCGCCGGGTGCTCCACCATTTACTGAGTTTTATCGTCCCCGCTGATTATGATGAAGAGATCATCGAGGGTGAAAACGACAGCTATCGTGAGTTTCTCGAGGGTTACGCTCCTGGAAAAGACGAGGCAGTGACGTATCCAGAGCAGTCCGGTGTGTTCGTGCCGAAAGGGTCGGCTGTGCAGATTTCATTACACTACACGACTTTCGGAAAGGAGACAGTCGATAGCACTCGGTTGGGTCTCTATTTCGCCAGGGAAGAACCAAAGTTTCAGTACTCGACCTATTCATTGAGCCATGGTGGACGCAATTTGGTAATTCCTCCCGGAACATCTGAACATCGCATGAGTGCATCCCATGTTTTTGAAGACGAAATCATGTTGCATGGCTTGCGACCGCATATGCATTATCGCGGCAAGCACATGCGCTTCAGCGTGATTTATCCCAATGGGACGCGCGCTGATATTATTAATGTGCCCGACTATAATTTCGCCTGGCAACCCACCTACAGACTGACCGAGCCCATGCTGTTGCCGGCGGGTTCGCGGGTTATGGTCGAGGGAGCTTTCGATAACTCACAATACAATCTCGGAAATCCCGACCCTGATGCCACTGTGCACGGTGGTGCACAAAGCTGGGATGAGATGTTCATCGGTTACTTTTCCTACCACAAGACCGCCGCACAATAGGTTTTTAAGACCAATTCCCGCATCGGGAAATGTAACAAAAAGTAAAGGAATGCGGTGCCTATTCGACCTGCATTGGTTTAGAATTGCCGATTAACCAGTTCTTGAACGCAAGACCCTGTACGTAAGATTCTGAAGCTTCGGAGAAGCAAAATATGAGAAAGCTCACGACACTCGCTTATGCAACCCTTGGCCTGGCGCTGTCCACCGCGGCAACGGCAGTGCCTGACAGAGTAGGCGATTTTGCGCTGTTGGACAGCGATGGTGAATTTCATCAGCTGAGTCGCTATCGAAACTTCGAAGCGCTCGTGTTGATGTCGTTCGATAACAGCTGCACCTCAATTGATTCCGCGATAACCCAGCTGAAAACCCTGCAGTCCAACTGGTCCGAACAGGGTGTCGCCTTTGCTCTGATCAATTCATCCGGAGAAACAAGTATTGAAGCGATTCGTGCCGCCAAGGCCGGTCACGGGTTTGACCTGCCACTGTTGGTCGATGACGGGCAATTGGTTTCGGAAACGCTGCGCCTTTCCAGCGCCGGCGAAATCGCCATTCTTGACCCCGAACGACTGACTCTACTCTACCGTGGACCGGCACAGGATGATGCGGTACAGGTTATTTCAAGTGAGCTGAACGGTAGTGCCGATGCTACAGTAATTAAGGCTGTATCTGGTTGTGACCTCACTTATCCAGTTCGCGAGACCCATGCCCTTGCCGCACCTGATTATGCGAGCGAGGTTGCTCCAATCATTGCCGAGCAGTGTGCTTCTTGCCACCGCGAAGGTGGGATCGGCCCTTTCGCGATGGATAGCCACCTGATGTTGCAGGGCTGGTCGCCCATGATCCGCGAAGTGCTGCTTACCAAGCGTATGCCGCCTACCCAGGTAGATCCTAATATTGGTCACTTCAGTAATGCGCGTTATATCCCCGAAGCGGATATGCAAACTCTGGTGCACTGGATAGATGCAGGCGCACCTCGGGGTTCAGCTGCAGTAGACCCGCTCACTGAAATCCAATTTCCCGATCGCCGTGAATGGCAACTGGGTGAGCCGGATTACATAGTCAAAGGTCCAACTCATGAAATTCCTGCAACAGGTGTACTCGACTACATCAATGTTGACGTGGAATTACCTTTTGAAGAAGACAAGTGGGTGAGGGCAGTTCAATACATCGCAGGTGATGAATCTGTTCTTCACCACCTGCTAACTTATGTCACTGCACCTGCAGAAGTCGTAGAAGGCGAAGCAGCCCGTGGCAATGTTCAGACGCGATTTCTTGAAGGCTATGCGCCAGGCAAGGTCGATGCCATGACCTTTCGGGAAGATACTGGCGTGTATATACCTGCGGGTCACAAGCTCTCTATGCAGTTTCACTACACCACCAATGGCAAGGCTACTGTCGATCAGACTATTCTCGGGCTCTATATGTACGATGAGCCACCCAAGTATGAGAATTTCACCCAGTCAGTATCCGGCATGTTCCGTATCCCACCTTTTGCACAGGATCATCCGGCCTCCGCGCAGTACGTGTTCAATGAAGATGTTGTGGTAACCGGACTGCGTGCCCACATGCATTTCCGTGGCAAGGATATGCAGTTCAAGGCCGAGCTTCCCGATGGCAGCATGCACGATCTGTTAAGCGTGCCCAATTACAGCTATGCCTGGCAGCCAACTTATGCGTTGGAAGATCCTATGGCTTTGCCTGCCGGTACCAAGGTTCACGTAACAGGAACGTTTGATAATTCCGAGTACAATCCGGCGAATCCAGACCCCAGTAAAGAGCTGGGCTTCGGACTGCAGAGCTGGGATGAGATGTTTATTGGCTACTGGACATATCACCCGGCAAAGCCTGTAAACTAAGCTTTAACGCCTCAAGAATACGAAACCCGGCCGCTGCTTAAAGTGGCCGGGTTTTTTGTTTTAAGGCGATTGGTTCTGATTGCACAACCAGGATTTTTCGGTGTTTTGCAGTTTGGGCCGCATTGTGCGGTGTGGCGCTAACTTGCTATGATGCGACGCTTGGATATCATAATAATAATTTGGGAGAGTGCTTTATGTCCTCGATCTTTATCGTCATCTTTGGTCTGATTGGATTCTCTTTTGGGTGGTTTGTCTATTCCAAATTTATTGCTGAAAAGATATATCGACTGGATCCGAACTTCGTAACACCGGCCCATCGGTTTGAGGACGGCGTCGACTATGTGCCTACCAATAAATTTGTACTTTGGGGATCGCATTTTACGGCCGTTGCTGGTGCCGCTCCCATTGTTGGACCGGCGATTGCTGTTTATTGGGGATGGGCGCCAGCACTATTGTGGGTAACTTTCGGTTCGATCTTTTTCGCCGGTGTTCATGACTTTGGAGCCTTGTGGGCAAGCAATCGACATGATGCCAAGTCAATAGGGGCTCTTTCTGAGAGCATTATCGGGACTCGCGTTCGTTCAGTCTTGATGATAATAATCTTTCTGCTGCTGGTTTTAGTCAATGCTATGTTTGCAACGATTATAGCCGATGAGATGGTCATCTATCCTGAATCCGTTTTCCCTGCGTGGTCTGCTATTCCAGTGGCAATTGCCGTAGGTATTCTCATTCGTCGAAAGATCAATCTATTGGCGATCTCGGTAATTGGCGTGGCCATCCTCTATTTCACTATTTATATCGGCAGCAGCATGCCTTTGGCGCTCCCTGGGGATATTTTTGCACTTGGTGAGCGGGGCAACTGGATTATTTTGCTTTACGTTTATGCGGGCATCGCATCAATGTTGCCAGTGTGGTTGCTACTTCAACCCAGGGATTATATTAACGGTGCGCAATTAGTTGTTGGTTTGTTCGTTCTCTATGGCGCTGTCTTGTTAACTATGCCAAATGTCGCTGCCCCGATGTTTAATGATGTGGCAGAAGGCACACCACCGTTGTGGCCAATATTATTTGTGACAATCGCGTGCGGAGCACTGTCCGGTTTTCACGGGATCGTATCTTCAGGAACTAGTGCTAAACAGCTGAATAACGAAAAAGATGCTCGGTTTGTTGGTTATCTCGGTGCGTTAGGTGAGGGTTCACTAGCTTTGATAACTATCGTTGCCGTAACTGGTTCCTTGTATGCTGCAACGGCAGCAGGAGGCTGGCACGAGCTTTATCCAAGCATTACTGGAGGTCCATCAGCTTCGGGATTCATCTCAGGGGGAGCGTTGTTGATTTCGGAAGGCTGGGGGATTCCTTTGGCTTTTTCTCAAACTATGTTGGCAGTTATGGTTGTTCTCTTCGCCGGAACGACGATGGATGCCGGATTGAGATTGACTCGATATATTATTCAGGAATGGGGGAATATCTATGAGATAAACCCTTTAAGGAGTAATTATATTTCAACTTTCGTTGCTGTGGGTGCTTGTTTGCTACTGGCATTTGGGGTTTCGAACGGGAATTATCCCGGAGATGGAGGAACGCTTATTTGGCCGGTATTCGGTGCTACTAACCAGATTCTCGCGGGCATGACATTAATTGTCATTTCAGTTTATCTGATCAAGCTTGGACGACCTGCACGATATTTACTAGCTCCAATGATATTTATCCTAATTATGGCAACATGGGCTGGCGTTTGGTACGTGATAGATTACGTTAGCAAGGGTCAATGGATCCTTGTCCTGATTCAAGTCGCAGTTTTGGTATCAGCGTTGTTTATCATCCTCGAAGCATGGTCCACTGTATCAAGACTGCGCCGAGAAGACAGTGCAGGTGAGGATGGGGATTCAGTGGAATCTGCTAGCGAATAGCGATACTTCAATGCTGCCAGACAGTTTTGTCAGGCAAGATTAAAAGGAGCGGTCTTACGTGCCAGGCACAGGATTCTCGCTCCTTTTTTTATGGAGCAGGACTATGCCGCAGGGAATATCGCAATCATTCGTAGATACACTTCTCAGTGAGTGCCTGGTCGCACACAATGGATAAGCAGCTTATTCGAGACATGTTAGCTTCAGAAATATCGAGTCTCATCGATGATATCCAGGTTTTCGACGAAATTGATTCCACCAATCTGGAGTCGCTGCGGCAGATCAAGGCTGGCAAGACAGGTACCCGGCTAATTATTGCGGATGCGCAGACGGCCGGAAGAGGGCGACGCGATCGCCCGTGGATCAGTCCTGCTGGCAGCGGAATTTATTTATCCCTGACCAGAACATTCGGGAATGAGGTTAATGCCCTGCAGTGTCTGAGCCTGGTGGCAGCATTGAGTGTGCTGGGTGCTGCCGAGACTCTGGGGGCCTCCGGATTGCAATTGAAATGGCCCAATGATGTATTAGTCGGGAGAAATAAGTTGGCCGGCATACTGCTGGAGTTACAAACTGCAGATTCTGAAAAATACCTGGTAATTGGAATTGGATTGAATCTGGCGCTCTCGACAGAAGCCAGAGCGCTCATCAATCAACCCGTAACTGACCTGGCGACGGTGCTCATCAAGCAGGGTGGTCGCCCGGATGCGTCAGTTGTTGCTGTAGAAATCGTCAATCAGTTGATAATCAACATAATCCGGTTCGAAGAGCAGGGATTCTCGCCCTTTATGAAGATGTGGAATTTTCACGATAAATACCTCAACCACGTTGTTGTGATTCAGGCCGGCAACTCTCGAACTACCGGCAAGTCACTTGGCGTAGACGAAAATGCGGCGCTCATCTTGCAGACAGCCTCTGGTAGAGAGTTAATCACCGGAGGTGAGATTTTTCCCTCTCTGCATGAACTACCGGAAGACTCAGATTGAAGATACTGGAACTGGACATAGGTAACTCGCGCATCAAGTGGCGGCTGCTTGATACCTCGAACCAAACTGGAGTCGGCATGGGTCAGGAAAATGATCTGGAAGTACTGGCTGCCAATCTGGCACAGGTAGAGCCCGCAGCCATTCGTCTGTGCAGTGTTCGTAGCCGTGCTGAGACGGATAGGCTACGGCTGTGGTGTCTCAAACGTTGGAATATTGAACCGGTAGAGGCCACGGTGGTGCGTCACTGTGGGGGAGTAACGAACAACTATGAGGACATGTCCCGACTTGGCGTCGATCGCTGGCTAGCCATGCTGGCAGCATACCGGGCCTCCAGTGGATCGTGTGTCATCGTGGATGCTGGCACGGCGCTAACCATTGATATCGTCTCTGGGACTGGACAGCATCAGGGTGGCTACATTGTGCCCGGGCTGGGATTAATGGCGGCGAGCCTGGAACAGAATACCAGCATCCGTCTGACGGAACCTCCTCCTCCGGCATCACTGGTACCCGGACATGCAACAGATACGGCAGTGCGCAATGGCACGCTGGCTGCCGTGGTATCACTCGTTCAGCAGGTATTACTGAGGATTTCCGCCCAAGAGCCCGATGTAAAACTCTTCCTGAGTGGGGGAGATGCTGAAACATTGGCAGCGCACATCAATAGCGACAACATTTTTTATTTCGATAATATTGAGGTGGCCTCTGCTCTGGTACTGGACGGTCTGGCCATTGCTTGCCCTTTCGCGTCGGAATAGGCTCTGAATCATGCGCTATATCGTGATTTTTCTAATTGTGGCCAATTTGGCTTATTTTGCCTGGAATCAGACCCATTCCGTCGAACCGGTACTGCAGGCTCGGCAATCCCGCCCGCTACTGAATAACGGCCTGATGTTAGTCAGCGAATTTGCAGAGCAGTCAGCACAGCAGGCCCGGCTTGATGAGGAAGCCTCTCGTCTCTGCTCGATAGTCAGCGGATTTACCAGTGTTGATGAGGCCAATACCTTCATGGCTGGAGCCCGTGAGGCGGCTTTCGGCGCGCTCTTGAACCTGACCGGGCAGGCCCTGAGTTCT
Organism: Pseudomonadota bacterium; assembly: GCA_027623555.1. Taxonomy (GTDB): domain Bacteria; phylum Pseudomonadota; class Gammaproteobacteria; order Pseudomonadales; family Pseudohongiellaceae; genus UBA9145. Next base: position 18,703 of record JAQBSZ010000041.1, on the reverse strand, counting down.
CAGTATCGAGTCTATCTGGCTCCCGCCTCTTCGCGATCGATAGCCACCATTACCCTGGACGGTCTTAGCGAACGCATCATCGAGGCTGAATTGGCAGTCGAGACCTATTTGATTACGCGAGGCCTGCTGGAAAACGGCATCGCGCTAGGCATATTCGGCTCGGCAACTGAGGCCGAATCAGCACAGAGAGTCATAGCAGAGCTAGGATATGACCCCGAAATCGAAGAAATTCCGCAATCAGATGGGGAAATTCAGGTATGGCTCAGACCCACCAATTCTGGTCAGGTGGAAACCCTCGAATGGCTTGATTTATCTACTGCCTGGCCCGATTTGACCCGCACAGAAAATCTCTGTGAAACGATTGCACAAGCTACCCAATTCCCATAAAATGCCGCACCTGAGTGAGAGAGCCTGGGATTGACCCTTGGGAGATCTTGTGGGAGGGGTTCCCGAGTGGCCAAAGGGATCAGACTGTAAATCTGACGCGAAAGCTTCGGTGGTTCAAATCCACCCCCCTCCACCATCTAGAAACAGACAGTGGCAGTGGGCCGGAGTTGTGTATAGCAGGCGGGTATAGTTCAGCGGTAGAACCCCAGCCTTCCAAGCTAGTCGCGCGGGTTCGATTCCCGCTACCCGCTCCAAGCATGGCTCGCATAGCTCAGGTGGTAGAGCACTTCATTGGTAATGAAGAGGTCCCCGGTTCGACTCCGGGTGTGAGCACCAGAACAGCAAGAATTTGCAAGAAATAGCAGTGGCATAAGGCCAAAGATTCTCGTTGTTGCTTCTATATATAGAATATAGAGAGAGATATTGGCTTCTGCACTCTGCAGAGCATAGAGGCTGAATCCAGTATCAAGAAGATAACAGCAGCAGAATTGAGTCCAATTGATTAAACGTAATGAGAGCTAAGAAAAGTAGGGGCAGTCGATAATGGCGAAGGCAAAATTTGAAAGAAACAAGGTACATGTCAACGTAGGCACGATTGGTCACGTTGACCATGGTAAGACAACCTTGACCGCGGCGCTGACTAAAGTGTGCGCGGAAACCTATGGTTCAGGCGAGATAAGGAATTTCGACCAGATTGACAATGCGCCCGAAGAAAGAGCGCGCGGTATCACCATTGCCACCTCTCACGTTGAATATGATTCACCGAACCGTCACTACGCCCACGTAGACTGTCCGGGCCACGCTGACTATGTGAAGAACATGATTACCGGTGCAGCGCAGATGGACGGTGCGATTCTGGTGTGTTCGGCCGCGGATGGCCCGATGCCGCAAACCCGAGAGCACATTCTGCTGTCCCGTCAGGTAGGTGTGCCTTACATCGTGGTCTACATGAACAAGGCCGACATGGTTGACGATGATGAACTGCTGGAACTGGTTGAGATGGAGATCCGAGAGCTATTAGACCAGTATGAATTCCCGGGTGACGATACGCCGATCATTATCGGTTCTGCCCTGAAGGCGCTGGAAGGTGAAGAGTCTGAAATGGGAGTTGAGTCGGTCAAGAAGCTGGTTGAGACGCTGGACAGCTATATCCCGGAACCTGTGCGGGATGTTGAGAAGCCGTTCCTGATGCCCATTGAGGATGTGTTCTCAATCTCAGGTCGAGGCACGGTGGTCACAGGACGTATTGAGCGTGGCATAGTCAAGATTGGCGAAGAGATCCAGATTGTGGGTATCAAGGACACGGCGACTACGGTCTGTACCGGAGTTGAGATGTTCCGCAAGCTGCTGGATGAAGGTCGAGCGGGCGAGAACGTTGGGGTACTGCTGCGAGGCACCAAGCGTGAGGAGGTCGAGCGTGGTCAGGTACTGGCGAAGCCGGGCTCGATTACGCCCCACACCAAGTTTGAGGCTGAGGTGTATATTCTGAGCAAGGACGAGGGTGGCCGCCATACGCCATTCTTCAAGGGCTATCGTCCCCAGTTTTACTTCCGGACTACGGACGTGACTGGCAACGTTGAGCTGCCTGAGGGTGTTGAGATGGTCATGCCTGGTGACAACATCAAGATGGAAGTGACGCTGATCTCGCCGATTGCGATGGATGAAGGTCTTCGGTTCGCGATTCGTGAAGGTGGTAGAACCGTAGGCGCCGGTGTTGTAGCCAAGATTATTGAGTAACAGCTAGTAGCTTGATCGCAGAAGCCTGTGTGTCTTCGGGACGCACAGGCTTTTTGCACATATTAGACACAGCGGCTGCGAAGCCCAGGCACTTCGTTAAAAGATTTTTTTGATTGGGTCGCGCACTACGTGTATGCTGCCCACCCCAAAAATTCTTTTGCCTCGTTCCAAGGCATTTCGCGCGCTCTTAGCGATCGCTCTGTGGCTTCTAACCATTTTAAAAGGGATAAAGCAACGATTGAAAGGGCGAGGTGCAAGGCTAGGCGTTCCAAAAGCGAGAAATTTACAAAGAGTAACTGACGAAGTTTGAGAAACGGTTTAACAACGTAATTTATGCTAGGGAGCCGTAACGAGTGAAGAACCACAGGCCAGTAGCTCAATTGGCAGAGCAGCGGTCTCCAAAACCGCAGGTTGGGGGTTCGATTCCCTCCTGGCCTGCCACTAACAGGCAGGTAAACTAGGTGGGTTCAAAGTAGAGTCATGTCAGAAAAAATAGACAGCGAAGACAGCAAGCTGGATTGGATCAAATGGTCAGTTGTAGCCGTAATCGTGGCGGCGGCTGTCTATGCGAATTCCTATTTTTCGGCTGAATCTTTGCTGTTCAGAACGATTGGAATACTGGTGGCAGCCGGATTTGCCGGATGGATCGCAGCGCAGACTGTAAAGGGTCGCACCTTTGTGAATCTATGCCTGGAAGCCAGGATTGAGATACGAAAGGTAGTTTGGCCAACAAGGCAGGAAACGACCCAGACAACAATTGTGGTGTTAATCGTCATCTTTATCGTGGCATTAATACTCTGGTTGCTGGATTGGGGATTGAACAGCATTGTTTCATCGATTATCGGGTAGTGGAAACTAATGGCTAAACGCTGGTATGTAGTCCATGCCTATTCGGGCTATGAGAAAAAGGTAATGCACGCGCTGAAAGAGCGAATCAGCCTTTCGGGTATGGAAGACTATTTCGATGAGGTACTGGTACCCACCGAGGAAGTTTTGGAGATGCGTGCCGGACAGAAGCGAAAGAGTGAGCGGAAATTTTTCCCAGGTTACGTGCTGGTCCACATGGAATTGAACGACGACACATGGCACATGGTGAAGGAAACGCCAAGAGTGATGGGTTTTATCGGTGGCACAGCTGAAAAGCCAGCGCCGATTACAGACAAAGAAGCAAGCAAGATCCTTCAACGAATGGAGGACAGCGAGGAATCTCCGACTCACAAGACCATCTACGAACCGGGTGAATTGGTGCGTATTACAGATGGTCCGTTTAACGATTTCACCGGCACGGTTGAAGAAGTTAATTATGAGAAGAGTCGATTGCGCGTTGCCGTTTTAATTTTTGGTAGATCTACTCCGGTCGAACTCGAGTTCGGCCAGGTAGAGAAGAGTTAGCAATACGCAGTATTGCAGGAGCCGCAGGCTCCGGGGACAGAATTTATTCTGTCCACTTTACAGAGGATTTATAACGTGTGTTCTCGGGGCAAGCCAGTCTCGAAAGCATGTCAAAGTCGACTTTCATTCGCTGAGCGAATGAAAAGCGCCGGGGAGTTGAAGCTAACCGAAATTGTTGAAGGAGCAGGGTTCGTAATGAGCTCTGTAAGCGAAAGCTGAACCTGAAACAGAATAATTTCGAGTTGCTTTAACGATCGCACCCAAAGGAGAAACTACAATGGCTAAGAAAGTACTGGCTTATATCAAGCTACAGGTTGGCGCGGCAAAGGCTAACCCAAGTCCACCAGTTGGTCCGGCCCTCGGACAACACGGTGTGAACATCATGGAATTTTGTAAGGCTTTCAATGCTCAGACTCAGAGCTTGGAGGCAGGCCTGCCAATCCCGGTAGTGATTACAGTCTATGGTGATCGCAGTTTTACCTTCATTACCAAGACTCCACCTGCTGCAATACTGCTGCTGAAGGCGGCGGGTGTTGCGAAAGGTAGTGGTCGACCCAATACCGAAAAGATTGGCAAGTTAAATCGTGCGCAATTAGAAGAAGTCGCTACCCAGAAAATGCCCGATCTCACGGCGGCCAATATGGATGCTGCAGTGAGAACACTGGCAGGTAGCGCACGCAGCGCCGGATTGGAAGTAGAGGGGGTAGAGTAAGATGGGGAAACTATCCAAGAAGCAAAAATTAGTTGCTGAGAAGCTGGTGGCCGGTAAAAACTACTCTGTAGAGGAGGCAGTTTCGCTACTATCGGAGTTTTCTTCTGCCAAGTTCAAAGAATCAATTGATGTATCCATTAACCTGGGCGTAGACCCACGTAAATCCGATCAGGTGGTGCGGGGTTCGACAATATTGCCAGCCGGTACTGGTAAAGAGGTAAGGGTTGCTGTGTTCGCACAGGGTGAAAATGCTGAGAAGGCTACCGCGGCTGGAGCTGACATCGTGGGCTTTGAGGATCTGGCGGAGTCGATTCAAGCCGGCAATCTGGATTTCGATGTGGTAATCGCAACGCCGGATGCTATGCGGGTTGTTGGCAAGCTGGGTACCGTGCTTGGACCTCGAGGTCTGATGCCGAACCCTAAAGTTGGCACTGTAACGCCTGATGTCGAGACCGCAGTCAGGAATGCCAAGGCCGGCCAGGTGAGATACCGCACCGACAAGAATGGCATCATCCACGGTGGAATCGGCAAAGTAGGGTTCAACGGCAGTGATATCCAGGCCAATCTGGAAGCATTGCTAGTTGATCTGAAGAAAGCCAAGCCGTCGTCAGCAAGAGGGGTTTACATACAGAAAGTAGTACTTTCTTCGACTATGGGTCCTGGATTGCAAATCGATCATTCGTCTCTGGCGCAATAGATCACAGAATTTAGAGAACGATTTTCATTAACAAACTATAAACAGGATTAGCGCGAAAGCGCCGTGCGATCTTGAATAGTGTTAATAAAAGAGTTCCAGAAAGACTTTGTGGTGTTCGACAATTCTCTGATTTGTCGAAGCCTTCAAAGACCGTAGGTGGGGCAGGAAGCTGCTTCTTAATTTCCTACGCAGATGGTGAAACCCGATCCGGCATAGAGTGCGGATTCTTATCACCGAACTTAACAGGCACTTGAAGTTTAAAGTGCTCTTAGATGGGCTGGAAACAGCCCGCAAAAATGAGGTTAGAAAAGTGGCTATAAGACTGGAAGACAAGAAACAAATTGTTTCTGAAGTCAATCAGGCTGCTGCTAGTGCCTTGTCAGCCGTGCTTGCCGATTATCGTGGCGTAGACGTGGCTGACATGACCGCACTTCGTAAGACTGCACGAGAAAATAAGGTTTATCTGCGAGTTGTTCGCAACACCTTGCTCAAAAGAGCGGTGAAAGATACCGATTTCGAATGCATTCAGGATGTGTTGGTCGGACCAACTATTCTCGCATTCTCTCAGGAAGATCCGGGTGCCGCCGCGCGCGTGCTGCAGGATTTTGCAAAAGCGAACGTTGAGTTTGAAATAAAGGCACTTTCTATCGGCGGCAAGCTGATGGGAGCAAACCAGATCGATGTGCTGGCCAAGTTGCCAACCCTCGATCAGGCTAGATCCATCTTGATGAGCGTGATGTTGGCGCCGATCACCAAGCTTGCACGAACTATTAATGAAGTTCCGTCGAAGGTTACCCGTGCGGTTGCAGCTGTGCGAGACCAGAAGCAGGAAGCAGCTTGATCCTTTGATTAACCGTATTAACTATTAATTTTTGAACAGGAGATAAGAGTCATGGCTCTATCTAGAGAAGAAGTCTTAGATGCAATCGCAGACATGTCAGTAATGGATGTAGTTCAGCTGGTAGAAGCGATGGAAGAGAAGTTTGGTGTTTCTGCCGCAGCCGCAGTTGCGGCAGCCCCGGCAGCCGCTGTCGGCAGCGATGCTGCGCCAGTTGAAGAGAAAGATGATTTTGACATCGTTCTTACCGCTGCAGGAGAAAAGAAAGTAAATGTCATTAAGGCAGTAAGAACCATCACTGGTCTTGGCTTGAAAGAAGCCAAGGAGATGGTGGACAGCGCGCCTTCAACTCTTAAGGAAGCTGCCCCGAAAGCGGAAGCGGAAGAAGCCAAGAAAACTTTGGAAGAAGCCGGCGCTACTGTTGAGCTTAGGTAATCAGCGACAACAATATCAGCGATAAACACCGGGCGTGCATTGCACGTCAGGTGTTCGTTCGTGAGTGATTTTTTATTTGGAGAGCCCACCAGTTCATCCAAATCACGATGCTCGGCAAATTGAATTATATCGCTAAGTATCGAACGTCGCAGAGACAATCTGCCAGTAGTAAATACTTATAGTACGCAACGCTAGGAATACAAAATGGCCTATTCGTATACAGAGAAAAAACGAATTCGTAAGAACTTTGGAAAGCTGCCAAGTGCAATGGACATCCCGTACTTGCTGTCTATCCAGATCGATTCTTATCGACAGTTTACGCAGGCGGACACTCCAGTGGAGAAGCGCATTGATCAAGGCTTAAACGCTGCGTTTAAATCTGTATTTCCAATTGTTAGCTATTCAGGCAAAGCAGTTCTGGAATATGTTAGCTATGACCTTGGGAAACCCGGATTTGATGTTAAAGAATGTCAACTGAGAGGCTCCACCTACTCTGTATCGCTAAGAGTGAAGGTGCGATTGATTCTTTATGATAAGGAATCCACCACTCAAACGATCAAGGATATAAAGGAACAGGAAGTTTACATGGGCGAAATTCCGTTAATGACGGAATCCGGTACTTTCGTTATTAATGGTACTGAGCGAGTGGTTGTTTCACAACTGCACAGGTCTCCTGGTGTATTTTTCGATCATGATCGCGGCAAGACCCACAGCTCAGGTAAATTGCTGTATTCAGCGCGAGTAATTCCTTACCGTGGTTCATGGCTGGACTTTGAATTCGACCCAAAAGACATGGTTTACGTGCGGATAGACCGCCGCCGCAAGCTACCTGCTACCATACTATTGCGGGCACTGGGGTTCAGCTCTGAAGAAATCTTGCAAATGTTCTATGAGAACAACACGTTTAAGGTTTCTAAAGGCAAAGAACCGACTATTTCACTACAGTTAGTGCCGGCGCGACTGCGTGGCGAAGTGCTCAATTTTCCGATTAAGGATAAGAAGGGCAAGTTAATTGTCGAAGAAGGTCGTCGTATCACCAGTCGTCATATTCGGCTGATGGAAGACGCCAAGCTTACAGAACTGAAAGTTACCAATGACTTTCTGAGTGGTAATTCTCTGGCGGCAGATATCATCGATGAAGAGACAGGCGAGGTTGTGTTTGCCTGCAATTCAGAGCTTACCGAAGAGCTTGTTGGTGAGTTTCTCGAGCAGGGTGTCAAAGTATTCCAGACTATCTATACCAATGATCTGGATTGTGGTCCGTTCGTTTCCGATACTTTGCGAATCGATGGTACAACTTCCAAGCTGGAAGCCATGGTGGAAATCTATCGCATGATGCGCCCGGGTGAGCCACCTACCAAGGAATCGGCAGAGAACCTGTTCTCAAACCTGTTCTTCTCGCCGGAGAGATATGATCTTTCTGCAGTCGGCCGTATGAAGTTCAACCGTCGTTTGGGTAGACCCGAAACTGAAGGGGAGCCGGTATTAAACGCTGCTGATATCGTCGATGTGCTCAAGACGCTGGTTGGTATTCGCAATGGTTTTGGCTCGGTCGATGATATCGATCACCTGGGGAACCGCCGTATTCGCTCGGTCGGCGAAATGGCTGAAAACCAGTTCAGAGTCGGATTGGTGCGCGTAGAGCGGGCTGTTAAGGAACGCCTGAGCATGGCCGATTCTGAAGGCCTGATGCCGCAGGATATGATCAATGCCAAGCCAGTCGCGGCAGCCATCAAAGAATTCTTTGGCTCCAGCCAGCTTTCTCAGTTCATGGATCAGAACAATCCGCTTTCCGAAGTAACCCATAAGCGGCGTGTTTCCGCGCTCGGTCCAGGCGGTCTTACGCGTGAACGCGCCGGCTTTGAAGTGCGCGACGTGCACCCGACCCACTACGGTCGAGTCTGTCCAATTGAGACCCCGGAAGGTCCAAACATCGGCTTGATTAATTCTCTGGCGACGTATGCACGAACCAATCACTATGGATTCCTGGAAAGCCCATACCGCAAGGTCGTGAATAATAAGGTAACTGATGAGATTCATTACCTGTCGGCAATCGATGAAAGTGATTTTGTAATAGCACAGGCCAGTGCTCAGCTTGATAAGAAGAAGGGCTATGTCGAAAACCTGGTGACAGTGCGCTACAAGGGTGAGACTACTTTGAAGCCGCGCGAAGAAGTTGATTACATGGACGTCGCTCCGCAACAGATGGTGTCAGTAGCAGCCGCGCTGATTCCATTTTTGGAACATGACGATGCCAACCGCGCCTTGATGGGCTCCAACATGCAGCGCCAGGCTGTTCCGACACTGAAGACTGAGAAGCCTCTGGTCGGCACCGGCATGGAACGCAATGTAGCCAGTGACTCCGGAGTCTGTGTGGTCGCATTTCGTGGTGGTGTGATCGAGAGTGTGGACGCCGCACGTATTATCGTGCGTGTAAATGACGAAGAAACCGATGCTGGTGAAGCCGGTGTGGATATCTACAATCTCACCAAGTACACCCGCTCCAACCAGAACACCTGTATCAGCCAACGTCCTCTGGTTAAAGAAGGCGATACCATAAATCGTGGTGACATTCTCGCGGATGGTCCTTCCATTGATATGGGTGAACTGGCGCTGGGTCAAAACATGCGCATCGCCTTTATGCCCTGGAACGGTTACAACTTTGAAGACTCAATCCTGATCTCCGAGCGAGTCGTTAAAGAAGACCGATTCACCACGATTCACATTCAGGAACTGACCTGTGTGGCTCGCGACACCAAGCTGGGATCGGAAGAGATTACCGCCGACATTCCGAATGTCGGCGAAGGCGCGCTCAGCAAGCTGGATGAATCCGGCATTGTCTATATCGGTGCCGAGGTTGGCGCTGGGGATATCCTGGTCGGCAAGGTAACTCCGAAGGGTGAGACCCAGCTGACTCCCGAGGAGAAACTCTTGCGAGCAATCTTTGGTGAGAAGGCATCGGATGTTAAAGATACCTCATTGCGTGTCCCTACCAGTGTGAAAGGAACCGTTATTGATGTGCAGGTCTTTACCAGAGATGGTCTGGAGAAAGATCAGCGTGCCATCGAGATTGAGGAATACCAGCTGGCAAAGGTGCGCAAGGATATCGACGACGAATATCGCATAGTCGAGGCTGCCACATATGAGCGCCTGCACAAGGCGCTGGCAGGTAAAGTGGTAGCCGGCGGGCCCAAGCTGAAGAAAGGCCAGAAGGTTACCAATGATTATATGAGTAATCTTCCAAAAGACGACTGGTTTAAGTTGCGCATGGCCAACGATGCACTGAACAAGCAGTTGACCCGTGCAGAAGAACAACTCAAGGAACGTAAGCAAGACCTGGATGAGCGCTTCGAAGACAAGAAGAAGAAACTCACCCAGGGAGACGACCTGGCGCCTGGAGTTCTGAAGATCGTTAAGGTCTATCTTGCAATAAAGCGTTGCATACAGCCTGGCGACAAGATGGCAGGCCGACATGGAAACAAGGGCGTTATCTCGGTGATCATGCCCGTTGAGGACATGCCTTATGACGAAATCGGTGAGCCGGTGGATATTGTTCTGAATCCACTCGGGGTGCCGTCTCGCATGAACGTGGGCCAGATTCTGGAAACCCACCTTGGCGCAGCAGCGAAAGGACTTGGCGAGAAGATCGGCAAGTTGCTGGATGCGCAGAAGAAGGTGACGGAAGTTCGCAAACTCATCACCGAGATTTACAACAAGATCGGTGAGCGTAGCGAGGACATTCGCAGCCTGAACGAGGCAGAGGTATTCGAGCTGGCTGAAAACCTGCGAGCCGGTGTGCCCATGGCTACTCCGGTTTTCGATGGTGCCACAGAGGTTGAGATCAAAGAGATGTTAAAGCTGGCTGACATGGATGAAAGTGGTCAGGTCACACTCTTTGATGGCCGAACCGGTGAAGCGTTCGATCGACAGGTGACAGTTGGCATTATGTATATGCTGAAGCTGAACCACCTGGTTGACGACAAGATGCACGCTCGCTCGACCGGATCATACAGCCTCGTTACGCAGCAACCGTTGGGTGGTAAGGCCCAGTTTGGTGGCCAACGCTTCGGAGAGATGGAAGTGTGGGCGCTGGAGGCTTATGGCGCCGCCTACACGCTGCAGGAGATGTTAACCGTTAAGTCGGATGACGTTGCTGGACGCACCAAGATGTATAAAAACATCGTTGACGGTGACCACCGAATGGAACCAGCAATGCCGGAATCGTTTAATGTACTGGTGAAGGAAATTCGATCGCTGGCGATCGATATGGAACTGGATGTCAGCAAGTAATCCAGTTCATCAGTAAGTACGCGAATTCCCAGCAAAATGAATCAGTGATTATTAATGTCCGAGCTTTAGCGAATGCTCGGACGGAGGAAACAGAATGAAAGACCTTTTAGGGTTGTTGAAATCTCAATCACAATCAGATGAGTTTGATTCCATTCGAATTGGGTTGGCTTCTCCGGAGATGATCCGGGCCTGGTCATTCGGCGAGGTTAAGAAACCAGAAACTATTAACTATCGTACGTTCAAACCGGAGCGGGACGGATTGTTCTGCGCGAAGATATTTGGCCCGGTTAAGGACTATGAGTGTCTTTGTGGCAAGTACAAACGTCTCAAGCATCGCGGCGTCATCTGCGAGAAGTGTGGCGTGGAAGTGGCTCTTTCGAAGGTGCGCCGCGATCGCATGGGTCATATTGAGTTGGCCAGTCCGGTCGCTCATATCTGGTTTTTAAAGAGTCTGCCATCTCGCATTGGCTTATTGTTGGACATGACGCTCAGAGATATCGAGCGCATTCTGTATTTTGAATCCTTTGTTGTCACCGACCCGGGTATGACCACTTTGGAGAAGGGGCAGTTGCTCACTGACGAGCAGTATTACGAAGCCATGGAAGAATGGAGTGATGAGTTCGAAGCGAAAATGGGTGCCGAAGCGGTCCAGGCATTAATGAAGGACATGGACGTAGACAGTGAGGTTGCCCGACTGCGCGAGGAAATTCCTGCTACCAATTCCGAGACCAAGCTGAAGAAACTCTCCAAGCGACTCAAGTTGCTGGAAGCGTTCGTGGAATCCGGGAACAAGCCAGAGTGGATGGTAATGACGGTATTGCCTGTCCTGCCACCGGACTTGCGCCCACTGGTACCTCTGGACGGTGGTCGCTTTGCGACTTCTGACCTGAATGACCTGTATCGGCGGGTTATCAATCGTAACAATCGACTGAAGCGACTGCTTGATCTCAATGCACCGGACATAATAGTGCGCAACGAGAAGCGGATGCTGCAGGAGGCTGTCGATGCGCTACTGGATAACGGTCGTCGCGGAAGAGCGATTACGGGTTCCAACAAGCGCCCGCTGAAATCACTCGCTGATATGATCAAGGGTAAACAAGGTCGTTTCCGCCAGAACCTGCTGGGTAAGCGTGTTGACTACTCCGGCAGATCGGTAATCGTGGTGGGTCCGACCTTGAGGTTGCATCAATGTGGTCTGCCCAAGAAGATGGCGCTGGAATTGTTCAAGCCATTCATATTCGGCAAATTAGAACGACGTGGCCTGGCGACGACTATCAAGGCCGCAAAGAAAATGGTAGAGCGAGAGACTGCCGAGGTTTGGGATATTCTCGCCGACGTCATTCGTGAACATCCGGTGTTACTGAACCGGGCACCGACACTTCACCGTCTCGGTATTCAGGCTTTTGAGCCGGTGCTGATCGAAGGTAAGGCAATTCAACTGCATCCCCTGGTTTGTGCGGCATACAATGCCGACTTCGATGGTGACCAGATGGCGGTACACGTGCCTCTGACACTGGAGGCGCAATTGGAAGCCCGAACCCTGATGATGTCCACCAACAACATCCTGGCGCCGGCTAATGGTGAGCCAATCATCGTGCCTTCCCAGGACGTGGTTCTCGGCCTTTACTACATGACTCGCGAGCGCGTTAATGCCAAGGGCGAGGGCATGATCTTCGCCGATGCAAGGGAAGTGCAACGCGCTTATGAAACCAAGTCTGCAGACCTGCAGGCGCGCATCAAGGTACGCATAACCGATACTTCACTGGATGAGAATGGCGAAAAGACTACCAAGACAGAGATCGTCGATAGCACTGTGGGACGGGTGTTGCTTTTCAACATTGTTCCGAAAGGGCTGCCATTTTCCATGGTGAATCGCAAGATGGCCAAGAAGGCCATCTCGCAAATTCTCAATGCCTGTTATCGAAATGTAGGGCTGAAAGAAACCGTGATTTTCGCTGACCAGTTGATGTACACCGGCTACAAGTTTTCTACCCGTTCCGGTTCATCAATTGGTGTTAACGATTTTGTTATACCCGATGAGAAGGCAGCCATTATTGGCGCGGCCAATTCCGAAGTGGAAGAAATCGAAGCGCAGTTTGCTTCCGGCCTGGTTACCCAGGGTGAGAAGTACAACAAGGTAATTGATATCTGGTCACGGGCCAACGACATCGTTGCGAAATCCATGATGGAGGGCTTGTCCACTGAAAAGGTTATTAACAAGGAAGGCAAGGAAGAGAGTCAGGAATCATTTAATTCAGTCTATATTTATGCGGATTCCGGAGCCAGGGGTTCCCCGGCCCAGATCAGACAATTAGCTGGTATGCGTGGATTGATGGCCCGTCCTGACGGCTCCATTATCGAGACGCCCATTACCGCGAACTTCCGAGAAGGGCTGAGTGTATCGCAGTACTTTACTTCAACCCACGGAGCTCGAAAGGGGCTGGCGGATACAGCACTGAAGACAGCGAACTCGGGATACCTGACTCGTCGTCTGGTGGATATTTCCCAGGATCTGGTTATTACCGAACATGATTGCGGTACTAACGAGGGCCTGACCATGACACCGATCATCGAAGGGGGCGACATCATCGCACCACTGGGTGATCGCGTACTGGGTCGTGTGCTGGCAGCCGATGTCGTGCATGAAGATACTGGCAAGGTGGTTGCAGAAGCAGGCACCGTGATAAACGAACCAATGGTGGATATGTTGGAGACCTGCGGTGTTGACCAGGTTCATGTACGCTCGCCGATTACCTGTGAAACCCGTTTCGGAATCTGCAGTATGTGCTATGGAAGAGACCTGGCACGTGGTCATGTTGCTAATGTGGGTGAAGCCGTTGGTGTAATTGCTGCCCAATCAATCGGTGAACCTGGCACGCAGTTGACCATGCGTACGTTCCACATCGGTGGTGCGGCGTCGCGAGCCACAGCCTCGGACAATGTCCAGGTTAAGAACACCGGGCACATTCACCTGAGCAATATGAAGACAGTAGAAAACATCAAGGGAGAACTGGTGGTAGTTTCTCGCTCTGGCGAATTGATCGTTAACGATACTAACGGAAGAGAGAGAGAGCGCTACAAGTTACCTTACGGGGCCTTGATTACAGTCGGAAGGAAAATTGAAGTCGAGGCAGGGCAGGTTGTTGCAACCTGGGATCCGCACACCCACCCGATCGTCTCTGAAGTGGCGGGTAAAGTGGCATTCGAGGCCATGGAAGAAGGCATCACCGTGCGTGAACAGACTGACGAGATTACCGGACTGTCCAGTATCTCCGTTATCGATCCGGCAGAGCGCTCCTCTTCGGCCAAGGAACTCAGGCCTGCGGTTAACGTTGTAGACAAGAAAGGCAAGGAAATTTGCCTGCCAGGTACTAATGTACCGGCACACTATTTCCTGCCAGCCAGCGCGATTATCGGTTTGCGAGACGGGGCCGACCTGAACATCGGTGACGTTATCGCCCGTATTCCGCAGGAAGGTTCCAAGACCCGTGATATCACCGGTGGTCTGCCAAGGGTTGCCGACCTGTTTGAAGCGCGCAGGCCGAAAGAACCGGCGATTCTGGCGGAGATTTCCGGGACGGTCAGTTTCGGTAAGGAGACTAAAGGCAAGCGGCGACTGGTTATTACTCCGAAAGATGGCGTGAATCCAATCGATGGATCAGATCACTATGAAGTCCTGATTCCGAAGTGGCGCACCATGACGGTGTTCGAGGGTGAATATATCGAGAAGGGTGAAGTCGTTTCTGAAGGCCCACCTGCACCGCATGATATTCTCAGGCTGAAGGGTGTGGAGTCGCTGGCACAGTACATCGTCAATGAAGTACAGGATGTGTATCGACTACAGGGTGTGCGCATTAATGACAAGCACATCGAGGTTATCGTTCGCCAGATGCTGAGAAAGATAGAAATTACCCATCCAGGCGACTCCAACCTGATCAAGGGCGAGCAGCTGACTTACACGCAGATCCTCGAGGTCAATGATGACCTGGAAGCAGGCAGCAAGGAACCGGCGAGGTTCGAGCGGATGTTGCTCGGTATCACCAAGGCTTCACTGGCTACAGAATCCTTTATTTCTGCCGCTTCATTCCAGGAAACTACCCGCGTGCTCACCGAAGCGGCCGTCACTGGCAAGCGTGACTTCCTGCGTGGCTTGAAAGAAAACGTGGTTGTCGGCAGACTGATTCCGGCAGGAACCGGGCTTGCCTATCATGAAGCACGCAAGAAGGGCTATGCAGAGAAGGCTGCTGATCTGGACTCGGTGAGTGCCAGCGAAGTAGAGGCTGCTTTGAGTGAAGCACTCAACGAGGAGCTGAAGGAAGAGGCTGGAAGCTAGGAATATCCAGCTTTTTGGCAGACCGCACGGTTGACTAAGGTCGGTTGAGCGCTGCAGAGAGCCAATCCGGAGTTATCGTCATATGCAGTACGAAGGCAGGGTGCCTGGGGCTTGTAAAAACGCGCGCTCAATCCAAGAAGGATGTTGACTATGACCCCGTTGAGCGTTGAAAGGAGCTAATCTGGGGTTATAGTCGATTGAAGAACAAAGGCAGGCTGCTTTGGGCTTGAAGTAACGAGCGCTCAATCCTTACAGGATGTTGACTATGTCCCCGTTGAGCGCTGAAAGGAGCCAACTTGGGGTATAGTCATTTGAAGAGCGAAGGCAGGGTGCCTGGGGCTGGTAAAAACGAGCGCTCAATCCGAGCAGGATGTTGACTATGCCCCGTTGAGCGCTGTAGGGAACCAATCTGGGGTTATAGTCATTTGAAGAACGAAGACTGGGTGTCTGAGGGCTTGTAAAAACGAGCGCTCAATCTATGCAGGATGTTGACTATGACTCTGCAGGTCATTAAACTCTCGCCTCCTTCGCAGTCGGCAGCAGATTCTTTAGCAAAAACTACGATTTACGAAGAAAACGAGGTTTTAACGAGTATTCATGGCCACTATCAACCAGTTAGTACGCAAGCCGCGCAAGAGCAAGATCACCAAGAGTGGTGTACCTGCCCTACAGGCTTCACCGCAGAAGCGTGGTGTCTGCACCAGGGTGTATACAACCACACCCAAGAAGCCAAATTCAGCACTGAGAAAGGTTTGTCGGGTGCGTCTGGTAAATGGTTATGAGGTTACCTCTTATATTGGTGGTGAGGGTCACAATCTACAGGAACACTCCGTGGTTTTGATTCGTGGCGGTCGAGTCAAGGATCTGCCTGGAGTGCGCTATCACACAGTGCGTGGCAGTCTGGATACCTCCGGTGTTTCTGATCGTCGGCAAGGCCGCTCCAAGTACGGAGCGAAACGCCCTAAATAACAAACCTGGGTCGGTCACTCCAGAGGGGCTAACTCGAAGATTCAATGAGCCAAACACAAGCGTAAGGATGCGCGACTCATCAATGCTCTCTAAACAGACGATGAGATTGAGTAAGGCCAGGTGCTTGCTGGAGTTTTGTAGCCAGTAAGGGACCCTGGGTTAACCTGAATAAACATAGAGGTCGCATATGCCTAGAAGAAGAGTCGCGGCAAAACGTGGAGTTTTGCCAGATCCAAAATTCGGAAGTAAAGTCCTAGCAAAATTTATGAACCACGTCATGGTCGACGGCAAGAAATCTGTTGCCGAGAAGATCGTGTACGGGGCACTGAAAGTCGTTGCTGAGAAATCCGGTTCCGATCCCCTCGAAGTCTTTGAAAAAGCCCTGGACAGCATCGCGCCGATGGTCGAGGTGAAGTCTCGCCGTGTCGGTGGTGCCACTTACCAGGTACCGGTTGAAGTCCGTGCCGAGCGTCGCCATGCATTGGCCATGCGCTGGCTGGTCGAGCATTCGCGAGCTCGGGGTGAGAAATCTATGGCCCTGCGCCTGGCCGGTGAAATTACTGATGCTTCGGAAGGTCGCGGAAGTGCCGTCAGGAAGCGCGAAGACGTGCACCGAATGGCAGAAGCAAATCGCGCTTTTTCACATTACCGGTTTTAGATCGCACGATAGGCTTTTCGACTGCTTTAAAAATATTTTTTCCAAACTGAACAGATTTATTTATTGAGGGTACAGCTGTGGCTAGAAAACACCCCCTGAACCGTTATCGAAACATAGGAATTGCGGCGCACGTGGACGCTGGTAAGACTACCACCACCGAGCGCGTGCTTTTTTACACGGGTATCTCCCACAAGATGGGTGAAGTGCACGATGGCGCTGCCACGATGGACTGGATGGAGCAGGAACAGGAGCGTGGCATCACCATTACTTCTGCTGCAACGACCTGTTTCTGGAGCGGTATGGATAAGCAGTACGACGAGCATCGTATCAATATCATCGATACCCCAGGACACGTAGACTTCACAATCGAAGTAGAGCGCTCCCTGCGGGTACTGGATGGTGCGGTAGTAGTGTTGTGTGCTACCTCCGGCGTACAACCACAAACCGAAACAGTCTGGCGTCAGGCAAACCGCTACGAAGTTCCGCGCTTGGTATTCGTGAATAAGATGGACCGGGCCGGTGCAGATTTCCTCAAGGTCGTCAAGCAGATGAAAGAACGTCTCGGTGCCAATCCTGTTCCTCTGCAACTGGCTATAGGCGCAGAAGAAAAATTCAAGGGTGTGATTGACCTGGTCAAGATGAAAGCCATCATCTGGAGCGAGGAAGACCAGGGAGCAACTTTTACCTACGAGGATATTCCTGCCGACATGCAGGCACTCTGTGATGAATGGCGGGCCAACATGGTGGAAGCTGCTGCTGAAGCCAATGAAGAAGTTATGGAGAAGTATGTCGAAACTGAGGAACTCAGCGAAAAAGACATCATGGCTGGTATTCGTCAGCGGACACTGGCTAACGAAATCGTGCCGGTACTTTGCGGCTCCGCGTTCAAAAACAAGGGCGTGCAGGCCATGCTGGATGCAGTCATTGACTACATGCCAGCCCCGACTGAAGTAAAAGCGATCGAAGGTGTGCTGGAGGATGGCTCGGCCACAACCTGTGCAGCCGATGATAATGCTCCTTTCGCTGCCCTGGCATTCAAGATTGCCACAGATCCCTACGTTGGAACGCTGACATTTTTCCGGGTCTATTCCGGTTCGCTGGATTCAGGTGACACGGTATACAACCCGCTGAAATTCAGGAAAGAACGTGTCGGACGAATGGTGCAGATGCACTCCAACACCCGTGAAGAGATCAAGCAAGTACTGGCCGGAGACATAGCCGCCGCCATCGGCCTGAAGGATGTCACTACCGGTGAGACTCTTTGCGATCCCAACCATATTGTTACCCTGGAAAAGATGGACTTTCCCGAGCCGGTAATCTCCGTTGCGGTGGAGCCAAAGAGCAAAGCGGACCAGGAAAAGATGAGTATCGCGCTGGGTAAACTCGCCCAGGAAGACCCGTCATTTCGTGTGGAAACCGACGAAGAATCCGGCCAGACCATTATCTCTGGAATGGGTGAGCTGCATCTGGATGTTCTGGTAGATCGAATGCGTCGTGAGTTTTCTGTTGAAGCGAATATCGGTAAGCCGCAGGTTGCCTATCGCGAAACCATTAAGAAAACTGTCGAGATTGAAGGCAAACACGTCAAGCAATCCGGTGGCCGAGGTCAATACGGGCATGTCTGGTTGCGTCTGGAACCCCTCGACCCGGATGCCGATTACGAATTCGTGAATGCAATCGTCGGCGGTATCGTGCCAAAGGAGTATATCCCTGCGGTAGACAAGGGTGTGCAAGAGCAGATGAAGAATGGCTGTCTGGCAGGATATCCGCTGCTGGCCATGAGGGTAACCCTTTATGACGGTTCCTTTCACGACGTTGACTCCAGCGAGATGGCTTTCAAGATTGCCGGTTCCCTGGCACTCAGGAAAGGCGCACTGGAAGCTGATCCCGCCCTGTTGGAACCCATCATGTCGGTGGAAGTGGTAACTCCAGAAGATTACATGGGTGACGTGATGGGCGACCTGAATCGGCGTCGCGGTATGGTACAGGGCATGGAAGACAGTGCGAGCGGAAAGGTAATCGACGCCGAAGTCCCGCTGTCAGAAATGTTTGGTTACGCGACTGATCTGCGTTCCGCGACCCAGGGTCGAGCAACCTTTACCATGGAATTTTTAAAATATGCTGAAGTGCCTGGCAACATTGCTGAAGGCATTATCAATAACAACTAAGAGGATTAGATTGTGGCGAAGGCAAAATTTGAAAGAAACAAGGTACATGTCAACGTAGGCACGATTGGTCACGTTGACCATGGTAAG
>JAQBSZ010000003.1 GCA_027623555.1 Pseudomonadota bacterium | reverse complement strand
TAGCCCTATTATGAGAAAATTCTACTTTAGATGTCAGTTAATTTTGGGGATGATTACCGATTGAGGTCACCGGTTCAGCTTCCTTGATCGCCGCTTCAATGTCCTTCCAAGCAATCCACTCAGGTGAGAAGAATCCGCCGCCGTCGTTACTGGTGACGCATATGCAAACGGCCTTGGATGGATTAACCCCGACGGAGTATTTCAGTTCACTTTTTTGAGAAAGAGTCTTGCAGGTGCCTGTTCTGATGGAAGTCATTTTGGTGCTTTCAGTTGTAGTTTTCTTGATCATGGTTATTTCCTTTTGATTGATTGTTTAGGTGAGGTCGTTCAGTAGTCTTTGCCACCGTCTTGATCCGGCGGCTTTGTGACCGGCCACGATCTCAATGGCCAGTGAGTCCACTTCGGGGTCTTCGCCGATGAGCTCAGCTGTGTTGAAGCGATTGAGGATTTCTTTCCAGGGGAGAGGGTTGGGGAGGTCCGCCACGAGGAAGGCTTCTTTGTACTCAGCCAACGATCGCCAGGAGGGCAATGACGGTGAGCCGTCTTCAAACCGCAGCAGGCAGCCGAGGAAATGGTCAGGGGAGACAGTGAACATGAGAGTTGAATGAGAGAAGTCGAGACTTGAGCGATTCCAAGCTGAAATCGACTTCAGAGGCTGGTTGACGGTGAGGTGGCCGAGGGTTGATGCAGATTGGTCATACGGAATGGTAGAGCATAAGAGGGTGAGCAGTGATTGGAGGTTGGCCATGCGAGGTACCTATATGAATAGTGAATTTGTATTCATATAAGATGGCAATTTTTCCGCAAACTGCTTTGGGTGACCGGTGGGCGACATTGGTTCAAAATTGGCGTTGTGATTGGTTGACGCAAGGTTGACCCCGGTTTATCGTCGGTGACCGATGATTTAGAGGTCCTCCTTTTGAACAGACACCTTCGCTTCCCCGCAGCCGCCTTCCTTGTGCTGCTGAGCGGCCACACCTTCGCGCAACTGCCCACGTTTCCCACGTCCAGTCGGCTGCTTCAGATACCCGTGTTGGAGGCTCAGATCGATGATGTGCTGTCTTATTACGCCATAGCACTTCAAGCGTCGGAGGATTTCAGCGCCTTCTCATTGGCCAGTGCCGTCGAGCTGGATCTGCTGACCTACGACAGGGATGATTGGAAGCATTGGGAGGACTTCGACAAAGACTGCCAGAACACTAGGCATGAGCTGCTGATATCGTCGAGCGAGGTCGCGGTGACTTTCACGAGCTCCACCGGCTGCACGGTCTCAACCGGCCAGTGGCTCGATCCTTACACGGGCGGCACCTACACGCTGGCAAGTGACCTGGACATCGATCACGTGATCCCATTGAACTACGCACATTTGCACGGAGGAGCGGTGTGGTCACCCTTCGTGAAGAAGCTGTTCGCCAATGACCCAGAGAACTTGTTGGCCGTGGACGACGGAGAGAACCAATCGAAGAGCGCCAAGGGGCCCAGCGAATGGATGCCGCCGGATGTGAATTACCATTGTGAGTACGTGAGGAAGTGGGATTTTCTGGCGAACAAGTATGAGCTTGTGTTGAGTGCCGAGGACTTGGATAGAGTTAAAGCGGTTTTAGCAGGGTGCCTCTAATCTGTTGGAGTCTTGCTAAATCTTTGTATTGCGTTTCCTTGTAAGCTATTTTTGAGGATGAGATTCCTAGTATAGAAATTGTTAGTCGGAGTTGGATGAGATATGGCGATTTATGAGTTAGCCGAGAACGAACTGATAAAGATTCGAAGTACTACTTTTTCTGAGCAAGGCATTCGTGAGCGTCAGGATTTACAGCGCCTTCTCAGAGCTCAGATTGAAGTTATCGCGCCAAACACTTTAGTAGTTGGTGAGGAATTTGGTGACTGGGCGGATAGCCGTCGGCGTATTGATCTTTTGGGTATTGATAAGGATGCAAATCTTGTCGTCATTGAGTTGAAGCGGTCTGAAGATGGCGGTCATATGGAGTTACAGGCTATTAGATACGCTGCAATGATCGCAAATCTTACTTTCAGTAAAGTTGTTGATATATACGAAGGGTATTTAAAGAGCATAGGTACTGAAGCGAATGCTGAGGAAAATCTTTTAGAATTTTTAGAGCTAGAAGAGCCCGACGAAGAAAGTTTCGGGAATGATGTTCGAATTATTCTGGCTGCTGCTGAGTTTTCGAAGGAGGTCACAAGCGCAGTACTGTGGTTGAATGAAAAAAGTGTAGATATAAGATGTATCAGGATTAGGCCTTATCAAGATGGTAATAAAACTCTGCTGGATGTGCAGACAGTCATACCTCTGCCAGAGACTGAGCAATATCAAGTTCAGCTAAATGAAAAAAAGCAAGAAGTAAAAAAGGTACGATCATCAAATATAGATACCACTAGATTTGACCTTGCTATTGGGCAAGAGGTTCATAGAAACCTACCAAAGCGGCATTTAATGTATAGGACAGTGAAAGCAGCCATTGAAAGTGGAATTGCCCCAGAGGCAGTGGCTGAATTTGTGCCAGGTAGAAAGAACAGAATGTTTAAAATCTTCGATGGAGAGTTAGATGAGACGGCACTGTCTATCGAGCTTTGTAAAGATGATCCCCATGCGGAGCGACCTCGAACCAAAAGATATTTTTGCAAAGAAGGAGAGATGTTTTTTATTGATGGGAAGACATATGTGCTTTCGAACCAATGGGGGAGAGGAGTTCCTAAAGTTGTTCAGTCTATGATTGATGCTTTTCCTGCTCTCAAGATGAAATTTAGTCCTACTGATACAGAGAGTTTTTGAGGCGAGTGAATTAAGGAGATGTTTTGGGCAAGGTTCAAGGCTCTAAAGTCGCAGGGTAAGTATTATGAGTAAGCATGAGTCATGGAGAACCAGAGCTTATTGGGAAAAAGTCGGAGGTCTCCTCATAGAAGAATTTCAGGCTGTATCTGCAAACTCTGGCGGGAATGTTGCTAGGCGCTTGATAGATGGTTTAATCGTTCTCGGTGAAGAAACTACTGTTCGAAGCGGAGGAAGTTTTGATATCTCCGGCAGAGACGTTATCTGTATTCAGACAAAAGGGAGTCGGTTGGGGATGTACTTGATGGGTCAAGCGTTCTTCTCGAGAGAGCTTTTGATGAAGCTGAACCCGCTCTCAATCAGAACGGTGGCGATATGCAGCAAGAATGACGAGCTGATGTCTGAACTGTGTGCCGCTCAGGACATTGAGGTTGTGGTTATGCCCGATTCACAGAAGATGGCTTCATAGATCCAGCTAGACTATCGATAGATGTAGAATACTAAATTGGTGACTTATGAGTAAATCCGCATTTCCTTCCCCTGTTCTCATATCTGATGGCATACCTAGGCCTTTAGAGAAAATCGGTCTGCAATCTAATTCAGATTTCTTTTATGACGAGAAGTGGTTGCAGAATTTCCTTTTCAATAACCCGTCATCCATACCAATCGAGGATATCGACAATATATTCTCGGGTATGTTGCCTGTGTGTTGTGAGCTGAATACCCCTGCCGGACCATTGGATATACTCTATATAACGCAGCACGGAAAGCTGGTCGTAGTGGAAGTTAAGTTGTCAGTACCGTGTTGATAGATGGAGGATAATGCGTAGATTCATTGAAACTGATCGGAATTCCAGCGAGCGACGATTAGATGTTTATTGACAAGGATCCTTCGTTAAGCACCTATTGGCGGGCAATTGTTTTGCTCGGAAATAATGTCGCCTCCTATAAATTTGCTCTTGCCAAAACCCTTCTGGAGGTACAAGCAGATAGCACGCTAATAAGAATGGAAGATCTTGCGTTACCTTTTGCGCTTAATGTTGCTCAACACCTGGAACATAACGATAAACAGGTAACCTCGAAGTCCAGCAAGTTCCTAGATTACTGTCGCCAGTATAATTCTGAGCAAATCGCACAAGACGAATTGAGAGCTCAAGCTATTAAATTGGGATTTGTGAATGTCATTGACGCCTTTCACAAAGTGTCTGGAAACGAGGTGCCAAGATTCTTCGAGGACAAGCGAAAGGACGAGAAAGGCATAATCCTTACAGACAATTTTTATCAGCTATTGAAGTCTTCGCAGTCTTCAAATTTTGGATATGAAGTTGAGTCGAGATGGCGGCTTTGGGAGACAGCTATATCGTTGGGGATTAGTCCAAACCTGATCCAAGTGAACGCAGATATTGAAAGTAATGAACTGTTTGTGCATAACCCTGAAGCTAGAAGAATCAGTATTTCGTCTTCAAGAGATGCGCTCAACGGATATCAGAAAGGTAGTTGCTTCTACTGTTCAAAAGACATACTTATCGAACAGGGGTATGAGAACTCTTGCGATGTAGATCATTTCTTTCCGCATAAGCTGAAGTCCTCGGGTATCATGAATGTTGATCAAGTGTGGAACCTGGTGCTTGCGTGCAAAGAGTGTAACAGAGGTGAAGGTGGTAAATTTGAAAGAATTGCGCATCTAGATTTTCTTTATGCCTTGAATGATAGAAATAACTATTATGTGGAGAGCCACCACCCTCTGAGAGAGACGATAGTCAACCAGACCGGCAGAACAGAGTCTGATAGAAAGGCTTTCTTGCAGTCGATGTATAACGGAGCGGTTGAGGCGATTCCAAGTAAGGAAAAGTGGAAGCCCCGTCTGAGAAAAGAGTTAAGAGAATGAGTAAATGTGCATTTTGTAGTATAGAGAGCGAGCGTATCGTGGATGAATCTGAACTTTTCTTCGTTATCCGGGATGGGTTTCCTGTTACGCCATTACATGCGTTAGTAATCCCCAAGCGACATGTGACGGACTACTTTGGTCTCAATGATGCAGAGTTGGAAGACCTTCAAGGGTTATTGAAGAAGCATAAAGAACTAATTCAGGCTGAAGATGCTGATGTTACTGGATTCAACATTGGTATGAATTGTGGTGAGGATGCGGGCCAGACTATATTTCATTGCCACATACACTTGATTCCGAGGAGGAAGGGCGACACCGAGAATCCGCGTGGTGGTGTCAGAGGCGTGATTATGGAAAAACAGCAATACTAGATAGAAAACAATGTTCTATTTGATTGACTTAAAATGCATCTACATTGGCCCTCAGAAAGAAACTGAAAAGCAAGATTGTGCAAAGTCTTTTGCCTTGGCAGGCATTTGGTGTCAGCTGAGAATTACCGTTATTTTCGGCTGCGCGCCTTTGCGTCTTGGGAAAATGCCGCAATGGTTTGATGGCAAGGGATTTGCTAATTTACTGACTAATGGAAGTTAAGTTGTCAGTACCGATTAAAGTGTAGATGAGCCAAGCCCACTTGCATGGCGGTACTATTTGCCCCCCATTCTTCAAAAAGCCTTTCGCGAATGATCCAGAGTTTTTCAGCTGAAAACTTTCGATATCTTCGGATGAGCACCTTTTTATCTTGAAAAAATGCAGCTGCGATAAAGAGCGCCATCTTTGTAATTTCTCTCGGCTAAGCACGTTTACTTGTCATTACACTTTATTTGTTAATCTAACAGTTGTCTTTATCGAGATTGATAATTTAACTACCAATACCTACTGGCTCTCGTAAAGGATGGCGCTTTTGATTGATATCCGGTTCAGAGTTTCCCTTGCATCGTAGATCACATCGTCTGCTGGAATATCAGGGTCATCAACTGCGGCCATGTTTGCCAGCGCAAGAGCATATTCAGAGAAAATTATCTCATGGCTTAGACGCTGGAAGCCTAGATCGCTGATGCCAAGATTGGTTGATGCGCTGTGAACCAGCGGATGGTCGAGGTTGACTGTAAACACTCCTTTATCTGCGGTATACGTAGCTCTATCATGAGAAGCTCCCATGTGTTTGTATTCAACACTAAAGCCGCCTTTTGGTCGTCTGGGCTTTCTTGCTTCAACCATATCTGTGGCGTCGAGTGACGCTGTTCCTTCTTTATCAGGTTCGCCAGAATTAGGCGTTTCTGGGCCAGGGTTCGGCGAGGGCTGAGGTATATGCGGAGTGTCACCGCTTTCAAAAATAGGAAATTCTTTGTCAGTTAATTCGCCTCTTTCCTCCAGACCGCTCACCCATCCTTGTCCATCATCCTCATTTTGTTCTGCCGGCTTCTGTGCAAATTTTCCGAAATTTGATGTGGATGACCTTATTTCTAAAACCTTGTCGTTTAACTCCTTGAAATCGCTATTGAGCAGGTCGGCTATTTTGTCAGCTTGCTCTTTCAGCCTCTTGCTTACTTCAGTTTTGAGCGCCTCTTTCTTTTGTTTTACTAGTTCTTTGCGTACTTCCTCCAAAGATGTTCCGATGAACATTGTCAGAGCTATGACCACTGGATGCTCCGGTCTCAAGTCCATGTCCCTTGAGGAGCTGAATGCATCCATATCATACTCATTGCTCTCAAGAGTTGGCACATCGATGTCACCAAATAGAAACTCTCCCATCTCTTTTGAGCAAACGCCAGCGTCGACCATGGCGACAAGATTGCCAGGCCCGCAGCTTACAAGGATTCCTCTCTCATCGCGGTCTAGAGGTTTTTGTGACGTTTTAACTATTAGCTGCGTATCCCCAAGGTATCTTTTTAGGTTTTCTTCAGGGGTGAACGTTACTGTTTCTTGGAAGAAAGGTTCTTTATATGTGCAAATATGATCTCCAACTAAAATCTCTGGGCTTGAATGCCGAAAGGACTGAAGATGCTTTTCAACCTTTTTAATGATTTTTTGCGAATCAATTTTGGGAACAAATATTTCTTCAATTCTAATTACGGTGCCATTCCTTATGCCTTCGAGCCTCAAGCCCGACTCAATTATTTCTACGGGAATTTCGCCGCCATCAGACGCGTCTATATCGGCTCTATGTAAAGTAATGGTATTTTGAATATTATCTACAACACTAGATACAGTTAGTCTTTTCCCGATTCCAAATGCCGCTGACTTGCCTGTACCGAACTTCCCCCTTCCCTGGATGCCCTGTTTTCGGTCTATATTCTCACCGTGCATGGTGAAGAAATTACTTAGACCAGCGAGGTCCATGCCTCGTCCGTTGTCGCGAATCGTGATGCTTTTTCCTCTGTTATCTATATCTATCGTGATTTTAGGCGTTGTGCCTAATGTGACGTATTCGAGGCTATTAACTACATACTCCCAAACTGCTACATCAGCGGTCTTGAACATATTCGCGGATTGGAGTAGGTCCCTGCCTATGTGGCTGGTTACATTTATATTATTCATAGTAAGTCCTGTTTCCGGGAGATGATATAGTTGACGAAGGTGTCAACTTCTTCGTCCAGTCCAATTACCTTAGCTAGTCTGGCGACCTTAACATCTATAGAGTCTTGAGAAGCGTAGGCGTTTATGCGTAGAAGTTGGGTAAGGGCGAGTTTCGAAGCCTCGGTTGAGGTTTGCCATTCTTTGAAGGCGCTGGATTCTCGCAATCGAATTAATTCGCGGTTATTTCGGTTTTCATCCAAGTTTCGGTGCTTTGTGGGCTGAACCTGGAGTATGTCGTCGGAGCCGAGATCGGCGAGCAATTTGTTAGCTTGTGCTACGCCGGGAGCAGTTAGTCTCCAGCCTTTTGCGTGTGATCCGGAGACAAGCCCGCCATATTTAGGTTTTTTTGCATCTCGAACAGCAAACCCTACTAATTCCAAATTAATTTGGTTTCTATATTTTCTCCATGCAAAACTGCCGGGTGCTAACTCCTCGCATTTCATCGCAATGTCTTCAATATCCAAAGCGTGATCGTCTCCGCCCAGTATTCGCATCGCCACGGTAACTAAATCGTACTTTTTCATAAGTATATATATTTAAAAATGTTGACACTGATGGTATGATGCCTTTAATCTAGTTGTCAATGAAAAAAAATAAATAATGAGTATTGATCTATCACAAGCTATTCGGGATATCTTTTACGGGCAAAAACTTCCAGTTTGGATTAAGGATATTTTTAACCTTAGTGGGGATTCGAAACTCGGAGATTTACCCTCTAGTTTCAACTCATTGTCCGTAGCGGAGGTTAAAGCAGTTAATCATTATATTAATATTTTAATCACGCGAAGGGCTCCGGAAATGACGAAAGCTAATTCTACTTGCTTCCCTGATTCAAATCTTATTCTTACATATGAAATTGTTAAAGAGCTCGGTCTATCCATTAGAACTTCCAACTGCATCGTTTCATTTTTAGATAGCCGTGGTGGAAAAGTGCATGCCCGAGAAATAACTCTTCTCGATTTGAGCCGGATTTATGCTATGGGTGCAAAATCTATCATGGAATTTCTTAATAAAATGGAAGATTTTGATTGTTCAGCGAGTCAAGAGTTGGCAGAAAATCCAAGAGATGTAGAGCTTGCAGACAATGATCTAAATGCAGAGATTGGTAATTTAGTAGCAAATATGCAGAAGATTAGTGGATTAAATGAGATCCATCGAGGAGACCCAAGATTCCCTGAACTCGACATCAACCTCCCTGATAAGAGCTACCAGGCAGGAAGTACACTAGAAGATCTTTTTGAGTTTTTGGAGGGAGGTTATCAATTGTGGACAGTGCAGGATCGCAAGAGACTTAGAAGCCTCATTGCGTCTACGCATGAGAGGGTTTTACGTATAGAGAAGCTCCCACTTGAGAAACAGTTTGAAGACTTCATATCGGTTTTCTATAAGCGAATAAAAGAAGAAAACCTCAATGCTATACATAATCGTTTTGGTATAAATCGAGACGGTATTTTGACTTTGGAGCAATGTGGCAATTTAGCAGGGATAACTAGAGAGCGCATTCGTCAGTTAGAGTCGAAGGTGCTAAAAGGAGCTAAATCAATCCCCGGTTTTGCTCCTATTTTTATGCCGAAACTGCCGCAGGCAATTACAATCATTCGAGACTCTCTCGGATCGAGTGCTGAATCGATTCAGAACGAACTCATCTCTAGCGGTGTATCCAAAATTGGCGTATCTGTCGAGTCGATATTGCTTTTTTCAAGGATACTGAGAGCACCAGAAGACGATCTTTCAATGTCGAGAATGAGAGATGGGACGCTGATAGTAGGAGGCGATTCCGCAGCAGTGAATCAGATTCATACTCAATTATCAAAGCATTATAGTAGGAACGGCATTGCTGATTTGAGATTGGTTTTCAAAGCAGTATCCAAAAATTCAAGTACCCTAGAATTTTCTGAGGTTCTTAATATTGTTAAAAATATTGGTGGTTGGAAAGCAATTGATGATGAATATATTTGGTGGATTCCCGTCAATGATGTCGCGATTAGTCGTAACCGACTAGAGAATGTACTGCGAAAAGTTCTCAGTGTATGTGACCCAATATCTATCGAGTACGTCTGCGATGGATATCGTAGGTTGGCTACGTTTAGGAATTCTTCAAGAGGTGGAGGAGCGAAGGAGATAGTACCTCCGAGTGCGTCAGCCATTGAGGCTTTTCTTGCTCAGTCTTCGAAGTATAGTTTGAAAGACGCTATGGTATCTTCCAATGAGGAGTTGGACTACAAATTGGAGCTGTCAAGCATAGAGCGAGCTCTTGTGGATGGAATACGCGCTTCTCCGTCAGGTCTGATGTCGCGAGGTGATTTGTTGAGGAGCTGTATCGCCAGTGGCTTTAATGAAATGTCGCTTAGCATTTATATGACATACTCCCCTGTTGTAATGCACATTGGGGTCGATACTCATGCTGTCATTGGTTCAAGAACTTCCTCGGGAGATGTTTCGGCCCACATGGCGTCGCAGTCAGATCAAGCCAAAATCAAATTGCGAACCAAACGGTTGTTGTTATGCGATTGGGATAAAGGTCAGATTAGAATTGTTGTTAAATGCCCAGAGTTTACGAGTAACATGGTTGTAGGCTCCCCTTCATCAGTGAAGCAGTTTCTTATTAATAAAAAGTTTTTAGGAATTGTTGAAAAAAGCAATGAAAGCGTGGGAACCATCGGAGTGTCTCAAGATGGTGCCATTTATGGAATGGGACCTTATTGTAGGCAAGCGGGCTTAAAGGACGATGATATTTTTGTAATGAAATTTAGCCTCTTGGAAGAGAAAGTATACTTCAGCGAGGCGACATACGAGGAATACTTAGAAATGCTGGAGTGAAAACTAAGGCTCTTCATCATTAACGGGGGACACAGGTATTCATTAAACTGATTTTGCGACGATCACTTTAATGGAGAATACCCATGTCCCACGCAGGAACAATTATAGGCATACCCGGCCTAGAGATAGAACGGGTAAAACGCAGAGAAGGTATTGGTTTGGGCGAAGCCTTGCTTGCTGGAGGCCGTCTCGAAAGCATTGCAGTGGCACTCATGCCGCGCTACTCAACCCCACCCGACGACCCGTCGCCCGCCCACACACCATGAGCCCCATGGCCGGCGTCGGGTGCGTCGAGTCGTCGGGTGGCGAGGGGAAGTTTTACGGCGCGACTATGTCGACCAACGGACTCCAAAAACTCATAGTCCGTCGCTCCAAATCATAACTCGATGAAATCCAACGAAAAATGGTGGGCCCACCAGGACTCGAACCTGGGACAAACGGATTATGAGTCCGGCGCTCTAACCAACTGAGCTATAGGCCCTCTTTGTCTTTGCTAGAAGCTCGAACTCTTCGTTGTAGCTTTCTCTTCGCTCGGTTAAGTACTACTTGTACGCTCCCTCGCTTAGAAACTACTTCGCCTCGATTTCGAGCTTCTCACTTCGCCAAAGCCTTCGATAGAGATCGCTCGGCTTTGGTTGAAATCGAGAAATCGAATCCCCGGCTCTAAAACAAGAAGGGGCGCATTTTATAGCGCCCCTCTAATTTAAGCCACGCTAGCTGCTCGAATACTTCGTTGGAAGCGATTTTCTCCTCACTCAGGCAGGGGGCTACAATCCTTCGTCAACAATCACTCCCGCCTCATCTTCAAGCATCTCGCTGTGCTTAAAGACTACTTGCCAATCCCGCTTAGTCGTCCAGGAAAGATCGCAGATGGTCGGAGCGCGTCGGGTGCCGTAGTTTCCTGAGCGCCTTCGCTTCGATCTGGCGTATGCGCTCACGGGTAACGTCGAACTGCTTACCCACTTCCTCCAGCGTATGGTCGGTGTTCATGTCGATGCCGAAGCGCATGCGCAGTACCTTGGCTTCCCGTGCTGTGAGGCTGCCAAGTACATCCTTGGTGGCTTCCCTGAGACCTTCATCGATAGAAGAATCTACCGGTGAGTCCACGGTGGCGTCTTCGATAAAGTCACCCAGGTGTGAATCTTCATCGTCACCAATTGGAGTCTCCATGGAGATTGGCTCCTTGGCGATCTTCAATACTCGGCGCACCTTGTCTTCAGACATCTCCATGCGCTCACCCAGCTCTTCCGGTGTAGGCTCGCGACCTTTCTCGTGCACCATCTGTCGTGAGATTCGATTGAGCTTGTTGATCGTCTCGATCATATGCACCGGGATACGAATGGTGCGCGCCTGGTCGGCGATGGAACGGGTAATAGCCTGACGAATCCACCAGGTGGCATAGGTTGAAAACTTGTAGCCGCGGCGGTATTCGAACTTATCGACCGCTTTCATCAAACCGATGTTGCCTTCCTGGATCAGGTCAAGAAACTGCAGGCCGCGGTTGGTATATTTCTTGGCGATGGAGATTACCAGGCGCAGGTTGGCTTCGACCATTTCTTTCTTGGCGCGGCGTGACTTGGCCTCGCCTATAGACATCTGCCGATTGATGTCCTTGATCTCCGAAACAGACAGGCCGGTCTCTTCTTCCAGCATGCGAATCTTCTTCTGGGCCCTGAGGACTTCGGTCTTCACGTTTACCAGTAATTCTGAGTAAGCGACCTTCGCTTTGATGTGCTGGTCGATCCATTTTTCATTGACTTCGTTACCTGGGAAGCTGGCAATGAAATCCTTGCGAGGCATCTTCGCGCCGCGCACACACAGACTCATGACGGTCTTCTCATGGCGACGCAGGCGAGACAGCACTGCCCGGATATGACTCAGCAGGGGATCGAACTGGCGAGGTGTTAGCTTGAAACACTTGAAAAGCTCACCGAGTTTTTCCAGTTCTCCGATGGACTTGGCATCGGGACGGCCGCGCTTGGCAACAACCGAACTGGTTAACTCGTACTGTTTCCTGAGATCGGCGAAACGAATCCTGGCTTCCTCTGGATCTGGACCGACCGCAACTTCGTCATCATCATCGTCTCTGTTGGCAGCGGCTTTCAGCTCTTCCTTGCGCTCTTCTGCAGTCATAGGCGCTGGAATCTCTTCATCGGTCGAGTCGAGGTAACCGGTGATAAGTTCATTCAGGCGTCGCTCGTCGGTATCGACAAGCGCATACTCGTTCAGCACATGTTCGACAGTGCCAGGGAAGTGGGCCATGGCCTGCATCAATTCCCGCAGACCTTCTTCGATACGCTTGGCGATCACGATTTCGCCTTCACGGGTAAGCAGTTCTACCGTACCCATTTCACGCATGTACATACGCACTGGATCAGTGGTCCTGCCTGCTTCGTTCTCAACGGCAGCCAGGGCCGCGGCAGCCTCGGCGGCAGCTACTTCATCGGCACCGTCATCGCTGTCGTCTTCATTGAGCAGTAATGCATCGGCATCCGGTGCTGCTTCGAAAACCTTGATGCCCATGTCGTTGATCATCTGGATGATGTCTTCGACCTGGTCCGGATCCGAGATGGATTCGGGCAGATGGTCATTAACCTCGGCATAGGTCAAGTAGCTCTGCTCCTTACCCTTGGCAATCAAAGCTTTAAGACTGGATTGGGGTGCGATTATCTTGGCCATGAACTCTCGTCTTCCCGGGCGTGGATGCCGGGTAGTCTGAATTGCGTGAATAAAAGTGAGCCGGGCATTATATAGATGAAGGACCAGCTTGTATATTTATAAGACTGTAATAGCGGCTGCTTAGTTGCGATCTTTTGCCGCAGAGACACGGGATTTCAGCTCATCTCTGAGCTGCAATAATTCGAGCTTCTTCACGATATCTGACAAGATATTGTCAAGGATATGATGAAATTCCTCTTCTACGCCTTCCTGGGGCGTAATGCGCTCACTTTGCAGCACTTGCGTGAGCTGGCTTCCAAGGTTTGTCCCGTAGCAGTAACCAAGCAGGGTATAGGTCTCAGTATTGGGGTCGTTCTTAACCATTTCAATGAGCGCCAACAACAGCTTGCGGCTCTCATCCTCGGCACTGCGCAGTGGTTCCAGATCCGTCGTTATTGACAGGGCAATCTCAGGGTTGCGCAGGAGTAACTCAATGGCCTTGAGGCTGGCCGGTTTGCGGTAGGTGGAAAGCTTTACTACGCCGCTGTCAGGATATCTGCCCCGATGGTTCGGGTAGAAGGGAGGTGGTGCATGTTGAGGTGGTGAATCGGTATAGCGTTCCGGTAGTGCTGGAACGGCTTCTAACAGACGATCGAGAGACTCGCTGTTTACCCCGAGGATTTCCGAAAGGCGGTCCAGCATGAGTTGTCCATAGACCCCCCTGGGCAGTTGCCTGATCAGTGGCTTGGCAAGATTACTCAGGCGTGCCTTGCCCTCGATTGAGCGCACGTCCAGGTTCTGGCTGAGTTTGTCGAAGAAGAAAGTTTCCAGCGCTGTGGCATTGTCCACTTCGCTGTTGAATTTTTCCTTGCCGACCTGCCTGACATAGGTATCCGGGTCGGTGCCTTCAGGCAGAAACAGGAATTTTACCTGCCGGCCGTCTTCCATATGGGGCAGTGTGGATTCCAGTGCGCGCCAGGCCGCCGTTCGGCCTGCCTCGTCGCCATCGAAGCAGAACACCACTTCCTGCACCTGGCGAAACATGCGCGTCAGGTGTCGAGCGCTGGTCGCCGTTCCCAGGGTGGCTACCGCATTGCGGATCTCCATCTGCGCCAGGGCAATGACATCCATATAGCCTTCCACCAGCAACAATCGATTGAACTTATCTCCTAAGCGTTTCACTTCATGCAAACCATACAGTTCGGAACCCTTGTGAAAAACGGCAGTCTCAGGTGAATTCAGATACTTGGGTTTGTCATCTCCCAACACGCGGCCACCGAAGGCAATTGTGCGCCCGCGACTATCACGTATAGGAAACATGATGCGATGGCGAAAGCGATCGTAGTAATGGACATCTGACTCTTCGAGTTTTTCGTCATCGCCAGATTTGGTCCGCTCCTTCTCGATGACCATGCCTGCTTTGAGCAGTGCTTTCTGCTCCTTGCTATCGGTACCGATAGCACTCAACAAATTATCCCAACCGGGTGGGGCATAACCCAGGCAGAAATCCTTGGCGATCTCCCCGCTGACTCCCCGCGACTTCAAGTAATCCACGGCCGCCTGTTTATTTTCATGGTGACGCAGCTGGTATTGGTAAAACTTACTGGCACGCTCCAGCACTTCCAGCAGCTTCACGTTCTCAGACTGTTTCTGCGTGGCTGCCCGGGACTCCTCCCGTGGAACTTCCACGCCTGCCTCACGCGCCAGGCTCTCAACGGCCTGCGGGAATTCCACCTGTTCGAAGTTCATGACAAAACCAATTGCATTGCCACCGGCACCACAGCCGAAACAGTAATAGAACTGGCGCTCGGGTTGGACACTGAAGGAGGGAGTCTTTTCCTGGTGGAATGGGCAGCAGGCCGAGTAGTTCTTGCCGGTTTTCTTCAGGCCAACGCGCTTGTCGATGACTTCGACAATGTCAGTTCGATGCAGAAGGTCATCGATAAAGGCCTGTGGAATCAAACCCGCCATTTACGCTTGTCGTCCGTTGGAAAATTCAGGAGTAGCCGAGCGATCTATTGTAGCGGATTGAGGAATGTGTTGGTGAGGAATTGAAAGATTAAAAAGGTGCCTGGCACCGGTGCCTGGCACCTTTTGTTTGCCTATTGGTTGACTAGGCTAAAACCGCCTTAATTTTCTGGCTCACCGCACCCATGTCAGCCCGCCCGACGACCTTGGGTTTAACCAGTCCCATCACCTTGCTCATGTCCTGCATGTTACTGGCACCGGATTCTGCCAACGCCGATTTGATGATGGCGTCCAGTTCTTCTTCATTCAATGCCTGAGGAAGAAATTCCTGCAGCACGCCAATTTCCAGTTCTTCCTGTGCTACCAGCTCGGCGCGTCCGGCTACCTCAAACTGCCTGATGGATTCACGGCGCTGCTTGACCATCTTATCCAGGATTGATGTGACACGAGTCTCGTCAGGGTCGATGCGTTCATCGACTTCGACACGTTTGATCTCGGCCAGCGCCAGGCGAATGGCACCCAGGCGAGGCTTGTCTCTGGCACGCATGGCGTCTTGCATGGCGGCAACGATTTGCAGTTTGAGAGGGCTTTCGGACATGGGACTGCTCTGAGGTGAGCGGGGCGGCCAATTCAGATGACCGCGCATAAACAATGTGGAGGTTAGTAGAGACGCACGCTCTTGCGACTTTCCCGAGACATTTTCTTGAGATGTCGCTTCACAGCAGCGGCCGCCTTGCGCTTGCGAATTGAAGTCGGCTTTTCATAAAACTCTTTGCGGCGCACTTCCGCCAGGATACCGGCTTTTTCGCACGAACGCTTGAAACGACGTAGGGCTACATCGAACGGTTCGTTTTCTTTGAGTTTGACTTGTGGCACTAAAAAACACCTACCTATTATTCTATTCAGTTACAGAGTGTGTCCCGGTAACGGGGACCTTTCAGAGGGGCGGTATCTTAAAGCCCAGCGCCCCGAATTGCAAAGAAAATAGGCCATTCAAGGCCGTAAATACGACCGATTTGGGATATTCCGGGTTTTTTGGCATGATGGCCCACGCGTTATGCCACATTTGAGACTAAGTCATTGATTGTACTAGGTATTGAAACTTCCTGTGATGAGACCGGAGTCGCCGTCTACGCCAGCACTCATGGCCTGCTGGCGGATGCGCTGTTCAGCCAGGTTGACATTCATGCTGCCTACGGTGGAGTTATTCCGGAATTGGCCTCCCGTGACCACATTCGCAAGACCCTGCCACTGGTGAAACAGGTTATCGCCAAGGCAGGCATCCGTAATGTGGACATCACTGGCGTTGCTTATACGGCCGGCCCTGGCCTGGTAGGCGCCTTGCTGGTTGGGGCGGCTATCGGACGCTCCCTGGCGATGGGCTGGGATGTTCCTGCTATCGGCGTACATCACATGGAGGGTCACCTGCTCGCTCCCATGCTCGAAGCCGAGCCGCCGAGTTTTCCTTTCGTCGCCCTGCTTGTCTCGGGGGGCCACACGCAATTAGTGCGAGTGAGTGGCATCGGTGATTACCAGCTACTGGGTGAATCTCTGGACGACGCCGCCGGTGAAGCCTTCGATAAGGTGGGCAAGATGCTGGGGCTTGGGTATCCAGGCGGACCCCATGTAGCGAAGCTGGCACAGTCGGGTATTGAGGGCCGCTTTGAATTTCCCAGGCCGATGACGAAGCGCCCCGGCCTGGATTTCAGTTTTAGTGGGCTGAAGACTTTTGTACGCAACACCATCATTGAACACGCTAATAACAATGGCGAACTGGATGTACAGACGCAGGCGGACATCGCCCGAGCCTTCGAAGAAGCCGTTATCGATACCATGGTGATCAAGTGTCGCCGCGCACTTCAGCAGACGGGTCTGAAGTCCTTGATCATCGCCGGCGGGGTCAGTGCGAACACCCGTTTGCGCGAAGTGCTGGAGACGGCAATGCTGAAAATTAACGGACGTCTCTTCTACGCCCAGCCCCGATTCTGCACCGACAATGGTGCTATGATCGCTTACGCCGGGTGTCAGCGATTGCTGGCCGGTCAGTCTGCATCGCTCGCCATCGACGCGTTTCCCCGCTGGCCCCTGGAATCGCTGTCGGCGATTTCCTAGTCAGATAGAAGGATTGTTATGGATATTGTCTATATTCGAGAGCTGGAGATAAAAACGATCATCGGCATCTTCGACTGGGAAAGAGAACAGAAGCAGGTAGTCAGCCTGGATCTGGAAATGGCGACAGACATTCGTCCGGCCGCCAGCACCGATAGTATTAAACAGGCACTCGATTACAAGGCGGTGGCGAAAAGACTCATCGATTTCGTCGAGAGTTCAGAGTTTTTCCTGGTAGAGACCCTGGCGGAAAAAATAGCCAGCCTGGTTCTCGATGAGTTTCACGTGAGCCATATAAAACTGCGCCTGGGCAAACCAGGTGCGGTAACCGGATCGAAAGATGTAGGGGTTATCATCGAACGACCTGCGTCGGCAGCAAACCAGCCATGAAACTGGCATAGTATTGGAAACAGCCTTGCCACTTCTATCACTAAGTCTGGGAAGCAATATCGATCCTGCCGAGAACATTCGCCGGGCAGCGAGGGCGTTGCAGCAAGAATTCGGTGAGATAACTTGTTCAGCGGTTTTCGAAAGCGAAGCGATTGGCTTCGATGGTGATAATTTTTTAAACCTGGTGGTTATCACCGAAACTCAGGTCGATCTGCAACCGATAGTTCTGTTCCTCAAACAACTGGAAGACCAGCTTGGCAGGGATCGGACTCAACCACGGTTTTCGGGGCGACCTATAGATATCGATATCCTCAGCTTCGGTGATGAGACTGGGCACGATTGTGGAATCGAATTACCGCGGGCAGAGATCACCCGCAATGCGTTTGTGCTGAAGCCGTTAGCGGAACTGCTGCCGGATGTGGTCCACAAGGAAACGGGCCGCACCCATGCTGCCCTGTGGGAGGCATTCGATAAAGCCGGTCAGCGACTCTGGCGAGTCGATTTCGATTGGCAGGATACATAAAGCGCCTGAAGTTTAGGGAGCCTCTGATCCTATGTGATCAGAGCCTCTTTAGTTATGCATCCATAGCGAAGTAATTCTCAGTCGCTGCAATGGCTGCAATCCATTTCTGGATCGCCGGGTATCCCTGCAGGTCGAATCCACCTTCATCAGCAACATGGGTATAGGCATACAGGCTGATGTCGGCAATGGTAGGTGCAGCTCCCGTGAGAAAAGCCGTCTTGGCGAGTTGCTGTTCCATGATTGCCAGCGCCCTGTGACCACCTTCCTGTTTGCCATGATATTCCGCTGCGCGCTCTTTCGGCAATCCCAGGTACTTATTGATATAGCGGGCCGTTGCAATATACGGTTCATGGCTGTATTGCTCAAAGAATTGCCACTGCAACACCAGGGCACGGTCGTAGCGGTCATCCGGCAGATAGCGCGTGCCTTCAGCCAGATAGTTCAGAATAGCATTCGATTCCCACAGAAATTCCCCATTACCGAAGTCCAGAACCGGTATGCGGGTATTTGGATTCATTTTTTTGAATTGTTCGGTGTGGGTTTCACCCTCAAGAATATTGACTGCAATCCATTCGTGCTCCAACTCCAGCCAACTCAGCAGCAGTTTGATCTTGTAGCAATTGCCCGATTGAATATCGCCGTAGACTTTATACATACTTGATTCCTTTTACGCTTAGACTTTTGCCGGCTCTCACGCCAGGCTTCTTCCACCATCGACCTTGATTACCTGGCCATTCACATAAGTGCCCTCTGCGGCGAGAAAGTAAACGGCATCGGCAATGTCGGCCGGTTTGCCGAGTGCTCTTAGTGGTATTTGTTGCAAAATATTCTTGCGAGCGTCAACCACCGCCGGGTTATCTGTGTCTGCCAATGCAGCCGGCCATAATATCGCACCAGGAGAGACGCCGTTAACTCGCACTTTCGGCGCCAGCTCGATCGCAAGAGATCTGGTCATCGCCTTCAGCCCGGCCTTTGCAATGCTATAGATGGGATAGTGTCGAAGCGGTCTGTCGGCATGAGTGTCGATGACGTTTACAATGCTGCCTGCTTGTCTGGCCAGTTCATCACTGAATGATTGCGCCAGAAAGTAAGCGCTGCGCACATTACTGTTCTGCAGATCATCCCATTGCTGTTGGGTCGATTCACCGAACCGGGTAGGATAATAGGAGGAGGCATTATTCACCAGCGTATCGAGCCTGCCAAAACAGTCCAGCGCCTTGCTCGCCAATAGCTCACTCTGTTCCCTACTATTCAGGTCTGCCTGTATTCCGCATGCGCTTTCTGCGCGCTGTGCATTGAGCCGCTTTACCAGCGCATTGGCATCATCAGCAGCATGACGAAAATGGATAATTACCCGATAACCCCGTCGATGAAAAGTCTCCGCGATGCAGGCGCCGATGCGCCTGGCGGCGCCAGTTACCAGTACTACTCTACTCTCACTCATCTTTGCTGAACTGGGCATCGAGTGCAGATTTTGCTTCAGTGATCACCTGCAGCCGTTGTTGTTCGATCACTGCCTTGGGTTGTGCCGATGGATGGGCGGCCAGCAACTCCTCAATGTCTATCTCGGTCACAACTTTGAGGATACCAAGCAGGTAGTCACGCTGCGGATAGGCACGATATTCCAGACCCGTACGGCCACGTGCATCGGCTTCGCAGGCCAACAGAAACTTGTCCAGACGCTCGGGGCGGCGAATTGCGTCCAGCGCTTCCAGCAATCCCAGTAGTGTCTTTGCTTTGAGTTGCCTGACACGGTGCAGCTTGGTGTGGTGTTGGCAAACCAGCGCCGCGAGTTGCGAGTACTCATTAGGCACTTTCAAGCGCGTTGTAATACTTGCCTGCAGTGCCAGGCCCAGCAATTCGTGTCCAACGTGGCTTGGCCACTTACTCGGGTCGGTAACTCCCTTGCCAACATCATGAATCAGGGTGGCGTAGCGCACGACAGGATCGCGGCTCAGCTTGCTGGCCTGCTCTATACACATCAGGGTGTGAATGCCGGTGTCGATTTCCGGATGGTATTTAGCGGGTTGGGGAACACCGAACAGCTTGGCAACTTCGGGGAGAATGATCTCTAATGCCCCGCACTCTCTCAGCACCCGGATAAAGTCCGCTGGCGAGGAGGTCATCATGGCTTTCTCTATTTCCTGCCATACCCGCTCTTCCACCAGGTTCTCCAGTTCACCGGCTTTGACAATGGATCGCATAAGATCAATTGTTTCCGCCGCAACTGTAAAGCCTAATGCTGCAAAGCGAGCGGCGAATCTTGCTACCCGTAGAACTCGCAGTGGATCCTCGCTAAAGGCGGGCGACACATGTCGAAGCACGCGCATCTCAAGATCGGCGACGCCGTTGTAAGGATCGATCAGGCTGCCGTCATTGCCCTGGGCTATAGCATTAATGGTCAGGTCGCGGCGGAGCAAATCCTGCTCCAGCGTTACCTCCTGCGACGCATCAATTTCGAAACCAGTGTGACCTGGCGCCGTTTTTCGTTCAGTTCGGGCCAGTGCGTATTCCTGTCGAGAATCGGGATGAAGGAAAACCGGAAAACCCTTGCCGACTTGCAGGTAACCCAGTGACAACATCTGTTCCTGTGTCGCACCAACCACCACCCAGTCCCTGTCTATGACCGGGAGCCCAAGCAGATTGTCGCGAACGGCACCGCCAACCAGATAGGTTTCCATACTAAGCACTCTTGAATGAAGCGAGACTATAACAGACCGTCAGGAAGGCTCACTAGTTGCCCACCGAATAACGCTGGTGATCTTCCAGGCGCATCAGGGTCAGTTCGCGACCCCACACATAGCCTGTATCGAGGGCGTGCACGCGGCGGCGGCCAGTTTTGCCCTCCAGTGCAGCCCAATGGCCGAAGATAATCGTTGCCTTCTGGGAGATGGTTTCATATTCATACCAGGGCTTGAAGCCGCTCGGTGCGGCGCAGAGTCCCTCCTTGATACTCAAGCGCAGGCTTCCGATATCGTCGCAGAACCTGACCCGGGTCAGGTAGTTGGTTATGGTTCGCAAGCGGTCCTGACCCTGCAATCTGTCATACCAGCGAATCGGACGATCACCATACATGGCGCGCAAAAACTCCTTGTACTCTCTGCTGCGCAGTGCGTATTCAACTTCCGCCGCCAGGTCGAGGGTTTTCTGCAATGTCCAACGCGGAGCTACGCCTGCATGCACCATTAGAAAATTTTCCAATCCATGGATCGTGTCCAGGCAGTCGAAATGGGCGAGCCGTTTACGCCGTAACCAGTTACTGAGCTGATCACAATCGGGAGCGTGCAGCAGGCCCGAGAGAGTGTCCTTGGAGCGATTTGGTGCGCAACCCTCGTGTATCGCAATGAAGTGCAGATCGTGATTGCCGAGCACTATCTCCGTGGCATAATCCATGTCTTGTAGAAAGCGCAAAGTATCGAGTGAGCGAGGTCCCCGATTGACGAGGTCACCGACACACCACAACTTGTCATTGCTGGGGCAAAACTTAACTTTTTTAAGGAGGCGTTTCAGGGCCTTGTAACAGCCCTGGATATCCCCGACGACATAAGTGCTCATGAAAATTGCAGGCTACCCATCAGCCTGCAGTATAGCACTACCGCAGTCGAACTCCGTGTCCGGGACGCAGGTGCCGAACCTAGTGAACAGTATGTGGAGGCGATAGCAGGAACGGTGGGATAAGCGCCTTGAATTTGTGACCGTCGGCGGCAAGCATTTCATAGCTGCCTTGCATGGTACCAAATTCGG
Organism: Pseudomonadota bacterium; assembly: GCA_027623555.1. Taxonomy (GTDB): domain Bacteria; phylum Pseudomonadota; class Gammaproteobacteria; order Pseudomonadales; family Pseudohongiellaceae; genus UBA9145. The sequence goes on along the minus strand of JAQBSZ010000003.1, from coordinate 223,570 downwards.
TCCTGATAACCGCACCACTGGTGTACTGAAAAGATTGACCCGGAGCAATCTCCGGCTGCTGACCGATCACACCTTCTCCAATGACTTCTTCAACCCGGTTGTTATCATCGGTGATCTGCCAATGCCGGTTGAGCAGTTTCACGGTTTCGCTGCCATGATTGGTAATGCCAATAGTATAGGCAAAAGCATAGCGGCCCAGCTCTGGTGCAGACTGCTCTTGCAAGAAGCAGGTAGCTACTTCGATCTTGATGTTGTCACTGTTTTTCATAGGTGTGGGGCCATAGGCGCCTTGTTATCGTTCACTAATTGCATCACTGATCAGCACGTAATCCGCCAGATCTAGATTCTCCGGTCGGAGGCTCGCGTCAACAGACAATTCATTGAGCGCTTCTTCAGAGATAATGGCTTTCAGACTGTTTTTCAAGGTCTTGCGCCGCTGGTTGAAGGCCGTTCTTATGACGGTCTGCAGGCACTCGACGTCTGCTGCAATCACTGGAAATTGTCGATGGGGTGTGAGCCTCACTATGGCCGAAACCACTTTTGGTTTAGGTGAGAAGGCAGCAGATGGTACGTTAAAAAGATGTTCAATCCTACAGAAATACTGCAGCGTGAGCCCCAGTCTGCCGTAGTGCTTATTGCCCACTTTCGCTGCCATACGCTGCACCACCTCCAGCTGCAGCATAAAAGTCATGTCCGAAATCAAGCTATGGCTTTTCAGAAGATGAAACAGCACCGGTGTTGAGATGTTGTAGGGCAGGTTGCCGACAATACGCAGTGACTTCTCAGAAGAGGTTAACTGATCGAGGTTGAACTTGAGAATGTTTTGCTGATAGATGCGCACGTTTGACTCGCCAGCAAATTGAGCCGCCAGAAAGCCAGCCAGGTCCCGGTCCAGTTCTATACAGTCCAGTTGAGCTCCGCTGGCAGCCAGTGGTCTTGTGATTGCGCCGCGACCAGGACCAATCTCGACCAGGTGATCATCAGTAAGGGGAGCGATCGATTCAACAATGCGCTGAATTACCTGTTGATCGTGTAGAAAATTCTGCCCGAAGCGCCTGCGTGGCTGATGGGACTGCCCATTGGCTAGCGCGATGGAAATCTCAGGCGCTTTCATGTTTTTCTTCCGCGCTCTTAGTCTTGTACTTGTTCACATGTTTGCGCCAGTGACTCAGCATCTCAATTGCCGTGCCGATGGCATTGTAGAGACTGCCAGTACTGGCCTGTCCCGAACCAGCCAGGTCCAGAGCTGTGCCATGATCGACTGAAGTGCGAATAATCGGCAGGCCCAGAGTAATATTACTGGCAGTGCCGAAACCCTTGAATTTAAGTACCGGCAGGCCCTGATCATGGTACATGGACAACACCGCATCGGCATGATCCAGGTACTTTGCCGTGAACAGCGTATCCGCCGGAAGTGGGCCGATCAGGTCCATGCCTTCTGATTGGAGTCGGTGCAGCACCGGTTCGATAATCTCTATCTCTTCCGTGCCCAGATGTCCACCTTCGCCCGCATGCGGATTGAGGCCGCAGACCAGAATAGCGGGATTCTCAATGCCAAATTTATCATGCAGGTCTTTGTGCAATATCCGCAGCACGTGATCGAGCAGTTCCTTAGTAATTGCACCTGGCACTTTTATTAAAGGCAAATGAGTAGTGGCAAGCGCGACTCTCAGGCCTTCAGTGGCCAGCATCATAACAGCCAGTTCTTGCTTGCAGTGTTCGGCCAGAAACTCAGTATGACCTGAAAAACTGATCCCTGCGTCATTGATGTTGCCTTTATGAACGGGACCGGTCACCATCGCATCGAGCGTCCCTTCCAGCACACAATCGGTGGCAGTGCGCAGAGTATGGAGCACATATTCTGCATTCCTCGGATTCAATTCACCAACCCTGACTGGAGCGCACAGGTCAACCTGCAGCAGGCTCAGTTCACCTGGTCCAGACGCTGTTGCCGGAGAGTCGGCAGTAAAAGGTTTCAGGTTTAGCGGCTGTCTGAGCTGTTCAGCGCGCTGCCGAAGCAGTTCCGTATCGGCAACGACAACCAGTTCGGTATCAGGGGGAGGGCGTTGCGCAAGAGAAACGCAGAGGTCCGGTCCGATGCCGGCTGGCTCGCCAGGTGTGATGGCAATTCGGTTTATCACGGGACATTATCCAGGGAGCCTTTACTCTACCAACTCGATGAAGGCTTCTTCACGAATCTCGATAAGCCAGTTCTGCAGTTCGAGATCGAACTTGCGACTGCGCAGCGCATTCTCTGCCTGTGCCCGAGAATACTCACGGCTCAGGTCAGTCTCGCGTCTGCCCAGGACTTCGGCGATATGCCAGCCGGTGTCAGTTTCAAACAGCTCGCTAAGTTCATTGATTTCCAATTGATCGACCACGACCTCCATAGCCTCAGGCAGGTTTCCTTGATTCACCCAGTCCAGGTCACCGCCGCCTACCACTGAGGTGGCATCGTCCGAGTTCTGTCGCGCCAGAGTCGCAAAGTCTTCGCCCGCTTCGATGCGTTGTCGGAGCTGGGTCAATTCGGCGATGGTTTGTTCGGCATTGCGAATCTCATTCGGCATCAGCATGAGGTGGCGCACGTTGGTTTGCTTGACGATTTGCTCTGTTCCACCGCGTTTTTGAGCCAATTGAATAATGTGATAGCCATTGCCGGCTTCGATCGGACCTTCTATATCGGCGATGTCCATAGCGCTCAAGATGTCAGCAAACAAGTTAGGAAATTGCTCGGCTCGGCGCCAGCCAAAACTCGTGCTATCTACTGGAAATACCCTGGCCTGTTGTGCTTCAGAATAAACCTGGCCGAAATTTTCTCCCTCAGCGATCCTCGCAATCAGGTCGGCTGCAAACTTGAGCTTCGCAGAATTCTCTTCTGGTGAATCGGCAACGCTGGTGGGAATTAATAAATGGTTTACCAGGTATTCAGCGGCGATTACTTCGCGGCCCATCTCTGAACTTAAAAAATTCTGGATTTCCTGCTCGGTAATCCTGATTCGCCGGTTTACCATGCCGCGCTGCAATTCCTGCAGAGTCATTTGTTTACGCACCTGTTCGCGAGTCTGCAGATAAACCCCGGCGTTTTCCAATGCTGTAATGTACTCATCGAATGGCAGGTTGCTGTTCTGTGCCATGTTCCCCAGCACCCGATTGATCGTGTCATCATCGAAACGAATACTGACTCGCTCAGCAAATTGCATCTGCAAATTTTCCAGGATTACTGCATCCAGCACTTCAGCGCGCAGTTCTGCTGCAGGGGGCAGTGGCTGATTGGCAGCAGCGGCACTCGCCCGAATTTCCTCCATCCTGAATTCGAGCTCGCTCTGCAGAACTACATCCTCATCCACGATAGCAATGATGCGGTCCAGCAAGACTCGCTGGGCTGAGACTGGCGAGGGCAGCAAAACCAATAGCAATGCCAGGCCTGCAGCCAGTGTCGTGGATATCCCGATGCGATCGAACGCCAGCTTATTGCTCATAGTCAGTCTCTCTAAAACCCCATATTCCGTCACTTAACAAGTTACCCAGGCCTCCTCCAGTGAGGTTTCCGAGTCCGTTTAAGGTAAATTGGACAAAAATTCCGCGATTGGGTTCGATATTAGGAAGAAACAATTCGTCTTCGTCAACCCATTCGCGACCGATCAGGCGAATCGTGGCACAACAGTTACTCCATTCTACGCCGGCGAAACTCTCCAGGTTTCTTGAATTGCTGTGGTCGTAGTTCCACCGAGCCAATATTTTCCAGTTTGCATTCAGCGGCCAGATTCCCGAGATATCGGTCTGCTTAATACGCGGGTCGACTCCCGGGGGCAGGATGAAATTTGGTGTGTTTACAAGGCTTCGGTAACGATAGGCCAGATTAAACAGGTGATCGTTGTCCCGATGATAGCGCAGTTGGATACTGCCTTCGTCGATTTCTTCAGTTTCTTCATTCCATTGCACGTCGGAGTTGAAGCGCCAGTTATCTGCAAGTGTGAACGCTACTTCGCTGGCCAGCGCCGAGGTATCGGCCAGAGGCGAGTAACGGGGCAGCCAGGATTGCAAGGGGTTACTGAGGCTCACCAGACGATCTGCAAAATAGCGAATCTGGCCGACGCTGATACGGGCGGTTTCCTTGCCGGCGGGGTTCAGGATTCGACTCGTCAGTGCGACGGTAACCTGATCGGAATCGGCAATACGATCGCCACCGCTGAAGCGGTCGTCTCGAAACAACTGGTTGAAGCTGAAATTTAGCTCCGCAGTATCAAACAGCGGCAACAAGCTTTGATCTTCGTATTCGCTATACAGATAGTAGACTCGTGGCTCCAGCGTCTGGGTCCAGCCACCCTGGCCACGTGCCATGGATCGCTCGAAGACCAGCCCGGCGTCGAAATCGTAGACCCCGATCCCGATGTCTGGATCATCCATAGAGGCGGTCGCCTGGTTTTCCAATTTGTATTGCATGTGCTTGTATTTAGCGCTGCTGCGCAGGAACCAGCCGGGACGTTCAGTGGACCAGCTGATTTCCGGCTCCAGGTTGACACGTTCGCCATTGACCAGGGCACCGTTGGCCAACTGGGTTGCACTAAGTGCGGCTTCATTGAGGTCCCGATCGAATGAGCTGACTTCCCCTCGAATCGCTACCCGAAAACCGGCAGCCAGATAGGCGTCGGATTCAAAATGAAACTGGGGCAGACGGTCATAAGGTAGCGTGAGACCGTCAGGGGAAACGAAAGGATCGATGATCTGGATGCGCTGCACATTGATTCCTGCACGCAGATACTCGGAATTGAAAATGAGCATTCCCTGCCTGTTTAAATGTGTGCGACTGGTGACATTCAGCCCGGAGCTGCCAAGGTCGTAGAAATAGTCTGTATCGCTTACCGCATTGTAATCCACGAACGTAGACCAGTTATCACCCAGCGCCCCGAAGTGCTCGAAGCCCAGGAACCAGCGGTCTTCAACCGGTGGTGAATCGGCACCAGCTATCTGGGAAGTGGCGGGATCGAACAGTTTATCACCAGATAACCCGGACAGGTTGAGAGTATTCATTGACCAGTTGGCCAGGTAACGAGTCTCGAGCCCAATCAGCGTACCCCGATCCGAAATAAAACGCGGGGCGAGTGTGGCGTCATAGTGTGGCGCCAGGTTGAAGTAATAGGGCAATTCGAAATCGGCACCTCCGCTGCGCGTCGATCCAGTACTCGGGGGCAGGAACCCGGAACTGCGCTCGTCGCCCAGCGGAAAAGGTAGTGTAAAGGGATAATAGAAGATTGGAAAATTTCCCAGCCGCAGGCTTACATTCTGGGCATATCCCCGACTCTCTTCCTGATTGAGAATGATAGAGTCAGCTTCAAGTCTCCAGAAGTTACTGCCGGGTTCACAGCGGCTGAATTCACCGTTCTCAATGCTGATGACTCCAGAGTCACTGTTATAGACCATACTCTCCGCCTGCCCGCGGGCACCGTATTGATGCAGCACATACTGAGCAGACTCGATACGGGTTACATTGTCAGCACTATCTATATAGGCAGAAGTGCCTAGCAACAGGATTCCTGGCTCCCTGAATTCCACATTACCATCCATCAGCACAGTATTGGCATCGCGATCAATGCTGGTCGTGTTGTCATTCACCAGAGTGCGATAACCTTGCTGCACGATTACATCGCCATCGATGCTGATGAGGTTTTGCGAAACCTGCTGTAAACCAGTACTCGTTCTGAACCGGGTTTCAGCTGTCGCCGGGTCTTCAGTCAAACGTCCGGTAGCCGTCGACGGATCGATGTAGGCACCGCAGCAATTGTCTGGCACGCTCGCTAACTGCTCGGCCGACAGGGATTCCCGCGGGATCCAGTCCAGTGCATAGTCAGAAGCAGGCGCCAGGATTTGCCGGGTGACAGTGCTGGCCTGGACTGGATCGGTGGTCTCACCGGAGTCAATTTCTGCACTGCTGTCCTGCAGAACTTCCGGCGCTGGAACGATCGGTGGCACTTGAGTGGGCGGTTGGATCTGAGGAGGAATAACGCCTGTGTTGCTGCCGCGGGTGGAAATGCCGGACACATCCGGGTTGCTGGTATCGCAGATCCAGCCATCACCGCTGGCATTCGGGCGACAGGTGTATTGGGTAGTTTGCGCATCGGCTGAATCGGGCATCGCGGTGAGCAGAATGCCTGCGGCGAGAATCAGCGTTATTTCGGAGCACAGAAGACGTTTTCTAAACGGCATTTCTTCCTGATTTCGTTCTTGATTATGAATAGAGTGGTAAAGGTGATAAACAATTCGTTGTTGAAACCGATTAACAGGTAGCGCATTCGCACTTTAAGACCGATGTACGGGCGCCTGTTTATGCCTGGCTGTGCCTGAGCTCAATGCAAGGGCATAATAATTCATTGCAGTATGAATGCAAAGTAACCCTGAGGAAGGCAGCGCACGCTCCAGACCGGCAGCCATGACAGATTCCCGTCGTGAACAATTGAGTCTCTGGACCAATGAGGTCCTCGGCCGACTATTGCCTGAAATCAGGGAATCGATCGATCTTGAGATCGTAAGTGGTGATGCCAGTTTTAGACGTTACTTCCGTGCCAGGTTCGGTGAGCAATCATATATCGCGGTAGATGCGCCTCCAGAGAACGAAGACAGCCGTAAGTTTGTCAGTATCTGCAATCTTCTGCGTAACGCCGGAGTCACCGCCCCTAAGGTCTATTCGGCAGACTATGAGCAGGGATTTTTGTTGTTAGTGGATTTCGGTGATGTTCTTTATCTCGATGAGCTGCTCAAGGCGCAACAAGAGAACCGACTGCAAGACGCTGACCGCTTATATCATCAGGCGATTGCTGCACTGATCGATTTGCAGGCGAATGTCAGTAAAGAGACACTTGACCCTTACGATAGAGACGAATTGCATCGGGAGATGGCACTGTTCGAAGAATGGTTTTGCGCGGAGTTGTTGCAAATGCAGCTCGATGCTGAGGCTCGTCAGTTGATCGCCAAAACCTTGCATTATCTGGAAGACCAGGCGCTAGGCCAACCACAGGTCGCCGTACACCGGGATTTCCATTCGCGAAACCTGATGATTCTTGAGCCCGGGAGTTTCGGTGATGGTGCTGGTCCCGGAGTAATTGATTTTCAGGATGCAGTGGCCGGAGCGTATACCTATGACCTGGTTTCACTATTGCGGGATTTTTATATCCGTTGGCCTGCCGAGCAGGGAGACAAGTGGGCGCTTGGGTATCTCGAGCGTGCCATAGCCCGGGGCATCATTGATCAGATAGAGCCAAAGCAATTCCTCAAAGACTTCGATTTAATGGGGCTGCAGCGCCAATTGAAGGTCATGGGCATCTTTTCCAGATTGGGTATCAGAGATAATAAACCGCGCTATTTGGCCGATATCCCTCTGGTTATCCGCTATTTTTTAGAGGTAAGTCAGCGCTATAGACCATTGGACCCTTTTGTAGCGTGGTTCAAGCAGGACGTCCTGCCGATCGCGAAGACTAAACTCAACCTGGATTAGAAATGCGCGCAATGATTCTGGCGGCCGGGCTTGGCAAACGCATGCAGCCCCTGACTGCTAATCTGCCCAAGCCACTGTTACCAGTCGGCGAGAAGACTCTTATCGAATATCAGATCGAGAGGCTTATCGCCGCAGGTGTGACGGGCATCGTCATCAATCATTTTTATCTGGGTTCCATGATCGAGGAAGCGCTCGGCAGTGGTTCCCGGTTTGGTATTGATATCAAGTACTCCAGGGAAGCGATTCGACTGGAAACGGCCGGAGGAATCATAAAGTCCTTACCGAAGCTGAAAGACGATAGTTTTATCGTTGTGAACGCCGACATCTGGACCGATTTTGATTATGGGACTCTCGAGCCAGTGGATGGTAAAGACAGGCTCGCCCATCTGGTGTTGGTACAGAAGGCCGAACACAACCCCCATGGAGACTTCAATATTGATGATAGTGGTCGCGTGCACGAGGACCATAGTGCGCAGGATCAACGGCTGACATTCAGTGGCATCAGTGTAATGCACAAGAATTTGTTTGCGGGATTGCCGATTCAACCACGCTCACATGTTCCCTTACTGCGGGAAGCCATGGCTGAAAATCTGGTAAGTGGAGAGGTCTTTAAGGGTTTATGGATTGATGTAGGCACACCGCAACGCCTGCAGGAAGTCAACGCTCTGGTTGCAGACAAAGGTGGCGACTGAACTATGCTAGCCTTGCTGAAAAATCGTGCCTATAAGCAAGCCATAATCGAGCGGCTCAGCGGCAGTAATCCGCAGGCGGATATTCCACCGGGCGGCAGAGCGGAGCAACGCTTGACTATGGCGATGTTCGCGGTCATGGGTAGAGTGGCTAAACTCGATGGCCTGGTCACTCAAGAGGAGATAGCTTTCGTCTCCTCCATCATGCGCCAGCTTGGATTGGATGCAACTCAGCGGCAGCGGGCAATTTACTATTTCGATCAGGGCAAGCGGCTGAACACGGATGTTATGCAATGCGTAGAGGATCTGGTCAGGGCCATTGGCTGTCGAAGTGTGCTGGCGAACCTGTTTCTAAGGATTCAATGTCGACTGGCTTACACAAAGGGTGAGCTGCGCCTGAAGGAAAAAATGTTGCTAAGAGATGTGGCTGAAATCCTCGGATTCGATAAACCTGAGTTCCTGGAAATCTGCAAGGAGATGCAGGGACATCACGATTACCTGTGTACTGAACCGCGCGGCTTTCTCAAGCACGCCTATCGCGTCCTGCAACTGGAGCCTGGTGTAGAAGATGGGGAAATTCGCCGTGCCTACCGTCGACTGATGTCCCGTTATCACCCGGACAAGCTAGTCAGGCAAAATCTGTCTGCAGAGATGATCGCGCAGGCTCAGGAAAAATACGTGGCGATCCGCGCTGCCTACGAAACTCTGTGCGGCTATCGCAAGGCTCATTAGGGACTTTTCCTGTACAATATTGCCCACCTGAAGATCACGGCCTGAGTTGAATTCATGAATGACTACCTGATTGCACCATCCATACTATCCGCCGACTTTGCCAGGCTCGGCGAAGAAGTCGATGCAGTACTGGATGCCGGAGCAGACCTGATTCACTTCGATGTCATGGACAATCACTATGTGCCAAACCTGACCATCGGCCCGCTGGTGTGTGAGGCGCTGCGCAATCACAAGGTCACCGCGCCGATTGATGTGCATCTGATGGTCACGCCAGTGGACCAGTTAATTCTCGAGTTTGCCAAGGCTGGCGCAAGCTATATCAGTTTTCATCCGGAAGCGACTTTCCATGTGGATCGATCATTGCAGCTGGTCAGGGATCAGGGTTGCAAGTCAGGTCTGGTATTTAATCCTGGCAGCCCGATCGACTGTCTCGAATACCTGATGGACAAAATCGATGTGATTTTGTTGATGTCGGTGAATCCCGGGTTTGGTGGACAAAAATTCATTCCCTCAACACTGAAGAAGCTCGAAAAAGTTCGTAAGTTGATAGATGACAGTGGCCATCCGATTCGCCTTGAAGTCGATGGTGGAGTTGGGATTAAAAACATACGAGAAATCGCCGATGCCGGGGCCGACATGTTTGTCGCCGGGTCTGCCATCTTTAACAGCAAGGATTATTCTGCGACCATTGCTGCCATGAGAACCGAATTGGGTCAGAAGCCCGCTAAACGCCACTAGTTAAACTGCTTTTGCAGAGTCTGCCATGAATCGACAGCAGTTTCAGGATCTCGCCGGGGAAGGATTCAACCGCATCCCGATTGTGCGCGAAGTCCTGGCGGATACTGAGACGCCACTGAGCACCTATCTCAAACTGGGCAAAGGTCCGCATAGCTATTTCTTCGAATCTGTTCAGGGCGGCGAGAAATGGGGGCGTTACTCCATTATCGGACTGCCTTGCAGCACCATCATTCGTGTTTGCGGTGCGCGCATCACAGTGGAAAAAGATGGTGAGGTCATGGAAGAAATTGAAAGCAACGACCCGTTCGCATTCATCAAGAAGTTCCAGTCTCAATATAAAGTGGCAGATGTCCCAGATAACCAACGATTTAGCGGCGGGCTGGTTGGATATTTTTCCTATGATACTGTTCGATATGTAGAAACCAGCATCGGGCCCGCTCGTGGTGTCGATCAGATAAATACACCGGACATTCTGTTGATGCTTTCTGAAGAGGTCATCGTGTTCGATAACTTGCGCGGTACCATCTCGTTTGTCATCACGGTTGATCCAACTGAACCTGATGCCTTTAATGAAGCCCAGGCTCGCCTGGACAAATTGCAAAAGGAACTCGAAGCGCCCGCACCGCTGCCCGAGCTAACTCAAGGAGTTCCAGTAACTGAAGCGGATTTTCGCTACCACTTCAAACGCGAAGAATATAAACAGGCCGTAAACAGAATCAAGGATTACATTGTGGCCGGCGATGTGATGCAGGTCGTACTGGCACAGCGGATGTCGATTGCATTCGACGGCGATCCGTTGAATGTTTACCGGGCGCTCCGCTACCTCAATCCTTCGCCCTACATGGTCTTCTTCGACCTGGGGGACCATCACGTTGTGAGTGCCTCACCCGAGATTTTGGCTCGGGTGGAATCCGGCAAGATTACCGTGCGGCCCCTGGCAGGCACCCGCAAGCGTGGCATCACGGAACAGGAAGATCTGGCGCTGGAGCAGGAGTTGTTAGCTGACGCGAAGGAAATCGCAGAGCACCTCATGTTGATCGATCTTTCTCGTAACGATTCAGGGCGCGTCTCCAAAATTGGCTCGGTAAGCGTCCCGAGAAAGATGTTTGTCGAGCGCTATTCCCATGTAATGCATATCGCCTCCATAGTCGAGAGCGAAATTCGCGATGACAGAACGGCGCTGGATGTTCTCAAATCGACCCTGCCGGTGGGTACCTTAAGTGGTGCGCCTAAAGTTCGAGCGATGCAGATCATCGACGAACTCGAACCCGAGAAGCGGGGCATTTATGGCGGTGCCATGGGTTACCTGAGCTGGAATGACAACATGGACATGGCGATCGCGATTCGCACGGCGGTGATCAAAGATGGCACACTTTATGTTCAGGCCGGCGCTGGTATAGTGGCCGATTCCCAGCCAGAGGCGGAATGGGAAGAAACCCAGAGTAAGGCCCGGGCTATAGTCCGGGCGCTACAACTAGCCCAGAATTCACTCTCGCTCGAATAACCGGAGACCAAACCCTTGTTGTTGATGATAGACAATTACGATTCGTTTACTTACAACGTCGTGCAGTACCTGGGCGAGTTGGGCGCAGATGTTGAGGTCTATCGCAATGATGCAGTGACAGTAGAAGAAATCGAGGCCCTGCAGCCCAGCCAGATCGTGATCTCGCCGGGGCCATGCACTCCCAACGAGGCCGGTATCTCCACGGCGGTTATCAGTCACTTCGCCGGCAAGCTGCCGATGCTGGGAATCTGCCTCGGTCACCAGAGTATCGGTCAGGTTTTCGGAGGAAAGATCGTTCGTGCTGGAAAAGTCATGCACGGCAAGCTTTCACAGATTCACCATACGGGCGAGGGTGTGTTCAGGCAGCTGGCTAGCCCATTTACGGCTACGCGTTACCATTCGCTGGTAATCGATGCCCAGACAGTCCCCGAAGCACTGGAAGTGACAGCCTGGACTGAGGACGTGGACGGAAACCGCGAAGAAATTATGGGCGTTCGCCACCGGGAATATCCGATTGAGGGGGTGCAGTTTCACCCTGAGTCCATCTTGAGCGAACACGGCCACCAGTTGTTGCAGAATTTTCTAGGGAGCCTCTGATCAAAGACTTAATCGTCTGGATTCGAGTGGCGGAGATTTACCATGGATATCAGAGAAGCGATCAAAACAGTTACCAGCAAGCAAGATCTGCATAAAGACCAGATGATAGCCGTTATGCGGGACATCATGTCTGGTCAGACCACTGATGCCCAGAATGCGGCCTTCCTGGTAGGCTTGCAAATGAAGGGCGTCAAGGCGTCCGAGATTCTCGGAGGCGCAACAGTAATGAGAGAACTGGCTACGCGGGTCAGTGTCACTCCCAGCCCTCACCTGGTCGATACTTGCGGCACCGGCGGCAGTGGTTCCAATAAATTCAATGTCTCTACGGCGGCGGCCATCGTTGCCGCCGCAGCGGGTGCCAAAGTGGCCAAACACGGTAATCGTGGCGCAACCAGTAAAAGCGGCAGCGCCGATGTGCTGGAAGCCGCAGGACTGAATCTTGGTCTGGATGCTGATCAGGTCGCCCGGGCGATCAACCAGATCGGCCTGGGATTCATGTTCGCTCCTGCTCATCACAGTGCCATGAAGCATGTTATTACTGCACGCAAAGAAATTGGAATCAGAACCGTGTTCAACTTGCTGGGACCGCTGACTAATCCGGCTTCGGCTCCCAACCAGATAATGGGTGTGTTTGACGGCGCGTGGATTGCAGTTCTGTTGGAAGTGCTGCAAGACCTTGGTAGTAACCATGTCATGATTGTGGCAGCCGATGACGGGCTCGATGAAATCAGCATCGCCGCCACCACCCGGATCGGTGAACTCAAAGCTGGAAAAATTTCCATCTATTCGGTTTCTCCAACTGATTTTGGTATTCAGCAGTACCCGGATTTCAGCATGCTACAGATCGACAGTGCGGACCAGAGCCTGGTTATGCTCAAGCAGGCGCTCACCGCTGAGAACCAGGCAGCCGCCGATATTGTTGCGCTGAACGCAGGCGCCGCGATCTATGTCGCCAATCTTGTCGAAGACCTCGGCAGCGGCGTCGCCAAAGCCAGAGCAATACTACAAAGCGGTAAAGCCCTTGAAAAGCTGGAGGAACTCGTTCGATTCACCCAGGCAGCGGGTAGCTAGTCAGCGTGTCTGAAGCAACGATTCTCCAGGAAATTATTGCCCACAAACAATGGGAAGTTGCTGCGGCCAGATCCAGGGTTTCCCTGGGTGAACTGGAAAAGACGATTGCTCTGGCCGATGCGTGCAGGGGCTTTGCCGATGCAATGGGTGCGCGCATCAATCAGCGAATTCCGGCAGTGATTGCGGAGATCAAGAAAGCCTCACCCTCCAAAGGCCTGATAAGAGCCGATTTCAATCCTGCCGAACATGCAGTGGACTATGCAGAGAATGGTGCGACCTGCCTGTCGGTTTTAACTGATGAGAAATACTTCCAGGGCGCTAACCTCTACCTGCAACAAGCCCGAGCAGCCTGTGAGTTGCCGGTTATCCGCAAGGACTTCATGATCGACAAGTATCAGATTGCTGAATCCAGGGCGCTGGGAGCAGACTGCATACTGTTGATTGCGGCAGCGTTGCAACATTCGGCATTGAAAGAACTCGCAGCCTATGGGAGCGACCTTGGCATCGATGTACTGGTCGAAGTTCATAACTTCGAAGAACTGGATCGGGCACTGGAACTTGATACGGATTTGCTGGGTATCAATAACCGTAATCTACACACATTCGAAACTGATCTTCAGATCAGCATCGACCTTGTAGAGAGCATCCCAAAAGGGAAGCTGATTATTACCGAGAGCGGGATCAATACAGCGGCTGATGTGGCCATGATGATGAGCCATGGCATCTACGGATTCCTGGTAGGTGAGTCTTGCATGCGTGCTCCCTGTCCGGGAGACAAATTGAGGGAGCTGTTTACACAGGCTCCTTGACCAGGTCTGTTGTCAGCGGGTACCGAAGACTACGATAGTCTTACCGGCAACACTGATCAGCTCCTGCTCTTCCAGCGTCTTCAACACCCGACCAGCCATTTCCCTGGAGCAGTTAACGATTCGCCCGATTTCCTGGCGGGGGATCTTGATCTGCATTCCGTCAGGATGAGTCATTGCATCGGGCTCTTTGCTGAGTTCAATCAAGGTTCGTGCGATTCGACCCGTTACGTCGTAAAAGGCAAGGTCGCCAACCTTGCGAGTAGTGTTTCTGAGGCGATGGGCCATCTGCTGACCGATCGTGAAGACGATTTCAGGATGCGAGCGAATATAGGTATTGAAACTCGCATAGCTGATTTCGGCAATCTCACAGGCGATTCTGGCGCGACACCAGGCGCTACGTTCTTCAGATTGCTCGAATAGCCCCATCTCGCCGAAAAAGTCTCCCGGGTTGAGATAGGCGATGACTACTTCCTTCCCGTCATCGTCTTCGAGAATTACCGAGACAGAACCCTTGATGATGTAATACAGGGTATCGCATTGATCACCTTCATAGATGATAGTGGCTCGGTTTGGATAGCGTTTCCGATGACAATGGGATAAAAAGTTATCCAGGTCCTCGATATGTGGCGTTATGGCCATTAATGCCATGAGTTAAGCTCCTGCTAACTGGTCGCGTTAATGCGATTTCATCAGATTGAAGATATAGCACATTTTTTGGGCAAATGTGAGATGCTGAGCACATTAATCAGGCGATCCATACTTACTTGTTATCGGACATTTCGGCGAATGAATCAGTCCAAATAGTGCGATAAGGTCAATCGTGTTAATCTTGCGCGCTTTCATCTCTCCAGGTCGGGCTTGTAGTTGAACGCACAGACTCAGGGCACGCTAGACAACGAATTCAGGATCGAGTCAGTTTATGAACGCACGAATTAAATGGGTAGAAAATGTAATGTTTGTTGCTGAGTCCGGTACCGGACATGCCATCGTGTTGGACGGTGCGCCAGAGAGCGGCGGCAAAAATTTAGGAATGCGTCCGCTTGAGTTAATGGCATTGAGTGTCGGTAGCTGCTCTTCCTACGATGTGGTGACAATTCTCAAGAAGGCACGCCAGGAAATCACCAGCTGTGAAGCAGAAGTCACCGCGGTGCGGGTGGATGCGACACCAGCGGTGTTTGAATCCATACATTTGCATTTCAAGGTAGGAGGAGTCGATCTGAGCGACAAGCAGGTTCAGCGCGCCGTCGAGTTATCGGCGGAGAAATATTGTTCGGCCTCGATAATGCTTAAGAATGCAGGGGTAAAAGTTACCCATGATTTCGAAATTCTGGCGCCGCAATCTGCCGAATGAGACCTGGCTTTCAAGCGCGGAGATTAGATCCGGTAGCTTGTTCTCTTCATGACCTTAGACACAGCAGTCATGGCCTGTCGAATTGGTGGCGACAGGTCGGCACCGCCAGCCTGTCGGGCGGTCTCGCCGTGCTGTTTCTCATCGACAATCATCTGCTGCAGAATCGCCCGGCTTTTCTCATCCTGCTGAGGGAGTTTTTCCAGGTGTTCTTCCAGGTGTTCGCACACCTGTTGTTCAGTTTCTGCAACAAATCCCAGGCTCCATTTATCGCCTGCCAGCCCTGCCATTGCTCCCATGCCGTAAGAGAGCGCATAGAACAAGGGATTAAGAATACTGGGCCCACTATCGAGCTCGCGAAGTCTTTGTTCGCACCAGGCAAGATGGTCAATCTCTTCTTCCGCCGCATGCTCCATCGCGGCGCGCACTTCCCCGAGCCGGGCAGTCGCTGCCTGCCCCTGGTACAGCGCCTGGGCACAAACTTCACCGCTGTGGTTAACGCGCATCAGCCCTGCTGCGTGTAGTTTCTCGCTTGCTGCCAATTCAGCGTCATCGATATCCTGCGCTGGCGATTGTCGCCTGGCCTGGGTAGAACCCGGCACACAGGTACGCAGCGCCTGGTCAAACTGAATAAGCAATCGATCGAGCCGGGAGTGTAGTGAATTCGGCGACATTCAGTCATTCTCGCGCGCTATCGCCCGATAGGCAATATCACGGCGGCAATAGACATTTTTCCAATTTATGCTGTTTGCCAGTTCATAGGCAGCTGCCTGCGCGGCGTAGACACTGTCACCTAGGGCCGTGGCACAGAGCACGCGCCCCCCATTGGTAACAACCTCACCGGCTTTCTCAGCCGTTCCGGCATGGAAAATTTTCTGGTGATCGCCGTGAACCGTCTCGAGCCCCTGGATTACGTCGCCTTTAGCATAGGTGCCAGGATAGCCACCAGCGGCAAGTACGACGCCCACCGCGCTACGGGAGTCCCACTCTGCGCTGTGTGCGTCAAGTTCGCGATTAATGGCAGCCAGGCAGAGTTCAGGCAGATCGGACTGCAGTCGCAGCATAACGGGTTGCGCTTCCGGATCTCCGAAGCGGCAGTTAAATTCAACAACGCTGACATTCCCTTCTGCAGAGACCATCAAGCCGGCGTAAAGAAAACCCGTGTACTCATTGCCATCCGCCGCCATTCCCTTCACGGTGGGAAGGATCACCTGGTCCATGATTCTCCGGTAGACCTCGTCAGTCACCACCGGGGCAGGCGAATAAGCACCCATGCCGCCGGTGTTTGGTCCAAGGTCACCATCATCGCGGGCCTTATGATCCTGCGACGTGGCCATTGGCAGGACATTGCTGCCGTCCACCATGGCGATAAAACTGGCTTCTTCGCCTTCCAGAAATTGTTCGATGACGACCCGATGTCCGGCTTCGCCAAACTTATTGCCGCCCAGCATGTCTTCTGCGGCGGTTATCGCTTCTGCTTCAGTCATGGCCACGATAACGCCTTTGCCCGCCGCCAGGCCATCAGCCTTGATAACTATTGGCGCACCGTTGTTGCGGATAAAGGTCGCAGCAGACCCGATGTCGGTAAACGTCTGGTAGGCTGCAGTAGGGATGCCATGCCTGCTTAGAAAGTCCTTGCTAAACGCCTTTGACCCTTCCAGTTGAGCGGCTCTTGCAGATGGGCCGAAGCAGGCCAGGTTTCTCTCTCTGAATAAGTCGACTATGCCGCTAACCAAAGGTGCCTCAGGTCCCACAATAGTGAGCCCTACTTTATTCGATTCGGCGAAGTGTGCCAACGTCACAAAATCCATAACTTCGATTGCTACATTTTCAACTTTATCTTCACGTGCAGTACCGGCATTTCCCGGCGCCACGAACACTCTTTCTACTGTGCTGGATTGCGCGCACTTCCAGGCCAGAGCATGCTCGCGGCCACCTGAACCTATTACCAGTACTTTCATTGAGAAGAATAATTTCCTGAATGATTCCAGTTTCCTGCGAACGGCAGGAGAATTGGTTTAATGCCGGAAGTGGCGGATGCCGGTAAATACCATGGCAATGTCCGCCTGATTTGCCGCTTCGATGACCTCATCGTCGCGCATTGACCCACCGGGTTGAATAACTGCCGTGATTCCTGCAGCGGCTGCCGCATCGATGCCGTCGCGGAATGGGAAGAACGCATCCGAGGCCATAACTGAACCCGCTACTTCCAGCTTCTCATCGGCGGCCTTTATTCCGGCGATTCTGGCGCTGTAGACTCGGCTCATTTGTCCGGCACCAATGCCGATGGTCTGGTTGTTCTTGCAGTACACAATAGCGTTGGATTTTACATACTGGGCAACACGCCAGGCGAATAACAGGTCACGAATCTCGTCGGTACTCGGCGCGCGGGTCGTGACTAATTTCAGATCGGCCTCGGTGATTTCGTGAATGTCCCTGTCCTGTACCAACAGGCCACCACTGACCCGTTTATAATCTAAATCTGCAGCACGGTTGCCTTGCCACTGGCCGCAACTCAGAACTCTTATGTTCTTCTTGGCAGCAGTTACCGCCAGCGCTGCTTCGGAAACCGACGGAGCGATAATCACTTCGGTAAACTGTTGATCGACGATTCGCTGTGCGGTTTCAGCATCCAATTCGCGATTGAAGGCAATGATTCCTCCAAAGGCCGAAGTTGGGTCTGTTTGAAATGCCAGTTCATAAGCCTGCACCGGGGAACTGGCGATAGCTACACCACAGGGATTTGCGTGTTTGACAATGACACAGGCAGGGGCAGCGAACGATTTAACGCATTCCAGCGCGGTGTCGGTGTCGGCGATGTTGTTATAGGACAATTCCTTGCCTTGTAGCTGAGTAGCAGTACTGATGCTGGCTTCTTGAGGATTTTTCTCAACATAAAAGGCCGCCCTCTGGTGAGGATTCTCTCCGTAGCGCATCTCCTGGCTCTTTATAAACTGGGTGTTGAAGGTACGCGGAAAATCCGCAGGTTCTTTGTCGTCCAGTCTGGTTCCGAGGTAGTTGGCAATTGCGCCATCATAAGCTGCAGTATGCTCAAAAGTCTTAACCGCCAGATCGAACCTGGTCTGGTTATCCAGGCAAACGTTGTTGGCCTTAAGGAGTTTGATAATTTCATCATAGTCAGTTGGATTGACCACCACGGCCACGAAGCGATTATTCTTGGCTGCCGCGCGCAGCATGGTGGGCCCGCCGATATCAATATTCTCAATTGCAGTAGGCAGATCACAGTCAGGATTCGCTACAGTCGCTTCGAATGGGTACAAGTTAACCACCACCAGATCTATAGGAGGTATGCCGTGTTCTTCCATGACGGCCTGATCCAGGTCCCGTCGAGCCAGAATGCCCCCATGAACCTTGGGATGCAGGGTTTTCACCCGACCATCCATCATTTCGGGAAACCCGGTGTAGACGGAAATTTCAATCGCCGGGATATTCTCCGATTTCAATAGCTTATAGGTGCCACCGGTGGAGAGTATTTCGATATTGAGTTGATGAAGTGCTTGAGCGAAGGGAATGACGCCAGACTTGTCGGAAACACTGATTAATGCCCGACGTATGGCGCCAGAGTTATCTGATGTCATATTGGTGTTACGTGCGTTGTGTTTTTAAAAATTGTGTTTTTAAAAGAGTATACAAGAATAGCGATTTGTCAAAGGCAGCCTTACAACAGACCATAGAGTTTTAATTTCGAGCGAAGCGTACCACGGTTCAGCCCGAGCATGATAGAAGCCTTACTCTGGTTGTTTCCTGCGTAGCGCATCACTGCTTCAAGTAATGGCGCCTCGACTTCAGAGATCACCATGCGATGGAGATCTGTTACTGGTTCATCTTCGATATGTTGAAAATAACGTCGCAGCGCCTTTTCGACTTCTGACCTTAGCGTGTTTTCTTGTTGGGAAAAAGATTCCAGCTGTTCTGCAATCTGGAAGCTTGAAAATGTTGAGGTTTCGTCCAGTTTGTTCATGCAGCAATGACTCCCTCATCTCCAGTCAGAAATTTAAAATAATTGTTTATTGTCTCGAGCTGGCCAAGCTCCGACTCGATCTTGTTAAAGTTTGCCAGAAAATCTTTCCATTCGGGAAGATTTCTAACATATCCGGCAACATGTTTGCGAGCGTACCACACACCCCTCACTTCGCCATAGAAACTATGCAACTTTTTTAGGTGAGATTCGATAACTAGCAGTTTTTCGTAGTAACCAGGGGTAGAAAGTAGCTTTCCAGTCTCGAGATATTGCGCAATGTCGTTAAAGATCCAGGGGCGACCCTGAGCCGCTCGGCCAATCATCAAACCATCCGCTTGCGTGTGTCTTAATACTCGTGCCGCTTTCAAACCAGAATCGATATCTCCGTTAGCAACCACCGGAATTGTAACTGCCTGTTTTATGGCGGCAATTGTGTCGTACTCCGCTTCACCCTTGAATCGACACTCGCGAGTGCGACCATGCACTGTCAATAATTGAATACCACAGTCCTCGGCCACCCGGGCGACCTCAACGCCATTGCGGCAATCGGGACTCCAACCGGTTCGAATCTTGAGTGTAACCGGAACATCGACACGATTCACAACGGCCAGCAGGATAGCTTTGACCAGATTTATGTCTTTCAACAGTGCCGAACCCGCGGCTTTCTTCAGCACCTTCTTGGCCGGACATCCCATGTTGATGTCGATGGCATCTGCGCCTTGATTGACATTGAGTTCGGCGGCGGCGGCCATCATCGCGGGTTCTGATCCGGCTATTTGTACTACCTGATAGCCCTGTATGCGCGGCTTGACTTGTTTCAGGCGGTTATTTTTATTGTTCCACAGTTTGCTGTTTGAAGTCAGCATCTCGCTGATAGTCAATCCTGCTCCCTGCTCACTGCAAATCTCCCGAAACGGAGTATCGCTTACGCCAACCATGGGCGCGAGCAGAAGATTGTTCTTGATCCGATAAGGGCCGAGATTGATCACAAAAGAAAGTCTGTAGGCTTTTTCAAGGGCGACTATGATAGCCGGGAGCAGACACTCTTTAAAGCGATTTAGGCTTTAGTTCAGTGCCTGTGTTTGGCGCACAAACAGATCGTGCCAGCTTTAAGCACTAGCGGCGATGCGATGTTCGATCCTCTAAACGCGAGCGGCCTGCATCAGGGACTGCGAAATGCCAGCGTATAATTCACTGCGCCCGGACCAGGGTCGATGATTTCCATAGCAATCTGTACGGGCGACTGCACAGGCATCAGGTTAAATGATTGTAATGTTGGCTCGAGATATTCCCGCGGTTCGAATTCCCGTAATGCAACGATCTCATTGCTGGCCGAGTTAAAACTCAGGATGAGGACAGGAAAGGGTTGCGGGAAGTCAGCGGTATTTCTAAACTCGATGTTAACGACCAATCCGTTTGCTAATTCAGGATGACTGTGCACTGCCAGGTTGTCACTGCGGATTTCGGCGATGTTCGAATACGTGGGTAGTTCACATTCCAGCCAGGTGCAGGCCGCTTCAAAAAGTGGTCTTACCTGGGCGACCTGGCTGTACAGCGACATGTGTCGCCACAGGTATTGACCGGCGAAGGTGGCGCTTAACATCAGAAACAGCAGGGATAGGCCAATCAGACGTCCCCAGTGGCGTTCAATGCCGGCTTGCAGTTCTACCGGTGTTGAGAATTGTCTCAGGACTGCCAGGTTTTCCTCGGGGATGGCCTCCAGCGCTTCGTCATCTGTCAGTCCAGACTTCCGTACTCGCGCTCTTATCGCCTCCGTGGAGTCTTCGGCTGCTATTTCGGCGTCTTGAGCCAGTTCTTCAGTTGGTTCTGCTGCTTTTATTCCCTCAATTGCTTGTTTTGCATCTTCGTGTCTTACCGGGATTGTTTCGTCTGCGAAGTTAACTACTGCCGACCCGGTTGGCGAGAACAACTGGTCATCGCTTGCTGAATTTTCAGCAATGGTATCGAAGTCAGGATTCTCGTAGGTATCGCCAAACAGGGCGGTCTCGAATTCGGTCGCGTTCAGCCCATCCGCAACTGTTTCCTGAAAATCAAGTTCGGTTATTTCATGATTCAATTGTTGTTCGAGCGGATCCGAATAATCAGCTTCTTGCGGCGCATCTGAATCAGTGAAGACGCTGACGTCATCGTAGGGAGAGAGCTCTTTATACGCTGAAGGCTCTTTATACGCTGAAGGCTCTTTATACGCTGAAGGCTCTTTATACGCTGAAGGCTCTTCAATTTCGGACGGCCCGAACGCGAGTGTGGTTGCTTCCTCCGGCGCTGTTTCCACCGAGGGCGGTGGTCCCTGGGTCAACGAAAATGAAACACAGAGACTGATGTCTTCAGGATTGACCGTGACAGGCGTAGCTTGCAAATGCCGGGAATCAGGCTCAGCAATGGTTACTGATTCTGACCAGGTCTCTGTTTCTGCGGCGGGCTCGTGCGCACTGGCAGGATCAATTAATGTGTCATCTACCGGCGTGACTTCGGTATTCGCTCTGTCAGCGAACTCTTCCAGAGTGTAAGGCTGGTCGTAAGCGTATTCGTGATTGGTCGGGGCGGGAATCTCCGATTCGGTAATTTCAAATTCCGGGAAATCCTGCATGCCAGCCAGCGAGTCTTCGTCCTCTTCGTCTTTTTCCTTCTGTTCGCGATCCCAATGCTCAATAGACGGCTCGACGTCTGCCGCTTGCTCAGTCTCTTCTGCAGTATCCACGGTGAATTCGGGTATGGAATTCGAATCTGCTACTTCGGCAAAGAGATCCTCAACTTCAATTGCAGTCGCTTCATTGACTGGATCTGCATTGCTTGCTGAGATGGCAGCGAAAAATTCCTCGCTCTCGATATCAGGAAAATCAGGTTTTGATAATTTAGTAGCTTCTGACGGACTTATAGGTGATTCGCTCACTTCCATGTCAACGGTTGCTTGTTGTTCATGCTCGTCCCGCTCCTGTAAGGCGCTGCGCGTCAGGAAACTGGAAGGATCGAAGTAATCCAGAGGATTGTTACCGACAAAGACAGACTCACCATCGCTCTCAGCTGAGTCATCAGAATGTTGAAATACGAGATTGTCAGTCGCTTGAAATACCGCCAGGCACGCGCCACAGCGAACTCGTCCAGCCGCCGACTCTAGCAGCCTGGCGCTGGTATTGAACGTAGATTCACAACTCGGGCACTGGGTAACGTGAAAAGCCATTGCTACTACTATTATGGTAAATGCTTAGCGATGGATTGTAGGTGAACAGAAGGCGGATATCACGCCTTGCGGGTACCGCTAAGCAATCCCCACTCCTGTTCGATCACCGGCTCGTCAAGCTCAAACCAGCGCTTATAGCAGCTCACCAGAGAAGGTAACTGCTCCTCGAGTACTCCCGACAGGACGATCTTGCCGCCGGGCTTGAGCAGTGCGGCGAATTTCACGGACAAATCCAGCAGTGGCTCTGCCAGGATATTGGCCACCAGGATATCAGCCTGCAGTGCAGGCAGAGCTTCCGGCAGATAAGCCGTAATGATGCCCTGAGAGATGTTGTTGCGGTAACTGTTATCTATAGTTGCCGCGATGGCCTGTGGGTCATTATCAACAGCATGGACCGATGCTGCTTCGAGTAAGGCCGCAGCAATTGCGAGAATGCCAGAACCACAACCGTAATCAATCAGCTCGGCATCCTTAAGTGCTGCCTGCTCCAGCCAGTGAAGGCAAAGGGCAGTAGTTACATGGGTACCGCTACCGAAGGCCAGGCCCGGGTCCAGCAGAATGTTGACGGCATCCGGATCAGGGGGTGGCCGCCAGCTTGGACAGACCCACAGCCGCTCGCCAAATTGCATCGGATGAAAGTCTGCCATCCAGCTGCGTTCCCAGTCCTGGTCATCAATAGTTTCCAGCAACAGATTTTCGGGGTCTTTTACATTGGGATGCTGTTTGAGTTCCTGTATCAGGTCGTGCAAATCGACTGCGTCATCGAACAAACAATACATACAGGTGTTTTTCCATAAAGGTGTGCTACCTGGCTCTTTTTGAAATACTGGATCGTCTTCGGCATCAAGATAGCTCACCGAGAGCGCGCCGTGTTCGAGTAGCCGCTGCTCCAGGGTAGCGCAGTCTTCAGTCTTAATTTGAATTTTGAGTTGTTGCCACATAGAAGAGCATAACGGAGTTAATGGCGCGCGAGTTTATGTTCCAGATAGTGGATATTTACTCCGCCATGTTGGAACTCGGCATCGCGAACGAGTTCCCTATGCAGCGGGATATTGCTGCGAATTCCATCGATTAACAACTCATCAAGGGCAATCTTCATACGCACGAGAGCCTGACTTCTATTTTTGCCGTGGGTAATCAGCTTGGCGATTAACGAATCGTAATAGGGAGGCACGGTGTAGCCGCTGTAGAGATGGGAGTCCACTCTTACTCCAGGTCCACCTGGCGCATGAAACATCTTGACCTTACCAGGGCAGGGCAGGAATGTAGCTGGGTCTTCGGCATTGATACGGCATTCAATGGCGTGACCGGAAATAACAACTTCTTCCTGCGAAATAGACAATGGTTTGCCACTGGCGATTCTCAATTGCTCCTTTACAATGTCCACCCCTGTGACCATTTCAGTGACTGGGTGCTCAACCTGAACTCGGGTATTCATTTCAATGAAAAAGAACTGTTCGTCCTGGTAGAGAAACTCCAGTGTCCCGGCACCGCGATACTTCATGTTCTTACACGCCTTTACGCACGTCGCCGCAACTTGCTCTCGAATCTCATCCGGGATGCCAGGTGCGGGAGCTTCCTCGAGCACTTTCTGGTGACGTCTTTGCAGGGAACAGTCCCTATCTCCCAGATGGATGGCATTGCCCTGGCCATCACCGATAACCTGAATTTCAACATGGCGCGGATTTTCCAGGAACTTCTCCAGGTAGACTACACCGCTGCCGAAGAACGATTTTGCCTCAGCCTGGGTAACGTAGACTGCTTTTAGCAGTGCCGCTTCAGTATGGACGACGCGCATACCACGCCCACCGCCTCCTGCCGCTGCCTTGATAATGACTGGATAGCGGATCTCTTTAGCGAGTGCCAGTGTGCGGTCCTTATTGTCATCCAGCGGGCCATTGGAGCCTGGAACTGTTGGTACGCCTGCTGCGAGCATGACTTTGATGGCTGATACTTTGTCACCCATCAGGCGAATCGTTTCAGCCGTCGGCCCGATAAACGTAAAGCCACTGTTTTCTACCTGTTCAGCAAAGTCGGCATTCTCGGCCAGGAATCCGTAACCCGGATGCACGGCATCGGCGTCGGTGACTTCCATGGCACTGATAATGGAGGGAATGTTCAGGTAACTATCAGTAGGACTGGCAGGTCCGATGCAAACAGACTCGTCAGAGAGTCTGACATGCATCAGGTCCTTGTCTGCCACGGAGTGAACGGCGACTGTCTTGATATCGAGTTCCTTGCAGGCGCGTAGTACCCGCAGCGCGATTTCCCCGCGATTGGCTATTAGGACTTTATCAAGCATGCCGGATGATCCTGGATCTGAGTAAAAAAGCGGAAAGACACTATTTTGGAATGCGCTACTAGACGATTGTGATCAGTGCTTGATCGAATTCTACGGGTTCTCCGTCTTCGACCAGGATAGCTTCAACAACGCCAGCATGGTCTGCCTCGATCTGATTCATCATCTTCATGGCCTCAACAATACAAACCACGTCGCCGACCTTCACATGCGCGCCGACTTCGACAAACGGCGGTGATGAGGGAGAGGGTGATCGATAAAAGGTACCCACCATAGGCGATTGAATAACCTTGCCCTTTGTTGCGGGTGTAGCAAGTGGAGCTACTGACGTGGCAGCTGCAGCTGGAGCCGCTGCTACCGGTGCAGGCGCGACCTGGTAGGTTAAGGGAGCTGCAGAGGAGAGTCTGCTGATACGCACTGCCTCCTCGCCTTCCTTGATCTCAATCTCTGCTATATCCGAGGCTTCGATCAGCTCAATGAGTTTTTTTATTTTTCTTATATCCATAATGTTGTCCTACCGAAAATAGCTCTGCCAGGAATGACCTAGCTTGCCAATTTTTTAAACGCTGCCTGTAGTGCCAGTTCGTAGCCCTGTGCGCCAAGTCCGACGATGCTACCCACGGCAATATCGGCGAAATAGGAATGCTGGCGAAATTCTTCTCTGGCATGCAGGTTTGACAGGTGAACTTCAATAAAGGGTATTTCCACCGCCAGAATCGCGTCACGAATAGCGATACTCGTGTGGGTAAAGCCGCCGAAGTTAACCAGCATGAATGCCGTGCCGTCTTCCCGTGCCGCATGCAATCGGTGAATGAAGTCTGCTTCGGCATTACTCTGCATTGTGGTGAATTCATGCCCCGCAGCCACACATAATTCTGTGCAGCGAGCGTTGATGTCATCGAGAGTATCGGCGCCGTAGATGTGCGGCTCGCGCTGTCCCAGCAGATTCAGATTCGGCCCGTTAAGAGCCAGAATAGTCGCCATTATCAAGATTCCTGATTTTCCTGAAAGTAGCCTCAGGACCAGGCTGATTCATGCGAAATCGCCAGATTACCGGAGGTTAGTCTATTTTCGCGGCATTTTCTCAGAATTTAGCGGGTATTTCACCCATTTATTGCAAATGACGAGCTGCTAAGGGACTAACTGAAAGGGAGATTGTTGGGGTGGATAGCAGAAGCCCCAGTCTGCGCAGCCCTGGTACTCGATCATGAGAATGGCGTCCGGGCCCGGTACAGTGGTCAGGCTGAGCTCTATGCTGACTCTAGTATAGTAAGCCTCGATCTGGCCAAAGAACTGGTCCGTTTTCTTCAGTCCGTCCGGAATTTTGGCATCAACAGTGATACTTTCGCTGCCCTCATTTTGTTGCATGGAAAAGTCAAAGGCATGGCGATACAGGTAGTGCCCATCGGCCAGGTTCCAGGTGACGCGCATCTTGCCAGGGCTGACTATGCTCACATAGAAGGGGAAGGCCTGCTCCAATGCAAGCGGAGTGGGTAGTCCAGGAGTCAACGTCGAGAAATCCCGGAAGGTCGGCGGATCTGTTTGCGCCAATCCCACGGCTGGAATAAACCAGGAGAGCAGTATCATTAGGAATAGCTGTGTAATTCTCATGATCAGGTGACCGGTGATTTACTGGAAGTGTTCCAGTTTCATACGCTCTAAATTATGGACGCTCTGATTACATATGGCCAGAGCGGTTATAGGTAATCAGAGCGTCCCTAGTCGGCGTAACGGTCGAATACCAGGCAGGCATTCGTGCCGCCGAAACCAAAACTGTTCGACATGATCCGGTCGAGCTTTATGTCATCCTTTCTTTCCAGGGCAATCGGCAGTCCTTCGGCCTGTTCATCGAGTTTCTCGATATTGGCAGAGGCCGCAATAAAATTATTTTCCATCATCAAAAGACTATAGATGGCTTCCTGCGCACCCGCCGCGCCCAGAGAATGTCCACTCAGAGACTTGGTGGAATTGATTACCGGAACTTCATCTCCAAATACATTGCGAATTGCACGTAATTCCGAGACATCACCGGCCTGTGTGCTGGTGCCATGGGTATTGATGTAATCGATCGGACCGGCGAGATTCTGCATGGCCATCTGCATGGCCCTGGCGCCACCTTCACCCGATGGCGCGACCATGTCGTATCCATCTGATGTAGCGCCGTAACCGGTCAATTCTGCATAGATCTTTGCTCCACGCGCCAGCGCGTGATCAAGGGCTTCGATAACCAGCATTCCGCCACCGCCGGCAATCACGAAGCCATCCCGATCGGCATCGAATGCGCGGGATGCTTTCTCAGGAGTCTCGTTGTACTTTGTAGAGAGCGCTCCCATAGCATCGAACATATGGGACATCGTCCAATGTTCGGATTCTCCACCGCCAGCGAAAACAATGTCCTGTTTATCCATTTGAATTAGCTCGGCGGCATTGCCGATACAATGAGCGCTGGTGGCACAAGCGGAAGAAATAGAATAGTTAACTCCCTTTATTTTAAATGGAGTTGCCAGGCAAGCTGAAACAGAACTGCTCATCGTGCGCGGGATGCGATAGGGGCCGACTCGCTTGACTCCTTTCTCGCGGGCAATATCGGTGGCCTCAAGTTGATCTTCCGGGGAACCGCCACCTGAGCCAGCGACAATACCGCTGCGTGTATTCGAGACCTGGTCTTCATGCAGTCCGGCATCTTCGATTGCTTCGAGCATGGCCAGATAGCTGAAGGCTGACGCGTCACCCATGAAGCGCAATAATTTGCGATCAATCAGTTCTTCGGTATTGATATCCACGCTGCCACTGACATGACTGCGCATGCCGATTTCCACATAGGACTCGTTATGGCGAATACCACTGCGCCCAGCCTTGAGAGAATCAAGAACAGCTGTTTTTCCGTTACCCAGGCAGGAAACGATTCCAATCCCGGTAACTACAACTCGTCGCATAAAAACCTCTGAGAAATGAATCCTAGAAAGATAGTTCCGGTGTGAACAGGCCGACTTTTAATGCCTTGGTAGTGTAGATAACCTTGCCATCCACCGCCACAGTGCCATCGGCGATACCGACCACCAGTTTACGCGAAATCACGCGGCTCATGGACAAGTTATATACTACTTTTTTGGAGGTAGGCAGAATCTCGCCGGTAAACTTGACTTCTCCGGCACCGAGTGCTCGACCCTTACCGGGGAATCCGCTCCAGCCGAGGAAGAAGCCGACGAGTTGCCAAAGGGCGTCGAGACCGAGACAGCCTGGCATAACAGGGTCACCAGGAAAATGGCAGGCAAAGAACCATAAATCGGGGTTGATATCTAATTCAGCGATAATCTGGCCGCGACTGTATTCACCCCCATCGGCAGTGATTTCGGTAATGCGATCGAGCATCAGCATATTTTCTATGGGTAACTTCGCGTTTTCGGGTCCGAAAAGTTTCCCATAGCCACATTCCACCAGTTCAGGCAGCTCGTATGAGCTCTTTGGAACGAAACTATCATTCCTTGGTTTCATCGCTATCAGCAAGCCCTCCAGGGCTGATTCTACAAGGCATGCGATATTATCGTGCCGAGGCTAAATAATCGATAACAAATTCACTCCAAAGCTTGGGAGCCTCTTATCATATCTGCGACCACTCTGCGGGAGTCAGGCGCGCGCCGCTGCAAGGCGTCGTGCGCAGGTAATGGCCATCATCCTTGGCAAGCACGACAACGCCGCAGTGGTTCTCGCCAGGCCGCGCCCAAAGGGGCTTACCGCCGAACCCGATCTCAGCGTTGCACTTTCTTGACAGGTCGACACATGCCGGCAAAAGTGCGCCTTGATATCGGAATCGGCGATAAGCCAGAGTGGTCATAGATATGATAAGAGGCTCCCGTATAACTAGAATATCAAATCTCCATCTTTATTAAATACATCAATAATTTGCTACCATTGCCGCCAGTTTTTACAGGTTAATGTTATGTTACTCCCCGTTGTTCTCGCTGGTGGCATTGGCTCCCGACTCTGGCCGGTCTCGAGAGCGTTACTGCCCAAGCAATTCATCTATTTTCCTCAGCAACAGGGATCCCTGTTTCAAAATACGCTTAAGCGGCTCGAGGGTATTGCGGAGATCGAAGATTGCCTGGTGATTTGCAATGCTGACCACCGCTTTCTGGTTGCCGAACAACTCCGGCAAGCCGATAATAAAGATAGCAGCATTCTGTTGGAACCCATTGGTAGAAATACAGCACCCGCAGTAGCTATAGCTGCATTTCATGCGCTGACAAAAGATCCCGAGGCGCTCTTGCTAGTATTGCCAGCCGATCATCTTATTCAGAAAATAGAGGCATTTCATGAGGCAGTCAATCAAGGCATTGAATTAGCGCGCAACGATTATCTTGTGACTTTTGGGATAGTGCCAGGTGCCCCAGAAACTGGCTACGGTTACATCGAGAAAGGGAACGCGATAGGTGCATCATCGGCATATCGAGTTTCCCGCTTCGTGGAAAAGCCTGATCTGCAGTCAGCCGAGAAATACCTGGCTTCAGGCGACTATGTCTGGAACAGTGGCATGTTTTTATTCAGAGCCAGGGATTATCTGGCCGAACTCGAACGCTATGCGCAGGACATCCATAGCGCCTGTCAGGCAGCCTATGCGGGTATGGAGCAGGGGGCAGACTTCTTCCGGTTACCGGAGCAGCAATTCGCCCAATGTCGTAGTGAGTCGCTGGATTATGCCGTGATGGAGCACACCGAGCGGGCAGCAGTTATTCCGTTGGCAGTCGGATGGAATGATCTGGGTGCCTGGGACGCGCTGTGGGATGTGGGCAAAAAGGACAACGCAGGAAATGTCATCGATGGTGACGTACTCACGGAAGCTGTCAGTAACAGCTATATCCAGGCCCATTCCCGCCTGGTTGCTGTGGTTGGCATGGAAGCGGCGGTAATTGTCGAGACACCCGATGCAGTTCTGGTGGCCAGCAAGGATAGAGTGCAAGCGGTCAAGCAGATAGTCGACAAACTGGAACAGGATGGACGGGTTGAACGAGTCAGTCATACCCGGGTGTTCCGGCCCTGGGGGTCTTATGAATCTCTGGCCAGCGGGGAGGGTTACCAGGTAAAGCACATCATCGTGAACCCGGGCGAGTCACTTTCCCTGCAACTGCACCACCGAAGGGCGGAACACTGGACAGTAATTAAGGGAACCGGGCTCATCACTTGCGATGAAAATGAATTTGAACTGGGTGAGAACCAATCCACGTTTATACCGCTGGGCAGCAAACACCGGCTCGCAAACGCCGGTGCAGCGCCTGTTGAGATTATCGAGGTGCAAGTCGGGAATTACCTCGGAGAAGACGACATTGTGCGATTTGAAGATAAGTATGGGCGTATTGGTGAGCCCTGAGTAACAGAGCTAACATAAGCCGCATAAAAAGGGACCAACGAAGCAGTCATGTCATCAATCAAGAAATGCCTATTCCCGGCGGCCGGTTACGGCACCCGGTTTCTCCCGGCAACCAAGGCCATGCCCAAAGAAATGCTGCCGATTGTGACCAAGCCACTAATTCAGTACGGCGTTGAAGAGGCGATGGCAGCAGGAATTACCGGTATGGCTATCGTTACGGGTCGTGGCAAACGGGCACTGGAAGATCATTTCGATATCAGCTATGAACTTGAACACCAGATTGCCGGAACGGACAAGGAAGAGTTATTAAACACTACACGGCACATTATTCAGCGCTGCACTTTTTCTTATACTCGGCAGATTGAGATGAAGGGCCTGGGTCATGCCATCCTTACTGGTTCCAGTTTGATCGGCAATGAACCTTTCGCGGTTATTCTCGCCGATGACTACTGTGTGGCCGAAGGCGAATCAGTCATGGGCCAGATGGTAAAACTGTTCGAGAAGTACCAGTGCAGTATCGTTGCCATCGAAGAAGTACCGAGCAACGAAACTTATCGCTACGGAATTATCGAGGGCCAGGAAGAGGCCGAAGGCATCTATCGAATCAGCAATATGGTCGAGAAGCCTGGGCCGGAAGAAGCGCCTACCAACCTGGCTATCATCGGCCGCTACATCCTGACACCGGATATCTTCGAGATTATCGAACAGACTCCGCCGGGCAAGAATGGCGAAATGCAGCTTACCGATGCGTTATTGGTCCAGGCGAAACAGGGCAGAGTAATAGGATACAAGTTCCGGGGTCGGCGCTTCGATTGTGGCAGTGTTGAAGGTTTTGTCGAAGCGACCAACTACACATACGCGAGGCAGAAAAGATGAGTATTAAACAGCATGACTGAACAGATTAACTGCTTCAAGGCCTATGACATCCGCGGCCGTATTCCCGATCAATTGAACGAGGACATCGCCTACCGCATCGGCCGTGCCTATTGTGAGTATCTTTCTCCTTCTATAGTTGTGGTGGGCTATGACATTCGACTGACGAGCAAACAGCTCTGTGTCGCGCTGGTCGCCGGGCTTACCGACGGCGGCGCCAATGTCATCAACATCGGTCAATGCGGCACTGAAGAAGTCTACTTCGCTACGTCCCATCTCCAGGCCGACGGGGGCATTGTCGTAACCGCCAGCCACAACCCCAAAGACTACAATGGCATGAAACTGGTGCGCAGCGGTTCAAGGCCGATCAGCGGAGATACTGGCCTTGCTGACATCAAGTCTTTGGCGGAACAGAACAAATTCAAAATCGCTGGGAGAAAAGGAACAGTCACCGAGCAGGATACCAAGCCTGCTTATATAGAGAAACTGTTAGGTTTTATCGACGTAAGCGCACTCAAGCCATTGAGAATTGTCTGTAATGCAGGCAATGGCGGTGCCGGACCTGTAATCGATCTGCTGGAGCCACTCCTGCCCTTTGAATTCATTAAGATTCAGCATGAGCCTGACGGTAATTTTCCGAACGGTGTCCCGAATCCTCTAATGGTGGAGAATCGCCAGCCCACGATCGATGCTATCAAGTCTAGTAACGCAGCCCTCGGCATCGCCTGGGACGGAGACTTCGATCGCTGCTTCTTCTTTGATGAAGGTGGTCGCTATATTGAGGGCTACTACATCGTTGGTTTGTTAGCGCAGGCCTTTCTGAAGAAGCATGCCGGTGCCAGTATCGTGCATGATCCCCGCCTGACCTGGAATACCATAGAAATAGCCGAAGCACACGGTGGCAAGGCCATTCAATGCAAGACCGGTCATGCGTTTATGAAGGAGCGAATGCGCACCGAAGACGCAGTCTACGGGGGTGAGATGAGCGCACACCACTATTTCAAGGATTTTTATTACTGTGACAGCGGCATGGTGCCCTGGTTGCTGGTTGTGGAACTGATGGCGAAACGACAGCAACCCCTTTCTGCACTCGTTGATGAGCGCATGGCAGCCTTTCCCGCCAGTGGTGAGATTAATAACACCATCGGCGATCCACCGGCACTGTTGCAATTGATAGAGCAGTTGTATGCCGAACGCGCAGATAATATCGATCATACCGATGGCTTATCGATGACTTTTGAGGATTGGCGCTTCAATCTGCGGATGTCCAACACCGAACCGGTTGTGCGCCTGAACGTGGAATCCCGCGGAGATGAAGATCTGATGCTGGCGATGACTGACGAGTTACTCAACCTTATCAAATCCTGAGTTTTATTTCCCGTCTTGCCTGTGTAGAGTGACGGGAAAGGGGCGTACTGCCCCTTCATGTTACGACTATAGGTGCCGACATGGATTCTGCGCAATCTCTGACTGCTGCCATCGAATTCTCCGTGGGTCTGGCGGGATTCTCCGGTCTGATTTTTGTCATCAGAGGCGGCGGGAAGGACCTGGGCTTGTGGAATAGCTATCGCACGCTGTCACTGGTGCTCTATGCATTCGCCGCTGCATTTGGCTCATTTCTGGCGCTGATCTTTGCATCCTACCTTCAGGAGCCTTTTAACTGGCGAGTGTCCAGTGCGCTGCTCTCATTAATTCTTTCAGGATTGCTGGCTTTTAACCTGAACTGGGTTAGTAAATCCAGAAAGCGGAATATTCCATTGCCACAATCACCAGGGTACAGATTGTTAGTCACATCTTATTTCCTGACCATGCCTGTTGCTATTTTGATGGAGCTGGCAAATTCACCGGGTTTCTTTCCAGGCAACGAGTTTCCAATCTTCTACAGCGGAGTCGTATTTATTCTGTTCTGGGGTGCGCAGCAATTCATTCAAATGCTAATAAGGGCAAACGAAGCTTGATTTCTGGACAGCGAAGTCAAGCAAAGTAAATACCGTGACTGCGAATCTGAGAGCATGAAATGACTTCGCTTATTACGAGTTTTGTACCCAGCATAACCATACTCGGTGTTATCTTTATCGTTGCACTTGTGCTCACTCAAACCAGGCCTGCGGTCTCTTCCAGTGAACTCCCGGCGATCAATAGGACTGTGCTGATTGCCGTTGCTGTGCACCTCCTGCACTTTAGCGAAGAGACAATGTTCGATTTTCATATCCTGTTCCCCCAGTTATTCGGTCTACCTGCCATGCCTCTCTGGGCTTTTATCGCGTTTAATTGCGCCTGGAT
Organism: Pseudomonadota bacterium; assembly: GCA_027623555.1. Classification (GTDB taxonomy): domain Bacteria; phylum Pseudomonadota; class Gammaproteobacteria; order Pseudomonadales; family Pseudohongiellaceae; genus UBA9145. The sequence continues at coordinate 190,592 of JAQBSZ010000003.1, read as the reverse complement.
AGTGATCTGGTTGCTGGGTACTCAACTCAAGCAGACACAGACGCTTGTCATCGCCACGTTCTGGTTTCTGGCTATTGCATCGGCAATGAACGGCCTAGCCCACCCGCTCTTTGCTTTGCTAACAGCTGGTTACTTCCCGGGACTGGTCACCTCTCCCTTGGCAGGTGTTGTCGGTTTTATTCTGCTCAGCAGGCTGCGACAAGCCTCTTCCAAATGAGCTTTCGGTAGCCGATCAATGTTGATTCATCTGTATCAAACGAGATTGTGGAAGTGAGCGAACAACGGCTGTTTGTTTACGGAACACTGGCTCCCGGGCAGCCAAACGAACTCGTGCTGGCTCCGTTGCAGGGTTCCTGGCATCCTGCTTCTGTCAGGGGGACTTTGCACCCGAAAGGATGGGGGGCCGCCCTGGGATATCCTGCCATCGTGTTGGATGAGAAGGGCACAATGGTAAAAGGGCAGATCTTCAACTCAGTGCAGTTGCCGGATCACTGGAATGTTTTGGATGAATTCGAAGGATCTGCTTACCAACGAGTAACAACCCTGGCTCAGTGCGAGGATGGTTCCTGGATTAGCGTGCAGGTCTACGTATTGGCGGAGTCTCTTGAAAACTAATCCGCGCGCTATACTGCGCGTGTTGCATGGAGATTACTCAATGTCTGAAGAAAACTATACCGGTGGCTGTTTCTGTGGTGCAGTTAAATTCCGCGCGTCAGGTCCAGTCAGAAATCTGTGTCTGTGCCATTGTGAGAGCTGTCGACGAGCTGCCGGAGCACCTTTCGTCGCATGGGGAACCGTCGATAAAAAGAACTTTCTAATCAACCAGGGCAGCATGGCGGTTCATAACTCTTCACCTGGAGTCGAACGGGGATTCTGTAATCAATGTGGAACTACACTGACTTATGCTAATGCCCTGAGAGAAAACGATGTAGATTTCACCCTGGCATCTCTTGTCGATCCCGATGCACTGGTGCCAGGAATGCAGATATTCGTGGCAGACAGGCTTGCCTGGATTAATACTAATCCGGAACTTCCCGAACACCAAACTGTGCCTGGAGCCGACTCATAAAGCGAGAACAACTGTTATGAGCACAATATACCGTGTTGTAATGTTATCTACCCTGTTGCTTCTTGCTGGCGCCTGCTACCTGCTTGGTAGTAGTGCTGGATTAGCTTTCTTCCTGGTCGTGGGTGTTCTCTTTGAGGCAGCCTTCTGGAAGGGCTTGTTCAAACCACGAGACCATGGAAGCAACGATCAATAGTCTGAACTGGTGCAGCACAATAGTAGATTGATGAATTGGAGAACTCTTGAATCTAGTAGAGTTACCGAGCAAGCTGATGGTTGGCATGCATTGTCGGGTCAGCCTCACCGACGACACCACGGTGCAGCTATGGCAGAGATTCATGCTGCGCCGCAACGAGATTCAGCAGCGGGTGGATGAGAATCTCTATTCCATAAACTGCTACGACGCAGTCCTGGAGTTCGACAAGTTCACCCCGCATACACAATGGAGGAAATGGGCCGCTGTCGAAGTCGTTAGCCGCGATGACGTGCCCCAGGGAATGGATATCCTTGAGTTAACAGGTGGACTGTATGCGGTATTCATTCACAAGGGTCCGGCTGCAACCTTTCCACAAACCCTCAAGTACATATTGGCCGACTGGATTTCCGCCTCGGAATACCAGCTGGATCATCGCGAGCATTTCGAGATTCTGCAGCCCGGCTATCGCATGGACGACCCTGAGGCCGAGGAAGAAGTGTGGATTCCAATCATTAATAGCGAGAGAGAAACATGATCCTGGAAGTCGCGATACTCAATGTGAAACCCGGTCTGGCGGAAGATTTCGAGTTGGCATTCGGCCAGGCGCAGAAGATCATCACCGCCATGCCAGGTTACCTGAATCACCAGCTCCAACGCTGTATCGAAGATTCTGATCGCTACCTGTTGATGGTGAATTGGGAATCCCTGGAAGCTCATACCCAGGGGTTCAGGCAATCAGAATCGTACCAGGGGTGGCGCCGGTTGCTGCACCATTTTTACGATCCCTTTCCCGTGGTTGAGCACTATCAAGCGTTGACCCTGCCCGATCTCTGATTGTACCCATGCCTGAATTGATTTTGCTCGATCAAGCGCAGTCTCCAACCGCCGAGAAAATCTGGCGGCTCAATCAGCGGGCTTACCGTGTTGAAGCCGGGTTGCTTGGCGTTTGCGATTTTCCACCACTGCGGCGTAGTGCCGAAGATATTCAGCAGAGCGGAAATCGTTTCTACGGGTTGGTTGAAATGTCTGAGCTGTTGGCGGCGGCGGAGTTGGAAGAGTTTCCGCGCGCGAAGGGTAAAACGCTTGTCATCAACAGCTTTATTGTAACGCCTGACCGATTTCGTCTTGGATTAGGCAGTCAGCTGTTGCAGGGAATTCTGGGTATTGCCGATGCGGTTTGTCTTCGAATTGAGACCGCGGCACAAAACCTGCCCGCGATCGCCCTCTATAAAAAATTTGGTTTCACCGAATTATCTCGTCGCAAAAACCGGGAAGGATATGAGATTGTCACGCTTGAGTTAATCAAGGCCACATCATCATAATGCTGTGTTCATCTTCTTCGACCTGACGAAACCCTTCCGCTAGATGAAATGCTATGGCAGGGTTGGTCTTGAGCACACTTAGCCAGACTGCCTTGTTTTCTTCTTCGGCAAGTCGTTTTATTTGTGCCATCATCTTGCTGCCAAAGCCCTTGCGTTGTTGATCTGGTGTTACCAGTATCATGTCCAGGAGAAAGTGGTTCGCGCGGTCGCTCAGGTGATAGCTGCCAACGCAGTCACCGGCGAATTCAAGGATCTGAAAATTTTTTGCCGGCAGCGAGATGATGAATCCTTCCCGTTGCAATAACTCATCCCAACCCCAGGCCTCGTCAATATAGTCTTGCATGGTGGCGCGAAATAGCTGGAATAACCAGTTTTCGTCTTCACGGCGTCCATTGCGGATAGTCAAGTATTGAACCATGGCCTCTCTGCTCTCTTCATTTCTTCTCGACTCACTTCCTGCCGTTCCACTTCCTCGCGAGATCAATGAGGCCACGGGTTGAGGCATCAAAATCCTGAGTTGGTGCTTCGCCAGATAAGGCATCAAACAGTCTTCCGGATAATAGTTTTCCCAGCTGTACTCCCCACTGATCGAAGGCATTGATATTCCAGATGACACTCTGCACAAAAACCTTGTGCTCATAAAGTGCGATCAGGCTACCGAGATTATAGGGATTGAGTGCTTCGATAAGCAGCGTATTGCTCGGTCTGTTTCCTGGTACGTGCTTATGAGGCTCGTGCGCCACCGTGTGACCATTCATCAGGGCCAGGCTCTGAGCGAAACAATTCGCTAAAAGATGCCGGTGCTGTTCCTCGTCACCTACGGTAGCGGCATTTGCAAAAGCGATGAAATCGACTGGCACAAATTGAGTACCCTGATGCAGTAACTGAAAGTAGGAATGTTGTCCATTGGTTCCTGGTGTTCCCCAGATCACTTCGCCGCTGTTCGTTGCAACCTGGCGGCCTTGGATATCTACAGCTTTACCAAGGCTTTCCATGCAGAGCTGTTGCAGGTAGGCAGGTAGTCGATTCAGTTGCTGGCTATAGGGAACTACGGCCGTGCTGTGGCAATCAAAAAATCCGTTATAGAACACCGAGACCAGGGCCATAAGCACTGGCATATTCTCTTCCAGGTCAGCCTCTTGAAAATGGCGGTCCATCGCATGCGCACCGGCCAGTAGGGCCCGAAAATTGTCCATGCCAATTGCGAGCGCGATTGGTAAGCCGATCGCCGACCACAGCGAATAGCGGCCTCCCACCCAGTCCCACAGCGGCAATAGCTTGTCGCCAAGTATGCCGAATTCGGTGGCGGCAGATTCGTTCGTTGTTACGGCGATAAAATGCCGAGCGATAGCCTCTTCGTTCTGCGCCGAATTGAGTAGCCATTGCCGAGCGGCTTTTCCATTCTGATGGGTTTCCAGCGTGGTAAAAGATTTTGAAGCAATGATGAATAGCGTGGTTTCCGGATTCAGTGAACTCAACGTATTTCGCAAATGCACGGGGTCGACATTGGACACAAAATGTACGTCGACTGAGCCACTCGAGAATGCAGATAAGGCGTCACTGACCAGAGCAGGTCCCAGGTCTGATCCACCGATACCGATATTGACCACGTTGGCAATGCGCTTTCCGGAATATCCTTTCCATTCTCCTGAGTTGATTGCCTCGACCAGGGTTTCCATTCTGGCAAGCGTGTCGAGAACTTCCTGCTTGGGAGTGTCCGGATCGCGCAGGGCCACGTGCAAGACGGCCCGGTCTTCGCTGCGATTGATTTTCTCGCCACCAAACATTGCCTCGATGGCAGCCGGCAGATGACATTCTCGCGCCAGATCAATAAGTGTCGCCAGGCTCTCATCCGTCAGGAAGTTCTTGGAGTAGTCGAGCAATAGCGAATCATGGGCCAGGGAGAAGCGCTCAAATCGATTGGCAGATTCATCGAACAGGTGGCTAATTCGAAAATCTTCATCCTGGAGATCTTCGCTAAGCGTTGCCAGTCGAGTCCAGGCAGATGTTTGGGTCGGGCTATTCATAAGACTGCACATTCTAGCCTAGCCACCGGGTCTGAGGTAGGGCCGGTTAGTTTCCAGATCAGAGCATTGTAGTTACCCATTAGTCAGGCATGATCTACCACTGTCTTGTAGTCGTAAGTCGTTTCAACTATTCTTCGCATCTTTCGCACTATTCACACAGATATTAATTTGAACTCGAACTGAGCAAACCCGCATCGATGTTAGACGAACAGCAAATTCGTGACCTGGTAGCCAGCCACGGGGTGAATGTAAACCAGGGTCGAGGCGTACGACAACTCATTGAAGATGGGGAGATTCCTCGCCTTAAGGGAGCTACAGTCCTGGAAGGCAAAGTTTCCGACTCCGTGTTCTCCGGTGACCTGGTCAGCAAATCCGGTCAACGATTGCGCCTGATGTTTCGCAATAATCGCATCTCAACTCATGATGTGAATCGTGGTGCGATTCCTTTTAAAGACCAGGTGCTGGCATTTAATCACGATCATATGCTGCAGCTGGTGAAGGATGTACTGGGCTCGTCGCAATTCGAAGTAAGCGGGTTGGAACCCAGCTCCACGGTAATTCCGGCCGAGAATCTTGACCTGGTCATGCTTGAAAACGTATTGCGTTTGTATATGGCGGAGAGCTCGACTTCGACTTCCTTGTATCAACATTGGCTGGTAGCCAAAGGTACAGGGGAGTCAACATTTCGCTATGCCGGCCATGAACTCACAGTCTCTGAACTGCAGCCCAACGGCTTGCTGCCGTATTTATTGGATACACCCAGTACCAAAGACAAGGTCGACAAGACTATCGATGCCCAGTACCTGGTGGAGAACAAGGTGTGTAGTTGGGCGCAGTATGCGCAGATTCGCAACTCATCCTTGATGGCATTCGGCATGGTGTCTCAGTATTTGTCCACCAGGGGCATGGTGCTGGTAGACACGAAGACCGAACACGGAATAAACAGTGAAGCTAAGATAGTGGTTGCCGATGAGCTCTACACGATGGACTCTTCACGGTTCTGGAGACTCGATGACAAGGGTGACTTGCTTACCCGTGACGGTAAGCCAGTGTCTTTCTCCAAGGAATTTGCCCGCGGAATGGTGAAAGAGCAAGATCAGCAGTTCACCGAAGAGCAGGCCAATGAGATAGCAATACGGTATATTCAGGGCTTACAGCATCTAACGGGGGTCTCTTTTAGTCCGGACCTGCGCCCCCGTGATGAGCGCCTCGTCGATTCCACCAACCTGATCCTGGACGCGTTACTGTAGACCCCGCACTCACAGCCACGTGCCTATCAGTCGTGCGCTGCCTGTCAATCAAGATTAATATTGTCCAGGTAAAGGTACTCGGAGCAACATGATGAAGTTTCATTCTGGTACGCTGCTGTTCATTTTCCTGTCCCTGCTTGCCCTGAGAGGATGTGCACCGCCTTCGCTGGAAAGCCCTGTTCAAGCCCGGATTACGATTGCAGACTATCAGCGGGCGGAAAAGTTTCTGGCACCCAATACTTCCCAACTGGTAGTCGACGATATTCTTGCCCAGTACTGGCAACCAGATGATCGGCTGGTCTATCGCAAATCGATAGAGCAGGGCTCGGACTATGTACTCGTGGACCCGGCCGACAAGAGCAAATCCTCCTTGTTCGATCGAGTGCGTCTGGAGGAGGCTCTCCGTGAATTTGCCGACAATGACCTGGACAGCAATGATCTTTCCCTGTCCGCGATCGAACTCTCAACAAGCTCCGATGCAGTGGCATTCGATTATGCCGGTGATCGCTATCTGCTTAATCGCGAAACTTACCAGGTTCGGCAACTCGAAAGTGCGCCACCCGATGAATCGATCTCTCCCGATGGCAGCAAGGCCGCCTTCATTGCAGACTACAATCTCTGGATTCGCGATACAGCCACTGGCGAATTGACCCAACTTACTTTTGACGGTGAGCAGCATTACGGCTATGCCACGAATAATGCAGGCTGGATTAGAGATGACGGGCCGGTGCTGTTGTGGTCGCCGGATTCCAGCAAGATCGCCACGTTTCGTCACGATGGCAGAAATGTAGGCGAGATGTATCTCTATTCGACCAGGATCGGGCATCCGGAGTTGAGTGCTTGGAAGTACCCGTTAGCAGGGGACGAATTCATTTTCATGATCGAGCGTGTGGTAATTCACCTGGAAGCACAGCCCAGAGTTGTACATTTAATTATGCCACCTGACCCCCATCGATCGACTACCAGTGACCATATAGCCGGGCTTGGCGGGCTTTTCCTCGATGTCGAGTGGAGCAAAGACAGCAAGAATCTCGCTTTTATTTCATCTTCTCGAGACCACAAGGTGGCACAGTTAAAGTTGGCCAATCCTGATACGGGTGAGGTGCGTGATGTGTATTCCGAATCCACAGAGACTTATTACGAGTCGGGCTTCAGCACTGCAAACTGGCGTGTTCTGCATGATCGGGATGAGTTTTTCTGGTTCTCTGAGCAGGACAACTGGGGGCATTTGTACCTGCACGATCTGAACAGTGGCGCGCTGAAACGACAGCTCACTTCCGGTAACTGGGTTGTATTAGAGGTTCAAAAGGTTGATAGCATCAATAAACAGGTGTATTTCACCGGTGGCAATCGGGAAGCAGGCGATCCCTATTTCCACTATCTATATCGGGTGAATTTCGATGGCAGCAATCTGGTTAACCTGACGCCCGAGTACGCTCATCACGTCATCAACTGGTCAGATTCTTACAATTACTTCACCGATAGCTACTCAACCCCGGTCCAGCCGGCCAGAACTGTGTTGCGCGATTCCAATGGCGAGATAATGGTGGACCTGGAAGAAGCTGACATCAGTGCACTGGTGGACAGTGGTTGGGTGGCACCGATTCCATTTACAGTAAAGGCCAGGGATCAACAGACCGATCTGTATGGGCTTATGTACCGGCCGGTAAATTTCGATGCGAGCCGCTCCTATCCCATTCTCAATTATCTCTATCCCGGTCCCCAGACTGGCAGTGTCGGCGGTCGCGCTTTTCGGACCGCCAGGGGCGACAAGCAGGCACTGGCAGAACTGGGATTTATCGTCGTGGAAGTCGATGCCATGGGCACACCAGGGCGTTCCAAGTCTTTCCACGATATCTATTATGGCAACATGGGAGACAACGGTCTGCCTGACCAGGTAACCGCGATCCGTCAGTTAGCACAGCGGCATCCCTGGATGGACCTGGAAAGAGTGGGTATCTGGGGGCACTCCGGAGGCGGCAATGCCTCCACGGCCGGAATTCTTCGCTACCCTGATTTTTATAAAGTGGCCGTTTCCGGTGCCGGCAACCATGATAATCGTAACTATGAAGACGACTGGGCAGAGAAGTGGCAAGGCTTGCTGGAGACCTATCCAGAGACCAAATTAGAAACCAGTTTAGAGACTAATCCACTTGCGCAAGTCAACGGCGTAGCGACGCAGTCCACAAACTATGACAATCAGGCCAATCAGCTGCTGGTGAGCAAGCTGCAGGGCAAGCTATTGCTCGCCCACGGCATGATGGACACAAACGTACACCCCTCCAGTACTTTGCTGATGGTTGAGGCTCTCATCGAGGCCGAGAAAGATTTTGATTTACTGGTGTTGCCCAGTGCCGGGCATGGCTTTGGAAACTCGCGTTATTTCATGAAGCGGCGTTGGGATTATTTTGTCGAGCACCTGCAGAATATCGCGCCACCCCGGGAATTCAGATTCGCCGAGAATATAAGGTGAGGCGAGGGTTTTTCTCATGCACCGGTGTGGTGGTTTAAGTTAGAATCAACGGCTGTGCCAGCTAAATGGTAGCAATTCAGAGCGTTACGGAGATTTTTAATGAGAACACTTTCTAAATTAGTAAGCACAGTGACAGTCTTGCTGCTGATGATCAGTATGAGCAGCAGTGCAATGGCGCAGGAGTATGTGCAAGCAATGACAGAATTTGGCGTGCCTGATGTGCAGGGTGTGTGGAACTTCAAGACGCGAACTTCATTGGAACGACCCGATGTCTACGACGGCGAACTGGAAGTTGATGAAGCCACCATGCTGGACAAGATGATGTCCACGCCCGACTACATCGCCGCATTGGAAGCCAGCGGTGCCGAGGCGCCGGGGCCGCACAATGTGGGAGGCTATAACGGCTGGTGGATTACTCCCGGTGACGCGCTGGCCTTCATGAATGGAAAATTTCGTACTTCACTGATTGTCGATCCTGTCGATGGCAAGATCCCCTGGCGCGAAGAAGGCCAGACGACTCGACGCGCACAGAGGCTGCAAAACCCGATGGGGCTGGGGGACAGTGACGGTCCGGAAGGTCGTACGCTATCGGACCGCTGCCTGGTAAGTTTCTCATCTACTGCTCCATTTATGAGCAGCCTGTATAACAATCACATGCAGATAGTGCAGTCTCCAACCCACGTGGTGCTTCTCGCGGAAATGGTGCATAACGCAAGGGTAGTTCGCATAGACCAGGATTTTCGGAATCTGCCCTTCGAGCTATGGTTGGGTGATTCAATCGGCTACTACGAAGATAGTGCACTGGTAGTAGAAACCCGTAATTTCAATCCCTGGCAAGTCGGCAAGGAACAACTGACTTCGATGAATATGAAACTGACCGAGCGCTTCACGCGCGTGGCAGATGACAAGCTGCACTATTCATTCACTATCGATGACCCGGACCTGTATACGCAGCCGTGGACTAGCGAGATGCCCATGTATACGGGTGAAAACCTCTACGAGTATGCCTGCCATGAAGGCAACTATGCGATGCCGGCGATACTGGCTGGTGCCCGCAGGCACGAAGCCGACGCCAGGGCTACTGAACAGTAACAGGGGTATGAGAACCGGGGGTAATGTTAAACCCCCGGTTATTTACTGGTTACTGGCAAGGCCATTCTTGTAATACCCAAATCCAATACTGTCTCGAGAGCTGTGATGGAACAAATAGAAATTGCCCTGGCAGCCTTTGCTGACTTCATGTGGGGGCCTCCCCTGGTAGTCCTGCTGGTTGGGGGAGGTCTGTTTTTCATGGTGCATTCGCGAATGATGCACTTTCGCTACTTCACGCACGCCTTCGATCTGCTGCGCGGCAAATACAACCGTCAGTCCGGCGATGTGGCAGGAGACATTACCCACTACCGGGCGTTGGCAACGGCGCTGGCCGGGACTATCGGACTGGGCAATATTACCGGAGTCGCGGTCGCCATTACTGTCGGTGGTCCCGGAGCGGTGTTCTGGATGTGGGTCACCGCCATTGTCGGTATCTCCACCAAGTTCTACACAGCCTCACTCGCCATTCTTTATCGCGGCTATGATGACAGCGGTAAATTGCAGGGCGGGCCGATGTATGTGATAACCGAAGGACTGGGCTGGAAATGGTTACCTCTGGCCTGGATGTTTGCGGTCGCAGGAATGTTCGGCACTTTGCCGGTTTTCCAGATCAATCAGCTGGTACAGCTGGTGAGGGATGTTGTGGCCATTCCAGCAGGTATCGCCTCAGCAGATGATCACCTGGCTTTCGATTTTTCTCTGGGGGTGGTTCTTTCTGTCGCCTTGTTCTCTATCGCTGTTGGTAAGGTCAAACGGGTGTCAGCTGTGGCTGCCAAACTGGTGCCTGGCATGGTGGTATTTTACTTGCTGATCACTGGATTTTTGCTGCTCAGCAATATTGCCGAGATACCTGCCATGTTCGCACTGATCTTCACCGATGCCTTCACCGGCGAAGCGGTATCAGGCGGCGTGCTGGGTGCGGTAATTCTGATCGGAGTTCAGCGTGGCGTGTTCTCCAACGAGGCTGGGCTGGGGACAGAGTCCCTGGCCCATGGCGCTGCCAAGACCAACGAGCCGACCCGCGAAGGGCTGGTGGCAATGCTGGGTCCTATCGTCGACACCTTGATTGTCTGTACCTGCACAGCACTGGCGCTTCTGGTTACCGATGCCTGGCGAGGGGATGCGATCGGCGTTACGCTGACCTCGCAGGCCTACGAGCAAGTGTTTCCTGGATTCGGTGCCTACCTGGTACTGCTCATGGTCTTCGTGCTGAGTACGACGACCGTACTGACTTATTCCTACTACGGCAGCAAGTGCATGGGATTTCTGTTTGGCAGTAAATCGGAAAAGTACTATTTATGGGCTTACATGGCCCTCGTTACTGCAGGAGCGGTAGTATCTCTGGATGCGGTCATCAGTCTGTTCGATGGTGTCTATGCGACAATGGCAATACCGACAATGATTTCTACCATTATCCTCGCTCCCAAAGTCAGGGCTGTTGCCAGAGATTATTTCCGCAGGCTGGATGCAGGTGAGTTCGAGAGCGATGCGTCGAGTCACCCGTCCGGCACCAACCAGGTACAGGAGAACTAGAGTGATACAAAGATTCTGCATGCTTGCGCTGTTCGTCATTGCTCCGTTTACAATGGCACAGAATACAGATTCGGCGAATGTCGATATTGCCAGTGTAGGCCAGGTGCTGGATGCCTACCACATGGCCGCATCACGGGGTGACTGGGGCACCTATTTCGACCTGATGAGCACGGATGGTGTTTTCCTGGGAACCGATGCGGCGGAACGCTGGACGAAGGATGAGTTCAGAGCCTATGCAGGGAATCGCAGTGGCTGGACTTACCGTTCGGTGAGCAGAAACATCAATCTCACCCCGGACGGCTTGAGTGCCTGGTTCGACGAGCTTCTTGACAGCGCCAGCTATGGCACCAGTAGAGGTACTGGCGTGTTAATTAAAACAGTAGATGGTTGGAAGATCTCCCAGTATCACCTCACGTTTCCGATTCCTAATGAATTGTCAGGCAAGGTGACCGATGAAATCAAGGCATTCGAAGCGGGGCAATAGAAAAGGCTCGCTAGTGAATAGTCTGCTCGGGCTTGGGTAGTTCGTCACTAGTGTGCGAGGTCACCACTTTCTCTTCCCGTGAGACATAGCTGCGAGTGCTGACCGGGCTCTCCAGTAATTTACCCAGCTTTCCCAGGAAGTCATCCATGTGATCGGTTTGATAATGTTCCTGCAGGCAATCGGCATTCTCCCATTCCTGTAACAGGACTACCTGGTAAGGATCGGTCATCCCTTCGAAGTATTCATAACTGAGGCAGCCATGTTCCTGCCGGCACAGGCGGACCATGTTCTTCATCATACGAATAGCATCGGACTTGGCTTCCGGAAGCAGTTGAAATGTGCTCTGGACCATAATCATGTTGAGTCTGTCTCCTGAAGACCCCGCAACATCGGGGCTGCTGCAAGTTTCGGGTCATTATACCCACTCTGAGCTTAAAATCAGCTGAACGCTACCCTTTGTAACAACCTCGTCACAGGCCAGGAATCGCCCGTGTTTGGCGGTAATCCAGGCTCCAGGGCCCGGCACCGAGGCCGCTGAGTACCAGCAAACCCGCCATGATTCCCAGGTTCTTCACGAAATTCTGCGCTTCATGTGCTGTCTGTAGCTCACCCGCCGGCATGGTCCAGAAATCATGCAATACCAGGCTGATGACCAGGGTCAGACCGGCCAGCACAAAAGCTACCAGGTGAGTCTTGTAGCCGGCAATCAGCGCAACACCACCCCCTAGCTGGATAAGAATAGTCAGCATTAGAAAGAAGGGAATGAATACCATACCGTGCTCTGCCATATAGTTGGCATTGAAATCGAAGGCGAAGACTTTGCTCAGACCCGGACCGATAAAGTAGAGCCCGAGCAACACCCGGCCGGAAGTCACCAGGAGATTCTTATAGTTTTCCAGCATGATTTTTCTCACTCTCGATGCGAATTAGTTGCTTTGAAACTCTAGCGCAAAAAGAAAGGCCTGCTCGGTGAGCAGGCCTTTCACTTAAACCGGGTACTGGCACGGCATCAATTGGCGGAGGCTGGAGTCGCTTGCTCTGCTGTGGATACACACAGCTATTGGATGAGCTCAACCTCTTCCACAGCTTGCTGCCTAAGGCGGTCTTGTTGCGCTACAGTCAGGCAGACCCACTGCCTGATATTGGAGCCGATGACTGCCTCTCGATTGCATACCAGTCTATCAGCCTCTGCCGTGACCGTGGCATTATAGGCATCGATGTCTCGCTGAGAATTTATTCTTGGAATGGCGTCATCTTCATACAGGTTCTCACAAGCTGCCAGTATTGTTAACAGCGCAATTCCAACTAAAACACTCCTCATGCTATTTACCTCAATTCTTTCTGTGTTGGAGAGCTCAGCAATCCGGAAACTGCCTGCCCGTTCGTATTGTTGATGGAAGCTGCTGATTTTTAGAATCTAAAAAAACGCACTACTTTATCACCAGTTTCCGGGATACCCCAACACAAATTCAGAGCAAATTCCCCAAGACGATGCTATCTGGAGATAAACGGTTAGATGCCTGGAGCCACATTCTGTTTGACCCGATAAAGCTCTACGTCTCCTTCCTGCAGCATCTGTTGCAGATTGAGCTCTTCCTCGCGTTTGGTGATCGTCGCGATATTGACCTTTACGTGGATCGTTTTACCCCGGTAGATAAAGTCTTCCGCGAGCAGGGCCCTGTTGATCTTTTCGATGACGATTTTTGCGCCCTCTTCATCCACGCCTGGCAATAACATTCGAAACTCCTTGAAATTTGAGCGGGCCAGGACGTCTTCATTACGGCGCCGATCTGTGGCCATCAGGGAAAAGTGGCGCAGCATCTCGTTGCCAACCTTGTAGCCGTGCTCCTTCACAACCCTATCCATATTGTTGACTTCCAGTGTAAGCATGGACACCGGCTGGGAATAGCGTAAGGCGACGCCAAGTATGCGCTGGCCTACCTCGAGAAAGGTTCGGTGGTTGAGGATGGTTGTAATCGGATCGTAAATCGAGTTTTCCTTGTGCTCGATGGTCAGCTCTTCCATGGTCATAATGATGATTGCAAACGAGAAGACCACCATTGTGAAGATCGATCCCAGCAGCAGTATCGAAGTCCCCTGGTCTGGACTGGATAGTTCGGTGCCGCTGCGCACTATCATCAGGATAAATTCTGTAACCGCATTAAAACTGAACAGCATCAGCGCAAGAAATGCCCCGAAGTTGGAGCTGATCGTCATGACGGGCCGCAATTTTCTCTCAATCTTCAAGCCGTTGGCGATCAGGTAAATATTGGCAAGCGAGAAGATCACCATCATGGCCGTGTAGATGCGAATGCGCCACAATGCGCTCTCATCGATAAGCGTGAAATAGTAAAAGCCAACCATGGTGAGGAAAAAAATACCGGTGCAATAGATAGGCAACTTTGATCGCTCCTGGTTCCAGAACGAAGCGAGGCCCAGCACGATGGGTATACGGCCACCAAGAATCAGCATGTTCGCCAGAATGACAGAGATGACCGGAGATAATATCCCCAGCGTAGGCAGGAGCAGGATGCCGGCGCTGGTAATAGCGAAGCCAAAGGCAATCGTAAGCAGGCCTGGAATATGTCGGTTACCTGCCCAGTTAACAAACAGCGCAATGGTTGCGCTAATCGAAACCAGAGTAAGTGCTAATGTGAGGGTGTTGTTCTCCATGATTCTTTTTAGACTGCGTTGTTCTGGTTTAATTCGGCTATTTCCGCCTCGGTGAATCCCCAGTTGGCGAGAATTTCTTCAGTATGTTCTCCTGCCAGAGCTGCCGCTGATTGTATCGCTCCCTGGGTTCGGCTGAAGCGTGGCGCTGGTGCTGGTTGTGTGACATTCTCAACCTCGACGAAAGTATTTCTGGCCTTGTTGTGTGGGTGATCTGGCGCTTCTACCAGATTTAATACTGGCGCGAAGCAAACGTCGGTCCCTTCCATTATGTCACACCATTGTTGTTGTGTTTTGGTCTTGAACAGTGATTCCAGTATCACTCGCTTTGCCGGCCAGGCATTCTGATCCAGTTGCTCCTTGAACGACTCGTCGTGTATCGCGCATTTTTCCAGAAGCAGGGCATAGAATTGAGGCTCCAGTGATCCGATCGAGATATGCCGGCCATCGCTGCATTCATAGCTTCCATAGTAATAGGCTCCGCCATCCAGTCTGTTGCTATAGCGATCTGTAGTCCACATTCCCATCGCCATGAGTCCATAGAAGGGGCTCAGGAGGCTGGCAGTACCGTCTGTCATGGCGGCATCGACGATTTGTCCCTTGCCTGAACCGATTCGTTCAATCAATGCGGCTTGAATGCCGCTCAACAGATACATGGCCCCACCGCCGAAGTCTCCAACCAGATTCAGAGGAGGCGCAGGAGGACGGTCGGCATAGCCCATGGCGCCGAGTGCGCCCGCAATTGAAATATAATTTATGTCATGACCTGCCGCCTGTGACAAGGGCCCCTCCTGTCCCCAGCCAGTCATGCGCCCGAATACCAGTTTGGGATTGCGTTCCAGGCAAAGCTCTGGACCGAGTCCCAGGCGTTCCATGACGCCCGGTCGAAATCCTTCCACCAGTACATCAGCCTGGTCAATCAGTCTGAGGCAAGTTGCAACTCCGGCAGGAGTTTTCAGATCCAGTGCGATGGATTTACGACCTCGGTTCAGGACATTGGCGCGGTGACCACTGCCTTTAAGATTCAGTCGATCGATGCGGATGACTTCGGCCCCCATGTCAGACAACATCATGCAGCAGAACGGCCCCGGACCGATTCCTGCCATCTCGATGACGCGGATTCCGTGCAATGGTCCCATCTCGATTCTCTTATCAATAGTGGACCCCGCATAATAGGGGATCGATGCTGGAAAATATAGCCAATCGGCAGCGCCCATGCGGGTGTCGCGATATCAGCCTGCATGGCCGTTTTCTTTTTCCAGTGGGATAGCTTATCCTTTCGCGTCCAAAATTCAGTATCTCAGCGGAATCCACTTCATGGAGTTAAGCGATAAGACAGCATTTATCACAGGCGGCGCTTCCGGCCTCGGTCTGGCGACAGCCAGGAACTTTCTGGCGGCGGGCGCCAAGGTATTTCTCTTTGATCTGAATGCCGATGCACTGAAGCAGGTGGCTGCAGAGCTGGGAGAGAATGTAGCCTGGCACGCCGGTGATGTTGCTGACGAGGTGGCAGTCAGCGAGGCTATCGCCAAGACGAGGGGGGCGTTTGGAACCATTCATATCAATGTCAATTCAGCAGGGATTGGTGGAGCCGCCCGCACCGTTGGCAAGGACGGGCCCATGCCACTGCAGAAATTCGAACACATAGTGAGGGTGAATCTGGTGGGTACGTTTAATGTACTGAGACTCTGTGCTGAGGTGATGCAGCTCAATGAGCCTCAGACCGAAGACGATGAACGGGGAGTGATTATCAACGTCGCTTCCATTGCTGCCTTCGATGGACAGACCGGCCAGGCAGGCTATGCTGCCAGTAAGGGTGGAATTGTCGCTATGACCCTACCGATTGCCCGGGACCTGGCTAAACGTGGCATTCGAGTCATGACCATAGCCCCGGGAGTGTTCGAAACTCCCTTGCTGGCCGGGGCTCCCGATGCAGTGAAAGAACCGTTGATCGCCATTACCCAGTTTCCAAAGCGACTCGGAAATCCAGATGAGTTTGCCGTAGAAGTGGCGCACATCGTGAACTGCAGTTATCTCAATGGTGAAACCATTCGCCTCGATGCAGGAATTAGAATGCCAGCGATCTAGCCGCTTGCTGGTTTTTTGTCATCAATCGAAGATACGAAGATCGTTTTTGGGCTGGTAGTGCGACAATCAGGCGCTGAGCAGGAAGCCGCCAGCGGATACTGCTAATCACACGAGAATTAACCACGACATTCAGTAAAGTAGAGCAAGAGGAAGTCAGCAAATGGCCGACGCGTATATAGTGGGTGCGGTTCGCACCGCAACAGGCAGAAAGAAAGGCCGGTTAAGCAGAATGCATCCGGTAGACATGGGAGCGATTGTTATCGATGAGTTGGTGGATCGCACTGGAGTGCCAACCGATAAAGTCGATGATGTGATTTTCGGCGTCGTCAGTCAGATTGGATCACAAGCGGGAAATCTGGGGCGAAACGTCGCCATGTCTTCCAAACTTGACCTGACAGTTCCTGGTACAACAGTAGATCGTCAATGCGGCTCTTCTCTTCAAGCTATCCAGTTTGGTGCCCAGGCAGTGATGTCCGGAACCCAGGATGTAATTATCTGCGGTGGTGTGGAAGCCATGAGCACTGTCGAGATTGGCTCGAATATTCGAGACGGTCTTGAGCATGGCAGGGGCACGCCGAAAGGTGAGCGTCTGGAATTACAGTATCCGAGTATTCAGTTCAGCCAATTCGACGGTGCCGAGTTACTCGCCGAGAAATACCAGATCAGCCGTGAGGATCTCGATTCCTTCGGCCTGTTGAGTCATCAACGTGCCACCCATGCTACCGAGCATGGCTACTTCAAGCAGGAAATCGTTCCTCTCAATATCAAACTTGAAGACGGTAGCGCCGCTGTGCATGATGTTGACGAAGGCATTCGACCCGAGGCGACACTGGAAGCTATGCAGTCACTTAACACATTACGCGAAGGTGGTGTGATCACGGCAGGGACGGCCAGTCAGATTAGCGATGGTGCCGCTGCAATCATGGTTGCGAACGAAGCGGCCGTAAAGAAATACAATTTACCAGTCCGAGCCAGGATACATTCCCTGGCAGTGATCGGTTCCGATCCGGTGATCATGCTGGAAGGCCCGATTCCGGCAACCGAAAAGGTTCTGGCGAAGGCCGGATTGTCGATCGATGACATCGACTTGTATGAAGTGAATGAAGCCTTCGGATCAGTGCCATTGGCATGGGCGAAGGCCCTCGGTGCCGACCTGGATAAATTAAATGTGAATGGTGGTGCGCAGGCACTGGGTCATCCCCTTGGGGGAACCGGCGCGAAGCTCATGACCACGTTGCTGCACGAGTTGGAGAGGCGGGAAGCCCGTTATGGGTTGGTGGCAATTTGCGAGGGTGGTGGTACCGCCAATGCGATGATTATCGAGCGGATGAATGCGCTGCCTGCCTAGGTTTATTGCTCATTGAACATTCAGGTCTTTTGACATGTTGCTAGACAATTATCAGTCCCCATGGATGGATGAAGAGCTACTTATCATGCGTGATGCTGTTGCCAAATTCCTGGCGAAGGAATTTGTGCCTGCTATGGAGAAGTGGGAGAAACAGGGGTTCGTGGATCGTGACGCCTGGTTGAAGGCCGGTGCCGCGGGGCTGCTGTGTGCCTCCATACCTGCCGAATACGGTGGCGGAGGTGGTAACTTCAAACATGAGATGGTACTGGTAGAAGAATTGAGTTATGCCAATATCACTGGATTCGGCAATGGCGTTCATTCCGGCATTGTTGCTCACTACATCAATTCCTATGGTACTGAGGAACAGAAGCACAAGTGGTTGCCGAAGATGGCAAGCGGCGAGCTGGTCTCCGCCATTGCCATGACCGAACCCGGCACTGGTTCCGATCTACAGGCCGTTAAGACAACTGCCGTACGGCAGGGTGAGACTTACCTGCTCAACGGCCAGAAGACGTTTCTGACCAATGGAGGGACGGCCGACCTGATCTGCGTAGTGGCCAAGACTGATCCGGCGGAATCGGCCAAGGGTATTTCACTCATCATGGTTGAGACCGAGGGCGTAGAGGGGGAAGGTGGATTTTCCCGCGGCCGTAATCTTGAGAAGCTGGGTCTGAAGGCCCAGGATACCGCAGAGATATTTTTCGATGACGTACAAGTACCGGTAGAAAATCTACTCGGCACGGTGGAAGGCAAGGGCTTTATCCAGCTCATGGAACAGCTGCCACAGGAGCGCCTGATTATTGCCGCCGGCGCCTGTGCCGCGATCGAAAAAGCCCTGCGACTGACCAGCGAGTATGTAAAGGAGAGAAAGGCCTTCGGCAAACGCCTCCTGGATTTTCAGAATACCCAGTTCAAGTTAGCGGAACGCTACACCGAAGCCAAGTTAGCGAGGGTTTTCGTCGATGACTGCGCCATGAAATTGGCTGAAGGCAAGCTCGATGATGCAACGGCAGCGATGGCCAAGTGGTGGACTACGCAAAAACAGAACGAGATTGTCGATGAGTGCCTGCAGTTTTTCGGGGGTTACGGCTATATGATGGAATATCCCATCGCCAAGATGTATGCCGACGCCCGCATTCAAAAAATCTATGGCGGTAGCAACGAGATTATGAAGATGCTAATTGCCAGGGAAATATAGGGAGCCTGGGAACACCTAGTACTTGTTGTTAACGACGCAGCGAAAGCCTGTATGGACCGTGCTGGAATTCGGATCGGCTGGCATCCTCGCACTCACGCGAAATCCGCTGCAGTAGTTGTCGCTGCAGAGAAAAGAGCCGCCGCGGATGCTGCGCTTGGCCAGGTTGGGTTCGGCCGGGTCGAGACTCTCTGCTTCGCTCACTCCTCTAGGGTTTTTTGCTTTGCTCATTGCATAGTAATTCGGGTGATACCAGTCTGACACCCATTCCCATACATTGCCTGTTATGTCATAGAGCCCGAAATCATTTGGTGGAAAACTGCCGACCGGGGCAGTTGATGCAAATCCATCTGCAACCTCGTTCTTGAAGGGGAACGTGCCCTGCCAGTTATTGGTGATCGCCTGGCTGCGATGCAGTGGCTGGTCACCCCAGGCGTATATCGCACCTTCTCTGCCGCCGCGCGCTGCAAACTCGAATTGCGCTTCGGTTGGAAGTTCCTTGCCCGCCCAGTTGCAATAGGCAAGTGCATCGGCGTAACTGACATGTACTACCGGGTGCTCGGATTTGTCAGTGATGGAATCTGCAGGTCCCTGTGGGTGTCGCCAGTCTGCCTGGGCTACCAGATCCCACCAATCCATTGGGCCAGCCCTGAGTTTCTGTTGAGAAGAACGAAAGACCAGAGTGTTGCTGGATTTCTGTTCTTGAGAATGGAAAACCTGTGAGTCACCGTAGGATTCAGCTTGAGTTGTGTATTTGGTTGCGGTTACGAATGCTTCGAAATCTTCATTAGTGACTTCGAATTGATCTATCCAGAATCCAGACATGCTGAGTTGGTGGGCGGGGCGCTCGTCGGGTAGTCCCTTATCCGAACCCATGACAAATGAGCCAGGCTCGATCCATACCATGTTGGCAGGTGCCGGGGGGAGAGGTTCGACTATCACAAATGTATCCAGTAACAAGATGCCAACTAACAACGCGCTGCCACCAGCTAACTGCATAGGATCCTTCATAAATGGCTACTACTCTCTAAACCTGGGAAATCCCCGTTTTACAGCAACTGCCATCTGGCAGTTGTTCGCAAGTGTACACTATCACGCTCACCGGGGAGGATACATCAATTGATTTGTGACCGCATCCCTTTGATATTTCGATAGTAAGCCCTGACTGTTCATGCTGCGGGATTCTGTCAGTAAAGGATGGCATAATTATTTTTTTCGCGCTTCTCTCAGGAGGAATCATAGTGAGATTATCGCTGCTAGTTGCAGGAATTTCTGTGTTCTTGGCCTGGGGTGTCTACGCCGCAGAGACAGGCTACATCACCCCGCGCACGGAATTTGGCGCACCCGACCTGCAGGGCGCCTGGTCTATCGCTACCCAGACCAATCTTGAACGTGCCCAACGCTATGGCGGCAACCTGGTGATTGCTGAGGAAGAAGCCATTCGAATCGAAGCCATGGTGCAGGCCGGCATGGAGGCAAGTAACCGACCGAGTGACCCCAATCGCGAAGCGCCTACTGCAGGGCAGAATGTGGGTGGCTACAACACGTTCTGGATGGATCCCGGAAACCGGCTGGCCGTGGTTAATGGTGAAATTCGCACCTCGATACTGATCGATCCGGCAGATGGAAAATTGCCCTACAGTGAACAGGGTCGGGCGAACCTGGCGGCGGCGATGGCGCTCCGAAATTCCTATGATGGGCCCGAGGTGCGACCCCTGGGTGAGCGCTGCATGGTTGGTTTCGGCTCATCGGGAGGACCTCCGAAATTACCGGTTCTGTATAACAATCTGACCCAGATCGTGCAGACCGAGGACTACGTGGTCTTGCTGGCGGAAATGAACCATGATGCCCGCATCGTCAAGATCGACAAGGATTTTCAGGATCCTCCCTTCTACCCCTGGCTGGGCGATTCCATTGGCTATTACGACGAGGATTCACTGGTTGTGGTAACCACAAATTTTCATCCACAGCAGATCATGCGCTCTTCCCTGGAACATCGATTCCTTGGTTCCAGTCAGATGAAGGTTACCGAGCGCTTCACCCGTACCGCCGACGCTACGATTCTTTACCAATTTACCGTCGAGGATCCCCAGAACTATTCGCAGCCATGGAGTGGCGAGTTACCGATGAACATGAATGGAGAACAAGTGTTTGAATATGCCTGCCACGAAGGTAATTATGCGATGCCGGGCATCCTCGCCGGCGCGCGCCGGGCAGATAAATAGGAAATACAGGGGACACCTACAAGATAACAACTTAAAGCACCCAGTTCTCGAAATAGGTGATTAAATTGTTATCTTGTAGGTGTCCCCGTTGACCCCAGGCGACACGCGCTGCCCGTCGTCTTGAAACACGTAACCATAAAATTTGGCTGCAAGATCTATATTCGATACCGGTAGAATTACGCGATAGAGATGCGGTACGGTCATATGCGATTCTCCGTTCGTCAACAAGGGCCGCTTTGAGTCACTAGCCGTCATTCTATCTCATTCCTGGCGACCGTCGCTTTCCGGCCAGAAGCAACGATGAGAGTCATCGTGGGAAAGTAAGTTCGGAAGTGATCGCTCGGGCACTCTCGCAATCTCGGTTATTGTTTTATTCGACGATGCCAAGGGGCGCCAGGTCGTGACGCGTACAAGTTTCGGTACACGCTGTTGCTCAATCGTCGACGCAATGAAGACGGGGGTAATCCCGAGATTGCTTTGATCCCTCTGGCCATATGTGCTTGATCGCTATATCCGCACTCTGAGGCGACAGCGGCGAGTTCCTCACCGGATTCGATCAACGCGAGTGCGGTGTGGAATCGCATTAGCTGGACAAACCGCCGCGGTTGAATCCCCACTATTTCGTTCCATAATCGATTGAATGACCGATCGCTCATTGCAAGGGTCCGGGCCATTTCGATGGACCCGCATTTTCCGCCGTTTGCCGCATCCATTAACATCCGCAGTCGTTTGTCGTTGTGCGCAGGAATCTGCAATGCGCCCTCGAGCAGGCTGTTCGCGAGTTCAACACGATGAGTGTCAGTATCACTCATACTCAGGCCAGCTACGAGTTTGTCACCTAGTTCGCTTAGAGCTTCGAATGGAAGGACTGGACGGTCGAGCATTTTCGCCATAGATTGCTGCGAGAATCTACTGACACCCCACGGCCGGAACCGAATCGCGAAAACCATCATCGGCTCTCGTACGGTGAGGCTCAAAGTGCGATGCGCCGCGCAGTAAAGGAACGCCCGATGCTGTTGTCTCCATTCGCCTGGTTATTGCTTCACAAATGGCATGGCCGCTAGATGCAGGATAAATTCCGGCGCCGCGTCCGGGAGAATGTCGTCGATCGTTAGGTGTTTCGGTTCGACATACCACGACCAGTAGCACTCGACAAACGGAGACAACACCTGAGTCGGTTCAAACGATTGGTACATGCGAATTGGCCGAAATGTTCAAGAGTGAAATATAGACAACCAGTATACTTGACCTTTCGTGCAAACAGGGAGACTGAGAGAATGAGGACTTTAACTGCGTTACTGCTAATCCCGATGTTGGCATCGATTGCCAACTCAGCACAAAGCAGCCTCGACTGGCTGAGCGGCTGTTGGGTCACGGACGACCAAAGTAGCCAGGAAGTATGGGTTGTTAATAGTGATAAATCGTTGCTTGGATTCGGCGTAGCCTTGGACGCCGGAAAAATCGTCTTTTACGAGGTATTGAGTATTACGCAGAATGACAACGGCTTATGGACCTATACCGCCCACCCATCTGGACAGGAGTCTGCATCATTTATCGAGGTTGAAACCAGCGAAAACCGTGTTGTCTTTGCAAAACCCGATCACGACTATCCGCAGGTGATCAGCTATCGGCGGCACGCTGGTCAACTTTATGCAATAATTTCATTGCTTGGCGGCGATAACCCGAACTCGTTTGACAAGATTGCATGTAAATAGCTGGGAAAATAGGGATACCTACAAGATAACAACTTAAACCACCCAGTTCTCGAAATAGGTGATTAAATTGTTATCTTGTAGGTGTCCCCGCAGGCTTTGGCGCCAGCATTCATGCTGGCGACAGTCGCTGAAGCAATCACCAAACCCATGTCTTCAGATTAAGTGGGACAGCAATGGCCTTTAGGGTCCTTTTTTACCTCTAAAACCAGTGTTATCCGCGCAGATCCGGGAGCTGATACCCCTCGGCATCCAGGCGTGCCCGGATTGCCTTCTTGTCGATCTTGCCGGTGGAAGTCAGCGGGATACTGTCGGTGGCTATTACTTCATCGGGTAGTTGCCACTTGGCGAATACGCTGCTGCAATGTTTGAGAACCGCCGCCTGATCCAGTTCTGCACGGCCTGACATCACCACCAGCGCCACTGGCCGTTCGTCCCACTTAGGATGAGGTTGTGCCACAACGGCTGCCTGCATAACACCGGGCATACCCACTATATGATTCTCCAGATCAACCGAGGAAATCCATTCGCCTCCTGACTTGATCAGGTCTTTGGAGCGGTCCGAGATAATGACGTATTGCTCCGGGTCGATCTTGGCTACGTCTCCTGTCACCAGCCAGCCGTCATGAAATTTGTCTGGCTGATCGTCGTTGAAATACTCCGAGGCAATCCAGGGTCCACGAATACAGAGCTCACCCACTGCCTCTCCATCATGGGGTAGGCGATTCCATGCTTCGTCGAAGATTTCGATTTCGAGTCCCGGCATAGCCAGACCTGCCTTGGCAATATTCTTGAATTGCTGATCTTCAGAGATATTGACGTGGGAGCGCTTCGCGACCTTGCGCGATAACGTGCCCAGTGGATTGGTTTCAGTCATACCCCAACCCTGTAACATCTCGATCTGGTAGCTCTCCCAGTACCAGCGCATCATTTCAACCGGAGGAGCCGAGCCACCGCAGGTTAATCTGCCCAGCTTGCTGAGGTCATATTTGTCCGGCGCTGCTGTCAACGCGGCGCGCACGCCCTGCCAGATTGTTGGAACACCGGCCGAGATGGTGACGTCTTCTTCGACTATCAGCTTCAGGAACACATCGGGCAACATGAAGCGGTGTGGCATCACCTGTTTACACCCCAGCATGGAGGCAGCAAATGGCAGACCCCAGCCCATAGCATGAAACATCGGCACGATGCCTAATAGTGAGTCCAGCGCTGATAGCCCGATCGTATCAGTTAACGATTCGGTGAGCGTATGCAGGTAAGTCGAGCGATTGGTGTACATGACACCTTTCGGTTTACCTGTTGTCCCGGAGGTGTAGCACAGTCCCATCGGAGAAGTCTCATCGATTTCAGGCCAGTCATACTCGGTGGGGTGCCCGGCAATGAAATCTTCATAATCGATCTGATTCTTGAAAGAACTCTCTCCGCCTTCTCCATGCCGGCAGATTACCAGCAGCTCGACACAGGGGCTCTTCTCCCACAGCGGCTCCAGCAATGGCAGCAGGTCCTCATCGGCAAAGATGACCCGATCACTCGCATGATTGATGATGTATTCAAGATCGGTGGCAGAGAGTCGTATGTTCAACGTGTGCAGCACGGCTCCCATTGAGGGGACCCCCTGATACAGCTCCAGGTGCCGGTAGTTATTCCACATGAAGCTGCCAATGCGATCACCGACCTCGATACCATGGGCCTTCAGCGCATGAGCTACCTGGTTTGCTCGCTCCCAGGTCTGTTTCAGCGACTGGCGGTGCGTGCCATTGGCCTGCATGGTGACCACTTCTACTTCCGGGTCCAATAGGGCGCCTCGGCCGAGCAGGCGGGACATAAGTAGAGGTGTGTTCTGCATAGTCATTCGGTTTTCTCCCGTAATTCTTTTTATCCAGCAGGATATTAATGCGGACATGGAGAATATCTGATTATTAGTGTGTTGTTCAATTGGAGGATTTGGTTCTTGGGATGATCAGTAAGGAAGGGTGTGAGGGTTGCCCCGGTTGGTTCTTCGCTCCGTTCGGCCGTCCCTGGTCCCCCGTCCACCTTTGCAGCACTTTATTGATATCTCTCCAGCCACCAATCATAGATTGGTGGTGTTCGGCTTCGCAGGAAGCTAGCGCTTCCAACTACGCTCTCCTCACCCCTGGCGCTAGTCGCTCAGAACCAACCGGGGCAACCCTCCTTGAGCCTGCCTATCCATCATTCTTCTCAAAGGGCACATCAACTTATTTCGAATTACGGGCATTGTGCGGGGGAGAGGGGCCGCGTTTGCAAGGAAACGCGGTGCTGACGCATGGGAAATTTGGGACTAATAGTCCTAAATTCCGTTGGATAGAACGATGTGAATAAAATACTTGTGGTTAAGGAACATTGAAAACTCACTATGCTCAGTTTATTCTCAAAAGCTTTTCGACAGTACACAGGGGATCATCATGATCAGTGCCAGGGAGCATCCGAAGAAGACAGTCAGAGTCAAGGGCAAGAACATGGCCTACGTGGAGATGGGTGAGGGTGATCCCATTATTTTTCAGCATGGTAATCCTACCTCGTCCTACTTGTGGCGCAACATCATGCCCCACCTTGCCGATCAGGGGCGCTGTATCGCCATCGATCTGATCGGTATGGGTGATTCGGACAAGCTGGAAGATTCCGGGCCTGATCGCTATACGTTTTTGGAGCATCGTGATTATTTCGATGCCGCGCTGGAAGCACTGGGAGTGGAGCAGAATGTCACGTTTGTGATTCATGACTGGGGGTCGGCGCTGGGTTTTGACTGGGCGAACCGACACCGCGAATCGGTGCTGGGTATCGCATACATGGAAGGCATCGTCAGGCCTGTCAACTGGGAAGAATGGCCGGAAGCGGCGCGTGGCGTCTTCCAGGGATTCAGATCTGACGCCGGTGAGGATATGGCGCTGGAGAAGAACGTATTTGTCGAAAGAGTGCTACCTGGCTCTATATTGAGAGATTTGACATTTGAAGAGATGGCTGTATATCGCCGTCCATTTCAGAATTCTGGAGAAGATCGGCGACCAACGCTGACCTGGCCGCGACAGATTCCTATCGATGGCGAGCCTGCGGTAGTGGTGGAGTTGGTGCAGTCCTATGCCGACTGGTTGTCTAAATCGATGGTACCCAAACTCTTTATCAATGCCGATCCGGGTGCGATACTGACCGGACCGCAGCGGGAGTTCTGCCGGACCTGGCCGAATCAGCAGGAAGTCACTGTGGCGGGTACTCATTTTCTACAGGAAGATTCTCCGCATGAGATCGGCAAGGCCGTGGCAGAGTGGCGGCAGGGAGTCGTCTGAAGCAATCCCCGGCAATCAGGAAATAGTGAAAATGCAAGAGACCGTGGACCAATGAGCAGAGCTCACTCAGTCATTAACAAAAATTTGTTGGGCGCGTTGCTGCTAGTGGCTTCGCTCCTGCAGATCACGATTGCCCACAGTCAGGGCATCGCAGACGGAATCGTCGGGCATTGGATTGTTAACGTCGAGCTGAGCGAGGACACCGATGATCGGGTCGCCGAGGCGATCGTGAAAGGTGGCGGCCGTGATAGCCGAGGATTATTCAACAGGAAGAAAGATTTCTACCGGGGAGGACCGCCGGACCAGGAGCTCTATGACCGAATCTCCTACGATAATGTGCTCACGATCGCCTATGCAGAGCCCGAACTTCGCTTCACCTATGCGGACGACTACACGCGAGTATTTCACACTGACGGTAGGCGCCGCAGAACCACGGCGAACGACTTCTACACTGCAGGCGGACTCGATTGGTCCTTCGGCAACTGGGAGGGTGAATCACTCGTTGTCGAAGCCAGGCCGCGCGATAATGGCT
Source organism: Pseudomonadota bacterium (assembly GCA_027623555.1). Lineage (GTDB taxonomy): Bacteria > Pseudomonadota > Gammaproteobacteria > Pseudomonadales > Pseudohongiellaceae > UBA9145. The sequence goes on along the minus strand of JAQBSZ010000003.1, from coordinate 164,077 downwards.
TCACGCTCGAGACTTATAAACTGGAAGCGAATGGCAGGCGTCTTCGCGTCGAAATGTTGATTCAACCCGGTTCATTCGGTGAGCCGGTCAACCTGGTACGTGTTTACGACCGTCAGGACTAAGCAAGGATTGCGCGTAACACGATTCAAGCTCAACCGTCTGGATCATGATGGTGTTTATTCAATGAATTAACTATTTATGAACCGTCTATTTTGAACCAGCTATGCAGCTAACCGACAGGGCAATACGGCTCTACCGATTCCTGTGCGACACGATCAAGCCCAGCGCCGAAGCATGGCGTTTCTCTGTTGGCGCGATTCTGCTCAGCTGGTTACTGCTGCTGATGCTGGTGGCCTGGCCAGTTCTGATCGTAGATTTCACGATCTGGAAAGTTATCGGCTTCCTGACTTTTTACTTCGCCCTGGTAGCTGCCAGCACCCTGGGCTACTGGCTGATTCGACTCGCCATGCAGCTGCCGAAGAAATTTGTCTTTGCGCTAATTATTTCCCTGCCAATATTGCTGCTGCTGACGCTGGAGTTCGGGCAGATTACCGGATTGGCGCTTGGAGCAGGGGGTTTGTTGTGCCTGATTTTTATCGGTGGCGGTGTTGGCACTCTGTTGACCAGGGGACTGCAGCCCCGCACCCAAAAATTCACACTCGGTTTGATGACTCTCGCCGTGATCGGAATGGGATCGATTCTCTATTTAAGTTTTGTCCGTTATTTCGATCCCAATCCTGCGCTTAGCGAATATCAATTGGTGAACAGGACCTTATCGCTACCCGATCCTTCCATGCCTGGTGAATTCGAGGTGCTGTTTACCAGTTATGGCAGCGGTATCGACCGGCATCGGGCCGAGTTTGGTAATGAAACAGGATTTAAGACGCAGTCTGTGGACGGCTCGAAGTTGATCGACAACTGGGAGAATGTTATCGGCTGGTCGCGGACCGGATTCTGGGGATTCGGACCCGCTGAGCTCCCGGTTCAGGCGCGCGTCTGGTATCCCGCAGAGGCGGGAAGCTTTCCACTGGTGCTTATCGTACATGGCAATCACCCCATGGAAGATTTCTCTGATCCTGGGTATGAGTACCTGGGCTCTTTACTGGCCAGCCGCGGTTATATAGTCGCCTCGGTGGATGAAAACTTTCTGAATCTATCCATTGGCGATCTGATAAACCCGATTGACAACGGCCTCGAAGAAGAGAATGACGCACGTGGCTGGCTGTTACTGGAACACCTGAGGCAATGGCGGGAATGGAATCAGTCGCCGGGACATCTGTTTTACAACAGAGTGGATATGCGCAACATCTCCTTAATCGGACACTCCAGGGGTGGTGAGGCGGTGGCGATTGCCAGCCATTTCAACAGGCTTTCCCATTACCCGGATGACGGTTCTGTTGTCTTCGATTTCGATTTCGACATAAAGGGAATAATCGCCATTGCGCCGGTTGACGGTCAATATCGGCCACGCAGCTTCGCTACCCCGATGGAGGATACCAACTATTTTGTGATTCATGGCAGCGACGATGGCGATGTGACTTCTTTCGCGGGAATTCGACAGTTCAACCGGGCGACGCTCAGCAACTCCGATCAGTTCAAGGCGGCGCTTTATATTGCCGGTGCAAATCACGGCCAGTTTAACTCGGGTTGGGGAAATCAGGATACGATGCTGGGCTGGTCGCTACGCAAGGCATCGCTCATGCCAGAACAGGATCAGCGACAGATTGCCGAAGTGTATTTTTCCGCCTTCCTGGATATTACCCACAGACAGCAACGCGCATACTTACCGATCTTTGAGAATGTGAGCTATGCGGCGGACTGGCTGCCGGATACGTTCTATGTGAATAATTATCAGAAGTTGTTCACTCGCTGGCTGGCCGACTTTGAAGAAGATGGTAATCTGATTACGGGCACTATGGACAATCTGTCGATTCAAACCCATGCACTCAGCAAGTGGAGTGAAACGTGGCAGGGCCTGAAATATGGTGTATTGAATTCTCACGTGTTGGCCGTTGCCTGGGATGAACGATTTGCTGAAAACGCCAACCTGAGCCTTGTTTTCGGTTCACCGATTAATCTTGGCAACTACGCCGCGCTGATTTTTACAGCGGCACAAAACACTGGCTCGACTCTGCCCGACGATTTCGACATGGATACAGAGGAAGAGGGGGCAGACACTGCAGAAGATGACGAGGTGGAGTTTCAGTTAGTGAACTGGACTATCGTGCTCGAAGATGCCAATGGAACCACGGCTCGCCAGGTTCTGAGCCAGGCAGAACTACTCTACCCGCAGGTACGCAGCAATACGCTGCGAGCACAATACGGCTATTCCGGAGCCCGTTCCGAAGCGATCATGAAATACTATTCATTCCCACTCGATGAGTTTGTTGAAGACGGGGAGGATTTCAACATTGATCGAGTAGTGAAAATTCGTTTTCTATTCGATCAGTCGGAGCGAGGCACGATTCTGTTGGACGATATCGGCCTGATCTGATCAGGACTGAGCCAGTAACGCTTCCTCAACCTCCCGCAGCCTATCCTTACCGAAGAAGATTTCCTCTCCCACGTAGAATGTCGGCGCACCGAAGCTGCCGCGCTCTACCGAGGCATTGGTGTTGTCGATCAGTTCCTGTTTGATTGCGGGATCGGCAGACCCAGCGATGATTGCTGCAGCGGGTAGGCCAGCATCATTCAATGCCTGCAATATGACATCGGGATCGGACATGTTCAGGCCCTGCTCCCACATGCTGCAGTACATTGCATCGATATATTCTTTGTAGAAGTCATGATGCTGCGCATAAATTGCGCCGCGCATGATGTGTAAGGTATTTACCGGGAAGTGCACGTTCATCTTGAATCTGCTAATGCCATGCTTCAGTTTGAATCGTGTGGTCTCCAGCGCGTTATACTCGTTCTTGTTCTTGACGCCGGCGAACTGCTCCATAGGAGACTTGTTATTCGTGGCCTTGAAGATACCGCCGAGCAGAATCGGAAAGTATTCGATCTTGCATCCCGTGCGTGCCTCGATCTCAGGGATAACCTGGTGGCAGTAGTAAGTATTCGGGCTGCCAAAATCGAAATGAAACTCAGCTTTTAGTGACATAGAGGAATTCCAATTTGTAATCTAGCTAGTTTGCAATGGATGCTCAAGTGCTTAAAGAAGAAATCGGAGTTGTCAGCAAGCACGTACCTAGGGACCCTCTGAACAAGTATCTGGCCACTGAGCGGGAGTCTGTCGCGTTTTGCCGCTAGGCGGCGTGCGCAGGCAATGGCAGTCGTCCTTGGCAAGCGCGTCAACACGGCGTGACGGGCCACGCCGGTCGGGGGTGTACATCGAATGCGCTCTCAGCGTTGCACTGGCTTGAAAGGTCGACCGTCCTGCGTGCGTCTTGAGAGCGAATTTGGCTGTAAACCAGAGCGGCCATAGTCTTGTTCAGAGGCTCCCTAGAACTTTTCCGCATAAGGACGCAGGTCCATCTCATGGGTCCAGGCATCGGGAGTCTGTTGGTGCAGCATCCAGTAAGCCTCTCCGACGGACTTGGGATTCATCAAGGTATGCTCGGGAAGTTCATCGGGATTAATGCCGCGCTCTCGAAATCGCTCCTTGACGAAAGCAGTATCAACCCCGGCATCGATTATCAGGTGGGCGACATGAATACCGTCAGGTCCGAGCTCCCGCGCCATGCTTTGTGCCAAGCCCCGTAGCGCGAACTTGGCACTGGCGAAGGCCGCGTAGCCGCTACCTCCACGCAGACTGGCAGTGGCTCCAGTAAAGAGAATCGTGCCCTTGCCACGCGGCACCATGTACTTCGCTGCTTCGCGTCCGGTCAGAAATCCAGTCAGGCAGGCCATCAACCAGACCTTGTAGAACACCCGATGGGTGGTATCGCGGATCGGAAAGTTAACGTTGCCGCCAGGATTTGAGATGACTACTTCAAGAGGACCGATGTCGCTCTCAATAACGGCAAATCTTTCTTCAATCTGATTTTCTTCCCGCGCATCCAGCGTGTAGGCATGTGCGGTACCGCCACTGTCGGTAATCTCCTTAACCAGATCCGTGGATTTATCAACATGACGGCGTCCGAGACAGACAGTGTAACCGCCCTCAGCAAAGCGGCGGGCGATAGCGGCACCGATGTAATCACCGGCGCCAACAATCAGGCAGACTGGATTCGCCATTGACTAAACAGATTCCTAGTTGACAGGTTTTCTGAATTTCAGTGTCATGCGATCACTTTCGCCAATCTCTTGGTACCTGGCACGATCGGTATCGCCGAGGCGATAGTTGGGGGGCAGGGTCCATACGCCGGCAGGATATACCGTCGCATCGTGCGGATTGGCATTGATCTCGGATGCTGCGACAAATTCAAATCCAGCCGTCGCCGCAAGCTCTTTTACGTAGGCTTCAGTGACATAGCCTGATGTTTCCATCACTTCCATGCCGGCGTCGGGTAGGGCACGATGTTCCACCACGCCCAGGATGCCACCGGGTTTCAGTGCAGTGTAGAACGCATCGAAATATTCATGTTCCTGTCCCGCCATGATCCAGTTATGCACGTTGCGGAAGGTCAGGGCCATGTCGGCGCTCCCCGGGGGTGCAATCGCCACTTCATGGGGCGGATTCAAATGCCGAACCGTGATTTTTCCATAGAGGCTGGGAGTATCAGTTAGTTTCGCTTCGAAGCCATGCAAGCTGGCAGGCATGTATGACAGGCTGGCATTGGGTGAAAAGTGCGCCGCATAAAATTTGCCTTCGTCCCTGACAAAGGGCGCAATAATCTCCGTATACCAACCACCCGCCGGCAGAATTTCGATAACTGTCATAGTCGGCTCCAGCCCGAAGAATTCCAGAGTCTCTACTGGATGACGCGGGGCATTGCGGGCGATATTTTCAGCGCTGCGATGATGACCATTGGCAAGCGCCTCCAGGGTCATTGTCCCTTCAGCATGGTTTTGTGCAAGCACGGATGACGCACCGCAAGTGAGTGCGCCGATGATGAGTGTCGAGGTAATTGTTTTCGTTAACTTCATGTTGCTTCCCCAGCAGTTTAGTTTTTTACATACTTGGAAACTTTGCGATCACCCACCGAGGCGCCCCAGATCACACCGTTGTCATCGACTGAGATGCCTTCAGGAAAACTGGTGCCATCGTGAGGGGCAGGATCTGGGATGAAATCGGTAATGATGCCGTCCAGTGTGCCCACGTAGATACCGCGGTGCCAGCCGGGGTTGTAACCATACTGACCTTCCACCGATCGCGATTCGGAATCAACCACATAGAGAATATCCTCATGAATGCGAACTCCACTGGGTCGTCCGAAGTGATCCCAGATGGCGAGTAGTTTTCCGTCTGGTGAGAGAATTTGCAGCCGATTATTGGTGCGATCGCCAACATAGATACGACCCTGGGAATCCACAGCCAGGGAGTGTGGACATTCAAACTGCAAGGGACCATTGCCTTTCGAGCCCCAGGCTTCGATAAACTCACCTTCCGCCGTCAGATGCACAATGCGTCGATTCGAGTCTGGATTGATGTGGCCATCAGCAATGTAGAGTGACCCGTCAGGACCAATCGCCAGGTCCGAGGGCTCATTGAACAGACCGGGGCTGTCGCCACGGATTCCCGGCTGACCCAGTTCGATAAGGATTTCTCCCCGCTGATTGAACTTGAAGATCTGGTTGCCTTTAACGCCGTCTTCTACACCGGCATCGACTACCCACAGATTGTCCTCGTCATCGACGATGATCCCGTGGGGAAAGACAAACATACCGGCGCCGAAGCTGGTCAGAGGTTCTCCTTGCGGGCTGAACTTGATGATCGGGTCCAGGTCTGAACCGCTGCAGGTGTTGGCGCCACAGCGTTCGAACACCCAGATATTGCCTTGTGAATCCACATCGATGGCATTGCCTGACCCCATAACACGCCCATCTGGCATAGTGACCATGTTTTCGAATGTTGAGTAGCTATTGCCGACTGCAGGCAACAGGGTGTTCTGTTGCGCACTGCCTGCAATGGTGACCAGGGCACAGCAGGCAAGCGTAAGCAGCTTGTTGATTCTTTTCGAGATCATGCCTGAATCCTCTTCAAGTGACGCTGCAATTTTTCTACAGAGCCGCAGTTTAACTCATCAGCCTTAGTGGCACACAGTAAAGGAAACCTACCGGAATTCCGAATTGTGCTAAATCTGGAATAGTCTGTTGATCTTTATCGCCCATCCGCGATTGCGTAGTTCCATGCTGCTGGGGTTGCCAAAGGGGTCGGTGTCCCTATCGTCACTGTAGACGACGAACAGCTCGCTGCCTGGCGCCCATTCCCAGCGGAATCGGAAATTGGTGCTGAAAGACTTTGCATTTGAATCGTACTGCACCAGGCCACCGACATACATGCGCGGCGACAGAGTGTAGGTGATACGCATTCTGCCCAGTTCAGTTCTGAAATCACCCTCTGGAAGCTCGACCTTATTGACTGAGTAACTGGGCTCCAGCGAGAGCTGAGGCGATAATTCAATACGCCCGCTGTATCCTATCGCCGTGTTCTGTCCGCTCCAGAAATCGCCCACGCGCAGTGAGAACTGGCCGCTCAGCTGGCGTTGAGCGCCCAGTGTGTAAGAAAACTGATAACTTGTGAAGTCAAACTTTCCTGGTTGGATACTGATGTCCTTCGCGATTTGGAATGGTCGAGTGAGCATCTCGAATCGATCGTTAACAGATACGCTGATCTGGTCGCTGTTCTCGAATTCGGTGGTGAAGCCGAGTCCGTGCTGACGAGTTTCCAGCTTGTCTGTGCCCGCCGACCAGAAAGACTCGGTATCTACCTCGAGGATGAACCGGCGTATAGAGTCTATCGATGCGGGCCTGGGACTGAAGCGCGCCGAACCCGAATACTGTTTGAAATTATCCCGTCGCTTGAAGCCGATTTCGGGATTGAAGTTGTCTTCCACGACCAGGTAACCGGAAGTAAAACCGTAGCGGTCTGCATCATAGGCAAAACTACCCATGTAGCTCTTATCGTCGCCATTTAAACCCGGACTCTTAGTCCTGGCTACATAAGTATCGATGGAAAAATCATCCAGAAAGTCGAATGAACCATCAATGCCGTAGAGTTGATTCGAACCTTCACCGACCAGGGATTCGGCCCGATCTGTAAAGAGCATACCGATAGTACTGCGTGCGAGGACGTCTCGTTTAATACGTAGCACGGAAAAATTATTGGACTCAATGTTCCCGGAGTTGACCGCATCAGTGCCGATGTTGAGCGCACCGATATCAAAGTCACCTATCTTTCCAGTCAGGCGGGCGCCGGCTTCTATGGGTACAACCTGACCCTGCTCCAGTCCGATGCGGCGACTGAAGAACATCGTCGGCACATCGAGGTTGCGCGGCTGAGAGAAGTCGAAGTTGCTGCGCCCTTCCAGAAAGAATTCCCGTTTCTCGGGAAAGAACAGGTCGAAACGGGTCAGATTGACCTGCCGTTCGTCTACTTCGACCTGGGCAAAATCGGTATTGTAGGTAAAATCGGCTGTCAGATTGTTGGTAATTCCAAACTTCACGTCGACCCCAAGCTCGCCCTCGGCTTCGTTGCGCAGGGGTGGTGTCGCCACACGGTTGGTGATGACGTTTCCCAGCCCGTAGGGTTTTATTTCGAGGTTGAAATTGCGCGGAGGAACTTCCAGGTTTTCCAGGGTAGCTGCTTCAGAGATGCGCCACATGCCCGCCACCAGGCTATTGCCCTGGGCAGCAGAGATAGGAATTTCTGTTATATAAGATGCCTCATTGAGGCGCCGTACAATTCGCCTGAACTGAAGTCCCCAGGTCTGCTCCTGACCTGGCTCGTAGCGCAGCGAACGAAACGGAATCTGCATCTCGACCGTCCAGCCGCCATCGAATCTACCCACCCGTGAATCCCACACAATATTCCAGTCGAAATTTACCCCGCGACCGCGGTCGCCCTCATTGGATATTGCAAAATCGGAGAAGCCCCCGATTGGTGTGACGAGAAACGCTACGCCGTTACGCCGATCGAGATAGGTGTCGAGCATCACCGAGAATGAATCGTTGGTTCTTAACTGGAACGTGTCGCGGCGCATCTCGTTGGCAATCCAATCGGCTTCCGGCACCGACTCATAGTTGCGAGCGGCAATGTAGAGATTGTCGTCATCAAAGAAGACCCAGGCTTCGGATTTCTCACTGGCAGGCGCACCGGCGTCCGGGATGTGCTGAATGAAGTCGGCAATGGGTGCGACTTGGCGGTAGATCGCTTCGTCGAGATTACCGTCAATATCTACAGCACCGTCATAGCGGATCGCCTGTACAGTGAAATTGCCTGCGGCATCCCGACCCACCACGACTTCCTGAGAGAGACCGGTGTTTGCCGCCAGTAACAATGCAGCGATGGCGGCGCAATGGAATATCGAGACACGCCAGTACACTGTCAGAACGATGCACAATCTTGTCGCTATAGTCATATCAGGTAATCAGCTCGTAAAGGGCAGCAAACACTGCGGCAGTGTTGAATGCTCCGGTGTCGGAACTTACTCAGTTATCGACCTGCTTCGATGTTAGACAGGGCCAGGTAACTTGTAAAATACAAGTGACACTTTGTTGCAATTAGTTATAGCTGACAATAACTACCGAGCGACTTTCTTCGGTAAGCGGATTCCAGCGACGTGCTCGGCGCTCCATTGTGCCATGGCGCGCACGATAGGCACCAGGTCTTCACCTGCTTCAGTCAGGAAATACTCATATCTCGGGGGATTATTCTGATAGGGTACCCTGCGTATCAAGCCCTTTTCCTGCAAAGATTTGAGTCGATTTGCCAGTATATTGCTGGGGATTCCTTCCTTGCTCGCTTGAAACTCCTTGTTGCGATGGCGCCCGAACAGGCCAATATCGCGCACAATCAATAGTGTCCACTTATCGCCGAATACATCCAACGCCGTGGCTACCGAGCAACTGCTCCGTTTCGCTGTTGAGGAGGGAAGCTTTTTCATCAGGTAAGACTAGCCTCTAGACTTGCATTTTTCAAGTGACTGCTAGTTTCCCGGTTTTCGGAACTTCAGGGTCATGCGGTCGCTTTCGCCGATTGCCGCGTACCTGGCGCGGTCAGTATCGCCGAGTCGAAAGTCTGGAGGTAGAGTCCAGACACCCTCCGGGTGACCGGTTGGATCATTCGGATTGGTGTTGATCTGCGATGAGCTAACAAATTCGAATCCCGCCGCCCCAGCTATTTCCTTCACATAGGCTTCCGTGACATAGCCGGATGTACGCATTACCTCCATACCAGAGCCTGGCAGGGCGCGATGTTCAACAACACCGAGAATTCCACCCGGTTTCAAGGCAGCATAGAACGCCTCGAAATACTCGTGCTCGAGTCCAGCCATAATCCAGTTGTGCACGTTCCTGAAAGTCAGGGCCATATCCGCACTCTCTGTAGGGGCGATCGCCATCTCATGGGGTGGTGACAGGTGACGAATTGTCGCCCTGCCATACAGCTCGGGATTCGCTGTCATCTTTGCCTCAAACGCCTCCAGGCTTCTAACCTGGAACGCGGAAGGCGAATTGGGTGAAAAATGTGCGCCGTAGTATTTACCGTGGTCGCGCATATAAGGCGCCAGTATCTCGGTATACCAGGCCCCGGATGGCCCGACCTCGATCAGCGTCATGGCCGGTTCGAGTCCGAAGAACTCCAGGGTTTCCACGGGATGGCGCCAGGGGTTGCGGGCAATATTTGCGGCACTGCGGTGATCACCCACCATGATTTGTTCAATGGTGAGTTGCGCGCCCTCGTGGTGGTCAGCATGGACATGCTGACCGCAGCCAAGCAGCAGAACTAATAGAGGGAATGTTTTCAGAGTTATTTTCATAAAGAGATCTCTCAAGATTGATCGGCAACAGGACAGCAGGGACAACTTGCGGAGCCATTCGCCATGATTGATTCGGCCCATTGTCATTCTCTGCCGCGCTGCGACATTGCTATCGTTGTGATAAATTTTGATTTCAACGCATCCAAAATTACCATTTATGGCGAACTGGCTCTACCTGGAAATAGAAACAAGACGTTACAGCCGGCAGGAATTGAATTAGGCTAGTGCCAGTGAATTACAAGGGTAGTGAATGTATGGGTGACTCGATTTTCAGTCTGGAAATGAATGTTCGCGACTATGAGTGCGACATGCAGGGTCTGGTCAATAATGCGGTCTATCAGAATTATCTGGAGTGGGCGCGCCATGAATTTCTGCTGAGTCGCGGACTCAGCTTCGCCGATCTCACGGCACGAGGTGTCATCATCGTCGTGACCCGCGCTGAGCTTGACTATCGACAGTCGCTGCGAACCGGAGATAGCTTCGTGGTTACTGTAAGAGCTGTTCAAGCTTCCCGAATCAGGATGGAATTTCAGCAGGTAATTTGCAAGCAGCCCAATGGAGAACTCATGTTGGAAGCGAAGATTACCGCGACGGCTGTTAATGAAAGAAACAGACCGTATTTTCCGGAAGAACTAAAAGCTCTGTTTTAGGCCGTTCTCGAAAATCGATAAACGAAAATCCTCACGAGACTTTTAAAAAAGCTCTTTAGAACGGTCTTTTAAAAATAATCCTCAAAAAAATGCCCCTACCAATGGTAGGGGCTTAAGAAGGGCAATTAAGGATCACTTGTGCAGAAACAGAGCGATCCACAACAGTAGAACTGGATTCGCGCCTGTTTATTTCACAAATATAGGGCATAGTTAAGAAGCTGGTAACTCCTGGGCTGCAGGCCTGTATGGAGTTACTTCGATCGTGCAACAGGATCAGTGAATGAGAGCATCAAGCGGGAATGCCGAACTCGAGAAGAGCTTACGGCAAGTCGAGGCCGAGAAAGCGGGGAGCTATGATAAGCGTACCGAGCACCTGGGCGCCGATGGCACTGCCAACTTCATCAACCGTCTGATCCTGGAAGACTCGCCCTATCTGCTTCAGCATGCCCATAATCCGGTGAACTGGTTTGCATGGGGATCCGAGGCGTTCGAAGTCGCCAGAGTAGAAGGTAAACCAATTTTCTTATCGATCGGCTATTCAACCTGCCACTGGTGTCATGTCATGGAAGTGGAAAGCTTCGATAACGTGGAAGTTGCCAAGGTGCTGAATAAGGATTTCATCAGTATCAAGATGGATCGCGAGCAGTACCCGGATATTGATGAGATCTACATGATGGGTGTGCAGCTGATGTCGGGGCAGGGTGGCTGGCCCATGTCCAACTTCCTGATGCCAGACGGCAAACCATTTTTTGCGGCGACTTATTTTCCTGCGCCAAGTTTCGTGAAATTGCTACAGCAAATTGTCGCAGCATGGCGAGATAAATTCCAGGAACTTCAAACCAGTGCCAACAGTGTTAACGAGGCTATTAATCGTATACTGAGTGATAGGAAAAAGTCAGTGGCGCTGGAGAAGAGCTTGTCCGACACCGTGGCACAGGCCTTGTTTCAGCGCGAGGATCGAAGTCTCGGCGGATTAGCCGGCGCACCCAAGTTTCCGCAGGAACCACTGCTGCTGTTTATACTGGATCGGGCACGCCGCGACCGGGATACAAAATCGCTTGGTTTTGTAAGCCGAGCCCTGGAAGGAATGGGCCGCGGTGGTATCTATGACCAGGTAGCTGGAGGATTCCATCGCTACTCAGTGGACGAACACTGGTTGGTGCCACATTTCGAGAAAATGCTCTATAACCAGTCGCAGCTGGCATTGGTCTACCTCGAAGCCTTTCAATTAACCGGTAATTCCTTTTTTCGGCGTATCTGTGAACAGACCCTGGATTATGTCACTCGAGACATGCAGATTGCTGTGGGCGGATTCTATTCGGCGACCGATGCCGATAGCGAAGGTGCCGAAGGAATCTTCTTTCTGTGGACGATCGATGAACTCGAGGCAGTGTTGACTCCCCAAGAAGTCGAAGTTGCAGTGTCCGTTTACGGCGTCACTCGGCTGGGCAATTTCGAAGGATCCAATATATTGAACCTGTCGAAGTCTCTCGCAGAACATGAACAGGAATATGGTGCAGGATTTACCATTACGCTCGATGCCATTCGCGCAAAACTCTATCAGGCTCGAGCTCTCCGCCTGCATCCACTGCGAGATGACAAGCTGATTGTCGCCTGGTCCGGCGCCATGATAACTACGCTGGCCAGAGCAGGATGCTATTTTAACAATCAACAGTGGCTGGACAGTGCAGAGAAAGCCGCCGCCTTCATCTATCACAAAAATGTTGATAGCAAGGGCAGGTTGCTGCGCATCTATCTAAATGATGCTTCATCTATTGACGGATTGCTGGAAGACTACGCCAATTTTATCGAGGCATTGATCGCCCTGTACGACATCTCCGCAAAGCGTGATTACCTCGCGTGGGCAGAGCGACTCACAGACCAGATGCTGGAAGAATTCTGGGACCGGGAGCATGGAGGATTTTTCCTTAGCCCGCAGAAGCAGGTCGGACCGCAAACAATCCGGTCTCGCAATGCCGGTGATGGGGCGACCCTTTCTCCGGTGTCAACCGCGCTGCATTGCTTGGTATTAATGCATGGCCGCAATACCTTGCTAGCACGAAGGAATGCGGCATTGTTCTATCGAGAAAAAGTAGATGCACTGATTGCCTCGCTCAGCGCGCATATCAATGAGCATGCGATGAACCACACCAGTCTGCTGCGGATAATCTCTGACTATGAAGCCGGGGAGCTTGAATCTATTCAATATGCAGGTAATGGATTGGCAAAGGTTAGAGTTGCTCGTGATGTAAACGAGATGAGTACGAATCTATCCATTACTGCGAAAGTGTCCATTGCAAGAGGGTGGCACGTTACAGCTCCCCAGGATTTACAACAATCTCAATTTGACAACTTTGTGCCTGTTGAATTACGACTTCCCAAGAAGGAAGTCTATTGGAAAGTAAACACGATAAGTTTTCCAGAATCGTCTGAGACTTTATCAAGCAACGACGAATTAAAGATCTATCAAGGCGATATTGATATAGTTGCAACATTCAGTCCAACAGGAATTGGCGAAGATGAACTAGCATTTAGTTGTAGTGTTGAGCTGGTAATTCAACTCTGCAATGATACGAATTGTCTGTTGCCTGAAACGATTGGGTTCTCAATATAGATAGGTCGCCTGCTTGTTCATTAACTCTGAATCGAGCCTCGAGGAGGACACATGATGATGGCTTTGTTACCTTTGATTAGAAATTTTGCATTTCTGAGTTGCATTTTCTTTTTGACATTTTCCCCGATCCTGGCCTTCGCTGACTTTCATCTATGGAGCATCAGTGAGGTGTTCAGTGATTCAACCGGGACTGTGCAGTATATCGAATTGCATTCCAGTTCTGGCGGACAGACTCAACTGGCAGGTCATCAATTAATGACATTTGACAAGAATGGCCAACTCCACGCCAGCTATGTGTTTAATGCCAATCTCAGCGGTGACACGGCGAACAGAAATCTTTTAATCGCCACCACTGGCTTTACGAACCTGACTGGATTGAGCGCGGACTACCTTATTCCGGATGGTTTCGTGGTAGCAAGAGGCGGCGCCGTAGATTTTGCCGATGGTACGGATGTCGTGGATTATGGTGAGAACGAATTTCCCCAGAATGGGATTCAGTCTCTGGGCGAAAATGGACTGCCGACAACGGCCAGCCCTACCAATTTCAATAGCTTGTCTGCCACTATGAATGTGCCAATGAGCGCCAGTTTTAATGCGGTATCATTGGTGATGAACGTGCCAATGATAAACGTTCCTGGATTGGGACTGGTGTTTATTTCATTCGATGTCAATGTTGCAACGTTAGAGTTCAGCCTGCGCGATGATTTCTTTTTCTATTCGGCCACCGTGTTGCCTGGTGATGGACTTGCCGAATTAACTGCAGAAAGTACACTGTACATCCCAGCCCTGGTCATCGGCAATGACGTATACGAAATTAATCTGTTTCCGGTTAGCGACAACCCGATTGTTTTCGGCTCACCGCAGATCATCAGTGTGAGCACTAATGCAATAGTTGAGCCAGAAGAATATCAGGGATATTGATTAACAGCATATGAGCATATGAGCATATGAGCATATGAGCAGATAGACGATTACATCAGGGAAGTCAGCCTCGCAGCAGAATTCTGGAAGAATATTATGGTCAAGTTGCTTTTTTTTGCCGGCAGTGTGCGCAAGGATTCGATGAACAAGAAACTTGCCAAGCTCGCCGCCGCTATGGCGCGTCAGGCAGGTGCAGAGGTTACGCTGGTAGATCTTGCAGATTATGAGATGCCGCTGTATGACGGCGATCTCGAGGCTACCCTTGGGGTTCCAGAAAATGCCCTTAAGCTGAAACAGCTCTTCAGCGAGCATGCTGGCTTCTTCATTGCCTCACCGGAATACAACAGTTCCATTCCACCGCTACTGAAAAATTCTCTCGACTGGATCTCCAGGCCCCATGGCGAAAACGAGCCCTCGCTGATTGCCTACCGAGGCAAGGTTGCTGCATTAGGGGCCGTGTCTCCGGGCGGGCTAGGAGGAATTCGTGGACTGGTGCCGCTGCGTATGATGCTGGGCAATATCGGGGTGACTGTAGCCCCGTCACAAGTAGCGATTGGATTCGGTGGCGAGGCATTCGATGCGGAGGGTGAACTGAAAGACCCGAACCGTGCAGGCATGTTGAAAGCTACCGTCGAAGGCCTGGTCAGGCTGGCGAAGCAGGTTTCTGGCTGTGCAGATTAGCCAGTTCAGCATCGCCTCGCTTACTTTTGAAAGCTGGCTTCTTCAAAATCCTGTGCCAGCGCTATCTCCAGCTGGTCACGTGCCGCCGAACGCTGGTCCTCTGTCGCGGCGAACACCGACTCGAAAAAACTCAGCACGGCGATCTGCGTAATCATCTGCTGTCGACCCGGGTGGCTTGCTGCCGGAGGCGGGAGATTTTCACAGACTCCCGGCGCGTTCGGGTCGGCGACTATGCCTTCCTCTTTGGTTCCCATCGCTAGATAGACATCATTCGGGTCTTCATCCAACACCGCAAGCACACCCTGGCAACCCACGGTATCGGGATTGGTCATGAACCGGAACATCGGCTCGGCCAATCCGATGAAACCCAGGTGAGATCCGCCGGCGATGGTGACCAGGGCACCGTTGTCGATGCGTTCGGGAATCACCGCGGCATTACTGCGATGATCCACCAGTGCATCGGAAGTGCCGGCAATCATGAGAAAAGGAATAGCAGTTGTCGTGTAGAACTGCTCGGTGAACACGGCGCTGGGGCCGGCAATCGATATCGCTGCCTTTACTCGCGGCTCACGCCAGCGCGGATGGTAAGTCGTGAGTGTCGTGGTCAAGCCTCCCAGGGATAAGCCAGTCAGGCCGATGCGATCTTCATCAATGGTTCCAGCAAAGGGTCTCGAGTCACCGGACAGCGCCAACACCGCATCGATAAGAAAAGACACGTCGGCCGGCTGGTTTACGACATCGGCGGCATTCGCGCCACCGGCCGTTCCACCATTAGTCAGGGGAAAATCGGTGGCGGCAATCACGTAGCCGTTACTGGCCAGATTCTCCGCCAGGTAGGCCATCTCGTTGCGGGCGGACATGATGCCGTGGCTATGGATGATGAGCGGGAGTTCGCCCGCCAAGTCCTGGGGGTACCAGACAGTAGTGGGAAAGGTTCGCTCGGGCCTGCCAGGAATACCGCGATTCACGTTCGTGGCCCTGCTGGTATCGACGAAGACAAATTCAGCTTGTCCGACTGTAAAGGGACCGGGTTCCAGCCAGCTGCCGCTGCTTGAGTCTGCCGGAGGCTGTGCGGGCCCGGTGGCGATATAGATCACCAGGGCCAGTACCACAACGGTCACCACGATTCCGCCCAGGACCTTGAGAATCTTGCCTAACATGATGCGTCCTTCGATCTGAATAAAGAGGTGAGATCGGGAGTATATAGCAGATGGAAAGGTAGACCAGATCAGTTTGACATGGTGTTGATGATTCAGGCCAGCAGCAGCAACCGGAGTACTGTACATCTAGCCGCCGCTATCAGGTCAATAGTGGTAAGTGCTTGTGTTCACGAGTAAATCCGGCTAGTGTTTCGTGCACGACCGGATTTACAAATGCAAAGACCAAGCTCTTACAAACGCCTCTGCGGGCTCCTGATCATGCTGTTGCTCACCAATAGCAGCATGGCTCTGGAATTCATCACTCATGATGGGCACCAGCACGCGGCTTCATCCGGGTACGAGTCCCATAGCATGGCATCACATGATGCATCAACCATGGATTCGACTAACCCAGCAATGGAGCAGGGGGACAAAGACTGTCTCTGTGACGATATCTGCTGCGTCAGTTCGGTTGGTTTTGGCTCGATAAGCAGCCAGAGACAATCCCTGCCAAATCAATCATTGAGTTCAAGGTTTTCCAATCATTACCAGTCGATTGCACTGGATCTATTACTGCCGCCACCAACCCGCTAACTCTCTCCAGTTCCCTGCCACCTTTGTTTTTCCATGGAGAAGAGTCGTGTCTGTTCGAATCCTGTATTTACTTTTTGTATTACCCGCGTTCAGTTTCGCCGCCACTGTCAGCTACGAGTTTGATATAGACACCAAACCCGTAAACATCACCGGTACTCCCGTTGAAGCACTCAGTATCGCCGATCAGATACCAGCACCGACGCTGAGAGCCCGGGTTGGTGATACCCTGCGCGTCACTTTTAACAACAGATTGCATGAATCAACGTCTGTCCACTGGCACGGAATACTGTTGCCTGGAAACCAGGATGGTGTGCCGTATCTGAACACTCAGCCCATCGCCCCCGGCGCTTCCCATACCTTCGAATTTCCGATCCTGCATAGTGGCACTTTCTGGTACCACTCCCATACTGAACTGCAGATTCAGCGCGGCGTGTATGGATCGATTGTCTTGAGTGAACCGAACGCAGAAACCCTGCTGCAGGAAGAAGTCGTGCTGTTCTCCGACTGGATTGACGAAGACGCAGAACAGGTGCTGGCGAATCTGAAGAAAGCGGATGATTTCTACGCCTATAAAAAGGACACGGTGCAGTCCTGGGACAATGTGCTCGCCAATGGTCGCCCGGCGATCCGCAATCGTCTCAATAGTGCCTATACACGCATGGGACCGATGGATCTTGCCGATGTAGCTTATGATGCGTTCCTCGCCAACGGTCAGCGCGAGAGCGCCGTTTCAGTACTTGATTCCTCCGCCGGGCAAATCAAGCTGCGCATGATTAATGGGTCCACCTCCAGTTACTACGACGTGGAATATGCCGGTGGCCCGATGACGATTGTTGCGGCAGACGGACAGAATGTCGAACCAATTCCAGTGCAACGCCTGCGTATTTCAACCGCTGAAACCTATGATGTGCTGGTACCGGTCATGACTGGTCAGGCATTCGAACTACGTGCCACATCAATTGACGGCACGGGCCATAGCAGCGTATTCGTCGGTGACGGTCAACGTGTCCCGGCCCCGGATGTGCCGCCGCCTAACCTGTATCTGATGAATGCCATGGATATGAACATGAACATGGACATGGACATGGATATGGACATGGATATGGAGATGGAGATGAGTCATGACATGGATATGCCCATGCCACAGAGCCAGACAGCCGCAGATTCTACCGATGCTACGGATCACACTGCGCATCAGCAAAATGCCACCGACGCGGTGGCGATGCCCGTGCCGCAACAGATGGCAATGCCCATGAGCAGTGATGTGATCGAACACATGACAGATTACGAGCATCTGCAGGCGCGCGTCTCTACTGTATTACCCGGTAACCGGCACTGGCGGGATGTCGATTTGACTCTTACTGGCAGCATGGAACGCTATGTGTGGAGTTTCAATGGCAAAACCTCTCGGGAGGAGGCCCAGGTACTCATCCGTAAAGGTGAGAACGTGCGCTTCCACCTGAGTAACGACACTATGATGCACCATCCGCTACACTTGCATGGTCACTTTTTTCGCGTCGTCAACCAGCACGGCGAACGCAGCCCGCTCAAACATACGGTCAACATAGCGCCCATGGGACAAGTGATAATCGAGTTCGCTGCTAGTGAAGAAGAAGACTGGCTGTTCCATTGTCATAACCAGTATCACATGAAGACTGGTATGAACCGCGTGATCAGCTACGAAGACAGTTCCCTGTTTACTGAGCTAATCGGCAAACAGATTCAGCCTGATAAACGCTGGTATCGCATCGATGAGTTTCACCTCATGTCTCAGTTCATGGATTATGAGTTCACGCTGTCCGATGACCGACATTCCTTCGACTTCGAGCTGGATGCCGACATGGTCGATACCTATGAAGTTCATTTGCTTTATAACTATCACTTCAACCGGTTTGTCTCTGGCTTTGCTGGCATGGAAACGCGCGAACACCACCACGATAACAGTCATGACATCACCATCGCCGGGCTCAATGTCACGCTGCCATTCATGATCGACAGTGAGTGGCGAGTCGATGATCACGGCGAGTTTCGCCTGGAGTTGCAGTCGGACGTGCGCCTCACCAAGCGCTTCGGGTTTGACTGGCGTTGGAATACCGATAACGAGCGCCGTTATGGTTTTAACTACAGATTGAGCAATCGCTTAGCCATTACCGTACATTCCGATACGGAATATGGCGACGGTATCGGCATGCAGTTCTTCTTCTAGGTTCAGCTGGCGCTTATTCTATGTCGCAAGCAATGCCTCGAAATAGGCCGGGACGACTTCTGTCGCTGGACCATAAACGTGGCTATCGAAGGCTGAGCCGGTTTCTTCCAGGTTGAGTTCCACGGTGTGGGCTTTACGAATTTTCGCGGTCTGGTAGAACCCGGACGCGGGGTAGACATTGCCGGAAGTACCGATGGCGACAAACAGATCACAACTCTGCAGTGCGCTATTGATCTGCTGCATATGAAAAGGCATTTCGCCGAACCAGACGATGTGGGGGCGCACGTTACCGGGAGAGCGACAACACCGACAATGGGTGTCGAAACCGATGTCCTTCCTGATATCGAATACCATCTTCGAATTCAGACAGCGCATCTTTAACAGTTCACCATGCATGTGCAACAGGTTTTGGCTGCCAGCGCGCTCGTGCAAATTATCGATGTTCTGAGTGACCAACAGGAAAGACCCAGGAAACTCATGCTCAAATTTTGCCAAAGCCGTATGAGCCGCGTTAGGCCTGATCTTATCGGACAGCAATTGCCGGCGCCGCATGTTATAAAATTCGTAAACAAGTGACGGATTGCGGGCGAAGCCCTCTGGCGTTGCCACTTCATCCACTGGATGGTTTGCCCAAAGTCCGTCCTCAGAGCGAAAAGTTTCTATACCGGATTCTGCAGAGATTCCGGCGCCGCTCAGCACTACAATGGACTGGGGAGATTTGGACATGGTAATAATCTTAGCATGATGATTACTTACTCACTAAATCAGTATAATCGATGCTACTTCATTAATTATTCTAGTATTGGAAGGTATTTCATGGTGGCCATCGAGTGCGGTAAACCGGCTCCTGCTTTCACATTGCAGGATCAGAATGGAAACAAAGTGAGTCTTAAAGACTTCAAGGGCAAGCAGAATGTCGTACTGTACTTCTATCCCAAGGCGATGACGCCGGGATGTACAGTTCAGGCCTGTGGATTGAGAGACAGCTCCAGAGCGCTGGCAAAACTCGATGGGGTTGCACTGGGTATCAGTCCCGATCCAGTCAGTCGCCTGAAAAAATTTACCGATAAGGAATCAATCAACTTCAATCTTCTGTCTGATGAAGGCCATGTCGTGGCTGACAAGTACCGGGTGTGGGGGCTCAAGAAATTTATGGGACGGGAGTTTATGGGCATCCTCAGGACGACGTTTATTATCGATAAACAGGGTAAGCTGGTGCATATCATGGACAAGGTTAAAACGAAGTCCCATCATGATGACGTGTTGAATCTGTTGCAATCCCTAAGCTGAACCCAATCGCGATGCAACTCAACTATCAACAGTACTCTAAATCCGGCAAGCCCCTGCTGATTCTGCATGGCTTGTTCGGCAGTCTCGGTAATTGGGGCTGGCACAGCAAGCAATTCGCCGACAAATTTGCTGTCATTGGGGCAGACCTGCGTAACCATGGTGAATCTGCCCATAGCGAAGAGATGGACTACCCGGCGATGGCCCAGGATATCAGGCAGCTCCTGGCTACCCTGGTCATCGATTCGGCTTATTTCATCGGCCATTCAATGGGTGGGAAAGTCGCCATGCAGCTGGCGCTGAATTTTCCCGACCTTGTCGATAAGTTGATTATAGTAGATATTGCGCCGGTGACTTATCCGGCCAGTGGCGCCGGGCATGGGGATGTGCTGGACGGGATGCGCGCCCTTGATTTTGCGGTAATAAAAAGCCGCGCAGACGCGGAGTCTGAACTGACCGAATTCATCCAGGATGAGCCGACGCGCAAGTTTATTCTGACCAACCTGGTGCGCGAAGAATCCGGACGCTACGCCTGGCGGCTAAACCTGAGGGCAATCCAGAACAATTACGATGAGCTGCGACAGCGCCCTTCGGCTACTTCGTCTTACAACAAGCCGGTATTGTTCGTGAAAGGGGCTGATTCGGCTTACATCCAGGCCAGAAACGACGCAGCGATCCTGGAACTTTTTCCAAATGCAAAGGTAAAGACTATTATGCAGGCGGGACATTGGCTGCATGCAGAAAAGCCCCAGGCTTTTCAGAAAATCGCCCTGGATTTCTTGCTCTGATGGTTAGGATATTAATTGGGAAACTTTGATGACCGTACTGAGTGTGAATGTGAACAAGATTGCCTTGCTGCGGAATTCGCGGGGAAGGGACTATCCCAATGTGGTGGAATTTGTCGAACATGTCGTGAATCTGGATGTGAAGGGCATTACTGTTCATCCCCGTCCCGATGAACGGCATATAACCCGCAAAGATGTCAGCGACATCAGCGATTTCCTTAAACTTTACCCAGATGTTGAATTTAATATCGAAGGCTATCCTTCTGATCAGTTCATGGAATTGGTACTGAAGGCAGCGCCTGACCAGTGTACGCTGGTTCCGGATGCCCCTGGTCAGCTAACTTCGGATCATGGCTGGGATGTCGCTGTCCACCAGGACTTGCTGAAGCAACGACTCAAGCAACTGCGCGGCGCTGGCATCCGTAGCAGCCTGTTTCTGGCTCCCGTAGTTTCGATGGTGGAGCAGGTCCCAGCAGTGGGGGCGGACAGAATTGAACTATACACAGAGGATTTTGCCGCACATTTTGGCCTCAGCTCCGAGCAGAAGGTGTTTGAGCAGTATGCCGCTGCTGCTGCTGCTGCGATCCAGCTCGGCATCGGGGTAAATGCCGGACACGATCTCGATCTGGAAAACCTGCGCCGATTCCTTGAAATTCCAGGAATTCTCGAAGTATCCATTGGTCATGCGCTGGTAGTTGAGAGCCTGTTACAGGGCCTTGAGGCGGTAATTACACAGTATCTGGCCATCACCTCGGGGGCCGCAAGCGAAACCCATTATTATTGATTCACCGGCTGATCGAAGGTTCATTAAGTCAGGATTCATTAAGTACTCTTAAAATGAGTATTCAACTGGTAGACTGAGAATCGAGGTGATTGTTATGACACACACCAGATCAACAGAAGATGTCAGCCTGTTCAAGGCCAGCGTGATCAGGCATCTGCTCTCAGCCGTGCTTGCAGTGGTTTGCCTGGCACCAATGGCTGGCTCTGCAACCGAATTCGAACTCGCCCGTATCGCCGCCCAACTCAATCAGCTTAGTAGTCAACTCGCCCATCAGCTTCGCTATACCAATGGCTATGGCAATGTGCGCCTCAGTGCTGAAAGGCTCGCCCGGGAAGCAGCGAAACTGGTCAACGCCATTCGTCGTAATCGCAGCAATTCCTATATCCGCTCAGAATTCAAAGACATCTCCCGGCGTTACCACAATCTGGAAGATGACTTCCTGCGTGCCAACCGCAGCAACCACGACCCGCGCTTGTTCCAGGACCTCGGTTTCATCAGCAACCTGTATAGCAATCTGAGCGATGAGTTTTATTACACGAACCACCTCGAACAGCCCCCGCCGGTTTATTACTACAATGTCCCGATCGTCTCGGGGCGTGCAGTTCCACCCGCATTAAGAGGTCAAGGAAATGCTCATCCTGGTCGGCAGCAACAGCATGCCAACGGCAAACGCGATCGCCGAGACTATGGTCGCATCAGTGCTTCCCGGAGCCTGGATTTTGACCATCGCAGTGCTGTGTTGGACCGGCAGGTGAGCAATGATGCGAATAGCCGGCGCTTGAACAATGTGAATACTCGCCGCGCCAATTCGCGACAGGAACTTTCCGGTCGCAATCAATCCGTCACCCCTCGCCGGGGACGTTCCATCGGTACCGGCGGCGATCGTGCCGAAACTCGCCGTCTCAATCAATTCGAGTAAGCAAACTCCGTCACCCGTCGCTTCCCCTTTGCTGTTGGTAATTCTTCGGCGTACTACTAAACTTGGTGACCATGTATTCGACCTGCCCCAAGTGCAGCTACCAGAGGCAACCCGCCGACACCTGTTCCGTTGATGAGTGCCCGGGTTGTGGGCTCATCTTCAGCAAATGGCTGAGTAATATTGTCGAAGAGCAGGGACTGGGCTCTGCGCCTGGCTTTGTTCCAGCAAGCAATGCCTCATCGGGCTTATTCCGGCAATTCTTGCTCAGTCCCCGGCCAGGCCTCGGTAACGCAAAATTGCTTGCCTGCCTGCTTATCTGGATAGTATTCGCTGCTTGGGGATTCAGCTTCGTGCTGATGGATTTTCAATCCAATGAAATCGGCCGTTCCTGGTTTCACAATGTGGACCTCATTTTTCATGAGGCGGGCCACGTAATCTTCCAGCCCCTCGGGCGCACACTGATGATTCTCGGTGGCAGTTTGTTTCAGGTGCTAGTGCCACTCATCCTCATGCTCGCCTTTCTTATCAAGAACCGGGACGGTTTCGCGGCGTCGATTTGCTTGTGGTGGTCGGGGCAGAGCCTGATGGATGTCGCCCCTTATATAGCCGATGCCAGAGCACTGCGCCTACCGCTATTGGGTGGTGGGACCGGCGCCGATTCGCCGGGCATGCATGACTGGGCAAATCTTTTGCGGCCTCGCGGGTGGTTGCAGTACGATATTCGGATCGCCAGCATTGTAGACATAATAGGGGCAGGTGTCTTATTAATTGCCCTGGCGTGGGGCGCCTACATGCTCTACCTCAACTGCAAGCAGCGTTTGGGCTAAAAGTTCTCACTTCTGGCAAATTACACTTCAAGACTGCATGCAGCATTCGCCACCAGGCCAGCTGCTGCACAAGCAATAATCCGCTCCGATCTCTCCTTTCGAATCTCTCATTAGATCCTCGAAAGCCCCTGGAGACGCACGCTTCCGGAGAACGGCAACACTGATTCGCTGTGACACTGCACTCTTGGGGCCACAGTCATAGCTGTGATCGATATCACGTTTTTTGTGAGTCAGGTCCATAGAATGGGGGCGTCAATGAGGAAACCCATCGCAAGAGTGAGACTTGGCACATCCAGTATAAGAATCAAGGATTGCTAGAAAATGAATTTACTGCAGTGCGAACTTCCCGATATCAAGGTGATCACGCCCAGGGGTTTGTCATCGCGATTGTTTTTCCAGGCTTATAATGGCCCCAATGCAATTGCATTTGCGCAATTGAGTTCCCGTAGCAAAAATTTTCATCAACGCGCCAATCGCTACCTTGAAGAATCAAGTGAGGATATGCCTGGTGTTAGCTACTGCCTGAAGATCATCGAAGTCTCTCATCAGTATCGAAACAAGGGTGTCGGGTCAGCACTTCTGGATGAAGTTATCCGCTTCTGTAAAGATGAACGCGTTACCTCAATCTATGGTGAAGCCAGGGGCGAGGTCGATGCATTACGCCGCTGGTATCAGCAAAAAGGCTTTGACCTGGACAGTGTCGACAATATTCAACTGCCCTTAACTGCCTAAAGCTGCTTAGTCCAACCTCATCATCGGTTCCAACAGGGGCCAGACATTTTCCACTATCAGGTGCTGCGCTTCCGCTTTCGGATGGATGCCGTCGTTCTGCATTAAATGGGGCTGTTGCGGGATGCCTTCGATTAGAAAGGGCACCATGGACAATCCACGTTCCTCGGCAATTTCACCATAGAGTCGAAAGAATGGCACCGTATATCGCGGACCATAGTTTGGCGGAATCTGAATGCCGGTTAGGAGAACGTCACCGCCGGCGGCTTCTATCAAATCGATCATTTTCAGCAGGTTTTGTTTGAGGGTCGCCAGCGGCAATCCCCGCAACCCGTCATTTCCCCCCAATTCGAGAATCACCAGATCCGGCTGGTAGCTGTCCAGCATGGACGGCAGGCGCGCCAATCCACCGGTTGTTGTCTCACCACTTATGCTGCCGTTGATAACCCGGTAGGGCCAATTCTCTTCCTGAATTCTGGTTTCTAACAGGGTTACCCAGCCGGAATCTTCGTCAATTCCGTAAGCCGCACTCAGGCTGTCTCCGAACACTATCAGGGTATAACGAGGTTCTTCCACCCCGCTTGTGGGCAGGGTTTGAACGAGCAGTAAACAGGCTACTAGTCTGATTAAAAGGGATTTCATCGTATCGATCGTATCGTCAATGAGGGAATATGTTAAACCGTAAGTGGTGAATAAACGTATTAATTTAAGGACATACCCTATTCTAGCAAATTGCTTCAGCACAAACTTTCGGTCGTTATTTCGACTATAATGCGGGCTGTTTTTTGTCCGGAATACGCAGAGGTTCCACGAATGATTGAAACCAAGAATCTTGTCAAGGCTGTTAACACCAGTGAAGGTGTGCTGACGATTCTCAAGGGTGTGAGCCTGCGGATCGAACCTGGAGAAGCCGTGGCTATTGTCGGGGCCTCGGGTTCCGGTAAATCCACGCTGCTGGGATTAATGGCCGGTCTGGATAGCGTGTCATCAGGGGACGTTATCCTGGACGGACATAACCTGGCGGAACTGGATGAAGAACAACGGGCGATCTTGCGGGGCCAGCTGGTAGGTTTTGTCTTCCAGTCTTTCCAGTTGTTGCCCAGCCTGACCGCGCTGGAAAATGTCATGTTACCCATTGAGCTGAAAGGCGATGCGGAAGCACGGAGCAAGGCGAAACAATTACTCGAACGGGTTGGGCTTGATGAACGCTGGCATCACTATCCGAATCAGCTTTCTGGCGGAGAGCAGCAACGTGTCGCCATTGCCCGAGCCTTCGCTACTAACGCGCGGATTTTGTTCGCGGATGAACCTACCGGCAACCTCGATACCGCGACCGGTCGAAAGGTTGTCGACCTTTTATTCGATTTGAATCGCGAGTTTGCAACAACCCTGATTCTGGTGACTCACGATGAGCGACTCGCACGACGCTGTGACCGAATTGTGAGACTGGTAGCCGGATCGATCGATAGCGATGTTGTAAACCAGAGCACCAATAACAGCGATGAAAACGAGGAAGCCTTGCGTGCCTGAGACAGTGTCTACAAAACTGATCGACAGCAAACCCATCGGCAACTTACTTGGGCTGGCCATGCGTTTGCTGTGGCGTGACTGGCAGGGCGGTGAATTACGCTTGCTGTTCATGGCGCTGGTGATGGCGGTAACCTCGGTGACAGGGATTGCCCTGTTCACGGATCGCCTGGAGAAAGCCCTGTTGCTGGAGTCGGCGAATATGCTGGCCGCCGACCGTATCGTCAGTGGCCGGGGCACATTGCCAACCGAAGTGCTGGTGGAAGGCCAGGCCCGGGGGCTGCGTACCGCCGAAACCTTGTCCTTTACTTCGATGGCTTTCTCAGGCTCTGGCAACCTGTTGGTGGCGGCGAAGGCGGTAAGCGACTCCTACCCGCTGCGGGGCGATGTCATCATCGCCGATGCACCTTTCACTCGCGGCACCCCTGTTCAGAATGGCCCTCCACCGGGCGAGGTATGGCTTGAATCCCGTGCCTTACCCGCACTCGGTCTTGAAGTAGGAGACTCCGTCTTTGTCGGCGAAGCAGAACTCAGGGTAGGAAAGATCATAATCACCGAGCCGGATCGTTCCGGTGGCGGCATGGTGGACAACGCGGGCCCACGCCTGATGTTGCACATGGACGATGTCGCCCAAACCAACGTTGTGCAGCTTGGCAGTCGCGTCAGTTATCGTTATCTGTTTGCCCACGACGAGCTGGAGCGTCTCGATGACTTCGAAGTCTGGTTCAGGGAGCACGAAGAATGGCGCGGTCGCTATTTTATTCGCGATGTCAGGGATGAGAGTGAGGAAGTCGCCGAAGCGCTGAACCGGGCAGAGAGCTTCCTGTTATTAGGGTCTCTGTTTGCGGTGGTGCTGGCCGGAGTCGCCATTGCCTTGACAGCGAAGCGCTACGCCGAGCGGCACTACGACTACGTCGCGATCCTGAAAACACTGGGATGTACCTCCACACAGATATCTATTATCTATCTTGCGATTCAACTGGTGCTTGCTGGCATCGCTGTAGTAGTGGGCAGTCTGCTCGGTTATCTGGTTCACCAGGGCATTCTACAGATGTTGCAATCGATCCTGTCGGTTCAGCTGCCGCCCGCTGGATATCAGCCGTATGTCATTGGATCTTTGACAGCATTTATTTGTCTGCTGTCGTTTGCATTACCTCCGCTGATGGCACTGCGAGAGACTCCGCCGCTGCGAGTACTGCGCAAGGATATGAGCCAACAGAAAATAGGCGCAAATGTCCCCTACGTATTTGGGATACTTGGCACTATATTCCTGGTGTATTGGTATAGTCAGGACTTTGTGCTGACGTCGGTACTGGTAATCGCCGTCACCGCAATCGCAGTATTCCTGTCGATTGTTTCCTATTTGTTCCTGCGTTCCAGTGGATCGGTCGGCATGAAAGCCGGCAGTGCCTGGTTGCTGGCCATGACGGCCGCACGGCGGCGACGCAAGCAGAATGTGCTACAGGTGATGGTGTTTTCTGTGACGATCATGTCGCTGCTGATTCTGACACTGCTGAGAACCGATCTTATTGACGAATGGCAGGCACAGCTTCCCCAGAACACGCCGAATCATTTCATGATGAATATCACGGCCAACCAGATTGCAGGCATGGAGGATTTCTTCGCGGCCAATGGCATCGAGAGTAACGCCTTTTATCCCCTGATCAGCGCCCGGGTCACCCGGGTTAATGGTGATCTTCCCGATCCACAGGATGACCGCGAGGACGAGAATGGTGGTGGAACCATTACCGAAGGGGCTTCTCTGGAAGATGTTGAACTGGATGAGGAAGCCGCCGCCGCGCTTGCCAACCCCCAGAGTGATGCAGCGCCCGAACAGAACTCGCAGCAAGCCGCTACCGGGGGCACCCGTGTCCGTGGTCGCCTGAGCCGACGCCAGGTTACCTGGGCCGAAGAGCTACCCAGCGACAATCTGATTACCCGCGGAAGCTGGTGGGATGCCGATGCCGAGGCTGGCTATGTCTCAATCGAACAGGAATACGCCGACTGGTTAGACCTGGAGCTGGGCGACCAGGTCGAATTCGAAGTCAACCAGCAGGTCATTACTGCCAAGGTCAGCAGTTTTCGCAGTGTGCGTTGGGATAATATGCAGCCGAATTTTTTCATCATCTTCTCACCCGGAACGATTGACCATCTCGGCGCTACCTTCTTATCCACCGCCCTGATGGAACGCGAGCAGAAGATCCTGTTGAACGATCTGATTCGACTGTTCCCAACAGTAGTCGTTATAGAGATTGATGCACTGATTGAACAGATTCAGACCATCATTGCCCAGGTTACTTCAGCCATAGAATTGATCTCGATCCTGGTGTTGGTCTGTGGCGCGCTGGTCCTATTGTCCTGCGTTAACGCAACACTCGATGAGCGTTTTCATGAAAATGCCATACTCAGGACCCTGGGTGCCGGAAGAAAGTTGATACTCACCAGCCTGCTCATCGAGTTTGCTTCCATCGGTATTGTGGCCGGCTTGATTGCCACCATCGGTGCCGAATTCAGTCTCTACTACCTGCAGGAGCAGGTGTTTGAACAGGAATTCTCTTTCCACTACTGGGTGTGGATTGCCGGCCCCCTGCTGGGAATGGTGATCATCGCCGGGCTCGGCATCAATTCGACGCGCAAAGTGGTCAGTATCAGCCCGTTGAATGTGCTTAGAAACGTAGTCTGAATTAAGACCGGAGTTGCAGGTTGTATAAGCTGCTGGTGGTGTTACAGGTAAAAGACTTTGCAGCGCTTCAAGAGATCGAACAGCAAGCCGCCGCGATCATGGCAGAGTACTCCGGCCTGATTGCCCAGGCCATGGAAATCTCAAGAAACGCAGACGGTTCAGGTGAAGAGGTTCACCTGCTGGAATTTGCCAGTGCCGAGTCCTTTGCACCGTATCGTGCCGATGGCAGGCACAGTGAACTCACTGAGCTGAGAGACAGAGCCATATCTGCAACCGATGTCCGGCCGGTGTTGCAAGAGAAATCATACGGTAAAAATTCCTCAACAACAGGGGACACTCATAACTTAACAACTTAAGCCAATCCCGTCGCCAAGTTGTTAAGTTATAACAAAGCTCGTAGACCTGACCGTGTGAAATATGAAATATGGGGACAGATTTATTTTAAGCTCGGTCCCCTTTTATTGACTAAGTGTAGTTTGAAGGATCCCCATCGCAATAATAAATCTGTCCCCTTTTATTCGGCTAGATTAGTCAATATCGTGGAGATATAGGGAGATTCCCGAGGTTTTTGGAGCTAGCAAGGTAATATTTCAGGCAAAGGAGAGCATAGACTTAGACGGAGAGAGCCTTTATTCTACTTACACTCTGGAATTTCGCATCGACGACCGCATCTCGTTTAGCAGGGATGCCTCCCTGCTGGATTCTTCCCGTTTGTAAATTTTTGCAAAGATGAGCAGATTTCCAGAGGAAGTCTGTTAAGAATTAGCCAGTCTTTATTTCTAAAAAATTGTCCCCCCTGAAATTCCTGCAGGCAAGATTCCCGGTTGTCAAGCATGTGGCGCCGTTCGGTATGCCAATCTACACAGTGCCCCTTCTTTCCCTGTGCGCATGGATGCGCAGAAGCAGATCGCCAAGGTTGCTCCAAGATAGGCTGCCATCTTTTACATATTCTCCGGCTTTTAATCCGTTTTCAGCGCCCGATTGCTAAGCCGACCTCCTTCTGGCAATGGACATGTAATCAACACAGCGGTACCTTAATGCCTACGCTCGGGTCAAATTGGCTAACCCTCTGTATGCTGCTTTAAGTATCAGCGGTAACTAGAAATGCCTTGATAACCTGCACCACTGATTGGTGGAACCATAGATGACATTTTGGAACGAGATACAACGACGCAATGTCTTCAAGGTAAGTGTTGCCTACCTCGCTTTGGCCTGGCTAGTGGTACAGATTGCGGACACCGTTGTACCGGTTTTTGATGCCTCGCCACTGATCTTACGCGGACTCATAGTTGCATTCGCGCTAGGGTTTCCCATCGTAGTGGTCTGTGCCTGGGTTTATGATCTCACGCCAAAAGGCATCATACGCACACCCGATTTACCTTCAGAGCCACCCGGCATGCCCCCTCCGGTCGTGTACTGGATTTTGCGATTATCTGCTTCCTTTCTCTCGCACTGGTGACAGTTGTTTTCGATCAATACATTCTGGACTCAGATCCGCTCTACTATCGGTCAATCGCCGTGCTGCCGTTTCAGAGCCTTTCTGATGATTTGGATGATGAGTATTTTGCTGATGGCATGACGGAAGCGCTAACAGCCAGCCTGGCGAAAATAGAATCGATCCGGGTTATTTCGCGTACTTCGGCGATGCGGTTCAAAGGGTCAGACTTGTCCTTGCCCGAGATTGCCAGAAGACTCGGGGCCAGTGCTATTGTTGAAGCGTCTACGCAACAATCCAGCGAGCGTGTTCGCATTACTGTTCAGTTAATAGACAGTGAAACCGACGAACACCTTTGGTCTGAGACTTATGATCGCGATATAAGCGATATACTCACATTACAAAGTGATATGGCACAAGAGATCGCGCGCCAGATACAGGCGACGATTACGCCCGAAGAACAGGAGCGGCTCAACGCCAGTAAAGCGATCGACCCGGCAGCTTATGATGCTTACCTCAGGGGCATGCAACATTTCAGTCGCATGACACCGGCAGAGCTTGAAATAGCCGAAAGTTTTTTCGAGCAGGCACTGGAAATTGATACTGATGCAGCACTGCCCCTTGCCAGCCTTGGTATGACCTGGGTGGCCAGGGCGTTGAATCAAATAGTACCCAACCAGGTTGCGGCACCGCTGGCAAGAGGCTGTGCCGAACGCGCACGAATGATCGAAGACGAACTTCCAACCGTGCACATGGCACTTTCGTCAGCAGCCTGGCTGGAGGGCAAGTTGGACGAATCGGAAGCCCATGCGCGTAGTGCCGTCGAATTACAACCCAGCTATCCAGATGCCTGGGCGGGCTTGGCAAATGTACAGTTAATCAGGGAGGACTACGGTCAGGCAGTAGAATTCATGCGGCGTGCAATAGAATTGGACCCGTATAATCCTTTTTACCGGAACGTATTGGCCACCGCATTGTTGGGAGCACGGAACTGCAATGACGTGATCTCTGTACAGCGTGAATCCCGTTTGATGTTCCCTAACCTTCCGACATTGCTGCCAACTTTAATTTCCTGCCTGCATGTCATCGAAGCATTCGATGAGGTCATTCAAGCGGAGGCAGACTGACTTCGGTTGACCAACAATCCCCAGGGCATTGCTGCGCTGGAAACCGGGCTCGAGGAGGGGGCTACCAGCAGGCAATGAGTAATGTTGCACTGGTTCTGGAGAGGCAAGCTTTGCTGACTAATACCGGAAGCATTGAAGTGGCAACACATTTTGCCCGTGCCGGAGACAGAGAAAAAACCATTGAATGGCTAAGGCGTGGTGTCGAGTTGCGAAACCCCAGCATGAGTAATGTTGTAAATCTGCTCATGTTTGATTTGGTCAGGGACGATCCCCGATTTCAGGCATTGCGTGCACAACTGGCGAACTGAATCTGGGAATTCAAAGTCCCATTTGTAATTCCAAGACAACCCAGTATTGAATTTGGATGGAATTTGTTATCGAATGCCTCCTGCGAGTTATTAGTGTCCCTATCTTTCACTCTATTCCCCATTACGGGACAATGGAGTTGATGAAGACGCATGAATCTTACCATCCATCTCGCCATCTCGCATTGCTGCCACGCTAAGGGTTCTGGTAAAAAGATCATCTCGCAAGAAATATACTGACATCATGTTGCGCGTGAAATAGCAGGAATCCGATTTTTATAAACATTTATATCCAATTCTGCTTTAATCGGGCTTCACTGTCACACGATCAGAATATTGCGTGCTGGTGAGCAGCAATTACACAAGGAGAAAACATGAAAGTGATAGTCCTCCTGGTAGGCATGATGTTGGTCAGCTCTCAATTACTGGCGGCTGATGTGGCAGCTACTCGCGCAAAAATTGAACAAAATTTGCTAGGCAGTATCAGGGGCGATGCCGAGCGGGCGCGCGACGCGAATCGTAAACCTGCCGAAGCACTGGAATTTTTTGGGTTACAAGACAACATGAAAGTGCTGGAAATATCTCCGGCCACCGGTTACTGGACGAAGTTTGTTGCCCCAATCTTATGCAACAATGGTGGCGAGCTGGTGGTATCGGTTGGTGTCAACAATAGTTTCAAAAATGACGTAATGACACTTCCCGGTTTGAATTGTGTAACCGCAATCAATGACTCCATCGCATTGAATAATATACCGCCGTTCCAGTTTGAAACCGATGACTTCGATATGGTTCTGACCTTCTGGAATCTGCACAATCCCAACGTCGAAATGCGTGCCAACATGAATCAGGCTATTTTCGATGCACTTAAACCCGGCGGCATCTATGGAACAGTGGATCATACCCGCCGACACAATCAGCCTACCTCCCGCGCGGTCGGACGTCGTCTCGACCCCGTGCTGGTCATTAAGGAAATGCTCGACATTGGCTTTGAGTTTGTCGATTTCAGCGGTATGCATTATCACCCTGAAGATGACCTTGCGCAGGAAGTCGGCGCTCCTGGCGTTCAGGGCAACACTGACCGCTTCGTGCTGAAATTCAGAAAACCCTGAGACAATCCCTGTGGGGAGCCCTTTTACCGTGGCTCCCCAATTTTTCTCCAATTATTCTTGTCGAGACAGCTAAATCCTCTTCAAGTACCTCGCCACAGGCCAGACTTCGAATCCCATTTTTTCGTAGGCTCTTCTCGCCGGTTCGTGACCGGGATCTCCCCCGGTCTCAACCATAGCCAATTTATATCCTTCGCTTTTTATGATTTCCAGGGATGCCGCAGTTAAGGCACTGCCTGCTCCGCGCCTCTGATGCTGCGGATCTACTCCGATCATGTAGATTTCACCCAGAAAGTCATCGGGATGAAATTTGATGGCAGAAAAACCAATAATTTCCTCCTCCTCTTCCGCAACGATCACTCTAATATCCGCCGACTCACAGACCAGATTGATAGATCTCAGTTGCTCTTTTTCCCAGTTTGGTACGAACACTTCATAAATCTCGGCACTCATCGACAGTTCCAGCTTTTGGAAAATTGGCTCCCAGGCCCGCAGAGTCAATCCAACTAGATGAACTTTGTCACTTAAACGATAATCTCTAATATTCATGATTATTCACTCACACAAAAGGTGTCTCACAGCTTCGAAGTTGTGTTGAGACATCTGTCGAGTATGCGGTAGCTAGCGTAGCTAGGGACACTAATAGATTAATAGATTAAGAAATTTCTCCGTTGTAAGTGCCAGGAACAATGGAAAGAATTCGCTGTCTAGTTAATCCTCAAACCTTTTGCTGACCTATAGAAATGCATGTAATGGCTCAGTAATTTTGGCCTGTCGATAAATCGTTTAGCTATTAAACTATTAGTGTCCCCTAACCAGTCAGGCAAAGCGGCGGGTGATGGTTCTAATGGCGCCGAGGTAACTGGCACCGAATAACAATAAGTGATTCAGCAGGTGATAAAGGTTATAGATCGGTACCCGTTCACGCCAGTTCTTATCCAGGTTGGTGTTCTCAGCATAGCTGGCATAGAAATCAGCACCGAAACTGCCAAATAATTCCGTCATGGCCAGTTCTGCCTCGGCCCAACCCCAGTGGGCAGCCGGATCGATCAATGCCGGATTTCCCTGCTCGTTGCAATGCACATTGCCGGACCAGAGGTCACCATGAATCAGTACGGCCGGTTGCTCTGGAATCCACCGCTCAAGAGAGGCGGCAATTGTTTCCAGCTTACTCAGATCTTCCCTGTCCAGCAGGTGGCGATGAAATGCCTGTGAGGCCAGTTTCAAGATGCGGTAATCCCCAAAGAATGTGTAACCGTCAGTAGTGGGTGTATTCTGTTGCGGAGTCGAGCCGCAATAATTGTCCATGCTGAAACCGAACTGCGGATGAACCTGGCTATGCATGTCCGCCAAACCTCGGCCCAGTTGTGTCCAGTAGTCCTGGCGCTGAGACCCCAGGCCGAGATCTTCCAATAGAATGAAGTCTTCTTCAGCATGAAGTACGCGAGGTATTTTCACTGCCCCGCACCTGCTCAGGGCGGCCAGCCCGGCGGCCTCAGCATGAAACATGCCCTCCGGAGCAGCCTCATGTTGCTTGAGAAAGAGTGACTCTCCACCGTCCATAATCAGGCGGGCAGAATCGCTTATGCAGCCCCCACCGAGCGGCTCCTGTCGGATTATCCTCCCGAAGCCATTTTCAAGCAGCCAAAACTCCATGCTGTTACCCATGCTGGACAGTCTACGGCCAAACAGCCAGAGTTTAAAAGTCGTAGTGTGCCGATGGTAGCCTGTAGACGCTCACTGCAATGGCGTTATAATTAGCCGTTCCCATCTCTGCGGTTGAATCCAGCAGGGAATGAAAATGAATTTCAGAGCGAGTACATGATGTTAGCTTTCAGGATTTCGAAAATGCTCTTGCTTCTCTCAATTGGAAGCTGGGTTATTGCGGGTTTAGCACAGCCGCTCAATGAAGTCACCGATGAAGTCTGCATTCGCGGTGACTGTGCGAATGGCCTGGGTACGCTTGAGCTTGCAACACAATGGGGTAAGGGTTCCTATGTAGGGAATTTTTCCAACGGTGAGTTCCATGGGCAGGGTCGACTCGAAATTCCCATCTCATTCACGAACAAGGCTGTTTATACCGGAAACTGGGATCGCGGCATACGCAGTGGCAGAGGCACTCATTGGAACGGCAAGGGCAAGCTCTATATCGGTGAATGGCGTGGTAATAAACGCAACGGCCAAGGCTCTTATTTCTTCAATCTGCCCCAGTGGCGCGAGAATGAACATTCCGAGTTCTGGTTAAAGGAAAATACCGAGAACTACACTGGTGAGTTCGTGAATGATCATTATCAGGGGCAGGGCACTTATCGATGGGCGAACGGGCGGAAGTTTGTCGGAGGATTTTTTGCCAGTGAAAAGCATGGTGATGGAATCTTTTACTACGAGACGGGGAATTCCAGACCGCAGACCTGGAACTTCGGCGATTTCATCCGATAAAATTTGTTGCGCTTACAAATGCCTTGTTAAAAAGTAGCCCTTACCCATCCCGGTTTAGTTACTTGCCGTAATCGCCGTTTTTTGCCTCGTCTTTGCTGCTCTTACGACGTTTTTATTCGCATCAATCCAGGTTTATTGAGAAAGTGTTCGTCGCGAGTTAACTGATTGCTAGAGAAGATTTTAGTTAATCAGCAAAAACATTATTAGACATCGCAAGTTTTTTGTAACGGAAACGAATAATGGATCTTGAATCGCTACGACGTGAGTACATGAAGGACGGGCTTCGACGAGAAGATCTGGCGGACGATCCTTTCGATCAATTTGAGACATGGATGCAGCAGGTGCAGGAACTGGGAATTGTCGATCCTACGGCGATGACGATTGCCACAGTTTCCGTCGATTGGCAGCCGAGTCAGCGCATCGTGCTGTTGAAGCATTTCGATAAAGCCGGTTTCGTGTTTTATACCAATTATGGGAGTCGCAAGTCTGAGGAGTTGGCGAGTAATCCCCGAATTAGCCTGCATTTTCCCTGGCACAATGCCGATCGTCAGGTAAAAGTGTGTGGCAGTGCCACGAAAATTCCCACAGCCGAGTCAATCAAGTATTTCCTGAGCAGACCTCGCGACAGCCAGATAGCCGCCATCGCATCTGCACAGAGCAAGGTGCTGAGTTCCCGAACGCTGCTACTAAACCAATTTGAATCTCTCAGACAGAAGTTCGGGGCTGGTGAAGTTCCGTTTCCTGATTTCTGGGGGGGTTACCGAGTTAGTCCGCACGAGATTGAATTCTGGCAGGGTGGTGAGAATCGCTTGCACGACCGCTTTCGTTACTCGTTGCAAGCCGATGGCAGTTGGTCGATAGATCGGCTGGCGCCTTAGGCCGCCTTCCATTTCTGCAGTTTTTTCTTCTCCAGTATTTTTTTCAGGCGCGCGTATTGGGGAATGCCATTCTTATAAGCAGGATAATCTTCGCCTTGAATCAGCGGCGCGAAATAGGCTCTCGCCTTCTCCGTAATATGAAATCCATCTGGAGTGATGTAATTACGCGGCATCATCTTCTCGACGTTGGCCACATCGGCCAGCTTCGCTTCGCCGATACGCCAGGTGTATTTCTTCCCTTTGCCGCGGATGATTGTGGGCATTACCGCGTCTTTACCCTGCAAGGCAAAATCGACAGCAGCCTTGCCCACCGCGTAAGCCTGCTCCACATCGGTTCTGGATGCGATATGTCTCGCTGAACGCTGCAGGTAGTCGGCTACCGCCCAGTGATACTTGTAGCCGAGTGAATCCTTGATCATATTGGCAAGGAACGGAGCTACACCGCCGAGCTGCACATGGCCAAACGCGTCCTTGCCGCCAGCGTCGGCCAGGAATTTTCCATTCTTGTACTGGGCGCCTTCTGATACAACTATGGCGCAGTAGCCATAGCGTTTAACACAGCCGCTGACTTTCTTCAGAAATTTCTGTTTGTCGAAAGGGATCTCAGGGAGCAGGATAATGTGCGGT
Source organism: Pseudomonadota bacterium (assembly GCA_027623555.1). Lineage (GTDB taxonomy): Bacteria > Pseudomonadota > Gammaproteobacteria > Pseudomonadales > Pseudohongiellaceae > UBA9145. The sequence continues at coordinate 127,951 of JAQBSZ010000003.1, read as the reverse complement.
GCATCGCCATCCTGCTCTGTCGAAAGTCCAGCCGAGCCAGCAATCCACCCGGCATGGCGACCCATGACTTCCATCACGAACACCTTGGTGGAACTCTCACACATTGAGGCGACGTCCAGACCAGCTTCCCTGATCGAAACGGCTACGTACTTGGCAACAGAACCAAAGCCCGGACAGTTATCGGTAATCGGCAGATCATTGTCCACCGTCTTGGGTATACCTATACAGGCAATTGGGAATCCCTGTTGCTGACTAAATTGAGAAATTTTGTTGGCAGTATCCTGAGAATCACCGCCCCCGTTATAGAGAAAATAACGAATGTTATGCGTCCTGAACACTTCCATCAGTCGTTCATACTCACGGCGGTTTTCAGAATACGATCTTAGTTTGTAACGACAGGAGCCGAAAGCGCCAGCGGGCGTGGAGCGCAGGGCGGCGATAGTCGCTGTGCTTTCCTTTCCGGTATCGATAAGGTCTTCGTTAAGTGCGCCGACGATACCATTCAGACCGGCGTAGACTTTGCCAATCTTGTCCCGGTGTTGGCGCGCAGTCTCAATGACTCCACAGGCACTGGCATTGATAACGGCCGTGACTCCTCCGGACTGGGCATAAAACAGATTTGCCTTGCTCATGATTTTTCGATCTGGGGTTGGATGATTGGGTAGCGTCATGTTACTCGTTGATGACAGTCCTTGCCAATAATAAGGGAACGGCGGCGCTGAGTATGTAACCGAGCCGGCATTTCCTTGCCAGTGCTTGGAGATTGATGCAACAATCGTCAACCCGAAAGCAATGGTAGCGAGCAGACCGGTTATGCGGTTGATAATAGCAATGTCCGGAGCCAGTGGAGTGATCTACGGCATTCGTCTGCTCGAGGTCTTGAAGCAGGAGCCAGATGTGGAAACACACCTGGTAATGTCGGCTTCGGCGAAGATGAACATCGCCATTGAAACAAAGTGGTCAGCAAGCGAGGTCAAGGCCCTGGCGGACCACGTCCATTCCAATAAGGACATCGCAGCAAATATTGCCAGTGGCTCCTTCAAGACTGCGGGCATGATTGTCGCACCCTGCGCGATGAAGACACTCTCCGCGATAGCAAATTCCTATGCAGATTCGCTCATTGTACGAGCGGCAGATGTTGTCCTTAAAGAGCGCCGGCGCCTGGTGCTGGTGCCGCGGGAAACGCCATTACACACTGGACATTGTGAGCTCATGTTCAAGGCCAGCCAGATAGGCGCGATCATAGCTCCACCCATGCCAGCTCACTATATCAATCCCGGTTCAGTCGATGAATTGGTGGATCATCACGTGGGCCGGGTGCTTGATCTGTTCGACCTCGACCCTGGTCTGGTTTCGCGCTGGCAAGGCACCAAAACATAGTCAAGCACTCGGCAACTCCCGTAATTTCGTGCTCAGCTCTCTGGACAATGGAGCAACGGCCCTTTAATCTTTCCAGCCCCCTTAATAAAAGCCAGAAACAAAAAGACAACGAGGAGCAGGCGATGGTTTTATTGGCTAAGACTCGCAGGGTTACTGCCTGGAATCAGGGCGTCATATTACTAATTAGCAGCGGCAATGTTATCTTGCTGTAGCACATTTTGACTTTTTTAATGCATGGAGAACGATCATGCGAAAACTGATCACGACAGCTTCATTACTCTTCTTCTCTTCCTATCTCGGTTCATCCCTGGCGCAAGTGATCGACCCGAATTGGGCGGAGGTAGAAATTGAGACGCTCGAACACTTTCGTGCTCTCCTGCAATTCGATACTTCCGATCCGCCGGGCAGAGAATTACCGGCAGCGGATTACCTGCGTGATGTACTCGAAGCAGAGGGCATTCCCGTTGAAGTGTTGTTCAATGATCCGGAACGACCGAATGTACTGGCGCGACTGCAAGGTAACGGCAATAAGGAACCACTGCTGATCATGGCCCATACAGATGTGGTCAATGTCGATCCGGATAAGTGGACATTTCCTCCCTTCAGCGCCACTGTCGATGACGGTTACGTCTATGGAAGAGGCGCAGTGGATGATAAAGACAATCTTGCTTCTGCCCTGATGGTAATGCTGGAATTGAAGCGGCAGAACGTTCCCCTGGAGCGGGATGTCATTTTCCTGGCCGAGTCCGGTGAAGAGGGCGCTACCGAGTACGGCATCGAGTTCATGGTGAATGAACACTTTGACAAGATCGATGCGGAGTTCTGCCTTGCCGAGGGGGGGTCTGTGGCGAGGGTAAATCGCGAAGTCCAATATGCCGGCATACAGACGGTGGAAAAGATCCCTTACCGGATTGAGCTGGTGGCAACAGGTGTGGCCGGACATGGTTCAGTTCCCTTGCAGACCAATTCCGTAGCACGACTGGCGAAGGCAGTGGCGGCTATCGCCGATTGGCGTACACCAATTCGCCTGAACGAAACTACGGCTGCCTATTTCGAGCGGCTTGCTTCAATTTCCCCAACCGAGGCCGCGGAGCGTTATCTGAACGTGCTGGACCCGGGTCGGGCCAGTGATTCCGATGAGTATTTCCTCACCAACGAGCCAAGACATGCATCGATGCTGCGTTCATCTCTCTCACCAAATATTTTCGATGCCGGCTATCGGATTAACGTGATTCCCTCGGAAGCTCGCGCCAGCGTCGATTTCCGCGCGCTACCGGATGAAAACATACCCGAATTCCTGGAAGAGGTTCGTCGCTTGGTGAATGATCCAGCCGTGGAAGTGAGCCTGGGGGCACGTAATACCCGGCCCCGTGGTCAGGCAAGCCTGAACACGGCAGCTTTCGCCGCCATAGAGTCAGGTATCAATGAACACTACGGGGTGATCACATTGCCGACGATGAGTACCGGGGCGACTGACATGGCCTATCTGCGTAATCTTGGCATCCAGTGCTACGGCATCGGGCCAGCGATCGATACTGAAGACGCGGCATTAGGTTTTGGAGCCCACAGTGACCAGGAACGTATCCTGATCAGTGAATTGCACCGTTTCGTACGTTTTAACTGGGATATCGTTATTGAATTGGCCGCACAGCAGTAGCGAAATGCGCAAAAAAGGTCCTGTCCAGGAATCACTTCCATTTATCGGACTCGGGGATGAGTGGGTAAAAAATGAGACCGGATTGGCAAAATCGGCGCTTCCAGCTTGACTGCCTGTTTAGGCAATGGTTTGCTGTGCCGATAGTTTAGGAAACTTAATTGAAGAGCAAATTCTCCGTGAGGCTGACATGATAGAAAAACGATCGGGTTTCGCCAAGTACTCCAAAAACCTCTGCTGGGTAGTCGCGATTATTGCTACATTGCTAGCCGTAATTTCATTCGCTGGAGGTAGTGAAGGTTCATTGGTAAATGGCATTCTCTGGTTAGCGCTTGCGATAGCCTTTGGTATCTCTGCCAACTTTCTCTCCAAGAGCCAACAGAATCAAGCTGGTTCTGCAAGCACTGCAAATACTGATCGTAACGAGAGTACCGAGCAAGCCAGCGAGTAGCATCACTTTACAGTTAAGACCCTGGTCAACCAACCAGGGTTTCGCGCTATCCTCGAGCTAGTTTGGATTCCATCCAATTGCTTCATCGATATGCTGCAGTAAATCACGAACACTACTGTCCTCCATTAAACCGGATGTCATCAGGTAGTTCTGCAAATTTTTCCGCGCAATGCTCCGTGATCGTGACGTATTACGATTATTTCCTAAGTCAGCTGTTAGACCTTCTAGGACTCTCTGTTGATATTTCTCGGCGGCAAGCTCATCGAGTTTGATGCGCTCGCGCAATGCGTCATAGTGTGATTGCCGATCCCCCGCGAAAATTGCACCGGTGTCTTTCATCCAGCGGCGCACATTCCTCAGAGGTTGCACGACTTCTGTCCGCCAGGTAGCGGAAAAGCTTATGGCTTTACTTAATGTGGCCTCGTCGAGCTCTCCATGTTGATTAGCAGACCAGAAGCAGAACAACACCAGATTTACGTCCAGGCCATAGGAGTTCTGTAATTCCAGGCAGGCTTCGGCAACACCCTTCCTGGCGTACAATTCTATTGAAAAGTCCCAGAATCTGTTTGATATCAATGTCATTACCCTATCTTGCGAACACGAGAGAAAATTTCCGGATCTGCATTGGATTGTTCATAAATATACCTCCGATGGCCCCTACCGCCGCCGATACCGAAGTATTATCCTATAAAAATCGCTGCGAGATGCAGGCGTAAGCGGATTTGAGGAATCAATGCATATCCACATTCTAGGCATTTGTGGCACTTTCATGGGCAGCCTGGCGGTTCTGGCCAAACAGCTGGGCTACCGGGTAAGTGGCAGTGACGCTGATGTTTACCCACCGATGAGTACTCAGCTGGAACAGCAGGGTATTGTTCTGCGCGAAGGATACCGTCCGCAACATCTGCAGCCACCTCCCGACCTTGTCATTATCGGTAATGCTCTTACGCGGGGAAACCCAGCCGTTGAGTATGTGCTTGATGAAGGGCTTAACTACACATCCGGACCTCAATGGCTGGCTCAATACGTACTCCACGATAAATGGGTGCTCGGGGTTGCTGGTACCCACGGAAAGACCAGTACCAGCGCGATGCTGGCCTGGATACTGGAGTATGCCGAAATCAAGCCAGGCTATCTGATCGGGGGCGTCGCGAATAATTTTCCCCAGTCAGCATCCATTGGAGAGTCACCCTTCTTCGTAGTCGAGGCCGATGAATATGACAGTGCATTCTTCGACAAGCGATCCAAGTTTATTCATTATTCACCACGTACAACAATTCTTAATAACCTGGAATTTGATCATGCCGACATCTTCGAGGACCTGGAAGCAATCGAAAAGCAATTTCATCAAATGATAAGAACGCTGCCGGGTAACGGCCTTATCATCTTTCCGCACGGGGATTCGGCCATTGAAGTAGTGTTGCGCATGGGTTGCTGGACCCGACGCCAGCAATTTGGCATTGCAGTGCCAGATGAAATTTGTAAGAAGCTCGCTGCCAATGGGGGTGTCTTCTGGAATGCGTTGGTGCAAGACAAGCAGGGCAGCGAGTTTGAAGTTGTCAAATATGGGCAGGGCTCTACCGGTGAAGTGATAAATCGCGCGATGGTGAGCTGGAATTTAACCGGTATTCATAATGTCAGAAATGCCATGGCTGCAGTTGCTGCGGCTCACAATGTTGGCGTTGAAGTGATGACTGCTCGCGATGCACTGCTTGAATTCAAAGGCGTAAAACGGCGTATGGAATTACGGGGCACTATTGAAGGTATCAAGGTCTATGATGATTTCGCTCACCATCCGACTGCGATCAAGCTCACACTGCAAGGTCTGGCAAATAAGTTACAAGCCGAGGCTGGAGATTCACGACTGATTGCAGTAATCGAGCCGCGCTCCAACACGATGAAACTCGGTGTGCATCAGCACGAGTTTAATATCGCGGTGCAGGCGGCAGACCTGGTTGTCTGGTTCAAGCCCAATGATGCAAAAATAGATTTCGTGGCCTTACTGGCCGAGAGTAAGGCGCCGAGTTACGCGTTTTCTGAAGTCGACCAGATCGTTACTTTTCTTGAAGAGAGTTGCCAGTCGGGCGATCATATCGTGATAATGAGTAACGGCGGATTTGGCGGTATCCACGAAAAGCTGCTGAAGGCACTTGGACATGGCCCATCACTTTTGACGTGATTACACTTATGTAGGACTAGGCATTATCCACTCATTCGAGAGCGGCTTGATGATTGAACAACGAGAGATCTCCTTATTTCCACTTCGGGTCGTAATGTTTCCTGGAGGCAGGCTGGACCTGCAGATCTTCGAGCGGCGCTACATCGACCTGGTCAGTAATTGCATGCGCAGCAGCACCGGATTTGGTATCTGCCTGCTTAAGGAAGGCGAAGAAGTAATTAAAACGGGCACGAAACAAACATTTCATCGAACCGGGACTTACGCCAGTATCGTGGACTGGGACCAGCTGGAGAATGGTTTATTAGGCATCACTGTTGAAGGCTCTGCAAAATTCAAGATTGAAGACTGTTGGCAGGGCGATAGTGGAGTTTTGTGCGCGAAAGTTCAATTCAGTGACACCGATAGTGTTGGCAAGGAAACTATTCCACTTGATGATCAGTTTTCTGCGCTGGCGGATCTCCTGCAGAACCTGGAGAGCCATCCGTTGGTGGAGCAGAAAAATCTGTCGATCGATTACAATAATCTGTGGGACCTGGGTTGGCGGCTGAGCGAATTGATACCAATTGAAGTCGAACAGAGACAGCAGCTGCTGGAACTGGATGATCCCTGGGAACGAATAGAGAATATCGAGCAGATCGTGTCCGACCTCGCTAACGAGGCTTGAGCTCAGTAAACTCAGTCGCTCTGGCATTCCCTGTCGCTATTGACGCATAATAGCTGGCCCGGGCCATCCTTCATTCCCATAAAACAGAGAGAGCACCGGTGCTGTCAGAATTAATCGACGTTTCAGGCTGGACTCATGAGCAGTGGTTGGCAGCCAGTATCCTGGTATTTATCGTCGTTACTGTGCTGGCAGTTCTGCATCGCATGGTAAAGATTTTTCAGATGACAAGAAAACCGCGCTACAAGCCTAATCTGCGCCCGTTAAGACGTGCCCGCCCGCAACAGAAGAAGTAACGCTATCTATGAAATTGTTCACTAAATTTCTGACCCTGCTAATTGTGTCACTAACATTTAGCAGCCAGGCTATCGTCATTCGCCATGATGTCGCATTTGCCCGCTATGAAGTCCAGTCAAATCAGTTTCCAGCGGTTTTTTATATCGAGCGACAGGGCAATCGCAAGGTCTGCGTTGCTACCGTGATACATCAACGCTGGGCAATTACTGCCGCGCATTGTGCGCATCAGACAACCCTGGCTAATACGATAGAAAACGGCCGCCGCTTCGGAGTTGAAGTAGGTGGACAGCGCAGAGAAATCGATCGCCTGGTGATCCATCCGGACTATGATCAAGACTCGGCATCAGATGTGGATCTCGCGCTGCTTCGCTTTCGGGTAGCGTCAGTTCTGCCCCGCCCGTTGCCTCTGCAACTGGAAGTGAATGAATTGGCGGCTGAGGTCAGTCTGTTAGGCTGGGGATATTTCGGCCTCGGTACTACCGGTCGGCAGTATGATGATGGGAAATTGCGCCGTGCAAGAAACCGGATAGTACAGGCCGATCGGCGTATTCGCATCGTGTTCGATGACCCAAGAGACTTCGGCGGTGAATCTCTGGATCTCGAAGGTGTGCCCGGGCTCGGCGACAGCGGTGGTCCGGCGTTGCTGGAAACTGCTGAGGGCTATCGCCTGGCCGGCATTGCCGTGGGAGAAGTCGAAGGGACGGACTTTTCTGAGGAAACGCAGGGTAAATATGGTTCAGTGGCAATTTATGAAAGGGTGTCACAGCATCTAGACTGGATCGAAACTATTATTGGCAGCAAGCTGCCGTTTGATTCTTAGATTAAGACAGTAAAGAAAGAGTGAGCAGATAATGATCAAGAAAGCAGTAATCTCGCTGGTACTTCTGATTCTGCTGGTTGTAGGCATAGCCTTCTTTTACGTCGACAGCATTGTGAAGAGTGGCATCGAAGTTGTCGGCAGCGAAGTTTTGGGGACGGGTGTCACAGTTAATTCCGTATCGATATCGCCTCTGAATGGTAGTGGCTCAATCCGTGGGCTCAGTGTTGGAAATCCTGCAGGCTTTAGATCAGAACATGCAATTCAGCTTGAAGAATTAACTGTAAACCTGAATGTCAGTTCGCTGTTCTCCGATGTCATTGAGATTGAATCAATTCGGGTAGTTCAGCCTGAAATAACCTATGAAACCCGGATTACAACTGACAATATTCGCGCGCTGATCGCAAATATTTCCGCCGGCTCAGCAACTGGCGAATCGGCTGTAGAGCCAGCAGCAGCCGGCAAAGGCCTGATCATTCGTGACCTGCAATTACTCGACCCCCAGCTCAACCTGGTGGCGGCAATAGTCACCGCACCAATTCCTTTGCCCGATATCCAGATGACCAATATTGGTGCTGAAAATGATTCCAGCAGTGTCGCGGAAGTTTTGCAGGCAGTACTGTCAAAGATGAGCACTTCGATACTGAGCGCCAACCTGCCCAGTCTCGATGATCTGGCGGAGGGTGTAGAAGCCAGACTGGAGGGCGGTGTGAAACAGGTGCAGGATACGGTTGAAGATGCCGTTGAAGAGCTGGGCGGTCGCCTGCGCAGTATCTTGAACTAGCTTAAAGTCCCCGGGCTTCTTCAGTTAGCGGAACGCCACAATAATTCTCACTACCTGGCAGCAATTGATCAGTCCTGCCAGTGATGCGGTAGGCTACCAGCCCGACCCATTCTTTGACTGCAGTTACAAGAAGTGACAAGTTTCCAGAGAAATTAAACTCAACCCGCAGCAGGTCGCCTTTCCTCGAATAGTGATCTACCGGGTAGGGTGTGACAACCCATTCCTGCTGACAGAAGATGCCCACCGAACGAGGCATATGAAAAGCAGACGTAATCAGTATCCATTTTTCACCTTCTGCTGGACTGAGCAACTCTTTCGAGTTGAGTGCGTTCTCAAAGGTATTTCTGGATTCGCTCTCGTAGATGATGGCGCGATCTGTTACACCCAACTGTTCAAATAAATATTGAGCGAATTCTGCCTCCTTGAATTCCTGTTGAGTTACCGCGCCGCTACCACCGGTAAATACAAGTTGAGCATCTGGAAATAGTCCTGCAAGGTAGAGAAAATTCGTTAAACGGTCACCAGCACTACCAATCTCTACCTGATTCCAGGCTTGAGAGTCCACAGGTGAGATCGCGCCACCAAGCACGATGATACCATCGGCTTCCGCTGGCAGCGCTGTATTTGCCGCAAACCGATTTTCCAGCGGTGCGATCAGCCATTCACCCAACGGCAGGAAGCCCACCAGGAGTAGCAGCAGCGCGCAAGCGGAGAGTAGTCTGCGGGAGAGTTTCTGCCAGCCGATTACGAGGCTTATCCAGGCCAGCACCCCCAGCAGGACGATCAAACTATCGGGTGATATAACTGCCCAAATCAGTTTGGAGGCAACGAAGAACACACTGTCCATCATATTGTTAGTTTGCAATAAAGGCTCCGAATGCTACCCCAATTTCATCCCAATAACATCGGCAATTTTTGCCGCACACGATGAAGAATTTGCTAAACTGGCCAGACACTCACATAGTTCAGGAGCAACAGCATGACGATTCAAGTTGGGGACAAGGTTCCCGCGGCAAAATTCAAGGTTATGACCGATGCAGGCCCAAAAGACCTCAGTAGTGATGAGGTTTTTGTCGGTAAGAAGGTAGTCTTCTTTGCAGTACCCGGCGCCTTCACCCCGGGTTGTTCTATGACTCACCTTCCAGGATTTGTCGTCAATGCTGACGCCATCAAGGCCAAAGGCGCCGACACGATTGCCTGTATGGCAGTAAACGATGCCTTTGTCATGGGAGCCTGGGGCAAGGCTCAAAATGCAGAAGAGATCCTGATGCTGGCGGATGGTAATGGAGACTTCACCAGCGCCATAGGCTTGCAGTTGGACGCCAGCGGATTCGGTATGGGTTCTCGCGCTCAGCGGTTCGGAATGATCGTCGATGATGGCACAGTGACCTATCTTGGTATTGAAGCGCCTGGAGAAATCAAAGTCAGTTCTGCTGAAGCTATGCTGGAAAACTTATAGAGGGCTGCAGATTCTGGCAATGATTGATTCATTCTCGAGGAGGATCGGTTGGCTGCTATTGCTGTTACCCGTTGCCTGTGCAACGCCGGTTACTCCGCGCCCCGAGATTGAAAGCCGGGCTCTAGTCGAAGAACGGAATATCCAGAGAAGCATTGCTCTCGAGCAGAATGTCCGCGATAGCAGCCGCATACAAGATGTCAGCTTTCCTTTATTGGTCGCCGCCGCACCGCTGTGCGAGAACAGAACCTCACTCAGTATCGGCCTGGATGTGGCAACCGGCTTCGATTTCGAAGAATCTTTTCAACACACCGCCCGTGAAGCCCTGGGGCTGAGTGCCGAAGTTTCTGTCTTGAATGCGGCGGCTGATGGGCCCGCTTTCCGTGCTGGTATCCAGGCACGGGATGTTATTGTCGCTGTGAATGACAATCCACTGGTAGACGGAACCAATGCCAGCACTATCTATAACAACCTGTTGCGGGAAGAACTGACTGTCAGTGATTCGCTGAAGATAACGGTTCGGCGTGATCAGGCAATCCAGGATTTTAGGGTCACTCCCGTACTTGTCTGTGACTACCAGGTAGAACTGGTACTTAGAGACGAGTTGAATGCCTTTGCCGATGGTGATGCAGTCTTCCTTACCCGACGCATGTTGCGCTTTACCGACGATGACAAAGAGCTGGCCCTGGTAATCGCTCATGAACTGGCGCATAACATTATGGATCACATTCCCAAGCGTCAGCAGAATTATTGGGTCGGTGCCGTTATTGATATAGCGGCGAATACTCAGGGCGTGGATACCGATGGATTTTTTTCAGACATGACTAGTCGGGCTTATTCGCACGAGTTCGAGGCAGAAGCAGATTACGTAGGAATGTATATCCTGGCCCGTACCGGTACTGATCTTGACGGGGCCAGCTATTTTTGGCGACGCATGGCCATTGAAAGCCCGGGCAACATCGATAGTCATTCTCTGTCTCATCCGGCAACAGCGGAACGATTCCTGGCTCTGGAAGCAGCTATACTGGAGATAAATGAGAAAAAGGCGGCAGGTAGCCCACTTAACCCAGAGCTGATCAAGTAATATGCTGGAGTAATAACAGGCGAAGACTATGCATACTCAATACTTGGACTACAACGATGGCGACACCAAACTGGAAGCCTATGTCGCTTATCAAGACACGGATACACAAAAACCCCTGGTGTTGGTTTCACATGATTGGAGCGGCAGGAGAGAGTTTGCCTGCAAGGCTGCTGAACGAATCGCTGAGATGGGTTATGTTGGTTTCGCGCTGGACATGTACGGTAAGGGTGTGTTCGGCGCCGATGGTGATGTCGAGTTAAATTCTTCACTAATGAACCCGCTGGCTTCCGATCGCCATAGAATACGTCAGCGCATTAATGCTGCGCTGGGGGCTGGGCGCAACCTTCCCCAGGTCGATGCCACGCGAGTCGCGGCAATGGGGTATTGTTTCGGGGGCATGTGTGTGCTCGAACTGGCCCGGTCGGGTGCCGATGTGCTTGGCGTGGTCAGCATTCACGGCATCTTCTCTCCTGGCGATGTAGCAAATGACAACATCAAGTCTAAGGTACTCTGCCTGCATGGGCATGATGACCCGATGGTTCCGCCGGAACAGGTACTGGCATTTGAGACTGAAATGACCGAAGCTGGTGTTGATTGGCAAATCCATGCCTATGGTGGCACTATGCATGCATTCACCAATCCGGCGGCAAATAATCCAGACTTTGGTACTGTATACAATGAAGTGGCACAGCATCGCGCCTACCAGTCGCTGTCTAATTTTCTCGAAGAAATTTTCCAGCAATAACTAAACTCCCAATAAAAAGACCGAGAAAGGCATCCTATGACAAGCATTCCTGAACCGGCTACGGTGACACCCGCTGGTGTGCCTACGCGAAGTAAGATCGGGCTCTGGTTGGGTCCGCTGGTTTTTCTTCTCATGTTGCTGTTCATCGATCTCAATCCGGAAAATCCGCTGGTTACCCGGATGGCCGCCATTATTGTGTTGATGGCTATCTGGTGGATGACGGAAGCCATTCCCTTGTCTGCCACTGCGTTACTGCCAATAGTCTTGTTCCCCCTGATGGGAATTATGCGTGGCAGGGAATTACCTGCAGAAGGGAATATCGACCTCTCAACGGTGACCTTTGATGAAGGATTCTCCATCAGCGACTTCGATATCATCTTCCCCAATGTCGCCAATCAGTACATGGACTGGATCATCCTGTTGTTCATGGGAGGGTTCATCATTGCGGTTGCAGTCGAGAAATGGAGTCTGCATAAACGCATAGCTTTAAACATCTTGAGAGTAATTGGTGGTCAGCCACACCGTCTGGTGTTGGGGTTTATGCTCGCCACTGGCTTTCTTTCGATGTGGTTGTCCAATACCGCCACCGCCCTGATGATGATGCCCATGGGCATGTCCCTCGTGCTTCTCTATGAAGAGCTCAATCGGAAAATCGAAGCCGAAGGCGGGATCATCGATGCCAGGGCCAGTAACTTCTCACTGACGTTGCTGCTTGGCATTGCGTATGGCGCCTCGATTGGCGGTTTCGCGACATTGATTGGCACGCCACCCAATGGTGTGCTGATTACTCAGATGTCCCAACTATTTCCAGAGGCGCCTGAGATCACATTTTCCAGTTGGATGTTGTTTGCCTTGCCCATGAGCGCTTTCTACATGTTGGCGGCCTGGTTACTGTTAACTCGCTTCATCTTCCCGTTACCGCCTACCACGCCATTTAGTGGCAGAGACTTCATTAATAACGAGATTCAGAAGCTCGGGATAATGTCTGCTGAAGAAAAGCGAGTAACTGTGGTATTTGCAACATTTGCACTACTGCTAATGACGCGCAAGGAACGGCTATTCGGAGATGATGTCGATATCTTTGGTTGGAGTCATTACCTGGATTCTTTGCTTGTTTCACTCGGTTCATCGCCGGTTGGTTATATGATCGATGATGGTACTGTATCGATCGCCGTGGCACTGACTCTGTTCATGATTCCTGCTGGCAAGGAAATTGGTGGTCGGCTGATGACCTGGGATGACGCGAAGAATGTACCTTGGGGTATCTTGCTGCTTTTTGGGGGTGGCCTGGCAATTGCGAAAGGGTTCACTACGTCAGGATTGTCGGACTATGTGGCTGGACAGTTGCAGGTGCTCCTGGGAGATGCCAATCCCCTGGTAATCGTGATAAGCACAGTAACATTTATCACCGGTTTGACCGAAGTAGCTTCCAATACGGCAACCATATCTTTGTCACTACCCATCATGGCGAGTCTGTCGCAGGCAATCGAAGCTCACCCGCTCTTGCTTATGATCCCCACGACATTGGCGGCTTCCTGTGCCTTCATGCTGCCAGTCTCAACACCGCCCAACGCCATCGTGTATGGATCGGGGAGAGTGCCGATAATGAAGATGGTGATTGCGGGAATCTGGCTGGACTTACTCTCGATCATTTTATTGACGGGATTCGTGTATACGCTGGGCCATCTCACGTTTGATGTACTCGGTGGTTTTCCGGCCTGGGCGGTTCCCGTTCCCTAGCCGCTTCTCGATACTCCAAAACGGGCCTGGTTCTCAAAAAGCAGGGGAAACTGTTCTGACGCCTTCGCCTTTGTGCTAATGTTCCATACCGAATTTGAATATCGGTCGCTGAATAATTGAAAATTGGTTATTTTTCAAAGAGATAAGAACAGGAATGTAGCGTGAATTCCAATGAATGATCCCCATGCAGTAGTTGAATTAAAGAAGGATCCCTGTCCTGCTGGCGAGGACAAGTGCACCAATTTGTCCGAAGTAAAACGCTTGCACGAAGAGGTCAAACAGTTAGCTGCGCTGGTCCGCACGGACGAGCTGACTGGGCTGTTTAATTTTCGCTACTTCACCCAGGGACTGAGCCTGGAGATGGAGCGTACGCGTCGTTCCGGGCAACCAACCTGTCTGATCATGTGCGATCTGGATCATTTCAAGGAGATCAACGACCTGCATGGTCACGAAGTCGGCAATATTGTTCTCAACCACGTTTCCAGGTTGATCAAGAAGACAATCCGCCGTCTCGATATTCCCTGCCGCTATGGAGGCGAAGAATTCGCACTGATCCTGCCGGACACTACTCTTCGCCAGGGGGTCAGGTTTGCCAATCGTCTGCGTTTAATTGTCGAAAACTCACCGATCAAGGCTGGAGAGTTATTATTGGGAATCGAGGCAAGCTTCGGTGTCGATATCTACAGCCGTGGCGATCAACTCACCGAGAAGGAATTTGTTGAGAAAGTGGATGGCTTCCTCTACACCGCCAAGCAGCAAGGGCGTAACCAGGTTTGCCATGAATCCTTCGACAAGGAAAATAGCTCAAGCAGTGCAGAATAACAGTATCTACGTTTAGCTGGACTGACCTCTCTTTTCCATGATTCTCCAGGTTTTCTGCTTGCTGATTTTATCTGCCAGGTGGTAGAGAATAGCAGCTGTTGCTCCCCAGATCCGATAGTCCTCATAGTGAAGCTCGAGAACCTTGCGCGGCTTGTTGTTAAACGTCATCGTCGAATGGGTGTAGGCATTAACGTCGAGCACAAGATCCAATGGAGCCCGGAAAATATCAGCCACTTCCACCGGGCAGGCCGTAAATGACAGATTGGACTCTATAAGGCCGACTATGGGTGTAATATGAAAGCCAGAAGGAAGAGCCATGTCTCCCAGTTTTCCGATAACTTCTACATGATGTGGCTGTAATCCGATCTCTTCTTCACTCTCACGCAAGGCGGTAGCAATCTCATCCTGGTCAATGTCCTCTGTGGTCCCTCCAGGCAAGCTGATCTGCCCGGCATGGCTCTTCAGGTTAGCCGAGCGAACCGTGAGCACGAGGCTGCTCTCATTGTCAGGATGATGCCTGGTAATCGGTAGCAGGACTGCAGCCCGACGAAAAGTGCGCGCGTTCTCTTGCGCTATCTTGTTTACCTCAGAATCAGGATGAGAAATGGGTTCGGGTGCACGGGCCGCACTGCTGGCGAAATAGTCCAGCAGATCGTGATAGATCAGCGACTTATTGTTGGGTTGGTCGGCCATAGTCTGTTCGATTCTGGAGATGCTGGTTCTAAGGGTAAAACAAAAATGCCGACTCAAGGTCGGCATTTTTGAGAACTTGAAGTGCGGTTGCCTTACCGGTATTGCCAGTTTATTCCGATAAAGGCGCGTAATGGCTCTCCCGTGAAATAGCGATCTCCCGTGAAGGTTGTCCAGTCAGCACGCTCCGCATAATCGGTATCCCTGAGATTCAGCGCGGTTAGCGAGATGCTCAGATTATCACTGATGCTCCACCGGGCTCGAAGGTTCAGCAGGTCATGTCCTTCATAGGAGGCGGTGTTTTCCGGGTTTGTGTAGTACTCACCCATATACACATATTCCAGCTCCGCCAGGAATCTCGACGAAGGCTGATAAGTCAGTCGCAGGTTGCCGAAATTATTGGGAGCCGAATCGACATCATTGCCTTCGATATCGTCGCCACCGGAAATGAGGGAGTTTTCATAGGTGTGGAAGGCCAGGTTGGCAGTGCCCCGCACCGACCACTGGTTGTTGATGTCGTAGCCAACTCCTACTTCCAGGCCTTTATGCTTGGTGTGACTGTCATTCAGATTCTCTCGGGCACTATTGGTAATGATGTCATTCGCCTTGTCCATATAATAGAGGCTGGCGGTGTAGTCCCAGTTGTCCCCGGCGCCGATAAAACCCACTTCATAGCTGTCCAGTTCTACCGAATCCAGTTCGGCAACGGTCTGAGCGTTCTGCAAGCGGTATAACTCGGTTGCCTGCGGAGTACGGACTCCGCGTTGGGCACGAATCTGCAAACTGTGATTGTCATTCAGTGCACGGCTCAGACCGAACTTGGGGGACAAGTCAGTGTAGGTGTCACTGCGATCTGCCGGGCGGTTATAGCGACAGCCGCCAAGACCACAGGCGACGCCATCATCTTTCGTGCGTCCGTCGATCATCAGGTTGTTGTAGTCGTAATCGACTCTTTCCAGCCTGACACCCAGGGATACTTCCCAACCGCTATCGAAGGTCTGCTCGTAACTCAGGAAACCGGCGAGCTGGCGAGCATCCACATCGTAGTCATAATGCTTGCCCTGCGGAATTGTGCTGCGCAGGAAAAATGAACCCACTGTGGGATCGACCTGGGTTTGTTTGAGCTTGCCATCGGTTCCCTCGGCGTCGAAACCCCAGGCAATGTTGGCACCATTGCTCAATTCACGATAGGCAGCAACCTGAATTCCTACACTGCGGTGTTCAGAATCTTCGATAGGCGTTCCGGGAAGGAAGTGCTGAATGAAATTCATGTTCACTTCACGAAAATAAGGGGTAGCTACCACTTCCCAATTTCCAAACTCTCTTGTCAGCGAGGTCCAGACCCGGGTATTGATGCTGTCACGATACGCCTCGGGATTGGGATTGGTTGCCTTCAGAGCTTCGTCCTTGTAGGCCTTGGTTCCTACTACAAAGCCAGCGGTTTCCTGGTTCAGGTTGCTGATTGTGAAACCACCATCCAGGCGTGACTCGCCCATGTCGTAGGAATAGAGCCAGGAGACTTTCTGCTGGTCGTAGCCACTGTTGTCCCGATAGCCCTCTTCATTAATGCCGTTCACCAGCAGGATATTTTTAAATGCACCGCGGTCACTACCCACTTTTAAGTTTCCGCGAAAGGTTCCTCTAGGACCTTGTTCGATACCGATCTCGCCTGCCTCTCCAGGTTCTGGAAGTACTACGTTGATCAGGCCATGCAGGGCATTGGATCCCCAGAATGCGCTGCCGGGGCCGCGAATGACTTCGATGCGCTGAGCATTCTCAGTATGGGCGTCGAACATCTCGTTTACATTACAGAAGCCATGGGAGCGAACCGGGATGCCGTTTTCAGCAACCATGAAAGCACCGCAGGCGCCCGCACCAGTCAGGACCGGTGATCGAATCGATGCCAGACTTTCCTGGCCGTTGTTGCGACTTATGTTGACACCGGGAAGTCGGTTGAGCGCTTCCTGGTAGTGCGTGTGGTTAATAAGATCCAGTTCATCTTCGCCGATTACCGACACGGCGGCATTTACATCCGCCAATCCTACTGAGCGTCGGTTCGTGGAAGTAACTTCGATTTCCTCGATTGCCGCCTGACCACTGTTGGTCTGCGCAGCAGCTGGCAATGCCGCCATAGCCGTAGCCATAGCAATGCTGGTAACGAGCAATTTACGTATCATTTGTCTCTCCGAGTTTGTTGTAGAGCATGCAACACGTCCGCTCTGTGGCGGAAATCATGTTGGTGATAACACAGCTCACTAATTGCCAGAATCGAAATTACCGGCTTATCAAGTGTCATCAGTATCGACTGACAACACTGTTTCTTGCGGCGGATAGTGAAGAAGCTGGCAAATATAACATAGAAATTCCGTCAATTCCCACGTCTTTGCGCCGTTGCGCCAGACCACGTAAACTAGCCATCCAGTGACTTGGGGCCAGGTAAGGACCTGCTATTTTGCTGGCATAGAGGTAGCAAATCGGCGGCACTATAGTCTGCAGATGGGATGAGAAAGGAGAGTGTAGAGACACATGCAAACCAGAATTACTGAAATGCTGGGCATCCAGCACCCGATCGTGCAGGGTGGCATGCAATGGGTCGGCCTGGCAGAGTTGGCTGCGGCTGTATCCAATGCAGGTGGGCTCGGCATCCTCACTGGCCTTACCCAACCTTCGCCAGAAGACCTGGTCAAGGAGATTGCCCGCTGCCGAGAGATGACCGATAAGCCTTTTGCGGTAAACCTCACCATATTGCCCACAATCAAACCGGTTCCCTATGAAGAATATGCCAGGGCTATTGTCGACTCAGGAATCAAGATCGTGGAGACGGCAGGGCGCAATCCGGAACCGTTTCTGCCCCTGTTCAAGGGAGCTGGAGTAACAGTTATTCACAAGTGTACTTCGATACGGCATTCACTAAAGGCGGAACGCATCGGCTGCGACATGGTGAGTGTGGATGGATTCGAGTGTGCAGGGCATCCAGGTGAAGATGATGTAACCAACATGATCCTGCTGCCACTGGCTGCACGGCGCCTGAAGATTCCCTTCCTGGCGTCAGGAGGTTTCGGTGATGGTCGAGGTCTCGCTGCTGCACTTGCAATGGGGGCAGATGGCATTAATATGGGCACTCGATTCATGGTGACCAGGGAAGCTCCGATTCACGAGAAAGTGAAACAGAAAATGGTCGATGCTTCGGAACTGGATACTTCGCTTATCTATCGCAGTCTTCGCAATACGGCGCGCGTGTTCAAGAACAGCATTGCTCAGCAGGTACTGGAAATCGAAGCGCAACCCGGCGATACCAAGTTCGAAGATATTCAATCACTCGTGCAAGGCGTAAAGGGTCGAGAACTCTTTGAGGGTGGTGACCTGGATAAGGGAATCTGGTCGGCTGGAATGGTGGTTGGCCTGATTGATGACATTCCGACCTGCGAAGAATTGATCACACGCATCGTCGCTGAAGCGGAACAGATTATTAGTGAAAGATTGGCGCGTATGGTTTCCGCTTGATGATGTGGAATGACAAGCTATGAAAATTGAAGGCAAGATAGTTGTAGTCACCGGGGGTGCCAGCGGAATCGGCAAGGCACTGTGCGCGCGTTTTGCCAGTGAAGGAGCTGCTGCGGTAGTGGTATCTGATATCGACCAGGCAGGTATCAATGCCACGGTAGCCGATATCGCTGCGCAAACCGCAGCTATAGGCATTCCCTGTAACGTGGGTAAAGAAGAGGAAGTCACCGACCTGGTTAACAGGACGCTCGAGCAATTCGGGCAGATCGATCTGTTCTGTTCCAATGCCGGTATATTCACCCCGGGGGGTGAGACCGTGCCTACCGATGCCTGGCAAAAAATCTGGGACATCAACGTCATGTCACACATCTTCGCGGCCCGGGCGGTGTTGCCGGCAATGCTGGAACGCGGAGAGGGCTACCTGTTAAACACCTCTTCCGCAGCAGGCTTGTTAAGCCAGGTAGGCTCTGCTCCCTATTCAGTGACCAAGCATGCGGCGATTGGCTTTGCAGAATGGTTATCGATCACTTATGGCACCCGTGGCATCAAGGTCTCGGTTCTCTGCCCACAGGCCGTGCGCACTAACATGACGGCAGGTGGCGATGGAGGCGTAGCTGGACTCGATGGTATGCTGGAGCCTGCACAGTTAACGGACACCGTAATCCAGACCCTGGCTGAGGAGCGCTTCCTGGTATTGCCACATCCGGAGGTGCTAACGTATATGCGCCGCAAGACTGATGATTACGATCGCTGGCTGGGCGGCATGCGCCGCTTACATGAGCGTTTCAGTGAAGCCTATAAGAAACGCGAACAGTCCAGCGACTAACGCTGACGAGTGATTCACGAGCTGGAGGATGTCATGATAAAAACAATAATATTGCCAAGCCTGTTGCTATTCTTGCTACCCATTGTGGCAAATGCCCAGGAACGCATTACCCTCGCTGATGGCTCGGTGCTTGGAGTGTTCACAGTACGCCCGGCCGAGACCAGTGATGAGCCAGCCCCATTGCTGATCCTGATGGGCGGCGGACCTGGCAATGCCTCCATTTCCAGAGACACTTCCATGTGGCTCGGTAGTGGCTTCGCTGAACGCGGCTGGATGGTCGCGGTACCTGTTTCACCGGACAACCGTGCCTTCAGGGGCGATGAGAACAATGGCAAGGTGGAACAACTTATCAACGAATTACAAAAAAGAGACTACATCGCCGACGGTAAGGTGTTGCTTGCCGGCATCTCCAATGGCGGCATGTCGGCTCTGGAGATTGCCCGTCGCCATCCGGAAAATTATTTGGGTGTCGCTGCCGTTCCTGCGCTGGCGACCTCGGTAGTGGATAATCGTCCGCTGCAAGGCTTCCCGGTATACTTGCGCATCGGCGGGGCCGACCAACTGGGATGGGCTGACCAATTCGATGAAACAGTAGCCGCCTTGACAGAGGCGGGAGTCGACCTGGATGCCGCAATCCTGGATAGTGCACCGCACATGTTTCGAATGAACTGGGAATCTCTCGATGCCTGGCTCGCCAAGATAAGATAGATTCGCATCCACAGGTTTTTTAATATGGAGTAAATACAACAATGAGAAAAGTCACATCAACACTACTTACGATCCTGCTAGCCGTTTTGACCAGCAGTGCGTTTGCCGCCGGTCCGGCCGCTTCCATCGAGCAATTAGGCTGGATGACAGGCAACTGGGCTGGCAACCTCGGACCCAACCAGCTGGAAGAGAACTGGATCGCCACCGAAGGGAGTTCCCTGATGGCGGCTGTGCGCATGACCGGTAACGACGCTACCAGCATGTTCGAGATGATCACCATCGAAGAAGTGGACGGCTCACTGGTATTGCATATCCAGCAATGGGATCCCGGTATGAAACCACGTACAGAATCCGCCCAGGAAATGGAACTGGCAGAGATCACCGGCAATAGCGTGAAATTTGTCAATGTCTCAGGCTTCGGTATGCCAACCCTCGGTTACAGCCATCCTGATAGTGAAACATTCATCATCCATGTCGGCCAGGACGGCGGCGGTACGTTCGATATCGAACTGAAATCGAGAGTAATCTTTAACAGCCCACATTAAATCGGGCTGCAGGCGAAAAGGGGGTTCTAACGAACCCCTTTTTCTTTACTGTACCTGTCACAGGAGAGCGCAGTGAAAATAAGCGGTGAATGTTTCTGCGGCCAGGTCAGCTATTCCATAAATGGCCCACTGCAGGATGCGAGATCCTGTCATTGCTCGAGATGTCGAAAGGCGTTCAGTTCACAGGCATCCGCCTACGCGCTGGTCGACCCGGAAAATTTCAGATGGGAGACAGGTGAGGATTTACTCACTCTGTTTCAAAACCAACACGGTTTTGGCCTAAAATTCTGTAGCCTTTGTGGATCAACTCTGTGCGGAGTTTTCCAAGGCATCGTGCATGGGATAACCCTGGGTTGTGTCAATGGTGATCCTGACGTGGAGATCGGCAGGCACATTTATGTAGGGTCAAAAGCCGGCTGGGAAGTCATGCCTCAGAACGTACTACAATTCGAAGAGGCAGCGCCAATTGACGCCTGACCCCTGAATCTAGCTACGCCCAGGTACTCTGCGCCGCACTGCGAGCTGGCTCACCAGCCTCCACCACCACCGCCACCACCGCCGCCGCCGGAGAATCCCCCGCCTCCGGAACCCGATGACGAGCCCGGTGGGGTTGACGCTGCAGTAATTGCCGTACTCATCGAGCCAGTCACGTTGCTGGCAAACACATTCATGTGCAGGATGCTGAAATGGCCGTGATACCAGACCGGTTGATAGGTCACACCTGTCTCGGCTTTGAGTTTGAGAAATACCGCGGTGAATTGCTCCGCCCAGGCTTCTTCCACACCCAGGGCGATCGCGTAAGGCAGAAACTGTTCAAACAGTTCAGGTGTCTTGTCGGGAGGATACTTTACCCGCAGATCATCCTGTTCGGCGACGCTTAGATAGAGTTTGAACCGCTCCAGCTTGTCCATCAGTAATCGACCCTTTACGGAGGGTGCGTGCAGCAAATAAGCGAACAAGACGTGAATGGCGGCTATACCGCTGAAAACTACAATTAAGGCGACGCTGAGGCTATTGAGATACGCAACCAGGGCAATTACCAGGACGGCCACCAGGCTCGAAGGGATAAGGAAGTGGGAGTTCCGCATGAAGTACACATCCAGATAGTCGCGGCGCAGTGATTGCCGGTGCGCCTTGATTGCATCCATTACTAACTGGCGATTCTCGGTTTCCAGTCGTAATTCCGGGCCTTCAGCAAAGAGTTTTTCCAGTATAGTTTTTTCTCCGGCGGCCAGGGCAGCGAAGGATTCGGTGCGGGTCAGCGTGTAGTCATCCTCTTCTTTCTCTATCAACAGGTAATTTTTTACCGCCAGGTTCACGATGGCTGCGGTAAAAGCCTTGGCGTCATAACGCATAGTGGCGATGTAACGTGCCGAGGCTGGTGAATATCCCTTCGGTGGCGAGTAATGAGGAAAGATAACTCCACTCTCTGGATCCCTGCCGACGCGATGCCAGGCGTAGTAAAGATAGATCGTGGAGCCGACCAGGGTGATTAGAGCGAGCAACAGCCCCAGATTAGCCGACAACAGGTAGGTGAAGTTTTCCGGTTCCGTGGGCTGATAGACAATGCCTTTCGGCCAGGTCATCGCCAGAGTGAGTGCTGCTGCATCCGGCAAGGTTGCGGTGGTTTGAATCGAAGCGCCGCCGTCCTGAACCGAGACCGTGTAAGCCTGGCCCACGTCACCAAACCGACCGGTATAGCCTTCCATGGTGATATCAGTTGCGGAAATATTGCCAGGCAGAGTTACCGTTGCGCTGGCCTGGAGAATCTGAAATGCCCAGCCGTTGCCCGTGACGTTCCAGTAAAGCTCATCGTGTCCTGGAAAATAGCCGATCTGTCGGCCAGTACGGTAGCGCAGGGTATAGGTATATTCACCGGGTGCCAGCAAGATATCCGGGTGGCCCACATAGATGCGCACACCATTGCTCAGGTTTTCGATACGCCATGTGTCAACCACGCCATCACGGGTAGCCAATTGAAATTCGAAATCCACCACGTAGCTGTTACCCAGTCTATCGCTGTACCTTGTTGGAAAGTCTCGATAGATACCGCGACGTATCTGTTGGCCCTCGGCATGCACGCGAATCGTTTCGGTAACCAGCATACTGGCATCTGCCGCAATCTGAATATCACTGTGGTAGGAGAGTATCTGTTCCTGTGCAAAGCTGTTACTGCCTGCCAGTAGCAGGCAAAGCAGCAATAGCTTGTGAAGTAATTGATTCAACTAGTCGATCTCTACAGCAGGGTTATGGCGCTCGGCAGGGTCTGAAACTTCAAAAAATTCCGCCTCTCGAAATCGCAGCAGTCTGGCGATCAGGACATTCGGAAAACTCTGAATGCGGATGTTGAAGATTTTGACGGCCCCGTTATAGAAACGCCGGGCATACTGAATATGATGCTCAATCTCGGTGAGATCGGATTGCAGCTGCCGAAAATTGGTATCTGCTTTCAGGTCGGAATAGTCCTCCGCCAACACTACCAGGGCGCCAATTGCCGAAACCATCTGATCTTCCAGGGCCGCTTTCTCAGGCAGATGGGCGGCGGCCTGGCTGCGCGTACGCAGTTCAAAGACAGCGGTCATGGTTGCTTGCTCGAAGTCGGCATAGGCCTTGACGGTGGTGACCAGTTGGGGAATCAGATCGTGCCGACGTTTCAGCTGCACGTCGATATCACTCCAGGCAGCCAGCACCTGGTTGCGGTCTTTCACCAGCAGGTTAAATACCCATATGACTATTGCCAGGACAATAATGCTGACAAGCAGGAGAGTAGACAAGCAGGTGATTATTGGTGATTCGACGGGTCAGTGCAATGCAATCAGCGTGCCTCTGGAGGAATGTTCTTAACCTGGTTCACGAAGGCTTGAATAGTTTCACTGTTCAACCTGCTGTGTTTGCGAACTGCAGAGGCCGGTTGCTGATTGAGGCTCACTCCCTCTCTGTGTGCTGTTGCCGGGCGTATTGGCCTGGGACTGAAGCCGCCACCACAGTTGGGACACACGTTTTTCAGAATCGACTCCACGCAATCCACGCAGAACGTGCATTCATAACTGCAGATGCGAGCCTGGGTCGAGTCAGGCTGAAGATCTCGATCACACAGTTCGCAGTTGGGTCTTATTTCTAACATTTGATAAGGACTATTTTCTAGTGTTGTACTCCAGACTCACGGTACCAGACGAATAAACCCGATTAGCACTTAGTTCCAAAGTGGTAGGATTTTCAGTGCTTGGAAGGAAGGGGATGCCTTCGCCTAATAAGATAGGAATGATAGCCACATCGACACCGTCTACCAGTCCTAGTTTGTTCAGACTGCGAAACAATTCGCCACCACCGAACAACCAGATATCCTTGCCTTGATCCCGTTTGAGGGCTTCCACGAAAACTTTTACATTCTCTGATACTACGGTGAAATGAGGGTAGTCCTGCGGCTCCAGTGTAGTTGAAAATACATAAGTCTTCATGCCTGGCATTATTTCCTCTTCCTCGCCGGATTCGAGCATGGGCATGAGAGACTTTCGACCAACCAGGATAGCATCATAGCGGGCATACAATGCCTGGAAGTCGATTTCGGGATCAATAATAATCCAGTCGTATTCACCGTTCGGGCCAGCGATATACCCATCGAGACTCATGGCTACTGAATAGCGAACCTGTCGCATTATTTACTTCCGGCCCAAGCATCCAGAAGATGCTTTGAAATTGTAGTAAGCAACAAAAATACTGCGATAAACGAATTCTAATCCTGAGACGAGTTCTGCAGTAATTCGACCCAGTTTCCGTCCGGGTCTTCGACAATGGCTATGGTAATGCTTTTACGAATTTCCCTGATTGGAACAACTACCTTGTACCCATCGGCAGTAATTTTTTGAACGCATTCTTCAAGGTTGTTCACATGGATAGTCCAGTAACGATAACCGGTTGCACCGCGAATGCCTCCCGATGGCGCCGTCACTTCCGGCCTGGGTTCTGTCTCGATTACCTTTACGATACTGTCACCGACTTTGAAGCGGTTCATCACACCACCACCGGGCATGTCGATCACCGCCTCCAGCTCCAGCCCCAGTGTTTCACTGTAAAAACCCAACATCGCTTCCAGGTTGTTGGTGATGATGCCGATGTCTATGGCGTTTTTCTGAATATTTGTACTCATATCATTCTGGTCTTTCTATGGAGTAACAGGTATGGAGAATAAGTTGAAGAGTATCAGGCTGCGCCCATCATCGCCTTGGTTTCCAGGAATTCCTCGAAACCTTCCACGCCCCACTCACGACCATTGCCAGATTGCTTGTAGCCGCCGAACGGAGCCGAGAAATCTGGCCCAGCGCCATTGATGTGCACATTGCCAGTGCGCAGCTGCCGAGCCACCTGTTGGGCGTGCTTGGCTTCCCCCGAGACATAACCAGACAGGCCGTAGTCAGTGTCATTGGCGATGCGAATTGCGTCGGCATCGTCCTCATAGCCGATGATGGAAAGCACCGGACCGAAAACTTCTTCGCGGGCGATGGTCATGTCGTTGGTAACGTTGGCGAAGACTGTAGGCTGTACGTAATAACCTTTGTCCAGTCCTTCAGGGCGGCCTGGACCACCAGCCACCAGTTGCGCACCTTCTTCGATGCCCTTTTTAATCAGGCCCTGGATCTTGTTAAATTGCAGTTCATTGACAACCGGACCCAGGCGGGTTGTTTCAGCGGCCGGGTCTCCCACGGTTGCCTTCGCCGCCGCGGTCTTCGCGACTTCTATTGCCTCGTCCATGCGCGACTTTGGCACCAGCATACGGGTAGGGGCGTTACAAGACTGACCGCTGTTACCGAAACATCCCGCCACTCCACCAGCTACAGCCTTTGCAAAGTCGGCTGCATCGTCAAGGATAATGTTGGCCGACTTGCCCCCGAGTTCCTGGGTCACGCGTTTGATGCCATCGGCCGCTGCCCTGGCAACCTCGCGTCCGGCTCTGGTGGAGCCAGTAAAGGAAACTACATCAATCTCAGGATGGGAGGAGATTGCCGCACCAACTGTGGGCCCGTCTCCGTTTACCAGGTTGAAAACTCCGGCAGGCAATCCAGACTCGGCGATGATTTCAGCGAGGATATAGGCGCTCACGGGCGCGACTTCGCTGGGTTTGAGTAGCATTGTGCAACCCGCTGCAATCGCAGGTGCTACCTTGCAGGCGATCTGATTGAGAGGCCAGTTCCAGGGTGTGATAAAGCCGCAGACACCTGCTGGCTCTTTGACTATTCGGGTGGTGCCGCGGACTTCTTCGAATTTGTAGTTATCCAGTACGCTGAGAATATTCATGAAATGACCCAGACCGCTGCCGAGTTGCGCCGTCCTGGATAGCCCCATGGGCGCGCCCATCTCGTTTGAAATTGCTGTAGCTATTTCCTCACCACGTGCCTTGAGCCCTTCGATTATCTTGCTGATAACCGCCTTGCGCGCATCGATAGAAGACTGGGACCAGGCAGGAAACGCGGCGCGAGCAGCCTTGGCAGCGGTATCCACATCCTCAGCAGTACCCATGCTGATTGTCGCGAAGGCTTCTTCAGTGGCGGGATTGATTACCTCGAGCGTGTCGCGGCCGGTCGGCTCAACCCATTCGCCATTGATAAAGAACTTGTTATAGGCCATGGTCATTTTGTTACTCCTAACGATAGGATTCGATTAAACTGCTGTACTTAAATATGTACATATAGATGTTCATATAGATGTGCAGAAATACGTGAATAAAGATGCTCATAAGACTGAAGTGCAGGATGCACTACCAATTGCGTTTGCGCAAATGCGAACTTGGAAATCACCAGAAAAACTTCGCTTTTGCAACCGGGTTTTACTCGCGAACCTGCAATAACTACTCGGGTGGATTTTCTCAGGATTAAAAGATGTTAGCGACGATCAGGCAAGCTATTGGCTCAGGGTTGGCTACGTTTCTCAGCAAGGCGCTGCCTGGCTACCAGCGGGTCGATACGGTTTCGATAGAAACCATAGCGGCGGTGCTCGAGACTGGCGATATCCTGTTGGTGGAAGGCAATACGCGAATTAGCACCGCCATTAAGTACCTTACCCAGTCATCCTGGTCACATGCCTGTCTGTTCATTGGAGAATCGGGTGCGGATTCTGCCGAGCTCTCGCTGCTGGAAGCCGATCTTAAAAACGGGGTGCATCTGGTGAGCGTGAACCATTTTGCCGATTTCAATGTGCGAATCTGCCGTCCGGTTGGTCTGAACGATGCCGAGATTACAGAGTTGATCGCCTTTGCCACCTCCAAGATCGGTCACAAATATGACCTGAAGAATGTGATCGACCTTATTCGATACGTGATTCAGAAGCCGGCGGTCCCTAATCGCTATCGCCGCGCCATGCTCAGTCTGGGCAGTGGTGAACCCACCGAAGCGATCTGTTCTACCCTGATAGCCGAATCCTTTCAGTCGATCAATTATCCGATACTGCCTCGCAGAGAAGGTGGACCTGGTAAAAACGGCGAAGTTCCTCAATTTTATAAGCGCCATTTCACACACTTTACGCCCCGGGATTTTGATCTGTCTCCCTATTTCAGAGTAGTGAAGCCGACGATTGAGCGGGGATTCGACTATCGAGAACTGCAATGGATCAGTGAAGACCAGGCTCCCTAGATAATTCCAAGCAGTGCACTAACTGCTGCTTCATACTGTGGATCTGAGCGTGTGGTTTGATCGTAGGGGTAGGCTACTTCGATCTCTGGTGTTACACCGATACCTTCAAACGAGGCTCCGTCGATAAGCAACTCGCCGGCAGGTTGGTAACGCAGCT
Source organism: Pseudomonadota bacterium (assembly GCA_027623555.1). Taxonomy (GTDB): domain Bacteria; phylum Pseudomonadota; class Gammaproteobacteria; order Pseudomonadales; family Pseudohongiellaceae; genus UBA9145. Next base: position 100,828 of record JAQBSZ010000003.1, on the reverse strand, counting down.
CAACCAGCCCATCATTGGTAGTCAAAGTGAAGTCACCCACGTGTCCCGCACTGCCTGTGCCGAGAGTTCTGACACGCTCCAGCTTGTCCAGTTGGTAGGCAAACAGTTCCGGACCACCCTTGGTATGAGCATCGATCAGTATCGCGATTGGCTTGCGATAAGATGCGGTGATTGCAATCGGAGTCGAGTCGGATAAAGATCTCGTGGGGCCACTCGCACCGGTAATGCTGAAATAGCGCGAGCGATTGGGAAACACAAGGTCCAGATGTTGCATATCGAGATAGCCAACACTGCTCCTGAGATCGAAGATCAGGCCATCACAATGATCGAGCTCCCGAATGATGTTTTGATAGCTTACAAGGTCTGTGCTGCTCCTGGATAGTCCCCACAATCGTACATAGCCGATCACCTTGTTGCCGGCACTGAATTCCTGGATGCTGTTTAATGTTGCTGTGCGATAACTATCAAACAGGTTCTCGAATACCGGCCGCAGCGCCAGATTTGTCGACGACTCGTCGCGGCGTACAAGCAGTGTGAATTCTCTGTCACTTGCCGTGAATTCAGATGCCGCAGATTCAGCATCGTTAAATGAATAGATAGGGTGATAGGGCTCGCCATCTACTGACTCGATGATGTCACCGCGATTTATTCCGGCAAGGTGAGCCGGGTAGCCTTCCAGAACGGCAGTCACCAGGAATCCACCGTTGAATTCCTCAACCTGCACGCCGATATGGTTCAATGGCAAGCGCTTCGTAGCAGTGGCTGCCTGAAACGCCTGGAACAGGTAGAAATTCAGATCATCCGATCCAATCACGAAGGGTGGTTGTGCCAGGGTTAGCTGGCTACTTGCTACAATCAGACCTGACACCAGGCATTGACGAAACATGGTTATCCGATGACAGCCATTGCCCGTTTTGCTGAGGGGCGCTCGTAGTGCCGATTGCGCAACTCAACGTATTTCTCAGGCACGTCAAACTCGAATCTTATCGCCCAGTTAAACGTTTGGGCCAGTAATATGTCCACAATCGTGAATGCGTCTGCAATCGCGAAATCGTTATCTCCTAACAGGTGATTCAGGGCATTGACTGCCTTGGCAAATTCGAATTTGGCAGTTTCGAACATCTGCGGAATGCGCTGATCTTCCGGCAACGCGAACAGATGTTTACCCTTGCTCCACAGAGGCTGCTCCAGCTCGGCCAATATGAATGCAACCAGTTCATCCAGGTGTGCATAGACATTCATGCTGGCATTAGGAAGCAGGCCTGACTCCGGTGCCAGGCGAGAGATGTAGTAAAGAATGGCTACTGATTCTGTCAGTACCAGATCGCCATTCACCAGTGTTGGTACCTTACCCTGCACATTCATGGACAGGTAGTTTGGATTCTGCGCGCTGTCAGGGTCTTCGGCTTCCGTCCGTAATTTGACAGGCACGTATTCATACTGAATTCCCGCTTCTTCCAGTGCCCAGAGGCAGCGAAATGAGCGCGACTGCTGCATTCCGTAAAGTTTCATACATCATCTACCATTAAATCAAAGAATAAGTTTATTTGGAGAACACCAACTTTTTCCAATCTGAGCGATATCTTACTCGATATTACTCAGAAGAAAGTCGGGAGTACAGGTAGGCCACTTCCTGGCCCGCTCAAGTACATCCCTGTATCGCTTCGCCTCGGCCGTCCAGGCCTCGGAGAGCCAGGAAGTGGCCTGCCCGTACTCCCTCCCGGAATATCCAGGCCAGCAGTTTTCAGGTGCAAAAAAATGGTGCGATTGAGAATTTTCAATCACACCATTCTATGCTGTTGTACCTCAATATTGCGGTGTCAATCTTCCACAAAACTGAGGTGCAATGAGTGCAGTCAAGACGGGGCGAAAGAGGCAAGAAAGCGGAGCCTACACGTAGTAGGTGAGCATTTCGAGCCGCCTTTCAACGACATATTGGCGAACTCATGAACCGAATACTAGTCGATAGCAAAGCAATAGAAATACCCATTCCCTCCGGTCCCGACGAGATCTTCCTGGCTACAGCCACGCGAGCCATGGGCGGCATTCCATGAAGTCGGGTTCTGGCCACCACCGGTGCGGTCGAAGTGACCAACATTGGCAGTTCCCTGGCCATTGCTGGTCCAGTTGTTACAGGTATGGTTGCTGCCATCTTCAACCAGGCGTCCATCCAGCGTTGACCCTGTCAGGATATCGTGCTGATTGGGAGTATCGCCCCTGCCTTTAACAACGTCGCCTTTCTCGGTTAGTGAAGTCTGCTTGCCCAGGTTATTGCCAGGTCCATGCAGGTTGTTCAGGTTTGCAGCCACTTGCACGCCATTGGCGTTGAACCAGGGTCCAAACCCGATGCGGTTTCGCGCATCGACCGCCGGTGAATTACCAGCAGCGTGAGCGCTTAAGTAGGCACGCCAGGTCTTGCCGCGTGAACCGGCCGCTTGAGCGAGGCTGGCACAATGCGCATCGGCACCTGCCAGGCCACCCAGGTTAGCCCCGTTTCCAGATCCTACGCTGGTGATAAAAAAGCTCATGGCATTTTCTTGTGAATTAATCGTTGTGAACGAAGCTGCCGCAGTAACTAGCACAGCAGAGGCTAACAATAAAGATTTCTTCATCGATTGACTCCTCGATTGTTTTTGAATACTGATGTTTGTTTTCTGGTTAATAGTAAAGCGAGCTGCACCGGAGTGAAGCCCGCCTGTGGTTTTTTTAATTCGGTAATGCCATCGCAGTGAGTGAAGGTCCGGTTTGCAAGATCAGGTATTGCTTGCCTTTATGGACCCAGGAACTCATACCGTAACGGGTTGCCGCCGGCACTTCCACTCTGGCGAGTTCCTCTCCTGTGGCCTTATCCACGGCGAACAGGTGGGGGGTGCCGTCGCTGGTGACATTGCTGTAGATCAGCATGTTGGCGGTGACCACCATCTGCCCAACGGCTCCCGATCCGGTATTGCCAATATCCACTCCAGCTAATGCTGGCAGATCCTTGATGCGGTCCGGTGTGTAGCCGGCAGGTAGCATCCACAGATGATCGCCGCTGTTCATATCGATCGCCGTAATTCGGCTGTAGGGTGGTTTCCACAGTGGAATGTCGGCGGGATGCCGCGGTGACGGGCCACCGCTGGCAGCCGCATATTGTGACAGGGTTGCCCCGGTCGGTGCTTCATAGTAAGTGTCTGCCTCTTCACCGGAGACCAGGCGCCGTGATCCACAACTGTAGCGCGACATGATGTACATCACACCCGATACCGGATCTGCAACCGGTGGATGGGTAATGTTTACCGCACCGGATGGGCACATCAATGAAGCTAATTTACCGGAAGGGTGATTAGCCTGAATCGGCGGGTTGAAAAGCGGTCCCATATTGAATTCCGCTACTGCTGCCAATGCCTGTTGTCTAATTTCTGGCGTGAAGTCTGCCAGCAGCTCTTCACTGGAACCGGTGTACTCGAACGGAGCAGGCTTGGTTGGAATCGGCTGGGTCGTTGACAACTGCTCTCCCGGTACTGTCGATGCCGGCATGGGCACCTCTTCGATTGGCCAGACCGGCTCACCTGTCTTGCGATTAAAGGTATACACGAGACCCTGCTTGGTAGCCTGGGCGACTATTGGAGTTGGGCCCTGGGCAGTGTTCACATCCAGCAGGATCGGGGCAGTCGGCGTATCGAAATTCCAGATATCGTGATGCACCATCTGAAAATGCCAGGCGCGCTCACCCGTGCGGACATTCAGCGCGATAAGGCTGGTACCGTAAAGATTGTCACCGGGGTGGTGGCCGCCATAGTAGTCGATTGTTACGCCATTGGTTGGTATGTAGACCAGACCCAGTTCCTGGTCGGCCGAGATCGGCGCCCAGGAAGAGATGTCCCCGGTGTATTGCCAGGCATCGTTTTCCCAGGTCTCATGGCCGTATTCGCCGGGTTGCGGAATTACGTTAAACTTCCACAGGAACGCACCGGTGCGGGCATCGTAGCCGAGTATGTCTCCAGGCACGTTTTCGATGCGCGATTGGTGATAACCCTGCTCGGCGGAATTTCCAATCACGATTACGTCATTGACGACGATTGGCGGAGAGGAGGAAGTGATATAACCCCGCTCCAGAGGCAGGCCCTCGTAAGGATCATAGGGATGACCCAGATCCTTCAGCAGATCTACCACGCCGGTTTCCGGGAATCCATCTATGGGTACCCGTTCGCCAAATCCTTCGATGGGTCGACCGGTTTCAGCATCAAGTGCGGTCAGAAAAAATCCTGGCGAGATAATGTAGATAATATCCCGACCGTCGATGCTAGCGTAGCCGACACCCTTGCCGTAATCCGCCCGCATTGAATAGTCCCACCGGGGTGTGTCTGGCTCGCGATAAGACCAGATGGTGGCGCCGGATTGGGGGTCGATAGCCACGACGTGGCGGCGGGCTCCGGCCACAGTGTAGAGTCGGCCGTTGATATAACTCGGCGTGGAGCGGCCACTTTGAGCTTCAAAGCTGGCGCCATCCCATTCCCAGGCGACTTCGAGATCGGCAAAGTTTGCGGGAGTGATCTGGTCTGCTGAGGTAGATCGCGTATGGGCAAAATCGTTACCTAGCGTAGTCCACTCGACAGTATCCTGCGCCGAGGCTGAGAATCCAGCGCTCAGAAAAACACCGAGCAGGGCTGTCTTGAGCAGACTTGTCACAGGGATCGGGAAACGCGGGGGTTGACTGGTTATTATCATTCTCGGCACCTCTCAGTAATAGGGCACAGTAATTGGTTACATACAACTTAATCAACGCATGGAATACGCTTGAAATTGGCTCTGAGAGTATCGCAGCTTGGGCGCTTTGTCATGCAGCCAATGTACAGCAGATACCGCTTAGCCCTAATCATCGGATCACGATTGAAAGCACATTACCCAATTAAGGAACTTGAATGAATTGTGCCACTGTTTGCGCACGAGGAAGTGCGGCACCGGTGCCTGGCACCTTTCCCGACCAGCAAAGCCTAGAATTGACAGAGGATGCGCATCTTGCGCGACGCCTGTTCAAGCTCTTCATTGGTCGCAGCAGCCAGTACTTGCTCTTTGGCATCGTGGCATTGATTGGCTTCTTCGTTGCGTTTGCGCGCGATCTCCGGCGCTCGCGGTGGTGATTCGCACAGGGCATCGGAGACTTCTCGCAGGTTGGCATGATCGCGTCGCTCTACAGATATGCAATCTCCTGCTCGAAAACTGCTGTTCTGAGTGATGTAGTCTGTCTCCGAACCATTATTGAAACGGATGCGATATTGATAGGCTCTGCGGTCGCCTTCCAGGGCGGCGCTGGCCAATCCGCCCACGCGGCACCGCCGATAACTGCTGCAGCCTGACGGCCGGGATTGGAATTGCGCGCCAAAACCAATCCAGTAATGCCTCCAACGATAGCCCCAGCAGGGGCAGCAGAAGGAATAGGCACTCGAGAAACACGGACTATCTCACCGTAGCGAATGTTCATTTCTCGCGCTCTGCCAGTTCCGGAATTACTGGTACAGCCAATGAGAAAACTTGCTAATACCAGCCCGAATACTATTTTGTTCATAATTGTGACTCTTAAAGAAAAGTTAAACTCTATTATTGGTGAGAGTTCTTGGACTTCAAGCGCTGGAGTTAGTTCTTTTTCGATCCGTTTTTATCCAGGAATAAACGGGGATTTTTATCGATAAAAGCATCGATCCATATCTCCAGGAATGAATCGTTACTTGAGTTCTTGAGGAAACCCCAGCCCGCAATCGAAATGATCAGGGCACCAATGCCATCGACGATCAGATCCCACATGGTGTCGACCAGGCCGCTCTTTTGCATATTCATTCCGAACAGACGGTCCATGGCGAACTCATAAATCTCCCAGCATGCTCCGATGCCCATTGCAAACATAAAGGCGAACAGGGCAATAAACTTCGGGTGCAGCTCAAGCTGAATCTCTTTCTTCTTATTGAGTACGTAAACCAAAAGAAACCCCAAGATACCGAGTAACAAACCTGAACCTGTGTGCAATACAACGTCCCACCACCAAAAACGCACGTAGTAGCCCTGCACTTCGCCGAGAAACAGGGCCATATAGACAAATATGACAGCAAGGGATTCAAATTCGTGTGGGATGTATACATTAAAGCGATTGCCGAGTATTACCGGCAGGAACGTAATCATCAATATCATAGATACTTCAAGCGCTGCCTGATAACGGTCCTGAAGGAGCAGTAAAACCACACCCAGGGCAAGCGCAAATTTCAACCAAATTGAAATGCGTCGATGAACAAGCTGATAGACAGACCTGGACAGAGACGGTGAATTCATCGGAAATCCTGATACAAGCTGGTGGTCAACGCTGGCACTCCTTAACAAGTTCGCTTACCTGCAAGCGTACACCCATAGGCTTCTCTGGAGTATGATCGATTCTGAAGCCTCGTTACCTGGAATAGAGCAAGTACATGATGGATCTACTGTCCAATTTTTTTCAGAGCCATGAAACCCTGTTGATTGCCATGGGAATAATTTCGATTGTGACCTTCGTGGTTACGTTAGTACTTATTCCCTGGTTAGTCATCGGGCTGCCACGGGACTATTTTGCCGAGTCCTATAGAGTGCCGGTTATTGACCGGCGTCGGCACCCGGTAATCAAGCTGATTATTCTGATCGGGAAAAACTTACTCGGCGTGCTGGTCTTGCTGTTGGGCATGCTTATGCTGGTGATCCCCGGGCAGGGTCTGCTTACAATGCTGATCAGCATTATTCTGCTGGACTTCCCTGGTAAATACGCCTTGCAACGCTGGTTAATTCAACGCAAGCCTGTGCTTAATTCCATGAATTGGCTGCGCGCGCGCCGCGGTAGACCGGCACTGGTGTTCTTCACCTGACGATTTTTCAGACTAAGCTACTCTAAAGGTGCCAGGCACCATTGAGTACTGGAAATTCTGCGTTCATCTTTTCTTATCAGGCAAGACCGCCATCGCCGCCTGTATGCTACGTGTTCAATGGGCCCGAATCGATTTCTTGCACCTGATTCAATCTTTCTTGAAGAAGTCTTCGAACGCTTTCATTTCGCGCCCTACGCTGTTCCAGTACTCTTCCATGTTTTCCTGCAGATGATCGAAGGCATCGTCACCTGCTTCGAGTAGCTCCGCGAATTTGTCCTTGGCTTTGGCTTGCAAGATATGCAATTCCTCGAATTTCTTATGATGTTTCTTCAGTAACTCCGCTTCGACTTCTTTCACGTGGCACTTGAGTTTTACTATCTCGGCTTCAAGTTCCTTGAGTTTCTCCTGGACGTTTTCTTCATACTCTTTTCTTCGGCTCATGGCTGCATTCCCCAGTGGCTGACCCACTCAGTTGGCTTATTTCATAGTAGAGCCCAGCTGAATGAAGGGTCAATGGAAGTTCAGCAGATGATTGACGGGCATCAAGAAATTCCTGTAATCGTCACTAAGAAGGCTTATGGGCGCCTGACGGGAAAACTTATGAATTAGCTGTTTCGATTTCCTCAGCGATTGCCTATGATTTCGGTTCGGCGCCGTTGCGGCCGAAAAATCAAAAAGGAAAGCATCATGATCCATAACAGTATCATTGAAACTATCGGCAATACCCCGATCGTCAAGTTGCAGCGTATCGGGCCCGCCAACCAGAATTTCTATGCAAAGCTGGAGGCCTTTAATCCCCTCGGCTCGGTTAAGGATCGGCTGGCCATTGCCATCATTGCAGACGCGGAAAAGAACGGTGCACTCAAACCCGGGCAAACTGTAGTCGAGGCCACTTCGGGCAATACCGGAATCGCCCTGGCCATGGTCTGTGCCGCCAAGGGCTATCCCTTTGTGGCCACGATGGTGGAAACGTTTTCAATCGAACGGCGCAAGATCATGAAGGCGCTGGGTGCGCGGGTAATTCTCACGCCAGCGGCTGAACGTGGCACCGGCATGGTTAAGCGGGCTGAAGAACTGGCGAAGCAGCACGGCTGGTTCCTGGCACGCCAGTTTGAGAATCCTGCCAATCCTGCCTACCACCGCAATACTACGGGTCCTGAGATTCTGCGCGATTTTGCCGGGAGAGACCTGGATTACTTCGTTACCGGCTGGGGAACTGGCGGCACATTAACCGGAGCAGGGCAGGTCATCAAGCTGGCCCGTCCTGATACGCAAATTATCGCCGTGGAGCCCGAGGCAGCGGCATTGTTGTCGGGAAACGAATGGCAACCACACAAGATCCAGGGTTGGGTTCCGGATTTTATTCCTGCCGTTCTCGATCGCTCAGTGGTGGGGGAAATCGTGCAAGTCTCTGACGATGCGGCGATTAGCACAGCCAGGCGCCTGGCCGCCGAAGAAGGTATCTTCTGCGGTATCTCATCAGGTGGCACGATGGCCGGTGCCTTCAAGGTGGCGGAAAAAGCACCGGCGAACAGCAACTTCCTGGTGATGTTACCGGACACCGGTGAACGCTATCTGTCTTCTCCGTTGTTCGCTGATATAACTGAAGAATCTGATGATGAATGGTTAGCGACTTTATAGCCCGAGAGTTCGGGCAGCATTCAATCCTCTTGTTAAAAGGATAAAGGGCAAGCTAATGTCGGATTCGATAGAGGTGTATTTTTCATTTCGAAGCCCGTACTCCTACCTGGCAACCCCGGGCATGCTGCGATTGCGAGAGGATTTCAATGTAGCGCTGAATCTCCGGCCGGTATTGCCCATCGCGGTGCGATCACCGGACTTTTTTAGTCCTGAAAATGCCCGGCGCGTTCGCTACATTCAACTCGACTGGATACGCCGCGCCGAGTTCCTCGGCATGCCCAGCAAATGGCCTGATCCGGATCCCATCGTGCAGAATCTCGAAACCCTGGAGATCGCCAGCGAGCAACCCCTGATCTACGAATTAACCGCGTTGGGTGTCGAGGCACAACGCCAGGGGAAGGGAATCGAATTTGCGAAACAGGTATCCCATTTGATTTTCGGCGGCAACAAAGACTGGAACCAGGATGAAAAATTTACCGTACCGGTCAAGGCAGCAGGGCTGGATTTGCAGCAGATGAGAGCTAGCCTGATCGATGGCGACCATCGCGATGAAATTCAGCGCAACCAGGCAGCACTGGCCGAGGCGGGGCACTGGGGCGTGCCAACCCTGGTGTTTCAGGGCGAGCCCTTCTTCGGGCAGGACCGGATTGATACACTGCGCTGGCGGCTCGATCAACAGGGCTTGAGAAAATAGCGGCGGTAGAAATTCTGTCGAGTTACGAACACTCTACCCACTGCTGCCGCTTCACCATTGATACTGAAAGCGGCCGAAGAAGTTGCGGCCAGGCCCAAACAGGCGGCTACCACGCGGCACGTTGCTGCCAATCAAAGGATTGATCCCTAAGATGGTCTACCTAGTCTGCATCGAATAAGTTCTCAGCGCCTGTCGAAATCACTCAGTAATCGCCCACTACCCAGGTTAAAAATACCTTCCACAGCACGTGAGGTTTAATTGGATCTGAGAAGTTATTGCTGTTCAACGGATCGATCGGCACACCGAAGCAGGCACAAATGCTGTGATAAGCTGGGGAAATATCTTATAAATCAAATGGCTAGAACCAGATGAGCGGGCAATGTTCAAAAGAGTTCGCACCCGGCGAATCGATTCAGTATTGATTCAGGGCAATGTCAATATAACGGTTATTGAGGGTTCTGCGTTTAAAGTGCTGTGAGATCGTAACCAGGAGATTTAGACTTTGCCAATGGCTTGCCTGACAACTCAATTCGATCCGATTCAAAGGTGCATCTTTGTAGCGGTATTGTTTTGTCTGTTATCAGTGAGTTCCAGTCTTGCTCAGGAACAGGCCTCCATCGAAGCAGCAGATACGGCAGAAGAGAAAGCAGTCAGTGAAGCCAGAGCGTTAGAAATCAGTGGCGAGTTGCAGGCGCGGCAATTAGCCCTTGAAGACATCCAGAGCGATCTGGGTATTTATGATGCCGCCCTGATCGAAGCCTATGCTGATTTCGCCGCCTTCTATATGGAACTGGAAGACTATCCCAATTCCGTGCGTCTGTATGGCGAGGCTCTGCAGATAGCGCGGATTAATACTGGACTGTACAGCGAACAGCAACTCCCCCTCATCGAAGCGTTGATCGACAACAACGGCAAGCTCAGAGAATGGGACGAGGTCGACGACTTACAGCAACTGAACTATCACATCTCCAGTCGACTTTACGAATTGAAAGATGCGGAATACCTGGCCGCCGTGGAGGGTTTCGGTAGCTGGAAACTACGGGTGATTCGTGAGAATCTGCTCGATCTCAGCGGAAGAGGGCTACTCAACACTGCCGAAGATCTCAGCGATTTCTACGAGCGGGTTATAGACTCGGCCGAGCTGGAAACTGACATCGAGCAGGAAAGGCTGTTAAAGATGATTTATGGCAAGTCCCTGGCGGACCTGACTGTGGCTCGTTCTGTAGCGCTGACGCCCTATACGGCTTTTGAAGGCACCGCCAGTCGTTATGTAACCCAAACTCGCTGTCAGAGCGTCCGCAATTCAGCCGGCCAGGTCGTCAGACAGTGCTACAATGTGCAGGTGGAGAATCCGCGCTATCGCCAATCCCAGCGTGATGCCAAGCAGATGTTCCTCAGTCGTTATACACGGGAGATCAACCGATCCATCGAAAGACTGTACTATATCCTGGACACCAGTACCGAGCTGAGCCTGGCTGAGCGCCAGCAGCTGGAAGTGCAGATTGCCGAGTTGCAGACCGAAGCCGAGCAACTGTTACGGGCCAGCCGGCGGACCTCGGTGTTTTAATCAGCTTAAGTCGCCGAAATCTGGCAATTTGCCGGTTTTTAGTGGAAATTTTTACCCACAAAGGGTACAACAGGCGTGATCAGTAGCCTGCCTGCGGGTTACTGGTTGTGAATACTAACTGGAGAAGACTATGTCTCAATTTGCCAAGCGGCTAACTCAAGTCCTGATGTCGGCGGTTATCGCCACGCTGGCCCTGGGTAGCCAATTTGCCGCGGCTCTGGAAGTGGGCGATAAAGCGCCTGATTTCTCGCTGCCGGCATCAGACGGCAAGACCTACAGCATGTCCCAATTCCTGGGCAACAAGCCGGTAGTGATTGCTTTCTTTCCCAAAGCCTTTACCGGCGGCTGAACTATGCAATGCAAAGCGCTGCGTGACAGTGCCAGAGAAATTCAAAGTTTCGACGTTGCCTACTTCATGGCCAGTGTAGATACACTGGAAGACAACACGGCTTTCGCTGCTGAGCACGAAGCCGGGTTTCCAATCCTGGCAGATCCTACCAAGGAGATGACAGGAGCTTACGAAGTCCTGATGGATGCTGGTTTCGCCAACCGTTGGACCTATTACATAGATTCAGACGGTACGATCCTGAAGATCGACAAGGAAACCAATCCAGCAACGGCGGGACGGGATTTAACCCGCACCATGGGTGAACTGGGTTTTCCCAAGATCTAGAATCGCGTTAAGTCGCTATTCTGACCGAATAAGAACCCGATCACTGTAAAGTGATCGGGTTTTTCTTTTTGATCCTGAAAAAATCCTACCCTGGATTTTTCCACAGTAGGATTCAATTCACCGGCAAAAAAGCGTGGTTTTCCTGGTGAATTGATGCATAGAGATTGAATTGCTTTCTTCGGATTAAAGTCTTGGCTAATGCTGAGTTCATAGCAACTTGCAAAAAAAATCACAAATTGCGCATGGCCCGGCCAACGATCTCAGATAGCTGTCGTTCAGCTGCGCGTCATGCTCACGCATGATAATCGCTTTCTTCACCCCTGGGCTTACTGAGAGTTCTTTTTGATCGCTTTTAAATGCACAGCACTTGATTAATTAAAGTTTTCGGCCCAGCCTCTTTTCCGCGAATTTCCGTTCCCAGTTCGGGCTTAGAAAGCCGATGACTTCGAAGGCGAGCAGACCCTGGATAAGCAGGCATACCCCGAGTCCGGCGAAGATTAGATATACGATCCATTCGCCCCAGAAAACCACCAGGAATACAGCTGCCAGAAGAAGATAGGTTGCGAGAAATTCGTAAAATTCTTTCATGCGCTTGGCATAAGCCAGGGCTTCCTGTTCATCGAAACTGATCTCTGAATCTTTGTTCATGTCTGACTCCTCAGCTTGAATAGTTGAAAGATCTACCTCAAATACTGATGCGAGTGCTTTAGAAGTTTCCATGCTGGACCTGTGACCACGCTCAATGCGTTGAATGGTTCGGGTTGTTACCCCAGCCATTTCCGCAAGTTGGCTCTGGGACCAGCCGCGCTTCAATCGCAGTTTTCTAACAATCATATTTCCACCAATAATTTGAAGAACTACTACCCTGCACTGGTTTTCGAGAACAGCATACGACAGGAGCACGAAATTCACACGAAATGTCGGCGACAAAGCATCCAGAGGAGAGTCTTAAAGCCCGGTAGCCAGAGGTATGGGAGTAGCTGCATGGGCAATGCGCCAGGCGCCGCTATTTTGTAAGAATTTTCTTCCACCCCGCGGAAAATGACGCAAATAGGGTACTTCATGACTAAATTATGATCGTGCCACTGCGCCAGTTGTTGTGTGCAAGGCCCTGTGCCAGAATACTTCCCTTCGCAAGGGGACGGAGCTGCCGATGTCAAAAGCTGGCCTGATGGTTATTGCCCTGGTGGCCGTACTAACATTGCTGTCGCTGGTCTATTTCGCCGCAACCTTCGAGGCTCCGCAAGGAACCACTACCGTGGTTATCCCGTCTCCGTCATTGCCAGCCGCTGAACCCGATGTTGCCGAGGCGATATCACCGGCGCTTCCCCAGATTCGTCTCCAACCCGAACGCGAACCACCGGCTGTGGCCAGTGCCGAGCCGACAATTGCCGAGGCACCTGTTGAAGTATTGAGTCCAGAGCCTGTCATCGAAGCATCAGTAACGGCGGCAGTCATTCAACTACCGAGTCTGAACAACAGTGATGATTTCGTGTTCGAGGGTCTGCGCGCCCTGCTCAATGGTGCTGCCCTGATTCGCTTGATGGCCGACGAGCAAATTATTCGCAAGTTTGTTGTGTTCGTTGAAAACATCAGCCGTGGCGGATTTCCTCAGACTGGCCTTCCCTACAAGGGAATCACTCAACCGATGCCCGTTGGGAATATCGACGACAACCTGTTCGTGATGGACGGGAGCGCTCATGCACGTTTCAACCAGGTGATCGACATCTTTGTCTCCATCGACACCGCCGCTTCCATGGCACTGTATCGCACACTGTCTCCGTTATTTCAGCAGGCTTATGCAGAGATCGGGTTCCGCAATGTCAGTTTCGATGACACCCTGCGCAGTGCCATCAATAATGTCTTGCGCACAGCGGATGTAGCAGGGCCCTACCAGTTGGTCAGACCATCGATAATGTATCTGTATGCCGACGCCAGCATCGAAAACCTGCAGCAAGTGCATAAGCAGTTGATTCGTATCGGCCCTGAAAATACCGCGAAATTGAAAGACAAACTCCGTGAGTTTGTCACTGAACTCTGATCCAGAAATCCTCTCATGCTGAAGACAAATCATCCGCTGGTAGATATTCAATGGCTCCGTCACAACCTGGATGACAGCAACCTGGTGCTGCTGGATGCATCGGTGCCAGGGGTTGTGCCGGGTTACAAGTCTATTAATGAAAAAGGTCAATTTGCAGCAATCCCCGGTGCGCGACGCTTCGACTATGACCAACAGGTTTGCAAATCAAACAGCTCACTGCCCCACATGATGCCCACCGCTGAACACTTCGAAGCGGAAGTGCGCAAGCTTGGCATCAGTCAGGACAGTGTCATTGTGGTCTATGATGATGTTGGGCTCTACGCCAGCCCCCGAGCCTGGTGGATGTTTCGCGCCATGGGACATCAACAGGTCGTGGTGTTGGATGGAGGTCTGCCAGCCTGGATTGAGGCAGGAAATGAGATCTCTAACCTTTATGCCGAGGCAGAGCCTGGAGATTTCAGGGCGAATCCCATTGAGGATCTCTTTTGTGATTTTAATGTAGTACTGAAAGCGCTCGATGATGAGGGTTGCAGAATTCTGGACGCTCGCTCGGCCGGGCGCTTCAAGGGACTGGAAGCAGAACCGCGGCCAGGGGTGAGGGAAGGACATATGCCCAATGCGCTGAACCTGCCGTTTCCAGAAGTACTTAATGGCGGGAGTCTGAAATCTGCCGCAGAGCTTCGAGAAATCTTTGCCAGGGTAGTTGCACCTGATAAAAAAGTAATCACCTGCTGCGGCTCGGGAATCACCGCCTGTATTCTCACCCTGGCAGCGAATGTAGCGGGTTACGAGAAGCTGTCCGTGTATGATGGTTCCTGGGCAGAATGGGGTCTGCCTTCCAAACTTCCCGTGGTAACCACCTGACCAGATCCGGCTTTTCCGCTCGCTTCTCTATTCCGTATTTTCTTTACCTGGATCAAAATTAATCCAGGCCGATTGCGTATGCTCACTAGTTGCAGATTCTTTACAAGGTAGCGGAAAACTTATGCTGAAGCGCAGGCAATTTATTCAGGCCGCGGGAATTGGAACTTCTGGCTTGCTTATTCCAGGTGTGGCGCTGCCTCAGGGTGGTGCTAATGGTGGCAACGAGTTAAAGATTCCGGAATTGCTCACTGGCGATCGATCTGGAGGGCAGTCGCATTTTAACTTGCGGCTGCAGGAAGGGGTCTCACGATTCATCGCTGGACTGAATACACCAACTTATGGAGTCAACGGCGCCTTCCTTGGCCCCACTTTACGATTCAAGAACGGCGATGACATTGCCATGCATGTCCACAATGCACTGAATGAGCAGACCACGCTTCACTGGCACGGCCTGCATGTGCCTGCCGCCGCCGATGGAGGTCCTCACCAGATTATTGATAGCGGTGCCACGTGGGAACCTGAATTCAAGGCGATGCAGAATGCTGGCACATTCTGGTATCACTCGCATCTGGTAGAAAGAACCGGAGAGCAGGTCTACAAGGGCCTGGCCGGCCTGATCATCATCGATGATGAAGAGACTGGTGATCTGAGCATTCCTTCGCAATACGGCCTCGATGATATACCGCTGATTGTGCAGGATCGTCGCTTCAATGAAGACGGATCATTTCAATACATACGTACGCATATGGATGTCATGCTTGGCATGTTCGGTAACTCAGTCCTGGTAAACGGTACCATGTCTCCCTATTTTATACCCACTACAGAAAGAGTGCGATTCAGGCTGCTTAATGGATCGAATGCACGGACCTACAATTTCGCCTTCAGAGACGGGCGCGCGTTCCAACAAATTACTTGCGATGGTGGCTTTCTCGAGCACCCACACCAGATGAATAGGCTGGAACTCGCGCCGGCTGAACGCTGTGAGATCGTCGTCGATTTCAGTGACGGCAGGCCGGTAGACTTGTTGAGTCTGCCAATGGCCGAAGATTCTCCGTTTCGAGCCCGCGGCATGATGGCCAACATGCACAATCTGAATTCCGAAACCTTCACGATCCTCTCAGTCCGGCCTCAGTCCAATCTGACTCACTCCGAAGCATTACCAGACCGCCTGACAACAGTACCTCGCTACGACGCCGCCGGCGTCGACAGGGTGAGGGAATTTACGCTGGGCATGTCAATGGGCATGGGCATGATGGGTGGCGGCCAGGGGCGTGGTCCTGGAGGCAGTGGAGGAATGGGAAGCCGAATGGGTGGCAATTTCTCCATCAATGGCGCTGCAATGGACATGAACGTGATCAATGAACGCATTCCAGTTGGCAGCACAGAGATCTGGCGGATCAATAACGAAACCGCAATGATGCATCCGTTTCACATTCATCACGGGCAATTCCAGGTGATTCAGCGCAATGGTCGACAACCCGATGCCCATGAGCGGGCTTATAAAGATACGGTCAAGGTGGGGCCGGGTGAACGGGTCCGAATCGTCATGGAATTCGAACATTTCGCTGATCCGGAGGCGGCTTACATGTACCACTGCCACATCCTCGAACACGAGGATGATGGCATGATGGGACAGTTTACGGTCTATTAGACCTAGAGCGGTAGATTGGATCTATAGTGAATCAATAGTGGCCAATTAGACCGCTAGCAGTCGAGCAAACCGAAGTTCTATTGAGGCTGTGGAATCTGCGTGGTCACTACCGGGCCCATGCCCATGATCTGCACAGTCACTTCTTCATCCTTGGCCATGTCGTAGTGATGTCCTTCCGGTGGTTGATAGATGAACGTGCCTTCCTTTACCGCCATCATATCGTCTGGATTATAGATGTCAGACTTGGGGCCCCAGGAGGTATACCAGGTTCCCTTGATAACGGTGATATAGCGCGCCGTGCTGTGATAGTGCGGACGGCTACCGGCACCTGGTGGGAACGTTATGCGCATAACATACAGGCCAGGCTTGGAAGGATCGCCATAAATTAGCACGCTGCGGCCGCCATCGGCAGGCACCAGATCCTCGGGCTGACCGATGATGAATCCCAGTTCATCGGGTTCCACGGCTTGCGCAGATAGCGATAGGATGCCGAACAAGCCTGATGTCAGCAGGCACACGAGCAGTTTTAGCGTTTTGTTATTGGTCATAATCATTCTCTCTTCTGGTTTTATAGTCATCGGAACAGAACCCGGTTCTGTGCGAATTTGATTGTCAGCTAGCCCTAGCATTGCTTGTGAGCATGGTTTTTTCGCCAGTGAATTTCTCATAAAAAGATAGATGAGACTCTAAAGAAAAAACATCGTGACGTCGATCATATTGTGCGATCCAGTCCATAAACATGTCCAGATTGTCATCCTGGGCATGTTTGCTGGCGTATTTATGTGGCTCCCAGGGGCGATTCCTGGCATTTTCGATACACAACTCAATCGGCAAATTCAGAAAGATGATTGCATTGGCCGCCCGACCTGCCAGTTCAAGCAAGTCCGTATAGCAACCCTCGATAACCCAGCCTTCATTCTCTCTGAAAAATTGCTGAATACTCCGCAGCGATTCATTCAACGGTGCGCGCTCTGGAGGACTGGTATTGAGCCATGCAAGCGCGTCCAGATCCAGATGTGCAAGTCCCTCTGAATATTTGAGCTGCCGCGCCAATGTTGACTTGCCAGATCCAGAATTTCCAAATACCAGTACTTTTCTCACTACTAACTCCAAATTCTCTTTGGGCGGTGTAGCCGGTCAGCGAAAAGCAGCAGCTTCTACGCAAGCGATGAGCATCACCGGGCAAACAGTGCTTTCTTGAGATGTTAGTTGAGGCGGGATACTGAGGGGGAGTTACTAAGGATCGTCAACAGCGGGACACGAGAAACTACCTGTCTTGAAGCTGGATGCCAAAACTCATAGTAAAAAGGGACGTAACGCGCAGAGTTACGTCCCACTTTCAAATTTATTGCTCTGTGTCAATTTCTGCGCTTAACACATTTTTATCTGTCTATAACGGCACAACACTTGTAGCGCAAGGACCTTTCTGTCCTTCGCCAACTACGAACTCTACTGCCTGTCCGTCATTTAAAGTTGCATAACCACCATCGCTTTTTATTTCAGAGAAGTGGACAAACAGATCTTTCCCTCCGTCCTCTGGCGTAATAAAACCGAACCCTTTATCTGCATTGAACCACTTTACTGTACCTTTACTCATTACATACTTTCCTATTTTTTGGGTGAAAATTTTCTGACTCAGAATAACAACTTCTTATTAGATACCTGGTCGATCCAGGGTGCCATTGGCATTCAACTCAACATACAGAAAGCTCTGTTTTGGATGGATTGTCAGATTCTGGCAGGCCCTGGTTCCCATGCTACCACCATTTCGCCTCGAAAGTGTGTGCTTTTCCAGTGCCCTTGCAGCGCCTGAGCCCTTTTTCGGATGCGTGTTGCCAGGTCCAGTGAGGCCAGTTGTGGCTGGATTTTCTCTATAGTTGCTAACTACTTACGCACATCGGCCTCGATTCTCATGAGTATTTGTATCGGGCCAGCCGGCGATTCGGCCAGAATAATATCCCGCCCCCGCATAGCCTTTCCATCCCCCAGGTGCCCCGCAGCTACGGATCCCCAGTATCCGCCGTGCAGCGGGATTTCCCCTTCTACGGCCAGAAGTGCCAGGTCATGGCGAAGAAAGCGGCGGCTATCAAACGTGGTCTCTTCCACAGAATTGTCATCACGACGAACCCGAAACGAATGCTGTCAATCCGAAATTTTGGTACAAATGATTTCCATAAGAGGCTTGTCAGGTAAGGGGTAGGTTGGAATTTTGACTCGATCTTTTAGTGGAGTTATCCAGAATTAGGCGCTCCACTGGCACGAGGCGATGTCGGCTCAGTGGTTATTCTGAACCAGGCTACCTAATCCACCGAGTTGGATTGCCTGTACCGCATCCACTATCGGAGCTAATTCAGCGAATCCATCGGGGTTAATGCCATTTACCCGATAAGTCATGGTCACATTAGTACCTTGATCAGTCGATTCAAACACCCATTCCAGAGCGCCATACATGCCCATACCCTGTAGTGGACCCAGTCCGCCGGTCATGCGCATCAAACTGGGAGGATCAACGAACGAGATCCGCATGTGTTCCGCCGATTTACCTGTGTTCTTCTCACAGAAACAGCCTCCGGCAAACTCATCAATCGTGAGCGTGCTGGATTCTCCCCACCAGGTATGATCGGCGGGCCACCAGTCATTGACTTGCTGAGTGAAGATCCGCCAGGTTGTTCTCCGGTCGGAACTGAGCTGAATCTTGTTCTCAACTATAAAGCCGGTTTCTGCGATGAGTATCACTTCGCCCAACGCGGTAGTCGCCGAGAGTGCACTACCGAGTACAAGCAATAGTCTTGCGAGATTTTTCATGGGCAAATACCTCATTCCGACATACCATTTCACACCTCCTATTTGGTAGATTGAGGTGTGTTCAAAAGTGGGTTAGGTCTCCGTCACTTCACCGCTCTTAAAAGTAACATTTTCGATTGGGTTAGTAATGCGGTTACTTCGGCAAATCCCGCTGCTAACATTGCTTCTTTGTGTTCTTCTTTCGTCATATATAGCTCGTTGTTAGACATGCCATCACTGCCCGCAAAGTGATCGTTCACCAGATAAACGCCTTTGTCACGCAATAGATCTCGAACTTCGCTATGCAACTTCGATGCATAGGATTTATGTCGTAACTCGTGTACTGATTGGTTAGTCACTACGCAATCAAATTTTTCAAGTCCGGCAGTCCACCCGCGGACCTTAAAGTTTCGCTCAATAAATGATACTCGCCCGTTGCTTCCCCTTAAATGAGTGCGTGCTAGCTCATGCATAGCGGCAGAAAAATCTAATGCCACGTATTCTTTTACATGGGTTCTCTCAAGCAAATGAGCAATAAGGAATCCTGGACCAGATCCAAGTTCCAATACTCTTTCAATTGAGCGGTGCGCGGATATCTCCTGTGCAAACTTATCGAAGAAGACAGGTCGGTCAGGGCGCTTCTGAAGGGCAGATTGGGCCCACTCTTTAGCGTCGGTACGATCTCTAAAATCGATTGGACTAGGTACATCCTTGACGCTCACTAAAATCTCTTCTGCACGTATAACGCCCTTGTATGGTTGTTCTTGTGCCTTGTTTGAGTTTTTCATTCTTGATTGTAAACGGGTAAATTGGGGGCCACCTTCAGTAAGCGCTGAAGGCCATTCTGCAGCAGCTTGTTAACGCCCAGGTTCGAAAACCGGTATTAAGTGTAAGCGTTGCAGAACTCTATTAGGCACAACTCGAATAGTCATGAGGGCCCCGAGCCCGTATAGCAAGGCAGAGGTAGCTTAACGTATGAATGCATTCCAAAACAGCGAGATTAATGTGGGTATCGATACGGGTCAGGCGCAATTGAATTTCAATATCCGGCCCTCAGGAGAGTATTTTTCCTATCCCAATACCCCCAAAGAAGCACTGGCCGCTGCACGCAGGCTTGCAGGCCTGAATCCGACGCGGGTATTGATTGAAGCCACAGGAAGGCTGGAAAGTCATTTTGTAAAGGCAGCACAGAAACTAGGCTTGCCTCTGATGGTCTGTAATCCCAGCCAGGTACGCGATTTTGCCAAGTCTACTGGTCGAGTGGCGAAGACTGACAAGTTGGATGCAAGCGATATAGCCCACTTTGGCGAGGCGTTAAAACCAAGGTTAACCTTGGTGAAGAGTGCTAAATTGCAGCAGATCAGCGATCTGGGGGCGGTCCGAAGTCAATGTCTGGACATGAGTACTATGCAAAAGAATCGCTTAACTCGAATGCCGAAAGCAGTGCAGGATCCGATCAAGCGCATTCTGATGTCGATACAAGATGAAGTAAAAAAGATAGACCAACAATTGGACAAGTTAATTGAGGGTTGCCCAGAGTGGTCGGAGAAGCGAGAACTGTTACTCAGTGCTAAAGGGGTGGGTAAAGTGCTTGCCTTCACCTTGCTCAGTGAGCTGCCAGAGTTGGGACAATTGAATCGGAAACAGATAGCAGCCCTGGTTGGTGTTGTTCCTATGAATCGCGACAGTGGCAAATTTGAAGGCAGGAGAATCATTCGAGGCGGGCGACACAAAGTCAGAACCGTTCTCTTTGTTTTTATCATGTCGGCCATTCAATGCCATCCCACATTGAAGCCAATGTATCAGCGGATGGTGGCAGCAGGAAAGCCTAAGAAAGTGGCTATGGTGGCTTGTATGCGAAGGCAGTTAACGATACTGAACGCAATGATGAAGACAGGGACACATTGGCAAGAACAAGTAGCTTAAAAAGCTTGATTCAAACCATAGTCACTTAATAGTAGGTAAACCGCACAGCGGTTTATACTTTTTGATTTGATTATTGTTATGCTGCAGATTCTTGCTGGATATCCCAACCAGGGAACACAATTACCGCAGGATGACAATGCAATGCACGCGCCAAAACTTTGGCCCGCTCGACCCCAAGTTGAACCCTATCATTTTCGATCGCAGAAATAGTTGACTGAGGAATTCCAGTTAACTCGGCCAGTTCGTTTTGACTGAGTTCTTGTAATTCTCTAAGAATCTTAACGGATTCACCGACAGAAACCTCAATGGAACGTTTAGCTAATCGATAATCATTCATGTTACTTCCTCCGATAATCATGGGGCGTAACGTTTTCTACTCGAACCAATACTTTATCTTTCTCGACTTTGTAAATGACGCGATATTGAAGGTTCAGCCGAGAGGATCGGAAACCCTTCCATTTCCCGGAAAGTGATTCATCTCGAAATCCCCTAATGCGTCGCAGACCTAATGGTCCGCTAATGGAAACAATGTACGTCGTCAGAACCTTTTGGACAGATCGGGCTCTAGTTTAAGAGAGACTCCCGTCCATCAATTTAGTTGATTTGCTCGGTTAGCATAATGGTTTTGCTTTCGCATCGCCAAGGTTTTAAGTTTGGTGCGCTCGCGTCTGTTGAGGATGGTTTGCCCCCGACCATAGTAAACATCGGCGGGTGTCAGATAATCCAGTGACTCATGGTAACGCTCGTGATTGTAATAAGTTACGAATTCACCAATCCTCGTTTTTAGCTCATTCGGAAAGTAATAGTTTTCCAACAAGACCTGGTTTTTCATGGAGCGATGCCAGCGCTCGATCTTGCCTTGTGTTTGTGGATGATAGGGTCTGCCTCGGGTGTGAGTCATGTTGTTGTCGTTCAGGTACTCTGCGAGTTCACCAGACAGGTAACACGGGCCGTTGTCACTGAGTAAGCGAGCTTTGTGTTTTACCTTCACACTGTCCAGGTGCGTAAAGGTAAGCGCCTCATCCAGAGTGTCGGACACATCGGTAGCCGTCATCGAGGTACATAAGCGCCAGGCGACGATAAACCGTGAATAATCATCCAGTACGGTTGAGAGGTAATACCAGCCCCAGCCCAGTATCTTGAAGTACGTAAAATCGGTCTGCCACATCTCATTTACCCGGCGGGTGGGGTGCTGGAACTTATCCGATGCCTGCATCAGGATATACGCGGGGCTGGTTATCAGGTCCTGCGCCTTGAGAAGCCGATAGACACTCGATTCCGAGATGAACCGGCCTTGATCGGTATAGCTCACCGCCAGTTCTCTGGGCGACAACTCAGGCTTCTCCAGTGCTAGCTCGATAATCGCATTGCACTCACTCCGGGGCAGCTTATTCCACACCGATTCCGGGCTGGGTTTTTGGTCATGAAGCCCATCTAATCTGTTTTCCTCAAAGCGTTTTAACCAGTTATAGAATGTGGATTTAGTAATATCCAGGCGTTGCAAGGTTTGGCGAACAGGCAAGCTGGACTGTTCAACAAGGCGAATGATTTCCTCCTTTTCAGCCGCTGAGTACCTCATGTATCGTCCTCCCCATCCCCGAGCATGCTTTTTTTAAGAAGCCGGTTTTCCAGCATCAGTTCGGCCAACGCTTCCTTCAACGCCAGGCTTTCACTGCGCAGCCCTTTAACCTCATCGGAGGTGGCTTCTCGAACGGTATCGCCCGCTAGCCGTTTCTTCCCCGCTTCAAGAAACTCTTTACTCCAGCGGTAATACAGGTTTTGATTTATACCTTCCTTGCGGCACAGTTCGGCAATACTGTCTTCACCGCGCAGCCCTTCCAGAACAATCCGGATCTTTTCTTCTGCTGAATAATTGCGCCGGGTCGCTCTGCGAATATCTCGTACCGTTTTTTCAGCGCTGCGTTTAGTTGATTTAGAATAAGTCATCATCATTTCCTCTTGGGTTAACGATGAACGAAAAGTCTCTCTTAGACAATCACCTTAAACTGTCCAACTAGTGCTGACGGGGTACACTCATCGAGTGTTAAGCGGCGGTCCGGATTTTCCATTGCCTTCTCATGCATTTCTCTGAACTGATCTACCAGCTCAGGGCTATCCATGAAGAAGACGACTACAAGGGGCTCTTCGTAGTCGAGATTGCGAATTCTGTGAATTGAGCCAGCTGGGACGAAAATTACATCTCCAGGTCCTATGGGAGACTCCGATTCGCCAAGAGTCGCAGAGCCTTGCCCAGATACCACATAAAATAGCTCGTCTCCCTGCTCGTGAAGATGCAACCCGGTTGAGCCTTCAAGAGGAAATGACTGCTCAACCATGATAGATCGTTGTGTGCCGATCGCGGGTGATGCTTTTATCACAATGCCATTGCCTAAAATTTCACCTTCGCCAGCTTTAAGAATAAATCCTTCAGCTGCGTGACTTGAAATTGGAAGAACCAAAAGGAAAACAGAAATTCTTAGATTCATTTATCTATTCCGGTTGCACTTGATGTCGATTGAGGAACATAACATTTGTATATGGCGCATGCGCCCTTTACCACCTACTGGTTCCTGAGTTTATTCCCCAAGTGACTGAATTGGAACAGCTTGTTAAAAATATCAGCTGAGAGGAATAGGCAACGCGAGGGGTCCCTGTATTTTGGGATACGAGAACCCGCATTCTAGTTAAGAGGTTTCTCCTATCTTCAGCTTTTCTTCTTTTAACCACTTGAATAGTTAATCATTTTCGGGATTGACAATTGACAAAGGGAGCGATAATTCGCTGTATAGCGAGAATTTTAGAGTATCCAGCTTTCTGTCCTGCTCTTTTTGTAAGCGCAAATTTACACAGTAAGAGTGTAATGAGCAGTGATCTTTGTAAGTAGAACAGGGCCGATAGCTGCTTTATTTTCCTGACTGGTTATTCTCAGAATTGAAGAAAGTGAGCTGTCATTGTGCAGCAAGCGTGCCCGCAATTAGAAAAATGTGCCCTGCAGTTCAGTAGGCGGTTGACGCCATTGTAATCTTGGTATTTTCATTAGGAGGAATTCTGCATTAATATGCGTTTCCAGAACTTTGCGCCGGTTTTACGTTCCGGGCGGCAACGAGGAAGAGTTATGAATGACACAGCTGTCCCAGCGAACGGCGTGGTGGTGTCCGCGCTGTATCGATTCGCCAGATTTCCCGACTTCGAAGCTTTTCGAGTACCCCTGCATAAGGTCATGCTGCAGCATGGCGTGCGTGGTACCCTGTTGCTTGCGGCAGAAGGAATCAATGGCACTATCGCCGGTTCCCGCGCCGGGATCGACGCTGTGGTGAACTGGCTGGGCGAGGATGAGCGATTCGCGGGCTTGGCCACCAAGGAATCCTATGTCGATGAGAATCCTTTCTATCGCACCAAGGTGAAACTTAAGAAAGAGATAGTCACCATGGGTGTGGAGGATATTGACCCGAATCATATCGCTGGTACCTATGTTCGTGCGCAAGACTGGAACGACCTGATCAGTGATCCCGATGTGCTGCTTCTGGATACCCGTAACAAGTATGAGGTGAAAATCGGTACGTTCGAAAATGCTGTCAATCCGCAGACCGATTCCTTTCGGGAGTTTCCCGGCTACGTGAAGAAGCACCTGGATCCGGCTCGCCATAAGAAGGTGGCGATGTTCTGTACCGGGGGTATCCGCTGTGAGAAATCGACCGCCTATCTCAAGCAGCAGGGGTTTGCGCAGGTCTACCATCTGCAAGGCGGTATTTTGAAATACCTGGAAGAGGTACCTGAAGAGCAGACTAAATGGCAGGGCGAGTGTTTTGTCTTCGATAATCGGGTTACCGTGAACCATAAGCTGGAACGGGGCGACTATGACCAATGTCATGCCTGTCGCATGCCCATTACGGAACAGGATAAAAGCAGCGAGCACTACCAGCACGGCGTCAGCTGTCCACATTGTTTTGACAAGCACAGCAAAGAGCAGGTGAAGCGCTATGCCGAGCGAGAGCGACAGATGCAACTGGCCAAAGAGCGCGGGGAAGATCATATCGGTCACCCCATGCAACAGACCATAGATCAACGGCGACGGGAAAAATTACGCTTCAAGGAAGCGCAGCGCTCATTGGAGAAATCCAAAGGCTGAACTTTAGAGAACCTACTATGAAATCACTTCTAACACGCATCCTGATCAGGCTCGCCATGCTCCCACTGGGAATTGGGCTGCTGGTGCTATGGCCAGCGGGAACTTTAGACTTCTGGCAGGTCTATGCCTATTTCGGGATACTGTTAGTACCGATGTTTATTGGCCTGATCTATTTTCTCAGGAATGCCCCGGAAGTTCTGGAGCGCCGGATGAAGACCAGCGAGAGGGAAGCAACCCAGCAACGCGTGGTCGCCATCCTGATTATCTCCGTGCTCGCCATCTTCATGATTCCCGGCTTTGACAAGCGCTTCGGCTGGTCCGAGATACCGGTGTGGTTGGTACTAGCCGGCGACGCCATGATGCTGTTGGGCTACCTGTTCATGATCTATGTAATGAAGGTGAACAGCTTCGCCGCGCGCACCATCGAAGTGGAGCAGAACCAACGAGTCATCGATTGCGGCCCCTACGCTCTGGTTCGCCACCCCATGTACGCAGGTTTTCTGCTCATGTATGTCGCCACACCCATCGCCCTCGGTTCCTGGTGGGCCTACCTGGCCGTGGCGGTAGTACCGTTTGCCCTGATCTTTCGTATATTGAATGAAGAGTTGGTCCTGCACCGAGACCTGGATGGCTATAGCGAATACACCCAGCGGATTCGCTGGCGTCTGGTCCCCGGTATCTGGTGAGTTCGGGCACGGCGGCGCCATAGCCACCCCCCGGAATCTGTACTATAGTCACTGCATAATAAAGAAGCAGGTGCACCTGCTGCTTGAAGTAGGCAGCCAGTAATCCGTGCACCGAAAACAAAGGGCGTGCTTTGAATGACTGCCAACCGGGGCGTGCGACCACCACGTCTGTTTCCGATTCTCCTGGTATTGCTGGCCCTTCCTTTTACAGTGATGGGTTGGCAGCTTAATCAACTCGGTGGTTCGAGCTACTATCTGCTCGCTTCCGTCATGCTACTGCTCAGCGCCTTCATGCTGTGGCGAGGCAGTATTGTTGGGTCCTGGCTCTACGGGATGTTGCTGTTCGGCACCATCGTCTGGTCGTTCCAGGAAGCTGGTGTAGATCCCTGGGCGCTGGCACCGCGCATCTTGCCAATGGCGGTTCTCGGGCTCTGGTTGCTTACTCCCTGGTTGAGACGTTCTCTTTATGGCCCGCAAGTCTCTCCATTGCATTCTTCCGTTGTCGTGCGTGGTATCGCGGTTTTTGTCGCCATTGGTGTGGTCTTTGTGCTGGCGGCTGGATCGAGCTACACCGTGAATCCTGTTCCCGACAGGGCGGGCCAGACTAGAGTTAATTCGAACACCGACTGGCCAGCCTACGGCAACACCCGTGCCGGGTCCCGCTATTCCCCCATGGATCAGATCAATCCCGACACGGTAGGCGATCTTGAACTGGCCTGGACTTACCGCACCGCCATTGGCGGATCATTGAAAGGCACCCCGATTCAAGTGGATGATCTGCTGTATGTCTGTGCTGGCTCAAACGTGGTAATTGCTCTCGATGCAGAATCCGGTGAACGGCGCTGGCAATACGACCCGCAAATACCCGAAGAGGTCATCAATGCCAGCGGCGGCCGTTACTACCGGACGGGATGCCGGGCGGTGACCTATTACCAGGCGCCGGAATCCTACCGGGGTGAATGCCAGCAGCGCACCTTGACTGCCACCACCGATGCGCGTCTGATCGCACTGGATGCCAGGAATGGCCAACCCTGTATCAGCTTCGGTTATGAGGGCGAGGTCGATCTCTCCGTTGGTATGGGGACAGGTGTCCCTATTTCCTACATGCTGACTTCGCCGCCAGCCATAGTCAGCGGTAACGCTGTCATCGGCGGTTGGGTGCGTGACAACATGACAGTGGGGGAACCCTCTGGAGTCATTCGCGCCTTCAACGCCATAAGCGGCGATTTTGCCTGGGCCTGGGACATGGGTCGGCCCGGAATTAATTCCGAGCCCGCCGAAGGTGAGGAATACACCCGCGCTACACCGAACGTGTGGAGCCTGTTCAGTGTCGATGAAGAGCGGGAGATGGTATTCGCTCCAACCGGCAACGAGACGCCGGATTTTTTCGGCGCCCAGCGCCTGGATGTGTCGGAACAATTCTCAGCAGCCATCGTCGCTCTCGATGGCCGTGACGGGTCACTGCGCTGGTCGTTTCAAACTGTACATCATGACATCTGGGACTATGACATTCCCTCCCAGCCGACACTCATCGATATTCCAGGCCCCAACGGCGAGATCATTCCCGCCCTGCTGGCGCCGACCAAACGTGGCGAGATTTTCATGCTGAACCGGGTCAACGGGGAGCCCATAGCCGGCGTCGAGGAACGCCCGGTTCCACAGCAGGGCAAGGTAGCCGAGGAATGGCTGTCACCCACCCAGCCATTCTCCCTGTTTCCAGACTTTCGCGGACCCGATCTCAGCGAGGCGGACATGTGGGGCATCACACCCTATGACCAGCTGTGGTGCCGCATCGAATACAAGAAGCTCCGCTATGAGGGACACTTCACGCCACCGGGTACCGACTGGAGCCTGTACCATCCTGGCAATTCCGGCGGTTTTAACTGGGGCAGCATCAGTGTCGACGAAGCGAACCATCTGCTGGTAGCCAATCCTTTATTGATGGCGAACATACAGCGCCTGATTCCACGCAGCGAATTGCCGGCAGGTGCGCAGGGTAACCAGCTCGGGACGCCTTACGCCCATGCTACCTCGCGGTTCATTTCGCCGTTGGAGATTCCCTGTTTCGAGCCTCCCTACGGGGTGCTGGCACTGGTTGATCTGGTGACACTGGAAGTGCTGTGGAAGCGACCGATCGGTACCGCGAAGGAGTCTGGACCCTGGGCCATTCCCACCCGGTTGCCCGTGACTGTCGGCACACCCCAGATGGGTGGCACAGTCATCACCGCCGGCGGGCTGATCTTCCATTCCGGCGCATTCGACAACACGGTACGTGCCATCCGTGTCGAGAACGGCGAGGAACTGTGGTCGGCGCCATTGCCCTGGTCTGCCCATGCCACGCCGATGGTTTATCGGGCACCGCAATCTGGCAAGCAGACCCTGATCGTAACGGTGCCAGTCTACAATACCAATTCCGCCGTCGCGGCACGGGTGACGGTGCCGGAGAATGAAGATCCACTCGGCGGCTATATCATGGCATATCGATTGCCAGACTGAATAAATTTACTCAAGCGAGGCCAGAACAATGAACACTGACAACATAGGGCCACCCCGTATCTTCCCGATATTCCTTTTCGTCATCGCAGCGCCATTGATCCTGGGTGGTGTGCAGCTCGTGTTCCTGGGCGGGTCTTTCTATTACCTGCTCGCCGGTATCTTGTTGGTGGCTTCCGGTAGACGCTTGTGGGTTGCCGATTCGATGGGGTCGGTGATCTATGGTGGACTGCTGGTTGCCACCGTGGCGTGGGCATTTCTTGAGTCGGGCACCAACCTCTGGGCGTTGGCTCCGCGGATTCTTCCCCTGGCCGCGATCGGACTGTGGTTCCTGACACCGTGGTTGAGAAACTCACTTCACAACGGCAAGCCACCGCCGCTGTTTCAGTCCACAGTGTCCCAAGGTGTAGCCGTCTTCGTGGCACTGATTACGATAGGCGTGTTCATTGCCGGCAGCGGCTGGAACGTTAATCCGTTAACCGCACGCAGCGGCATCAACACCGTTAACACCCAATCCGACTGGCCGTCTTATGGCAATACACTCGGTGGCTCCCGCTACTCACCCCTGGAGCAGATAAATCGCGACACCGTGCAAGACCTGGAAGTGGCGTGGACTTATCGTACCGGTGTGGGTGGTGCATTCAAGGCAACGCCACTGCAAGTCGGAGAACTGTTGTATGTGTGTGCCGGCGGTAACGTCATTATCGCGCTCGATGCGGAAAGCGGTGAGCTTGCCTGGCAATTCGATCCGCTGATTAATTCTGAGAATGCCGGTGGTGGGGGCTTCCGATACTTCTCCACAGCCTGTCGTGGCGTCTCCTATTTTGAGGCGCCAGCAGAATACGCCGGTGAATGTCAGCAACGCATCCTTACTGCCACTGTCGATACCCGACTGATTGCTGTCGATGCATTAACCGGTGAGCGCTGTGTGCAATTTGGCAACCTCGGTGAAGTAGATCTGAAGGAAAACATGGGCAACGACCCACAGATCTTTAATTTTCAGACTTCACCGCCGGGAATCGTGCGCGGCAATGCCGTGGTCGGGGGATGGGTGCTTGATAATCAGAGTGTCGGTGAGCCTTCCGGTGTAGTGCGTGCCTTCGATGCACTGACCGGTGAATTTGCCTGGGCCTGGGATATGGGCCGGCCGGGCATCCATACTCAACCCCTGCGGGGCGAGGTCTATACGCGCGGCACACCGAATGTATGGAGCATCTTCAGTGTCGATGAAGAACTCGGATTGATCTACGCCCCCACCGGCAATGAGACGCCGGATTATTTTGGTGGCTACCGCATGGAGGCCAGTGAGCAGTATGCCAGTTCCGTGGTTGCCATCGATGGCGAGACTGGTGAACCGCGCTGGGTTTATCAGACAGTGCACCATGACCTGTGGGACTGGGACGTGCCCGCTCAACCCGTGCTAATCGATCTGCCCGGTGACAACGGCGAGAAGGTCAAGGCAGTGCTGGTGCCTACCAAGCGATCTGAGGTGTTCGTGCTCAATCGCGAAACGGGCGAGCCCATCTTCGATATCCAGGAACTGCCGGTACCCACCGACGGCGGAGTGCCGGAAGACTACGCGGCGGCTACCCAGCCCTTTACTATGGACCTGCCGAATTTCCGCGCCGACCTCACCGAGGCCAAGATGTGGGGCATCACCCCCTGGGACCAGATGATGTGCCGCATCGCATTCCGGAAGATGCGCTACGAAGGGCATTTCACGGTGCCTGGCACCGATACTATCCTGCAGTTTCCCGGCAATGCGGGCGGTCACAACTGGGGCAGCGTCAGCGTGGACCAGGTGAACAACATCATGGTGGTGAATCCCATGCTGGTCGGTAATCAGCTTACCCTGATTCCGCGCGATGAATTACCGGAAGGCGTGCCGGGAAATCAACTCGGTACACCTTATTCGCACACGACCATTCGCTTCGTGTCACCATTGGGCGTGCCCTGCAATCAACCGCCCTATGGTGTGTTGGCCGCTATCGATCTGGAGACTCGCTCTTTGCTCTGGGAGAAACCCATCGGCCTGGCAAAAGACATCGGGCCGCTGGGTTTAAAGACGTTCCTACCGATCAGTGTCGGCACGCCCCAGATTGGTGGTACGGTCACGACAGCCGGGGGTCTGATATTCAGCGCTTCGACCTATGACAATACCATTCGCGCTACCGACATCTTAAACGGAAGAGAATTGTGGAGTAATCCACTCCCGTACCTGGCCAGTGCGACGCCAATGAGCTATCTGTCGCCGACCGGTAAACAGACTGTCGTGGTTACGATACCCGTGTACAACCAAACCACGGGATCCGGTGCCGGATTCGCCACCCTGCCTCCTGATCAAGAAGATCCAGAGGGCGGATACATCATTGCCTACCGATTGCCGGATTGATTCGTGAAACTGTCATGAAAATAACTCCTAACAGGATATTGCTAGTCGGTCTGTGTGGCGCAGCGCTTACCTGCCAGGCTAATGCTCAGGATGCCGATGTGTCCCGAATCGCTGGATGGATTGCACTTGACGCGCCCACTGGCCATGAGCACCTGGCCACCCAGGCAATACTGGATAATTTCAGCGGCTGGGAAAGGGACCACTACGGCAATCTTGCCAAGCTGGTCGGGTCGGGGCCGCAACGACGGGTGGTGGCCTGTGCTCTCGATGCCTTTTCTTACGCGGTGAGTCAGATAACCGATGATGGCTACCTGCGCCTGCATCGTATTGGAGGCGGGTCACGTCACCCACTTTGGGATCAGGCCCACGAAGGGCAGCACCTGCGAATTCTAACGCGAAGCGGACCTCTGGTCGGCGTCTCGGCGATAGCGAATGGACATTTCGCCGCCCAGCACCGCAACGAAACGGCCATCATTACTCAAGATGACCTCTGGCTGGATGTGGGCGCGGAATCCAGCGATGCAGTCGCGGCGATGGGTATCGGATTACTCGACCCGGTTATTAGAAACTTGCCTGCCTGGTTTTATGCTGATGAAGTGGCGGGACCCAGAGCCGGCGCGCGTACCGGTTGCGCGGCATTGATGGCGGCGGCCGAGGCCGGTATCAGCGGGCCGGACTACAGCACGAAGTATGTGCTCAGTGTGCAGCAGGTGTTCGGGTGGGTCGGGCTCGCCGCCTCCCTGGTCGGAGACGCACGGGTCGATGACTTGATCGTACTCGCGCCCGGCGCGGCGGAATTTCGCAACGCAGTGGTAACTGAACTCGGCGCACGCATCGACACGATCCTTCGCGATCAGAATCCCACCGGCATTTCCAGCCGTAGTCCCAACGGCGTGCGCTTACTCACACCTCGGGTCAGCAATGCCGATGCGCTAATGGAGCGAGTCGAGCTCGCCGCTGCCAATCAACTACTGCAGGCGCTGGTCAGCGCAATAGACTCCTCAGCCGCCATGCCGGACTGGATTGAGGCGCCCGCACAAACTGAGGTTCTCAATGGCGTGCTTAGTCGATGGGGGTCGGCGCAGAACGTGAACCGCCTGATCGATATCGAACGGCAACTCGATGACCTGGCCGAGCGATCCGCCGTTCCGGGTCACGAAGGGCCGATTCGCAACCTCGTCTATGACGCCATGCCGGATTGGGCCAGGGAGATCGCCCAGGTAGATGACATCGGCAACCTCTGGGTCGAGTTCGGTCCGGTAAGCCAGGCAACCGTGTTTGTGGCACACATGGACGAGGTGGGCTACGAGATTGAAACCATCGAGGCGAGCGGCCTGGTGAATCTTCGCAGACTCGGTGGTGCGGTTGCCACTGCCTGGGAAGGCCAGCCCGCCTTAATGCAACTCGATCCGTTTATCAACATCGAGTCCCAACCGGAAGCACCTGAACTTCGTGGCGTGTTTCTGAATCGCGCTGACCCGCAACAGAAACAGCCGGACTCGGTGCAAGCCTGGTTTGGCATGAATTCGGAGCAATTGGCCGCGCTGGGCGTGCGCATCGGCATGGGCATCACCGGTTATAAAGAAGGGCATCGGCTCGGTCCTTATCGTTACGCCTCCCGGTCACTCGATGACCGGGTAGGTAGTACTTCTCTGTTGCTGGCGTTACAGCGGATCGACCCTGCTGGTTTGCCCAACCGGGTCATCTTCGCCTGGTCGGTACGCGAAGAGGGCGGGCTGAATGGCGCAGCCGAACTTGCCAGTAAACTCCATATGCGTACGCGCCGTGTCTACAGTATCGATACCTTCGTTACCTCCGATACTCCTCTGGAGTCTCCGCACTTCGCCTATGCACCGCTGGGCGACGGCCCTGTGCTGCGCTCGATTGAAAATGCCAGCATGGCGACTCCCTATGAACTGGATCGTAATCGCCGTATCGCTGCCGAGGCCGTTATCGATGCCCAGTATGGATTGACCCAGGGTGGCACCGACGGCACTACGTTTACGATTTACGGAGTACCCAATGCCGGCCTGTCCTGGCCCGGTCGTTACAGTCACTCGCCGGCAGAGATTGCCGATCTCAGGGACATCGAAGGGTTGATCGACCTGATCCAGGCGATGGCAGAAGCGCCGCTGGAACCCTAGATCAAAGTAGTGTTATAGAAAGAAGCACCTTACAGAAAGCAATGACAAAAACGGAAATCGAAAAACCCCCCATGAGTCCCTACGGTGAGTTCCTCGGCATCGAGATCGTCGAATTCTCCGCTGGCAAGGCAACGTGCTCGATTGAACTGAAAGACCACCACCTGAACAACGGTGGCAGGGTACATGGTGGTGTGTTGACCTCGCTCGCGGATACCGCCGCCGGCGTTGCGGTACGTTCGGTCAGGCCGGAAGGCAAGCTGTCGGCGACCACGGACCTGAGCATTTCTTTTATCAGGCCACCGAGGGGAAATTCGCTCTTAGCGGTAGCCGAAGTCATCCATGCCGGGCGGCAACTTTTTCGATGCGAAATAGCTATCTACTGCGAAGACAAACTGGTGGCGAAGACCACTGCCACGTTTATGCTCGTGGAGCCGCTCAACAAGTGAGAACAGTAAACAATAGAAAAATTGGGCACTTTACGCTGAATTTATTATTACCAATGTTCATGAATGGGATGCCCATGTGCTAAATTGCTGGGCAATAGTATTTGGTAAGTGGTACAGAATCTCTAATTGAATTGAATGCTCTTGTGGGGGACCTTATGAAAAACAAACCAACAAGCAACAACGGGATAAGTGCTGCGAATGCACAGAGTAGCCGCAGAGAATTCATCAAGAAAACCGCGGCTATCTCATCGTTCATGATCGTGCCCCGTCACGTCCTCGGTGGCCCGGCTTATGTTTCCCCCAGCGACAAGATCAACATCGCCGCCGTCGGTGCCGGTGGCAAGGGTCGCTCGGATATCCAGGCCGTCGCCCATGAGAACATCTATGCGGTATGCGATATCGATGACGCCCGTCTTAGCGAAACCATGAACGAGAGCTGGGCCGCGCCATTCAAAGAAAAGGCCAAGACTTATCGGGACTACCGCATCATGCTGGATGAAAATCCGGAGATAGATGCACTGCTCATTAGTACACCGGATCATATGCACGCACCAATCGCGTCCTATGCCATGAATCTTGGAAAGCATCTCTACATACAGAAGCCGCTCTGTCACACCGTGGCTGAAGCCCGTTTCCTGGCACGCCGCGCCCGCGAGACCAATGTGGTAACCCAGATGGGTAACCAGGGGCATGCCGAAGAAGGGGCCAGAATCATCAATGAACTAGTGGCGGACGGTGCATTGGGTACTGTCACAGACGTACATTGCTGGACCAATCGCCCGGTCTGGCCACAGGGCATCGCTCGCCCGGAAGGCTCCGATCCAATCCCGGCGCATCTGGACTGGGATTTGTGGCTGGGTGCTGCCAGGCATCGCCCTTTCAAGAATCGCGCGTATCACTGGTTTAACTGGCGGGGTTGGCTGGATTTCGGCACTGGTGTGGTAGGCGATATGGGCGCCCATATCATCGACCATCCGTACTGGGCATTGGATCTCGGCCTGCCGGATAGAGTGAGCGCCAGCTCCAGCCGCTTCGGCAAAAATCTGGAAACCTTTCCGATTGCCTCCAAGATTCACTTTGAATTTCCTGCCCGCGGCCGCCGTCCAAGAGTGAAAATGACCTGGTATGACGGTGGATTACTGCCGGAACGTCCTGAATTTCTGGAGCAGGGCCGGATGCTGGGAGACAACGATGGCGGGGTATTGATCGTTGGCGATCACAATACCCTCATGCACGGCGTCTATGGTCGTGAACCACGTCTCATTCCTGAGAGAAAACATTTGGAGTATCAACAACTTGCAGGGACAATGGCGAGGTCGCCTGGGATTTACCAGGAGTGGATCGATGCCATCAAGGACCGCAGCAAGGTAACTACTTCGGACTTTGACTATGCGGGCCGCCTTACCGAGACCATGTTGCTGGGCAATATCGCCACCGTGCGAGCCAGCGAGAACACGGTACTGGAATATGATGAGGCCAACATGCGATTCACCAACGACGATGGCGCCAACGCCTATCTCGACAAGGTCTATCGCGCAGGTTTTGGACTGGTGTAGTTTTAAGTAGTAGCCCAGGATTTCTCTCCCCGGTAAACCAAACTCGATCTGCAACGTTTAGGTTAGTAAGCGTCATCACTCTCCACAGTACATGTATGTGCTGAGAGGGAAGCGCAGGCTGGCGCGAGCGAATTCGCCCCGGTCTATAACCAGCAAAATGTTAAGGATTACGAGTCGATGAAAAATTTACAGACAGCAGTACTCTCTCTGGTTCTAGCGGGTTTGGTAAGCCCTGCTGCCATGGCGCAATTGCCAGAACTGGGGTCGCCTTCCAGTATAAGTGGTGCACCGACCACAGCGAGATTTTTCGGTGGCGCCTCCGCTGATAATGGCTCCAGCTTTGCAAGCAGCTTCGGCTACGACCAGGCTATCGATGTGGACACGGAAATTCAGGTGGAGAGCAGCCATGTCAATACCATGGGCAATCTCTATGTGTTTATCGTTTGGGATGGTCTGTACTTCCAGCGTGTGGAGTCTGGCGACTACGAAATTTGGGATTTGTCACTGCCAAACTTGCAGGCGGCATTTCCAGCCAAGACACTGCAAGCCAGTGAACCGATCAATATTGTCAATGATGTGGCGTTCGGACCGGCGGGTGTTTCTGATACCACGCTGGCAATCTTTCTCGCCTATGACAGCATGGCCGCGCCGGGCGAAATATTTTACAGTGGCGCTCCCTTAAGTGTAGCCATTGAATCCGAACAAACCACTGCAGCCAGTCTGCAGCTGTATGTCGACACGATCTCCTCTCCCATTATTCAGGCCAAGTGCATCATCTGCCATCAAGTCGGTGGTGTAGCGACGGACAGTGCTCTGCATTATGTGAATAGCGGGGTTGCCAATTTTCAGACCACCAATTACAACACGCTGGTGAACTACATTAAAAATGTGCCGAATGGTTCTTCCGAGATTCTTTCAAGACCGCAAGGTATGAATCATACCGGTGGTGTGCAACTGACTCCTTCGAGCCAGGATTTTCTGAACCTGCAGGCATTTGTGAATCAGGTGTTGGCTGAGTAATCGGCGGACATAACCAGGCAATTTTTGGAGCATGAGAACAGCGATGATGACTAATAGCAGCAACAGCAACAGATCAACCAGGCTTAAATGCCTGCAGCGACTAGCTGCTATTGGCTTGCCGCTGTTCGCCTCCCTGGCGGTGGCGCAGCTGCCCGAACTCACTGCCCCAAGTAGTCTGACCGGTACGCCAACCTCGGCAAGATTCTTTGCCGGTGCCTCCGCCGACAATGGCGTCTCTTACGGCTTCAGTTTTGCCTTCGACCAGCCCATAGATGTAATGACAGAAATCCAGGTGGAGCCGGGCCATGTGAATAGCACCGGTAACCTGTATGTACTTATTGCCATGGGAGAGCAGGTCTTCATGCGAGTGGAGTCTGGCGCCTATGAGCTGTGGGATTCCACCCTGGAAGGTTTGCAAGCGGCCATTCCAAACAAGACCTTACAGGCCAGTGAAGCGATTACCATCGTCGATGACGTCCCCTTCGGGCCTGCCGGGGTCTTCAATGCGTCCCTGGCACTCTATCTGGCTTACGATACGGTGGCTGCTCCGAATGAGCTGTATTTCAGTGGCGTGCCACTGACATTCTTCATCGCCGATGACAACAGCGAAGCGGCCAGTTTTACCCTGTACAAAGACACGATTTCCACACCGATTGTCCAGGCCCGTTGCATCGTCTGTCACAAGGTCGGGGGTATCGCCGGTACCAGCGCGCTGCATTATGTTGATACCAATACGCCTGACTACCAGGCTATTAATTACAACACCTTGATGAATTATCTGCAGACCGTACCGAACGCCGCGTCATTGATCCTGACTAAACCACAGGGCCAGACACATGGAGGCGGGGTACAGCTGGCGGCGGGCACTGCGGACTTTGATTTGTGGTCGCAGTTTGTCGCTACCGCGTTAACCGACATCACTGGTGGTGGTGGCAGCGGCGGCAATATCTTTGCCGCGATAATCCGCATGGACAATGAAGAGACACTGCGCAAGGCCGCACTGTTGTTTGCCGGACGACTGCCTACAGATGCCGAGCTCGCCAGTGTAACCGGTGGTGATGAGGAGTTGCGCAGCGGAATTCGCGCCCTGATGAGCGAATTCGGATTCAATGATTTCCTGATCGAAAGCGCCAACGATCGACTGCTTACCGAGGCGTTCTCTTTTAACCTGTTCGGTATCGTGGATCGTTACCGGTACCCGAATTCCATGCAGTACTACCAGAACCCGGACACGCGCACGACTCGATTGCTGGCCAGTGCGGCTCTGGCTCAGGAGCCGGAACAACTCATTGCCCACGTGGTAACGAATGAGCGGCCCTACACAGAAATCCTGACCGCCGACTACATTATGGTGAATCCTTATTCAGCCGAGATTTATGGTGGCAACGTTGTCTTCGATGACTACAACGATTTCGACGAATGGCGCGAGGGAAGAATCACCGAGTACTATCGCTGCACGATTTGCGGACCGAATAATCCGAACAAGAGTTTTAACATTCCTACAGTGTATCCTCATGCTGGCATTCTCAACTCACCGGCATTCCTCTCGCGCTTTGAATCGACCGAGACCAATCGTAATCGTGCGCGGGCACGCTGGGCTTACTACTTCTTCCTCGGTGTCGATATTGAAGCGCTGGCCGAACGAACCACTGACCCGGATGCGCTGGCCGATGAGAATAATCCCACGCTGAACAATGAAAACTGCGTGGTTTGCCACACCATCATGGATCCGGTTGCAGGCTCCTTCCAGAATTACGGCGACGACGGTTACTATCGCGATCAACCCGGCGGACTGAATTCACTGCCAGGGTCCTACCGCAACGATCCATTCAGTGGCTTTCAACTTGGGGATACCTGGTACTCCGACATGCTGGCACCGGGTTTTGGCGAGCTTTTGGCTCCGGATCCAGACAATTCCCTGCAATGGCTGGCGCAGGAATTCGTTCAGGACAG
Organism: Pseudomonadota bacterium; assembly: GCA_027623555.1. Taxonomy (GTDB): domain Bacteria; phylum Pseudomonadota; class Gammaproteobacteria; order Pseudomonadales; family Pseudohongiellaceae; genus UBA9145. The sequence goes on along the minus strand of JAQBSZ010000003.1, from coordinate 63,305 downwards.
CCGCTTTGGTTTCGGCACCGTCCACTTCTGGTACCCCGCCGTGATCGGACGGGATCCCTATGCTCAACCAGAGAATCCTGAAGATTTGGACTACCTGTCCAGCCTGGCTGCTTACACGGCAGAACAGCAGTTGATGCAACAACTGGCTGCCGACTTCGTGGCGGGAACTGCAGGCAATGGGGCTCATAACCTCAAGGACATGCTGGTGGACCTCGCCATGAGCGATCACTTCCGCGCTGGCTCGGTTACCGAGATGGATCCGGTGCAGGAAGTCGAGTTGCAGGGTATCGGCAATGGCAAGTTGCTGACGCCTGAGCAATTGAATCGCAAGCTGATCGATGCGACCGGCTATAGCTGGGATTACGGGACTGTCAGCGCACTGGACTTCGCCTATAGCTTGATCTATGGCGGCATTGATTCATTTGGAATCACCGAGCGGGCTACTGAACTCACCACCCTGATGAGCACGGTAGTTACGGCTATGGCTAACGAGACCTCCTGCGCCATAGCGTCGCTGGATTTTTCCAAGGACCAGATTGATCGCAAGTTGTTCACCGAAGTTGAAATGAGCACCCTGCCGACAACTAATCCCACTGCAATTCGCAACAACATACAGAAACTGCATATGAATTTATGGGGAGAAGATCTTTCGATTAATGATCCTGAGATCGACGCGACCTATGATTTGTTCGTAGCGATCTGGCAGGCCAGGGTGGCAGCCGGGAAGGGAGCCGCCGTGAGTAGCACTACTGAACTGTGCCTGTTAGAGAATGTGCCCAATCCGATACAGTCAGACCCGAATCAGACACTGCGTAGTTGGACGGCGGTAGTGAATTACATGCTGCGCGACTACAAGTTTATCTACGAATAAAGTACGACTATAGCGAGACATGAAGATGAAACGACGCGAATTTACTAAACTACTCGGCATGGCGGGACTCGGTGTAACCGCGCCCTGGCCAATGCATAGCGCGTCAGCCCTGGAACCTTACACCGGTAAGTTCTACATTTCGCTGGCGGCCATCGGTGGCTGGGATGTCACCAGTTTCTGTGATCCCAAGGTCAACCAGGGAGGGGAGCGCAACATTAACAACTGGGCAAGTTCGGCCAGTATTCAACAGGTCGGCAACATCGCCTATGCGCCGGTGGCGAACAACCAGCAGTTCTTCGAACGTTTTTACCAGGATATGCTGGTGATCAACGGCATCGATACCCAGACGAACTCCCACGACGACGGCCGCCGTCACACCTGGAGCGGCCGCCTTGGTTTCGGCTATCCGAGTTTCGGCGCGATCGCCTCCAGTGCCATCGGACCAGAACTGCCGCTCTCGTTGGTACATGCTAATGGTTACAGTGAGACCGCGGGCATTACCCGCTTCAGCCGACTGCAGAATCCTGATCTGATCCGCAACCTCGTCAACGATTCGCAGGTTCAGGGAGGTGATATCACCTATGACCTGTTTGAGGCTGGCGAACTGGACTTGATCACCCAGTTTCAGAATGCTCGCCTGGATCGATTAATGGGCAGTGAGAGCTTGTTGCCGCGTCAGCAATCCGGCATGAACAACCTGTTTCTCGCCAACGCGACTCGCGACGACCTGGATGCCTTTGCCGATTTGTTGCCGGATACGTTTGAGCCAGATAACGATTTTCGGGCTGCCCAATTAGCGCTGTTGGCGTACCAGTCCGGGCTCTGCGTTTCGGCACAACTCGGTTTCAATGGTTTCGATACTCACCAGACCCATGATGCGGATCATTTCGAATTTCTTGCCAAGCTCACCGACCTGGTGGCGTATATCTTCGACACGGCCGAGGCCGGAGGATATGCCGACAAGATCGTGCTGACCATGGCCTCTGACTTCGGCCGCACGCCGTATTACAACGCCGGCGGAGGCAAAGACCACTGGCCATTCGGCAGTGCCATCATTATTGAGCAGGGCGCCACCTGGGGTAACCGTGTGGTTGGCGCCACCGATGAGGTTCACAATGCACTGAACATCAACCCCGTCACCTTGCAGGTCGATAATAGCCTCAACGGTGTCCGCCTGGAGCCGAAGCACCTGCACCAGGCGATGCGTGTCTTGAGTGGCCTGGAGCAATCCAGTGTCGCCCAGTTGTTCCCGCTGAATGCTGAAGATATCGACTTCTTCAACCCCTCGATTCAGACCTGAGCCCAACACAAGCAACAAAGGGCGCCAGGCACTGGTGCCTGGCACCGGAAACTGCTTACTGTGGTAATTCCTCAAGGTGACAATCAGGCGGAAAGGCTTTGTAATAGGGGCTGTCTTACTAACATTTAGCAGTATGTTATGCCCACGATTGAATCCTTCCTGGATAGTTCCAGCGGTCTCACTGTCATCTCAGTCTCAGGCGACGTAACGCCGAAAGAATTACTCAAGTGCATCGATCATTACTACAAGGGTAATCGTAGCAACCTGGTGCTGTGGGATTTCTCTGTTGCCAATTTTCTCGGCATTGAGGCAGAGTTACCCAAGCGGGCAGAGAGAAAGAGAAATCGTTGGTCTCGTAGCGGCGATCGCAAGGCGTTTGTCTTCCCCGCTCCGATTAAAATGGATCTGAAGCCACTACTCGAAAAATATTGTCAGATTGAGCAAACCCAATCCAATCTCGATATTTTCAGGAATCTGATTGATGCCAACAAGTGGTTACTGCAGGCGAGGGAAGCGCACCGCTAGCTTGCAGCTCTGCCCAGGTAGCGTTGAAAAGTCTGTTCAACGAAATCGTCAACACCGGGAACAAACAACACCGCCAGTACGGTAATCACTAACGCGGCGGCTATAAACCAGAAAAAATATTTCATCTCCTTCTCCCTGGATTAATTGCGGCGTGGTGCAGCTTCGAATAACCAGACGCCGCCCTGTTCCACCGTTGCCCGCGTCGTCTGGGATGGATACTTGTTGGTGATGGCGGCAGTAATACCATCTAGCTCATCACCTGCCTGAATGCGAATCAGTTCCCGTTCATAGCGTGTACCATTGATGCGCAGTATTGCCCGACCATTGCGTTCCGCCTGCACTGGCCAGCGCTTCCAGAGGCGGCCGACCATTGAGTTCATATAGCCTGACCAGACATAGAGTTTGTCTTCGTGCTCAACAGTCCAGATGCGGCGTGATGTCGACGGTTCCAGCAACTGCATCTCAATTGTGGGTATGGTGTTAACAAAACTCCAGTCCGGGTCCTCTCCGGTATGAATCTCGCCTGCAATCAGCGGGCCTCCGGAGAAAACCCGGTTAGGGCCATCGGCGAAGCGTTGTTTCATAGCGCCAGTACTAACAGCGGTGAAGGGAATCAACAGTAAGCACGCAATCACGATTACGACTCTTATAACTAATTTCATAATAGTCTCTCTTTGTTAAATATCTGTAGTTTCGCCATTAGTTGTTTCGCCCCTGATTGCTTTGCCACAGATAGTTCAGCCACAGATAGTTCAGCCATAGATAATAAATTCCAGCAAGTTGGTATCCGGGTCACGGGTATAGATGCTGGTTCCCTGGGTGCTGCCACCGTTCATGCCTCCCGTGCGGGCAACCGGACCTTCCTCGATCTCGGCGCCAGCTTCCTGCAGGGTGGATAACAGGGATTCCTGGCTACCCTGCCAGACGAAGCACATGTCCCCCGAACCGGGCAGGGCAGTGTGACCGCGCAACATGAACTGGCCGGGCTGCCAAAGCTGTGGCGCATGAAAGTTAATCTTGTTATCGCCAAAGATTACGGCGTAGATCATGCCATTGTTCTGCTCTACTACCCGACAGCCGAGCCGGGTATAGAACTCAACCATCTCATCAACCCGCTCCATGGGGACGGCGATGTGGTCGAAGGCGCTAATCACGTGCCGTGCTCACTAGAAGTGTCCATTTATTAACTAATTGATTACTGGTGCTTATTCCCGAAGAATACTACGACCCGCAACATGATTAAACTGTGTGAAGTAATAGCTATTCCACTGATGCGCAAGACTATCGCCCCTTGAAAGAGGCAATTTGCCAGATATTGCCCCAGCTATCCCCCACGATTCCGCGCCTGTCTCCATAGGCGGTGTCTTGTGGTTCTTCCAGTGATTCCGCGCCGCCATCGATAGCCCGCTTGTAGGTGGCATCCACATCAGCAACATAGACATAGAGACAGGCCGGGAAGCTTCCTCTGAACTCAATACCACTAATCATGACGAGGGAGCCGCCAATGCTGATTGCGGAAGGCCTCGATGACAGATATTCCCCCTCGGCTTCGAACGTGTTGAGAATAAACCCAACAAGCCCCTGAGGATCTTCGGTAAAGATCCTGGGTGTTATGACTGGCCAGCCTTCAGGTACCGAGATGTTCAAGTTTTTTTTTGCTTGCATATAGCGTGGTCGATTTAGAACAAGGCCAGCGGATTCATCGGTGAGCCGGTACCACCTTCGACGCGAAGCGGAGAGCCTACCAGCAGAAACTCGAAGCGGTTCTTCTCGATCACGGTCGCTGCCAGCGTATCGAGATCGAGGTTGTCGAGAATCGGCATGCCCAGTCCAACAATGACCAGTTCATGCAGCGGATTCATCAGTCCTTCGACGCCGGATGGCATGACGTCGCTGACACCATCGGAGCCAATCACCGCCACATCGCGTGCCTTCAACCAGCTTGCCAGCGAAGCATGTGAGCCGGCGGCCTGCCCGACGAAATTCCACTGTCCCACCTGGCGAACGCGCTCCCAGCGGCCAGTACGAATGAGCAAGACGTCACCGCTGCCGATGCGTAAGCCAGTCCTGGCCTCCCAGGCCTCAAGGTCAGCCGCGGTAATCGCAGTACCCGGCTCAAGATAGTCAACGCCTCTGAGCCAGGGGATGTCAACGAGAATGCCCCGGGTGAAAATACCCCGGAACGCATTGTGTATGCCAAGCCGCCCGGCACCATCGGCTGCTAATGTGTCTACTGAAAAGCCGTTGTACATCTGGCCCTTGTGGGCGAAGTGGGGCAAACCATCCATGTGCGAATGGGCGAAGCCATGATACTGCACACTGTAGCTATCGCCGGCGACTTCGTGTTCACCGAAGCGGGACACTGTCAGGCTATGTTGGAAAGGATTCGCATTCACCATGTCCTGTTGCTTGTTGGCGAACAGTGATAAGGAGACGGTGGTTCCATCCCGTACCAGTGCCGCTGCCTCGACCCGCTTCTGCTCGGTGATCAGGTTCAGGGTTCCCAGTTCATCCTCTGAACCCCAGCGCCCCCAGTTGGAAATTTCCTGCATCCAGCGATCGAATTCGGCGCGCGACACGGGCTCGGCAGTTTGGGCCGAAGCCAGAGGCGCGGCCAATAAGTAAAACAAGCCGGTCAGTAGAATGGTGAGATTTTGAAAATCTCTGAATGTCTTCGTGTAGATGGTTCGGATAGAAATCATGGTTGTCTGCCTTGTTGTTTTCGCGGGTTATTTTCTCGGGTTAATTCTGTTAAGAACCAGCCCAGTGTTAATCAAGCCAGGGAGGAATGTAAAGGGATTGCCATGGGTTCCGCGCCGTGTTTATAGTGATTTATTGTTCGAAGGATCGGTGCCGGCAGGAGCCTTTTGACATTTCCAGCAAGTCTCGAATGAGCCATCATTCTTCTCGCCACAATGCAGACATGCCCATTCCGGCGACTCACTGGTAGCGGTAAATCCTTTCGCCAGAATAGCCGCGGCGCTAGCTGCCTGCTGATCGTCATGCACCCATAGTTCTATCGGAATACTTTCCCAGCCAACATGACCACCCGATGCATGGTACTCATTCTTGATAAAACATTCGATGCCATCAATCTCCAGCAAATTCTTCGCCGAGTTCAGGATTGCCAGGTTTTCATGTGAGTATACTTTCTTCATAGTGCCGCAATGCTCATGATGCCTTTTTAAATGAAAAACGCTTTAGCGCATTTGAGTGTTATGGCGGTTGTCTGTCCGAATCCCTGGTCTGGGGATTTTTTTCATGGCTCTCAGCGCTCTTAATTTCTCTGGTTTCGTTGGAGAAGCAATAGTAAGCAGGCTTTTGATCGATAAATACCTGCAGCTCGAAACTCAAAGCCTGAGGACTGTCGATCAAGCCTGCAGGAATGCCATATCCTTCCTGCAGACCGAGATTGTTGCCGCTTATTATCCCGCAGGTAGCAATGAGTACCGCATTTGTTGCAGAAAGCCCGTTCAGACCACGCCGAAGATTGAAAGATTGCGATGTGTTCCTCGCCCGTGAAGGCTACCTCAGGTCCGCACTCCACTTCCATGAATGGACCATCACACCATTTCTGACACACCGAACAATGGCATGCTCCCACGACGTTGCTCATGCTGCTGCTTGTAAAGCTGACTGCTCCAGAGACAGGAACCAGCGCATGCTATTTGGGGAGGCATGAATATTCAGCCGACGAAAAACTGCAGTATATGCAACAGCTATAGGCAATGCTCCCGGTGTTGTTAACTTTTTATGTCTGCGCTTTCCAGCAGCTCGGTAAAAGAGCGCAATCAGATGAACTGACTTCAGAATAGCGCAATAAACTTGTGGATAAAAAAAGGGACACCGAAGTGTCCCTTTTCTGTATGAATTCCAGTCCGTATTGCGACTGGATCAATCGCTACGACTTAGAAGTCGACGCGGACTCGAGCGTAGTAGAACGCGCCCTCGATACCCCAGGGAGTACCACCGGTGTAGGCATTGCCTGAGCCAATGGTGCCGTCCAGGTTGTCGATATCCGTTGCACCATCTTCATCGAATACGTTGTTCGCACCGACGATGAAGGTGTAGTTGTCGTTCCACGTGTACGCTGCTTCAACGTCGAAGACGTTCTCGCCGTCGTAGCAGTTATCGCGGAACAGACCAAAAGTACAATCACGAGAGTAGTTGGTTCCGTTAGGACCACGTGCGGTCGGATCACCACTCCAGTCGGCTTCTGTCCAGTCGTCGTAAGTACGCAGACGGGCCAGGAAGCGGAAGTCATTGTAGAAATGGTTGTAAGTGAATACACCACGGTTTTCCGGATTGAAGCCTTCCAGGTTAACTACACGGTCACGGCTTACTTCAGAACCGGCGTTGTCGACTTCAGTCTCCGTCCAGTTCCAGGCCGCGACGAATGAACCAGTACCCATGTCACCCCAATCCAGGTCCCAGGTACCAACCAGGTCAACACCAGTAGTGGTGGTCTCGAAGTCGTTGGTATAGAAGGACACAGAGTTCAGGTCAGCAGCACCGGGAACACCCAGTTCCTGCAGACACAGGGCCATGTTGCCAATTGGATTGGCGCGGGCATTCGGACAGGCAACGCCAGCAGGAACTCCCAGGTTGCTGATCACGATGGAGCCAGTCTGGGAGATACGGTCTTCCAACTCAATCTGGTAGTAGTCCAAGGTTAAGTTGATGTCAGGCGTAACGTCCCACACGAAACCGGCGGAGAAGTTCTGGGAATCCTCTGCATCCAGTGCTTCTGCTCCAAGGAACGTGGCAATGGGGTTAGTTGGTGGAATCTGACCACGTTGCTGCAGTTCACCATTGATAGTAATGGTGGACACCTTGGTCACGTTTTCCTGGCCAGGAGTCGGCGCGCGGAAACCGGTATTGAAGGACGCACGCACAGTCAGATCATCGGTTAAGCGATAACGACCCGACACCTTGTAGTTGGTCGTGTCACCGAAGCTGTCGAAGTCTTCGTAGCGAACTGCCAACGCAGCGGTGAAGGCATCAGTAATGTCCGCCTCGGCCTCACCGTAAAATGCCACGTTCTTGCGACTCCACAGGCCAGCCTGTTGGGGGCTGAAACCGGCGAAACCGTGAGCACCGATGGACAGGTTAGGCAGCGGAGTGACACCGTCACTATAGGTGTTAGTACCGTTTACATTCTGGAACGCGTAATCACCGGCATTCCAGGCGGCTTCTTCACCAATAATGGTTTCAAAACGCTCGTCACGCCATTCTGCACCGAAGGCGATGCTGAGGTCGGAGGCGAAGCCTTCGACAGGCATGGTGTAGACGAAGTCTGCATTGAAGTTGGTTTCAGTCTGAGTATAGGAGCCGATATCGAAGTCACGCTGCAGGGCACCGTTGATGATGCCGTTAGGACCATTCGATGGGTTCCAGGTGTTGTTCAGGAAGAAACCCGCCTTGTTGCGGCCATAGCTGGCGCTGAGGTCATAGGTCAGGTTTGGACTCAGATCGCCGCGGATACCAGTTACCATGCTGGCATCTTTAAGCTGACCGCCGAACTGTGGTGTGTATCCACCGGGCAGAATCTGGTTCAGCACCCAGCAATTGCCAGGCAGAGCTGACAGTGCTGCCGCGTCGGCTGCAACTGCTGCTGCATTAAGCAGAGTACCGCTGCCACCGGAGCCCGGGCTGGTTAAAGCCGGACAGTTGGAGGTCACACCAGTCTGTCCCGGAGCGATAGTGGTATCCACGACGGCGCGAGTGCTGCCATCGGTATACACACCACTTCGGCTGTTGGGGTTACGGTAGAAGAAGCCACCTTCGGTTTCACGCTGTCCGTAGTTGCCGAATGCGTAGATTTCCTGGGTAGAGGAAAGCTCAATGCCGGAGTTGAAGAACACGTTCCAGTTTTCTTTATATTCCGGGCCACCCCAGACTTGTGCATAGGGCTGGCGAATGCTGGCGCGTTGGTCAGCATTGCCGCTGGCGATCAGGGTTGCCGCATCAGTGCGTTGCAATGAACGACTGGTTGGATCCTGTTCACTCCAGGAAGCGGTAATATTCATGAAGCCATCGTCGCCCAGAGGCAGGCCGATATTACCCATATACTGAATCAGTTCTCCGTCACCTTCGCCGAATTCACCAGTACGGGCCTCGAAGCTCATGCCGTCGGCATCGTCTTTGAGTACGAAGTTGATTACGCCGGCGATCGCGTCAGAACCATACTGGGCTGCCGCACCGTCACGCAATATTTCAGTCTGCTTGAAGGCCAGCGCAGGGATCGCCGAGATATCAGCACCCTGTGAACCAGCCGCCAGTGAACCACCCAGTTCCGCGATTACCCCGGAACGGTGGCGACGCTTGCCATTCACCAGGATCAGCACGCTGTCTGGTGGCAGGCCACGCAGGGTTGCGGGTCGTACCAGCGTTGCAGCATCTGAAATGGAATGGCGACTGACGTTGTAAGAAGGTACTGCTGTCTTCAACATCTCGTTAAGATCGGCAAATCCCATATTCTGGAATTCTTCGCCACTGATGACATCTACTGGTACTGAAGAATCTGAAGCACTCCGCTGTGGACGCCGAGAGCCAATAGTAATTATTTCTTCAACCAGTTCGTCTGCCTGTTGTCCGTAGACTGCGGGTGCGAATCCAGCCGGAGCGAGCAGACCGAGAGCAATGGCAGCGGGCAGAACCTTTTTTGCCAAATTAGGTCGTATTTTCATTAACTTCCCCTTTGAGTATTTAAAGAGTTTGAGCCCTGTTAGGGAGCTCATTAAAACGAAGCCGCATGTATCAGAGGTTTAAAGCAGAAATAGCGAGTCCCCCCGAACACTCGATCGTGAGTCGAAGCATATGATTCATGCCTCTAAAAGTCCACCCAAAATCCCCATATTCCGGGCATTTTCCCCAGTTTGTAAGCCTTTGGACGGTGCCTCTAACTTATCGGCCTGATTCATGGAAAGACCAGTCTATTCCCGCCTGCTGGCAGGGAAGGAAAAACTGCATAAAAACTGGTCAGTTCAGGCACATTCGCCGGCAAGGCAAGCAAAATTCTCACATGTCCCGGAATTTCGGTGTAAGCTATTTGCTTGCTGAACATAGTGCAGGTGAGCTGTGGCTGAGAAACTCAACCCAGGCGAAGTTTTTCCCGAATTGACACTACAGGTAGTGGGTGGAGGTGAGATCGCTTTGCCAGGTGATCTGGATTCACCCATGACCATTGTGCTGTTTTTCCGCGGGCATTGGTGACCCTATTGCCGCCGGCTATTGGCTGGTTTTGAAGAACGCCGTGCCGCGTTGCAAGAGGAAGGGGTTTCTTTAATTGCTGCTGCAGTGGATAGCGAAGAGAATTTGCGGCCCATAGCCGACAGCGTAGAGTTTCCTGTGGCCTGGGGAATCAGCCGAGGGCAAGGCGATGCGATAGGTGCCTGGTGGGAGCCGCGCCGGAACCATATTCAGCCCAGCGAGTTCCTGCTGTCTCGATCGGGTAAAGTAATGACGTCCTGTTATAGTAATTCGCCGGTAGGCAGAATGGATCCCTCTGAAACGCTTGTGCTGGTTAAGTACCTGAATGAGCAGCGCGCCCGGGCGAAGCAGGACAAAGCCTGATAATTTGAATGGGAGGTGTCAGATGCCTACACGTAAAACTCTGGTTGCAGTTTTATTCTTAATAAGTTCTCCACTCGTCACGGCACAATCTACAGACTATGTTGTACCCCGCACCCCGGAAGGACACCCTGATTTGCAGGGCACCTTCACTTTCCGAACTCTCACTCCCATGCAGCGACCCGTTGAGTTGGGAGAGCGCGCGGTATTGTCCGAAGAAGAAGCTTTGGAATGGCAGGCATTTGAGAACCGTCGTCAGAACCGCGATCTGATTATCGACTCAGTCGGTGGTGCCCAGTATCCACCGGGTGTGATCTCTTATAACGAGTTCTGGTACGAACGTGGCAATGAAACTGTCATGGATCGGCGTACTTCGCTAATCATCGATCCACCTGACGGACGTATTCCTCCATTGACCGAAGCAGCACTGCAGCGTCGCCGTGATGGGGCAGCGATGAGCGAGGCGAGTCTCGGCCCGGAGGCTCGCCCCTATGCCGAACGCTGTATCGTAACTCGAACTTCTGGCCCCCCAATGCAACCCGGTTCCTACAATCTCAATGTTCAATTCGTACAGACGCCGGAGCATTTCATGATCATGAACGAGATGATTCATAACGTGCGCGTCGTCAAGATGAATGTGCAACATCGCAACGGACCGGCGTTGGTGTGGGAAGGCGATTCGGTCGGTCACTGGGAAGGCGACACGCTAGTAGTAGACACGCTGAATTTCTGGAGAGGCACGGCGTTTGCGGATTCGACACCAAATATGCACCTGGTGGAAAAATTTATCCGCGTTGGACCCGACACCTTGATGTATGAGTTTACGGTTGAAGATCCCACTACCTGGACGCAGCCCTGGACGGCAGTAGTCCCCATGCGCCGCATGAATCAGCCAATCTATGAGTATGCCTGCCACGAAGGTAACCACGGCCTGCACGGCGTATTAGCGGGTATTCGTCGTCTGCAGTTGGAGGCAGAGCAGTGAGTCAGAGCTTCCGGTTAAGGGCATAAACTACCAACAACTTACTCGAGGGTTTACTACTCATGACAACAATAATCGCCTTCTTCTCAGCAGCGCTGTTTATTCTCAGCCTGATTTTAATAATTACACCTGATACTTTGCTTGATTACATTAAGGAACAGGTGGAAGTGCCTGGATTTCGCATGACTGCCGTTGCCATACGTATAATTGGCGGCGTCGTATTCATTCTGGCTGCTGAAGAATCACGCTTCCCTATGGTATTTCTGATAATTGGCGTGCTGGCACTGGTGGCTGGATTTGTTATTGCCGCGCTGCCCCGCAAGACTTTCATTGAGATGATTTCCAGGCTGGCAAATATAAATTCGATGCTTGCTCGATTATCCGGGCTCGGGACATTGCTGGCCGCCTGGTTCCTTATGTATGCCGTAACGTGAATCCGTAGTAGTGCAGTACACGCTGGCAGGGCAATGGACAGGACTTATAACCAGCCGGGCCTGGAATCGCTGCCACTTAACCGATGTAAGTGTAATTCAGAGCAGCCATTGAATGCTGCGAACTTTTCCAGTTCCCCCCGTAATGCCGCGAACAGCTGGGCAGGATTCGCAACCGACTCTTCTATATGCAAATGATTGAGATGTAATACAGCAGTCTTTCTGTCAGCCCTGGCATCGAGACGACCAACTAATCGATTCTGGTGCAGCAGAGGCAGGCAGAAATATCCGTACTGCCGATTATCCTTTTGTACATAACATTCGACCTGGTAGTAAAAGTCGAACAGGGTGTTGATGCGTTTGCGCTGAATAACGGCATTGTCAAAAGGGGATAGAATTCGCAGGCTGCTACGCGGCGGCGAATCATCTAACAGCTCAAGCAGGGCTGGTTCGCAGTAGTAGTCCTCACTGGCAATGGATACAGATACAATGAGCCCCTCTTCTTCCATCTGCTGCGCTACCCTGCGCATAGCTGGCCCGATGCCTTTGCGGAGGTAACTCATGTGCTTCACCTGACCAAGTCCGTTTGCGCGCAGGAAGCTGGTAATAAGGTGGTGGCACAGTTCATTCTCGGAGGGCAGTGTTATATCAACCGATGCCGGCAATACCCGTTCCCGCAGATCATAGAATTTCTGAAAATTCACCCGATAAGGAATCATCAGTTCGCCTTCGATAAACAGCTGTTCCAATGCCATCTTCGACGGTGAGCGAGCCCACATGGCATTACTGGTCTTCTTGTCATCGAAGTCACTGGGTGACATTGGGCCCTCGGCGCGAATTCTGTCCAACACCATGCGGGATAATTTTTTATTCTTTCTGTACCAGTGCACTTCACCGCTGGCGATGCGGTTCATCATGGGCAGTGAGTAGCGGTAGTCTTTCATGGGCAGGATCGCCAGTGCATGGGCCCAATGCTCGAACACCTCGCCCGCTCTCTGTAGTTTGTCGATATGCTGCGGCCTGAACCCATCCACTCGATTCCACAACGTATGCAGGTGAGCCCGGCTTACTACCGACAGGGTATCGATCTGTACATAGCCGAGATGCTCGATGGCCTTGAGAGTGGCATCGATGCCGCGGCCAAATGTGCTACGGGAATTCAGGCGTTGGCAATGGAGTATGAGCTTGCGGGCATCCTTTACCGGCAGGGAATAGGACATGTTTCTTTTCGGGAATTAGTCAGATGAATTCCAATTGCTTTTAAGGAATAAGGAATAGTCGCCCACTCTGGCTTCAATTAAATTCATTCAAGTGCCATGGGCAGACTAAATACAAACAAGGTGTGCCCAACATTGCCAACGCCGGTGGCTACTCTCAGCCCTAACTGACCGGCATGCTGCGCCGCCGCCTGGGTGCCGCTGGGAGCGAGGACTGCTACGTACTGCCTGCCATCGACAGCAAAGGTGATCGGGGCCATGTCTGTTGCGCCATTAAGAATCGTCTGCCACAGGGTTTCGCCGGTCCACTGATCGATAGCATGGAAGCGCCGATTGGTATCACCGGCGAAGAGCAGCCCACCGCCGGTGGTGAGCATCCCATACAGAGGCGTTTCCCGCTCCAGGCGCCACAAGGTCTTGCCGGTTGTAACATCGATAGCCTCCGGCTGGCCCAGATGCCCGGCCGGGCTGGGCACCGTGGCGATATAGGAGGTGTTGTATCCGGTATCGATGGACGGTTCGATCGAATTCAGCTTCATGACCGAGCAGGGCCCATTGAAGGCCGGTACGTAGTACGCGTTCGTCAAAGGACTGTAAGCACCCTGTGGAATCTGCCGATTCTCGCGACAGATCGTTGCCTCATGATTGACATCTGCCGTCATGATGGCCTGCGGTTCAATGGTATAGGCGCCAGTTGTCCCGTCATAGCCGGCAATGATGTTCTGGTAAGCCGTCGGTCTGGCATAGACAAAGCTGCCGTCAGTGCGATCATAAACATAGAAGATTGCATCTTTGGCAAACGACCCAATTACCAGCTCGCGTGTTTGAGTCGGGTCGATGTTCGGATTCACGCCGAGTGACTGGGGAGGATCTGGATCGAGCGGCGAATCAACCAGGATGCGGTCATACACGGCATCGTCATTCCACATATCCGAATGGTGTTGAGCCCACCACACCAGTTTGCCAGTACGATGGTCCAGCGCTACCGTTGAGCCCTGGTACAGGCGATCTGGCCATTCACCATTAGTGCCTGCAAGCTCCGGTTGCTGTGGGGCGCTGGAGCCAATACCAAAGATAAACACGCCGCGTTCGGTGTCGACGGCCGGAGTCATCCAGGGCGACATATTGCGGCGTTGTTGCAGCGGGTAGATTTGCGGATCGTCGCCCCAGGTACGGTGCATGGGGTCATCCGGCGTCGGGCTGGTGAACCAGCGCCACAGCAGAGCACCATCGTCCGTGCTATAAGCAGACAAATGGCAGGGATCCGCGGCTGTCCAGGCAGTGCAGTTATAAGGTACTACCACGACACCGCCAAATGCCACGGGTGCGCCACTGGGTTGCTGCCCTGAACGATAGTCGACCATTGCCGACTCCCATAACAAGCGTCCTGTTGCAGGGTTCAGGGCGAACAGCATGCCATCGGTGGCATGGGATATCAGTTTGTCTTCATAGAGGAATACACCGCGACCGCGATGCACCGTGAGTCGGGTATCGCCCTGGGTTATTGCGCCAGCGAGTGGCCGCGAGTATTGCCAGATCTGATCGCCGGTCGCCGCATCATGAGCGGAGTAATTTTCATTGGAATGGCGGATATACATGATGCCGTCATAAACAGTAGGTTCTACCTGCATGCCATTGGAACCCGGTGCGGCCGGAGCGAATGCCCAGGACCAGGCGAGACTCAACTGATCGACATTCTCCCGGTTGATCTGATCGAGGGGACTGTAGCCCCAATTGCTATAGCCACCACGCCACATCAACCAGTCTTGCGGGGCAGGATTGTTGAGGATGTCCTGCGTCAGAGCTTGAAAGTTAATTGACCGTGAGACCTGAGAATAGGCAGGGAGCAAGGCCATCACGGTAAGTCCGGTGAGTGCACTCAGTTGTAGCGCTCTGTTCATGGTAAATGCACTTAAAATTGTCCTGGGTGAATTTTAACTGGAACGATCCCCCAGCAGAGTACACCGAATTGCGCGAAATCTGAACGGCAGATTCGCTGTAGCTGACTAACAATAGCCGCTGTTAATGCAACTACCCCATTCCGTCCATTGGATGGGCGGAATATGGTTTTGTGCTTCGAGGATATAGGTAGACCCTGCCAGCGGAGTACCATCGAAGGCCCACCAGACGATAATGATGCCATTGAACACGCCGGCAAAGTGTGAATCGATGCCGGGCCAGATGAATTGTGGTATGCCATTGGTTCCGGAATCCATGTCATTAACCGAATTAATGACGCCTCTGAACGCGGCTACTTCGATTGCAGTCTTGAACGGCGAGGCGGCCAGTATTGCTTCAGCAAAACGGGCGCGCTGACGGTAGTGCTGGTAAGACGGGATAGCAACAGACATCAGCACACCTATGATGGCAGTCACTGTCATCAGTTCCAGCAGGGTAAAGCCTCGTTGTCTGTATCGTCTGGGCATAGCGGGTGTCCAGGCAGCCCTTTAGAGCTACGGTGGCACTTTTTAACCATTTTCCAGGCCGGTTGCAAATACTTGCCACTCTGCTATCGATCCCAGAGGGTTAGTATTCTTAGTTTGCCCCCTCGAATGAGGTCTACAAATCCTCTGTCTGCACAGACTAATGGCAGCAGATAGCAGCAGAAATTTATAATTTCCATCTGCAGATATGCATCCTCAATAATTATTTCGCTTGGGGTTCAAGCATGTTTATCGCGCGGCGGCGTATTCTCATTGCCTGCTCACCAACTGCGTATTCACAATTCCGGCACTGATGGATCGGCGAAGTGTGACGAGGCAATCCTGCTGATCGAGTTATCGGCATTCTGTTCAAGATTGATGTCTCGGGCAAGAAAGTGTTGGACCGGGTCGAAGGTCTCGGTCAAGGGTATGAGCAAATTTAGTAGAAACGTTTCATGATGCTGGCGCAATGACCACAGCGATTACTTGCTTCGCCACGCACAGTGATGTTAGCCGCAAGCCATTCCACTGGTATTAACAAGCATGTGCTTACTGGTGCCACGGAAGTCGGCTTAGCTGAGGATTACATAGCGCGAATCGCCGCTGAAGAATCAATTATCGAACCAGACTCCGGCAGAGCAACACGGCAGCGCGCTATTCACTCGCCTGGCGATCCTAAGTGCGCTGCCGGATAAAATCCAAGCCTGTATCAATGGCATTCACTATGCTACGCGCGGCCATCCACAGGGTCAGCTTTACCTGCTGAGCGACGGATAAGAAGCTCACCGAGCGCCAGTAACGCTTCAGTCGCAGCCAGGTCAGATTGTTGTTCAGATAAAAAGCAAAGCGGCTCGATACCTTAGCCAGCAATAGCGCAGCCAGGGCAAGGAACAGGATGCCCGGAATGATCGGTAATATAAGACCGATTATTCCAATCACCAGGAAGATCCCTACCCCTACAAGAATAATCGCCTTGATAAATAGCGGCATGTGCAGTGCATGTTCGTCAGAATGGTTCACCCTGGGCTCCTGTTTGGATTTCAGTGTTCAAGTACAGAATTTATTAATGCAGCAAGCATGCCAGAATATAAGCTATTGTAAAATAAGGAAATAATTGTTACGCCGTGTGTGGGGATTAGTGATTCTCACCAATGATTGGGTAATTTGCCGGGTTCTGCTCAAAAGTGCAGCAGGGATGATTCCCTACCGCCGATGCGTGCTGTTCAGCTTCTTCGGTAGAACAGCGTGCGGACGAAGGCAATAAGCGCGTGAATCAACAGGATTATCAGTGCACCGGTATAAAAGTTGGCCGGGTAGTCCGTAAATCCGAATGCCACCATCGTACCTAGCAGTAACACACTGAAATGCAGGATCGACTGCAAGGCAATCAGGGGAATGGGAAACAACTCGGGGTAGGAGGCACGTAAATTATTGGCCCGGGCCGGGAACACCAGAATCCCACCGAGCGCATAAGCCATCAAGGGTACGCTTGTCCATGCCCAGGCCACGGCGAGATCACTGTCTTCATGAAAGACGGCGAAGGGGATCAGCGCGAATACGGTAGTGCCTAGTCCAGAATAAATCAGAGTCTGGATACGGAATTGTTCGGGAGGTTCCAGGCCATCCGGATTCCGGGACAGACCCATCAGAATCGCCGAGAATCCGGCGATGCCCAGCGCAATCTCTGCAAGGACCTGTAGTGCATCGAAATTAGGAATGAGCTTGCCTCTTCAACTGCTCCGGTTGCTGCTAGCTATTCCCGGATCGTGTTTTGCTCTGCAGAGCCAGGCATCAACTGCCAGCTACCAGCGCAGACGGTTCAGAGGCAATGGTAATGGAGTAGACTCCACTTGGCACTGTGTTTATGCTAGCAAAATTGCTGTGTCGACTGTCCTCGACCTTATGAAGATTCTGCAAGAGAATTCAACAGGAATAATCATGCCCAGACAAAATTTTTTTCGATGGTTTGCGGTTCCGGCCTTACTCTGCGTTGCACCGGTGCTGGCCGCGCAACAATCCTCTGCATCCTGTGCCGAGCTGAGCTCCTTGCTGTTGCCCAATGTAAGTATTGCCGCCGAAGTAGTTGCTGCTGGTGAGTTCAGCGCCCCCGGGGCAGGTAACAATCGTCAGTATCAGGCATTGCCAGAGTTTTGCCATGTCACAGCGACACTAACCCCCAGCAGCGATTCGGACATCAAGATGGAGTTGTGGTTGCCAACCCGGGGATGGAACGGCAAGTACCTGGCTGTGGGTAACGGCGCATTTACCGGTAACGTCCGCCATGCCGCACTGGTGCTGCCGCTTTCCCGCGGTTATGCCGCCAGTTCAACCGATACCGGTCATCTGGGTAATACTGCGAGTTTCGGCCTGGGCCACCCGGAGAAAGTAGTCGACTTCGGCTGGCGCGCCGTGCACGAAATGAACGTTACCTCGAAACGACTCATTGCTGCCTACTACGATGATGAGCTTAACTATTCCTATTTCACGGGTTGTTCCGCCGGTGGGCGGCAGGCCATGAAGGAAGCGCAGCGCTTTCCAGATGATTTCGATGGCATCGTGGCTGGAGCGCCTGGCGCCGACTGGACCGGCCGGGCGGCGGCAGCACTGCGGGTTGCGACTCATCTGCAAGCCACCCCAACTGCTGCGCTGCCTGCACAGGATCGAGAGCTGGTTTATACCGCGTCAGTAGCCGCCTGTGATGCCGACGATGGTGTTGTGGATGGACTCATCGGCAAGCCGGCCCAATGCCGTTTCGATCCGGCTGTGCTTGCCTGTGGCGCCGGTTCATCCAATTCCTGCCTGAGACCAGAGCAGGTCAATACCGTAAAGATGCTCTATTCCTCGCCACTTAATCCGGCAACCGGCCGCCCAATCACCGGCTTGCTGCCGGGTAGTGAAATGGGTTGGACCGATCTTGGCTGGACAGAATCAGCTCGGGCCACAGGTCTGGATCAGTACCGTTACCTGGTTTACGGCGAAGCAGACTGGACGATCGACAGTTTCGCATTCGAGACCGACATCGTGAGGGCGGAACAGGCCGACAACGATACCCTGAACGCGCTCGATCCCAATCTCAGGGAATTCTTCGACCTGGGAGGCAAACTGATTGCCTACCACGGTTGGAGTGATCCACAAATTTCTCCAGCTAATGCCACCCAGTATTACCAGAGCGTCGTGGATACCCTCGGTGGCCGAGCGGCGATCCATGATTCCTACCGCCTGTTCATGGCACCCGGCATGGGACATTGCGCCGGTGGTCCGGGGCCGAATAGCTTCGATGCACTCTCTGCGTTGGAAGCCTGGGTAGAACGTGGCGAAGCACCGGACAGCATTACCGCAGAACATCGCAGCGATGGCGAAGTGGATCGCAGCAGACCGCTGTGCCCCTATCCCGAAGTTGCCGTCTACACCGGTTCCGGCAGCATCGATGAAGCGGCCAATTTTAGCTGCCAGGCACCCTGATTCTTCACATAAATCGAATAAATCCAACAAGCAGAGCAGCAGGTTATTCCATGAAACGATTCAGCACATCTCAAACCAACTTTGTCCTGTTCGCCGTTCTTCTATTAGTGCCAGGCATTTCTTATTCCCAGAATACCGATCCAGGCTTGCCAATGGTGGAGCCAGAATCGGTAGGTATGTCCGCCGAGCGACTGGCCAGAATAAGACCGGCCATGCAGAAATATATCGATGACAATCTGGTGCCAGGAGTCGTGACTCTGGTTGCTCGTAAAGGCCAGGTTGTGCATTTCGAGTCTCAGGGCTTCATGGATGTTGACAGCCAGGTACCGATGCGCCCTGATGCGATGTTTCGAATCGCTTCCATGACCAAGCCGATTACTTCGGTGGCACTGATGATGTTATGGGAGGAAGGCGCGTTTCAATTAAGGGATCCGATAAGTAAGTTTATTCCTTCGTTTGCAGAGCAGAGGGTGTCAACCACCAGCGATGCCAGCAATAAAACAGGACACCTGGTACCTGTTAATCGCTCCGCTACTATTCGCGATATGTTGACTCACACTGCAGGTCTGGCGAACAGCTACCGAGGGAATGCGGCTTATTACGGCAGTGTGACTCCGGTGAGGGTCGACGACACACTGGAATCCTATATCGACAGGCTGGCAGGTCTGCCGCTTAATTATCAACCCGGCGAAGAGTGGCAGTATTCGGCGGCAACTGATGTCGTGGGCCGCCTGGTTGAAGTCATCTCCGGTCAGACACTCTACGCATTCATGCAGGAGCGTATCTTTGAGCCATTGGGGATGACCGACACGCACTTCTTTATGGACGACGACAAGGGTGGTCGGTTAACCAGCCAATACACTCCCGGCCCTGACAACAACCAGATCATGCTTGCAGATCCTGGTTCTAACGAGAGCCGCTGGATCAGCACGGAAAACAAGCGAGTTTTCAGGGGTGCCGGCGGGCTGGTTTCGACCCCGCGGGACTACCTGCGCTTTCAGCAAGCCATGCTCAATGGCGGGGAGCTCGATGGCGTCCGCTTGTTGTCACCGATTACGCTGGACCTGATGATGGACAACCACACGGGTGAACTTCCGCTCTGGCTGGCAGGTCCTGGTATGGGCTTCGGACTGGGTTGGGCAGTGGTTACTGACCGCGGTGAGGCTGCCACCCCGCTTACCGAAGGAGCCGCTTACTGGGGAGGTGCTTATTGCACAATTGCCTGGATCGATCGCGAACAAGAGCTGGTGGGCATCCTGATGACCCAGGTCAGACCCTATAATCACCTAAGTATTCGCCAGGACTTTCAAGTGTTGGCACATCAAGCAATCATTGAGTAATCATCGATAAAGGCAATGCAGGGATAAGAAATTATTCTCTGCATTGCCTTGTTTTGTTCAGGGAAAATGCATGTTTGTCATACTGAAAGGAATCCGGGTACTGGATTTAACCGCTGTCGTGTTAGGCCCCTATGCCACACAGATGCTTGGCGACTTCGGCGCCGAGGTCATCAAGATTGAAAGCCCCGAGGGCGATATGTTTCGCAGTGTTCGACCGGGTCGCTCGAAACAGATGGGCGCTGGGTTTATTAACTGCAATCGCAACAAGGAATCGCTGGTTCTGGATATGAAGAGCGAAAAGGGCAAGGACATTTTCTATCGCCTGGTCAGGACCGCCGATGTGGTGGTTCACAATATGCGCATGCAGACGGCGGTAAAACTGGGGATTGGGTATGAAGCGGTCAAGGCCGAGAATCCCGATATTGTGTATTGTAATGCGCAAGGTTTTGGAGAGGATGGGCCACTGGCCAATGTGCCAGCCTACGATGACATCATCCAGGCTGCCTCGGGCCTGGCCTATCTCAATGCCGACAGCGAAGGGCGGCCACGCTACCTGCCCACTATCGTCGCGGACAAAGTTGCGGGTTTGCAATTAACCATTGCAGTTATGGGCGGACTGTTGCACAGAAAGGCCACCGGCAAGGGCTGTTCGATTGAGACTCCCATGTTCGAGGGGCTGGTATCTTTTCTCATGGCCGAACAAATGGCAGGGCAGAGCTTCGTGCCAAGCGTTGGCGGCACCGGTTACGAACGCCTGCGTGCACCGTATCGAAATCCCCACCCTACCGCCGATGGCTTCATCGCACTGCTGCCCTACAGCAAGCGCAACTGGATCGACTTTTTCAATCTGGTGGGCAGACCCGAACTGACCAAACTGGAGATAGTCACCGATGCCGTGAAGCGCAGCGAGAATATCAATGAACTTTACAAGATCATTCATGAAATCACTCCTCAGAAGACTACCGATGAGTGGTGTGCGCTATTGAGAGAGGCCGACATTCCCCATATGCGCGTGAATCACCTGGATGACCTGCTCGAGGATGAGCACCTCAATGCCGTCGGTCTTTTTGAAGAGTATGAACATCCCACCGAAGGCCCCATGCGAAGTGTCAGGTCACCGTACAGAATGCAAGGAGTTGAGCATAGCAAAGACAGGCCGGCTCAACAGTTGGGAGAGGCGAATGCAAGAATCCTGGCGGAACTTGGCCTGGACCAGGCAGAGATGGAATCATTGCAGGAGGCGGGAGTTATCAAACTGGCTTAAGTGGGCATTATTCCGGGAAGTCTATGGCAACAACAGCAGTTAAAAAATTTATAAGCGGTGTTGAAAATAAAACCAGGCGCGCCGGTGCATTAGCCTTACTTAAGCTTATGGAAGAGGCCTCTGGCTACCAGGCGGCATTAAACGGCAGCATCATCTATTTCGGCAAGTACCACTATATCTACGAAAGCGGTAGAGAGGGGGATGCCGGGGTCACGGCCTTCAGCCCCCGCAAGCAGAATCTGGTGGTCTACATCATGCCTGGGTTCTCCAAATATCAGGATCTGATGGAAAAACTGGGCAAGTACAAGACAGGCAGCTCTTGTCTTTATATAAACAAACTCCAGGATATCGATCTTGCTGTACTGAAGAAACTGGTAAAGACGTCAGTAACAGACATGCAGAAAAAGTATGACTGCAAAGCCACCTGAAATTAGCGTAGGGATTCGATAAAGCGATATGAACGAGACTCTGACTGATTATGAACTCGTCGATATCGTTCTCACGGTAGGCGGACAGCTCGATGCATTGTTTGGCTACTGGATATCAGCTTCCTTCGCTGTGATTATCTTGCCGATATTGCGCTGACCCATTTCAATTACGCCATCACCCTCAGCATCTCGCTACTTTATCTGCTGGCTTGCGCGATGTTCGCCGTCAGGTTTTACTCGCTATTTTCGCTAGTGAACCATTACACAGTAATGGGTCAGGCCGCGCTACCCCCTGATTTTCTTGGCACGATCCCCATGCTGGGTTGGACGCGACTGCCACTCTTTATCATCGGATTTCTTGTCACGGAGGCCTATTTGTGGCATTCCTATCAACAGACTAAAAAAGCATAAGGACACAACATGACTATTCCAGCTAGTTGTCTGCAGATTCTGTCTCGCACCGCCGCACTCCTGATACTGACACTCGGCTTCTCTTGGCAGGCGAATGCCCAGGTATTGGATGGCCCGGATCCTCACCAGATGGAAGACGCACCGGATCTTGGTTATCGCGCGGTCGAGCACGGGCTCAATATTCCCGACGACGTGGAGATGGGCGCTCCATCCAGCGTGGTGTGGACGAAGGAGAATCGCCTCATCGTGTTTAACCGCGGACCGAATCCGTTGATGGAATTCGACGCCCACGGAGAGTTTCTGCGCGCCTGGGGGCAGGGCGAGTATCTGCGGCCGCACGGCATGCGCCTGGATCCTGATGGCAATATCTGGACCACCGATGTCAACGGTCATACCGTTCGCAAGATGAACCTGGCCGGAGACGTATTACTGACTCTTGGCACCATGGGTCAGGCCGGCGAACCCGAGGACGGCTTGTTGAACGAGCCTACCGATCTGACCATCAATGCCGAGGGGGAAGTATTTATCCTGGTGGGACACGGTCGTGGCACGCCCCAGCTATTGAAATTTGATGCCAGCGGCAAGTTCATCAAGAAGTGGGGCAGCCAGGGTACGGCGCCGGGGCAGTTCGACACGCCACATTCCATCGTGGTTGACCAGGCGGGTCTGATTTATGTGGCTGATCGCCAGAATCGACGCATCCAGATCTTCGATGACGAAGGCGCTTATATCAAGGAGTGGGCTTACAAGGGCCTACCCTGCGGATTGCATTTCACCGAGGATTATCAACTCTACATGGTCAGTGGTTTTTCGGGTGAAATCCTGAAACTCGATGAGAACGGCAAGCCGCTGGCGGCCACCGGCGAGCCGGGCAAGGGTCTGGGCGAATTCGGCGAGGCGCACTACATGACGGTGCTGCCCCATGGGGAAATTTTTGTAGCTGACACCATCAAGCCGGACCTGCATAAGTTTATTCCCCGCTGAGTGAGCGAGAGATGCGCCGATCAAGCCGGAATTTCTGCTTGAAAAATGGCGGCAAAGGCGTAATTTGGGCAGCGTAGCTCTTCAATAGAAATGCATTCGATGCAAATTACAAGAACATCTTAGGACGGAGGCGAATATGAACAAGCGATTATTAATCGCCCTCAGCACACTCCTTGGCGGTCTGCTGGCAGCGGGTGCCTTGCATGCTCAGTCTTCAGACATGCCACGCACTGCCAAAGGCTATCCCGATCTGCAGGGTACTTACACTTACCGGACACTGACTCCCCTGAATCGTCCCAGGGAACTGGAACACCTTGAGGTGCTCACTGCCGAGCAAGCCCAGGAGTGGGCGGACTTCGAGAATCTCCGTCAGAACCGCGACCTGATCATCGATTCAGTGGGCGGCGCCGGCTATCCGCCGGGTGTGATTTCCTACAATAATTTCTGGTATGAGCGCGGCATCGAGACAATTGCCGACCGCCGCACTTCGCTCATTTATGATCCGCCGAACGGACGTATGCCGTCGCTGAATGCTGCCGGGCGGGAACGTGCACAGGTACGTGCCGAGGATCGGCGGCTCAGTATCGGGCCAGAAGGCCGCACGCTGGCTGATCGCTGCCTGATGAGTGGAGGTGCTGGACCACCCCTGGTACCGGGTGCCTATAACAACAACGTGCAGATCGTGCAGACCGAGGATCACGTCATGATCCTCAGCGAGATGATCCATAGAGCGCGCATCATTCGCTTCGATGACGAACATAGCACTCGCCAACTCAAGTGGGACGGTGATGCTATCGCGCGCTGGGATGGCGATACTCTGGTGATAGATACCGAGCATTTTTATTACCACGACAACGGTCGCGGCGCCTCGGCCCGGATGAAGCTGGAAGAGCGCATCACGCGTATCGATGAGAATACCCTGCACTATGACTTCACTATCGAGGATCCGTTGTCCTGGGATGTAAGCTGGTCGGCGAAATTTCCGATGCGACGCATCGATGACCCAATCTATGAATATGCCTGTCATGAAGGTAACCATGGCATGGTTGGTATTTTGGCCGGCTGGCGCCGCTATGAGTCCGAGGGGATGAATGGCGATGGCACACCAAAGGACGAATCGCCGTAAATAACAGAACTGCAAATCAGGCAGGGGGCAGCTTCCCCTGCCGATCTCTTCTGGAAGGCACCTCGATATTTGACATGCTCTCGTTCCCTAAAATCCTCAGTCTTCCCCTAACACTTCTCATCTGCTCATGCGGTGCACAGGCTCAGACCGTCGATCTGTCCGGTGTGATTGACATGCACGTGCATGCCGGGCCGGATTCGCGACCGCGCGCGATGAATGATCTGGAAGCGGCGCGCCTGGCACAACAGGCGGGTCTGCGTGCGATAGTGCTGAAGAATCACTTCACCATGACCGCGGATCGCGCCGCACTGGCCATGGCGCAGGTGGAGGGCATTGAAATATTCGGGGGTATCGCGCTGAATCGCGCCGTGGGCGGTATCAATCCAGAAGCAGTGCGGCAGCTCGTGGCATTCTCGGGCGGGCGGGGCAAGGTCGTGTGGTTACCGACCTTCGATTCGGAATTTTTCATCAGGCGCGCTGGCAGTGGTGAGCCCTATGTCAGTGTGATGGCCGTTGGCGAGCCAGTGGACGGCTTACGGGAGGTATTTTCGATCATCGCAGAGAATGACCTGGTACTTGCCATGGGCCATTCGGCGCCGGAGGAAGTGCTGGGATTGATTCCCATCGCGGTAGATGCTGGGGTACGCCATATCCTGGTAACCCATGTATTCGGGCAGGGGGCCAGTCGCGAGCAGATGCAGGCGATGGCCAATGCCGGTGCGGTCATGGAACTGGACTGGTTGGCCGCCTATACGAACGGATCATTGATGGATAACTATGTAGGCGCGATTCAGTCTATCGGAGCGCAGCACTTCATTATCTCTTCCGATTTCGGTCAGGCTGGTAATCCGGATCATCCCACGGGCATGCGTGAATTTATTCGCACACTCTATGCCGCAGGTATCAACGAGGCCCAGGTGGATCTGATGGCACGACGCAATCCGGCAAAATTACTGGATCTCGACCAGCCGATTCTGTTGCGTACCGATTAGCTGTTGCGCGCAGGAAATGAGCAATCAAAATTTATAGCAAGATACCGCTTTCAATAGGCTCCTCAAGTGCTGCCGATGTTGATCGCATGGTAAACGATCTCTCCAACCGGGGATACTGATCAAGTTTTTGTTAAACTAACCACCGCCACTACTCAAACTGGCAAAGCCATGCGCGCAATCGACAATTTCAGCAAAGAAGAAATGCAGGCCTTCTCTCAGCGAAGTGATATGCAGGCCTGGCTGGCTATTGTGGTCAATTGGGGAATAGTCGCAGCCGCCTTTTACCTGGTGGCAGTGTGGCCCAATCCGCTTACTATTCTGGTTTCATTGCTGTTGATCGGTGGAAGGCAATTGGGATTTGGCGCATTAATGCATGAGTGTGGACACAATTCGCTGTTTAAATCCCGTGCCCTGAATCAGTGGGTCGGGAAATGGCTGGCGGCTGGTCCGGTGCTCTATCGCATCGATGACTACATGAGTAATCACCTGGAGCATCATCGCAAGATCGGTACGCTTGAAGATCCTGACCTGGGACGCTATCAGCACTACCCGGTATCGAAAGCCGCCTTGAGAAGAAAATTCTGGCGGGATCTGACCGGCCGCACCACGCTGGGATTTCTGCGCTTCACGCTGACGAAGAACGCCGTGATTCGAATCGATGATGGCGGCAGCAAGCGTTTCGACTTTGTGCAGCTGCTGCGGCGCTTTCATGCCGCCATAATCTCTAACCTGGTTATGATCGCTGTGTTGTGGGCAAGCACGGTGCCGCAGTTGTACCTGCTCTGGATAGTCGCCTACTTCAGTTTCTACATGCTCTTCAGCCGCCTACGAAATCTCGCCGAACATGCCGTGGTGCCAAACCTGTTCGATGAAGACCCATTAAACAACACCCGCACTACTCTCCCGCGTTGGTGGGAGCGCCTGACGGTGGCGCCGAACAGTGTCAATTATCACCTGGAACATCATCTGTTTCCTTCGATACCAAAGTATCGATTGGCGGCGTTTCACTGCGCGCTGCACCACAAGGGACTGCTGGATCGAGCCGACATTGCCAGCGGCTACGGCGAAGTCGTTCGGCGCCTGATCGACGAACCGGAGCTGCCAGCAGTCGCCTGATAGCTGCCGTACTGCGCCTTTCATCCTTTATTCCTTGAAAATTCGCCCCGCTAGGCGTAGCTTCTGAGTACTGCCTATAATTCCTGATTCTTACACTGGCATACCGTAAAAAAGATTGGAGGATTGAATGAAGATTCAAAATACTCAAAAGAAAGCAACAGGGTTGATAGTATTACTGGGCATTCTTGCTACACCGTTTATCATCCTGGCGCAGTCAGCAACGAATGCCGATATCCCCCGCCTGTCCAACGGAAGACCCGATCTCCAGGGTACCTGGGATTTCCGCACTATCACTCCTTTTCAACGGCCTTCAGAACTTGCCAACAAGGAAGTGTTAACCGAAGAAGAGCGGGAAACCTTCCGGCTGGAAGAACTGGAGCGTCGCGATCGCGATAATTTCACCGATGCTACAACCACCGGTGATTACAACGAGTTCTGGTACGACCGGGGCCAGGAGATTCTCGACGATGGCCGCACATCTCTCATTACTGATCCGCCCACCGGTCGCATTCCGGCATTAACCGACGCGGCGCAGGAGCGCAACGCGGTGCGCAGAGAGCTTGCCGTGGCGGCTGCCGGGGTTGAGGTGAGACCACTGGCAGAACGCTGCATCATGGGTTTTAACTCAGGCCCGCCAATGATTCCCAGTGCCTACAATAACAATGTGCAGTTAGTTCAAACCGAGGACTATGTGCTGATCCACAACGAGATGGTGCATAACGTCCGTCCAGTGAAGATGTTCACAGCGGAACATCGTGAGTCACCACGAAAATGGGAAGGCGACTCTGTCGGACACTGGGAAGGCGATACACTGGTTGTGGTAACCGATCACTTCGCGCGTGATACTTCGTTTGGGAATTCCAGTGCCGACATGGATCTGGTTGAGAAGTTCTGGATGATCGACGCTGATACGCTGGGTTATGAATTCACTATCTCCGATCCAACCACCTGGACAGCACCGTGGACGGTGATGTTCCCAATGCGCCGTGCCGAACTGCCAATCTATGAATATGCCTGCCACGAAGGTAACTATGCGATGGCGGGTATTCTGGGTGGCTGGCGTCGCCTGGAGTCACTGGGGCAGTCTGGACAACAGTAGTAAATAGGAACAGCTAAAACAGGGTTAGATCTATTAAACAGATCTGACCCTGTTTTAGCTTAAAAATAAATTAGTCCTCAATTTAACCAAAAACCATTTCCGATTTTACTCTCAAGCTTCCCTGTGTCTGCATCGAGGAGAATTCAATGCACTCTATGAGTTTCCTGAAACTTCTAATTTTGAATCTTAAAATTTTAATCTTTTCCATCTCGCTAGTCATAGGGGCAAATGCTCAGGCGCAAACATTATTGATGCGGCAACCCGCATTGTCAGATGATCATCTTGCCTTCGTTTACGGGGGCGATATCTGGATCGCTGGCCCGAATGGCGAGAATCCACGACGGCTGACTTCACACCCGGCGGTTGAAGAGAATCCGAAGTTTTCTCCTGACGGAAATTGGCTGGCCTTCACCGCCAACTATGAAAATAATCGCGATGTCTATGTCATTGCTGTCGATGGTGGCCAGGCGAGACGCCTGACCTGGCACCCCGGTACTGACACAGTAAACGGTTGGAGTCCGGACGGCGGCTCTGTGCTATTTGCTTCCGCCCGTGAGATTCGTAATGGCCGCAGCAACCAGTTATATCACGTGGCTTTTGCAGGAGGATTCCCGGAAAAGCTTATGGAAGCCGTCGCTGTCGAAGGAGCCTGGTCCGATGATGGACGCCGTATCGCCTATCGTCCCTACCAGGCTGCACACAGGAGCACTAGTGGCTGGCGTCTGCATCGAGGCGGATCGACGCCACCGATCTGGATTATCGATACCCAGTCCCAGAAAGTAGAGAAGATTCCTCACCCAAGGGCTAACGAGATGAATCCCATGTGGAGCGGTGATATGGTTTATTTCGTTTCTGATCGGGATGATCGCGCATCCAATCTTTATTCCTATAACACACGTAATGGCGACATTAACAAGCTGACCGAGGAATCCCAGTGGGATATTGGGGCGGCAGATATTCACAATGATCGAATAGTTTACGAAGCCGGGGGTCGTTTGAAGATCTACGATCTTGCCAGCAATCGCCTGAGTGAAGTAGCGATCGATATCAAGCCAGATTCTGCACAGGCCCGACCCCAGTGGAAAGATGTGAGTGCAAATATTCAGAATATTGAACTCTCACCCACTGCGCAGCGGGCCTTGATCACGGCTCGAGGTGAAGTATTCACAGTTCCATTGAAAAACGGGTCAACTCGCAATCTGACGGGCACCAGCGGAGTGCGAGAGAGTGGTGCCATCTGGTCTCCAATTGGCGACAAGATTGCCTACATCAGTGATTTCGGATCGATGCACACGCTGATCATCGCCGACCAGACGGGTCGCGGCGACAAACAGTCATTTCCACTTGGTGATACTGACTACTACTCTTTGCTTGCTTGGGGGAGCAACGGCGACAAGCTCATCTATGAAGATAACCATCTGAATCTTTTTTTCCTCGACACAATAAGCGGAGCAAAGACCCTGATACGAACCGATCTGCGTCGTGCGGGTACCGCTGTTGCGGTAAGCCCCGATGGTAACTGGCTCGCCTATACC
This sequence comes from Pseudomonadota bacterium, assembly GCA_027623555.1. Classification (GTDB taxonomy): domain Bacteria; phylum Pseudomonadota; class Gammaproteobacteria; order Pseudomonadales; family Pseudohongiellaceae; genus UBA9145. The sequence continues at coordinate 34,227 of JAQBSZ010000003.1, read as the reverse complement.
CAGACTCTGGCTAATCATCTCAGCAAGATCATGTTATATAACTTCGGCACTTCAGAAAGCCATGAAGTCACCGATGGAATGAGCTATGCCTGGTCGCCGACATTCAGCCGTGATGGACAGTATCTCTACTTCACTGCATCAACGAATGCTGGCCCGCAACAGGTCGGACTCGATATGTCCACGCAGGAGTTGCCACTGCGTAACGCCATCTATGTGCTGGTGCTGGCGGCAGACGGGAAATCCCCGTTGTTGCCTAAGAGTGGGGATGAAGCGCCACCAGAAGATGACGGTGACGAAGAAGATAGCAATTCCGTGCAGGTGAATATTGCACTGGACAAGATTCAGCGTCGCCTGGTGGCATTGCCTGTTCCGGAGCGTAACTACAGTAACCTCAATGTCGCGGACGATGGCAATCTGTATTTCATCGACCGTCGACAACCCGGGGCCAGCAATGACTTGCCTTCCAGTGAGCGCCAGGCAATCCATACACTGAGTCGCTTCGATTTCGAAGACAAAGAAGTGAGCCTGGTGAAGGATGAGGTCGCCAGCTACATCATGAGCGGAGATGGCAAAAAGCTGTTGATCCTGGGACCGGGCCAGGCTTTGCTTACCGCCGATATTGCTGACGAGATCAAGCCTGAGCCGCTTAACACCGCCGATGTGCGAGCCTTTATCGACCCGCGGGAAGAGTGGCGGCAAATCTTCGATGAAGTCTGGCGCATGGAACATCAGTTCTTCTATGCAGAAAATATGCACGGACTGGACTGGCAGGGGATTCGCGATAAGTACGTACCGCTGCTGGAGCATGTCAGCACCCGAGAAGACCTGAGTCTGTTATTGGTTCAGATGATTGCCGAACTCCAGGTCGGGCACAACCGCACAGGTGGCGGTGACGTACACACCGAGGATTCGGTTTCAATCGGTCTGCTGGGTGCCGATCTTCGTATCGAGAATAATCGCTACCGGGTCGCAAAAATCTACAGTGGTGAACAATGGAATCCGTTCCTGAAATCACCACTGGCGCCTCCTGGTATCGGAGTCTCAGAAGGTGACTACATTTTGTCGGTCAACGGTGTCGCAGTGGATGGCAATACAAACATCTACAGTCTGTTTGCGAATACCGTCGGTAAACAGGTTGCTCTGGAGGTCAATAGTGCGCCGAACTTCGAAAACAGTCGTGAGATCACGGTTGAACCGATTGCCAATGATTCGGCGCTGCGCCATTGGAACTGGATCGAAGAGAACCGCAAGTATGTCGAGAAGCAAACTGGCGGTCGAGTAGGCTACATCTACCTCCCTGACACAGCGGCGGGTGGGTATACCTACTTCAATCGCATGTTCTTCGCACAGTCTGACAAGGAAGCGATGATTATTGACGAGCGTCGTAACGGTGGCGGGCAGGCAGCCAATTATATAACCGACGTTCTTGGACGAAATTACCTGGCAAGCTGGCGAGATAGGGATGGTATGACATTCGATACACCTGGAGGAGCAATCTATGGGCCCAAGGTTATGCTGGTGGATCAGGATGCCGGGTCTGGAGGTGACTTCCTTCCCTATGCCTTCAAACACCAGGGCCTGGGCAAGCTGATTGGCACTCGCACCTGGGGTGGCTTGATTGGTATCTCGGCTAATCCCTCGCTTATTGATGATGGCTCACTGGTAGTTCCCTTCTTTCGTTTCTATACTCCAGGTGGGGATTGGCGCATAGAGAATGAAGGGGTGGCGCCAGATATCGAGGTTGATCTCGAACCCGATGCGGTTAACCGCGGCGTCGATACCCAGCTCGATACAGCCATTCAAGATGTGCTGGCGCAATTGGAAAATTACCAGCCGATTCGGCAGAACGCCCCGCCACAGCTTCCTACTGTGCTTGGACAGTAACCAGGGACAGATCTATTTGCAGATAAAATGGCGAAGTTGTTCGACAGGGAACTCTAAAAAATGGATCCGTCCGTGTTTACTATTTAAGTGTCGCACCTGCCAATCGTGCTATGGCAGACAGTGTCGTCTGTGCAGCGTTCAAGCCCAGGCGAAAGTCCTCATCGTCGAAGGTAGTCCACACATCCAGCGGCGTGTGCCAGGTTGGATTCCAGCCAGCGCCGGTGTGTGCACCACGTTCATTCTCGCGCAGGCTGATAGACGGCACTTCATTCATGAACGGCGTCGAGTCGGTGTTAGTCATGTGCGGGCCGACGGTTGCCGGGTAGTCGGTATTGTAGGTATCGGCGGCGGCCTTGAACTCGAAGGCAAGCTGCATGGAAGCCGCCGCCAGCTCGGAGTTGGACTGAAACTCAATATTAACGTCCGCCTCGGGGCGCTGGTCCATGCTGACGCTGCCATCGGCGCGTGGTGCCCCGTGATCCCAGAGCATCATGTCATGCTGAATCATGCCCAGCCATCTCGGTTCCGGATAGCGGCCTGAACCCGTTGGGCTCTCGATTCCCTGCAGATCCTTGCGCTGCTGAACATAGGCACCGGAACCATTCAGGCCAGTCTCTTCGTTGTTCCACAGGGCAAAGCGAATCGATACTTCCGTTTCCACATCCGGCGAGTTAAAGATTCGCGCCAGTTCCATGACCAGCGCGGTGCCGGAACCGTCATCATTAACGGCCTCATTGACGCCATGACCGTCCATGTGGGCGCCGATGAGGTACATCTCATCCGGACGAGTAGTGCCGATCTTGGTGCAGAATACTTCTGAACGCGGGCCATTGACCGGCTCTTCGCGGTTCAACTCGCGAATGCGCTCATCCGGTTGCGCCATCAGGTCCCGATTCACGCCAGTGGCAGCCCGGTAACCGTAGATGGAAGAGCCGCCTGGGCCACTGCCATTGCGACCCACTGCGCCACCGGTTGGCGTGGTCAGATCAGCAGTGGTGTTAGATTGCGGGGGCCGGGGCCGTACGGGTTGCGGCTCCGGGTCGAATACGTAATGCACACGTTCTGTGGTACAGCCCATCGCCTCAAGCTGCTGCTCGATCCAGTCCACGGCAAGCCGATTGCGCGCGGTGCCCTGGCGGCGATCGCCGAATTGCGTGAGCCCGCGAATGGTCGCCTTATAGCTGTCCAGTTCCAGCCGACTCACCAGTTCCTGCACGGAATCGTCTTCCTGGGCGTATCCTGACGAGGCAGCCAGCAGCATCGCCACAGGGATCAGTCCTGATTTCAACATGCTAATTCCAGTATTCATGGCACTCTCCCGCAACAACCATCGATCGGGGGAGCATATGCAAGCTTGGCCTTTGAGTCCAGTTGATGAATAATCCAGTGCACTGCCCGGCTCGAATGGGCTGTGAGGACCAGGGGAAAATAAACAACATGAACTGGGAAGCAATCGGCGCTATCGGCGAACTTGTAGGGGCTTTCGCCGTGGTATTCACTCTCGGGTTTCTCGCTGTCCAGCTGCGACAAAATAATCGTACGATGACGGAGTCCAACCGTCTCGAGCGCGTCGCCGCCATCGACCGCCATGCCGATTCCGTCAGCCGCTGGCGTGGCCGACTGATGGAGAATCCCCATCTCGCTGTCATCTGGATGAAGGCTTACGAGGACGAAGAGCTGAACGAACATGATCAATTTATGCTGGACAATCTATTCATCGACTTCATAAACACCCAGCGCGCAAATTTTGTAAGATCCAATGTGGTAGGCGAGGAGGGGTTGCGCCTGCAGGCAATCAGGAGTGTGGCGGTAGAAATCGCGCAATGCGATACCTTCAGAAAGATGTGGGAGATCTCGCGCCACTGGTTTGAGTTGGCATCGGCGGAATTTACGGTGATGGTGGAACAGCAAATTGATGTAGTTAAAGACGACAAACTGATGATTTTTCGACCGCATATTATGGCGAAGGAACGGGCCGAAACCGGATAACCAGGAGGATTCAAATGGATCGTAGACGATTTCTAAAAAATACCGCCTTATTCAGCGCGGCATCCACTCTACCACTTGCTGTCTCAAGGCAGCTCTTCGCCGCCGGGATGCCGCCTGACCTGGTGGACCTGACCGCCGGCAATCTCTCCGTGGCGATCAAAGATAAACACGTGAGTTGTGTCGAAGTGATGCAGGCCTACCTCAGGCACATCAATACCTACAATCCAGTCTACAATGCCATCATCAACCGGGTGGATGATGACAAACTTATTGCCCAGGCTTCAGAGGCGGACCAGGCCCTAGCGCGCGGTGAGTATCGCGGCTGGATGCACGGCATGCCCCATGCAGTAAAAGAACTGCAGCCAGTGGCCGGGCTGCGCTTCACCAGCGGCTCACCAATGTATGCCGACCGCATCGCCGAGAGTGACAGCGATCTGGTGGTGCGAATTCGAGCCGCGGGTGCCATCTTCATCGGCAAGACCAACACGCCCGAGTTCGGGCTGGGCTCGCAATCCTATAACCCTCTCTTCGGTGCCACTGGCAGTGCCTGCAATCCTGAGCTAACTTCCGGTGGCAGCAGCGGCGGGGCAGCCAGCGGTCTGGGAACCCATATGCTACCGGTGGCTGACGGCAGCGACATGATGGGATCGCTGCGAAATCCCGGCGCCTTCAACAACGTGATCGGTTTCCGGCCAGGCGTTAATGTAATGACCAACAATCCAACCGGGCCGCGAGCCCTGTCGACCTCCGGACCGATGGGTAGAAATACCGCCGATACGATTCGCCTATTGCAGACTATCGCCGTGCAACCGGTGGCTAGACAATACAGCCCGTTGAATCTCAACGATGTGCGCATTGCCTGGTTGGGTAACCTGAATAATTACCTGGCGATGGAACCGGGAGTGCTGGACCTTTGTGATGCCAGCCTTGCCGATGTGTCCAGCGCCGGAGCGCGGATGGAAGCCACGCAGCCGAATTTCACCCTGTCAGACCTGTGGTTTTGCTGGACCACCTTGCGCCACTCCGGGCGTGCCAGTATGAAAACGTTTTACGACAATCCGGCAACCCGGGCACAACTCAAACCCGAAGTGATCTGGGAGATCGAACAATCGATGCTCCTGACCGACAGCGATCGTTCCCAGGCCAACCGGATTCGCGGCGACTGGTACCGCGAACTCAATAGACTATTCTCCGTGTACGATTTTCTCGTATTGCCAACGGCGCAGGTATTCCCTTATCCGAAAGACACAACCTGGCCGCGCGAGATTAACGGCCGGGCAATGGACACCTATCATCGCTGGATGGAGGTCGTGATACCGGGAAGCCTCGGTGGCCTTCCGGTGGTCAATGTTCCGGTCGGATTCGATGCGCAGGGACGGCCGATGGGTATGCAGATCATGGGCAACTATGGTGAAGACCAGAAGGTACTGGAGTTCGCCCTGGCCTATGAACAGATTACCGACCATCTACAGAAGCGACCACAGTTGGTTGCAGCAGCCTGACAGGATTTCGGTCCAGTTCAACAGGAAGTCTAAATAAGAAGGAGGAGGGACTCATGACTCGAGTTGCTCAATGTCATTGTGGCCAATTGCAACTGAGTTGCGAGGGTGAACCATATCCGGTAGTGGCCTGTCATTGCCAGTTGTGCCAGCGGCGCACCGGTTCCCTGTTTCATATTGCCGCCTGGTATGAAAAACACCGCGTTGTTTTCGAAGGTCGCGCCAGCCAGTATACCCGTGACAGTGGTGATGCTGGCCTGGAGATGACGTTTAATTTCTGCCCGCAATGTGGGACCTCGGTATGGTGGCAGTCTCCCCGCTCTGAAGGACCCACGGCCGGCAAGATTGGGGTTGCTGCTGGCTGCTTTGCCGACTGCGATTTCCCGCCGCCGACGGTTTCTATCTATGAGAAACATAAACATTCCTGGATCGATGCCCCGGAAGGCACGCCCTGTTTCAAAGCCGGGATTCCACCGGCTTAGGTAATGGTCTGAACACCGCCAACAATGCTCAGAATTTTCGGCACATTCTTTCTGTCTCTGCTCTCCGCCCTGGCCTGCGCCCAGGGCTACCAGGTTCCCAAAACCGAACACGGCATGCCTGACCTGCAAGGTGTGTGGAACTTTAATGACAACACACCCTTTGAACGCCCCTCTCGATTCGGCGACCGGGAATTTCTCAACGCTGCCGAGCGGCGTGATCGCATTGCAGGGGTGAACAATCTGGAGAGGGCAAGAAACGCCGGTGAAGCAGGCTTGTCTGACCGCATCCTGGAACAGCCCACCGATGACACCGGTGCCTATAACGCGTTCTGGTCCTATTTCGACGAGTCGTATATTAATCCCAGGACTTCACTGATTGTTTATCCGCACGACGGTAGACTCCCACCCACCAGGATGGGAGTCATCACGCAACGCTCGCCACCACCATCGAATCCCTGTAACAACGGTGGTGTCGTGATAGCCGATCGCCCTGTGCGCATCTCTTTCGCGGCGGTGTCCTGTGATCGCCCGGAAGACTTTGGTCTGGCGTCGCGTTGTCTGGCGTTTCCGCAGACCGTGGGGCCGTATATCAAGGCAAACTCCTATAACAATAATATCCAGATAATTCAGACGGCAAACCATGTCTTGATCAGGTCCGAGTTGGGCAATGATCCGCGTATCATCCCACTCGATGGCCGCCCGTTTCTCAATGAACGCATCCGCTCCTGGACTGGCAGGTCCCGGGGCCATTGGGAAGGCAATACCCTGGTTGTCGAGACGCGTCACTTCACCGACAAGCTGGCCAGTGTGTTTCTTCGCGATGCAGCATTTGGCACGGCGCAAAACATGGTGCTGACAGAACGCTTCACCCGCGTTGGAGAAAGTGCGCTGGACTATGAGTTCACCATTGATGATCCGGACACGTTTACCGACCGGATTACAGTCAAGATGAATATGTCCGCGCTCAACGCGCCGATCTATGAATTCGCCTGCCATGAGGGCAATTACGCGCTGGAGAATATGCTGAGAGCGGCACGCATCGAAGACAGGAAGGCACAGCGATGAACTGGGATGCAATTGCGGCAGTAGGTGAAATTCTGGGAGCAATGGCCGTTGTGGTTTCACTGGTCTATCTGGCCACGCAAATAAGCACAAGTAATAAGGCCGTGCGCCAGTCGTCTCTTCACGAGCTGATGAATGAAATGTTGAATTGGCAATCCCAAATATCCAAAGATGAAAGCCTTGCGGATTTATGGGTCAGAGGCTGCGCGGGTGATGCATCATTGAACAATAGTGAGCTGACACGTTTTCATTTCTATTTGATGCAATTGTTTCAACTGTGGCTGCAAGTCGAAGAGGAAAGCCAGCTTATTGGCACGAATAGTTGGGTAGTACCGTTTGTAAGAAGCGCTCGAAGTGAAGTCGTTGGCTCCAGGGGTGTAATATCCTGGTGGGGTTTACGCAAGGACAGATTCCCGGATGATTTCAGGCAAATCATTGAAAACGAAATTTTACTCAGTCCAGGGTATCACCCTGGAGGAACAGGTCACTCTGCCATTGAAAATAATGACCACGACTAGAGAACTGCTATGAACTGGGACGCAATTGGTGCAGTAGGTGAGATCTTGGGTGCACTGGCCGTGCTGGTAACCCTCGTCTATCTCGCCCGCCAGGTGCATCAGAATACTTTCCAGGCACGGCTCGGATCCATACAGGCGATCAATGCCTCCAATGACAGTGCCTTCGATCCGATCTATATTCCGCAAAACAGTATTATCTTCACCAGGGGACAGCAATCCCATGTCGACCTGACGGATCATGAAAAGATTGTTTTCGATATGCTGATGACGCGTCTGATTGCCTCATTCGATGCGACGACTTACCAGTATATCCATGGCTCTTATGAAGAAGAGCTTTACCGGGGCACAGCCCGTTTCTATAACGGCTTTATAGCTTCCGCCGGTGGTGGCGAATGGTACGCCACCCATAAAGAGACGTTTTCCGCTAACTGCAGGAAGGCTCTGGAGAATCCTGTTAAGAACCAGGAAATATAAATACGCTTGCGCGGAGAGTGACTATGAAAAATGCCCCTTTGATCTTATGCTGCCTGCTCGTCAGTAACTGCGTAGCCCAGGAAGTCGATCTCAGCCAGCTGCAATTGCCCCCTGGGTTCTCGATCTTAGTCTATGCCCAAGTCGAAAATCCCCGGCAATTGGCCCTGGGTTCTAACAACACCGTGTTTGTTGGTAGCCTGCGCGGGAGAGTGTTGGCTATTACCGATGCTGACGGCGACGGTGCGGCAGACCAGACCATGGTAATTGCTGAGCGATTGAATTCACCCAATGGTGTGGCCTATCACGATGGTGACTTGTACATCGGAGAGATCAACCGTATCAGCAGAATTGCCAATGTAGATTCTAAACTATCGGGCCTGCAGCGAACTGAGACCGTTAACGACAGTCTGCCGAATCGACGCCATCATGGATTCAAGTTTCTGGAAGTGGGATCTGACAATAAGCTGTACCTGCCGGTTGGAGCGCCCTGTAACGTCTGTGAGGAAGATGAGATATTCGCCGGGCTGTACACCATGAATCTGGATGGCAGTGGCATGACAAAGATCGCCAGTGGCATACGCAATTCCGTGGGCTTCGACTGGCATCCACAGACAGGTGAACTCTGGTTCACCGACAATGGCCGGGACATGCTGGGGGATGACACGCCAGCCTGCGAGATCAATCGTATCACCAGTGTTGGCCAGCACTTTGGCTTCCCCTTCATTCACCAGGGCGACCTGCCAGATCCCCAGTTCGGTCGGGGTAAGAGCGCTGCAGACTACACACCACCGGTACTGAAGCTGGGCGCCCACGTGGCACCGCTGGGCATGGTCTTCTATCGCGGCGACAGCTTTCCGGCCAGTTATAGCAATACGCTGTTCTGGGCGGAACACGGCTCCTGGAATCGCAGCCAGAAATCCGGTTACCGGGTAATGATGGGGCGCGTCAATGCAGACAATAGCGGCATCACCGAGAGTGCTCCGTTCGTCCAGGGCTGGTTGCAGGGCCAGCGTAACTGGGGACGACCTGTCGATGTGCTGAACATGCCGGATGGGTCGGTGTTGATCTCCGATGACATGGCCAATGTCATCTATCGTATAAGCTACGATGGCTAGACCTGTGAACGATGATGCCGAGATCGTTGCAGCTGCCAAGGCGCTGATCGCCGATCACGAACGTCGAGCCAGCGAAGGCGATCTGGAAAAGATCGTCGCCAACTTTGCCCAGGATATCGTCATGCTCGCCGCCGATGCGCCGCTGGTAGTAGGCATGCAGGCGTTTCGCGAGTTTTATACTGGCCTGTTACAAACCGGCACCTGGCACTTCGTGCATGATTACACCGGCGCAGAGGTAATGGGAGATTCGGTAGTGCTTTACGGCGTCGCTCGTGGCACACTCGAACCTGTTGCCGGCGCAGCGGAATCATTCGCCAATAATTTCATCATTACCGTAAAACAGACGGCGAGTGGCCCCAGGATCTGGCGGGCCGCATTCGCGGCAGCAGGTGAGTAAACTCTTTTCCAGAGAACAAGAATAATGAACTGGGATGCAATCGGTGCTATTGGGGAAATAGTCGGCGCTTTGGCTGTGTTTCTCACGCTGGCTTACCTGGCGATCCAGATTCGCCAGAACACCAGAGCTGTTCAGGCCGCCGCCAACGATTCCAGCGTTAGTAATGCCAATGCCGCCAGGCAATCGATGTATGAAAACGAGCAGCTCGCAGAGATTTTCCTGAGAGCAAGCGCTGACCCGGACAGCCTCGATGATGTGGAGCGGCTGCGATTCAGATTACTGGTACATAACCTCCTTATGTCTCAATCAAACAACTTTGCCCAGTCCAAAATCACCGATCTTTCTTTAGGACCCTGGGAAGCGCAAACCGAAGTAATTATGAGATTGCTCAGGTCGCCGGGCGGACAGTGGTTCTGGAAAAATTACGGAATGGAATTCGAAGCTCCCTTTTAAGAAGAGATAAAAAGAATGATTGCCCAGGACAGTAAAACCGTTGCTGCAGATTCAATCCAGGAAGCAGGCAGCGCAGAATTGGTTAATTAAAGAAACTGAAATTAAACCGGGGCCGGATGAGGTTTATCTATCATCCAGATTGTGGTTCCCACACAACGAGGAAGGACCACGCCATGAATTCACTTCAATCTCAAAGTACCAGCAAGCCGTTTCGCTGCTTTGCGCTAGTGCTGCTCGCTTGCATTCTTGCCGCATGCGGTGCGGAGCAGGAATCTGCGCCTGCGGTTGCTGAACAAACGGCGCAGCCCGCACGGCCTGCCGCTCCTGTTGAAGAACCTGCCGAGTTATTTGCCGAGTTACCAACTCACTGGCTAAACAGCGACCCAATCGGCGACGGATTGACGGCGGTTACAAGTGCTCTTCTGGAAGCCAACGATCATGCTGCCAATCAGTGGCTGCAATACGGTGGCGGGTATCGTAACTATCGGCATAGCCCGATCACTGAACTCTCGCCTGCGAACATAGACACTATTGAAGTGGCCTGGGCTTTCCCGACCGGGACCGTAGGCCAGTTCGCCGTGTCGCCGATCATCTATGACGGAATCATGTATGTCACATCCTCCTATAACCGCTTGTTTGCACTCAATGCCAGAACCGGTGAACTCTACTGGCGCTACGATCATCCACAACCACCAGACCTGCGTATCTGCTGTGGGCCCGCCAACCGGGGCGCGGCGATCAGTGGCGACAAGATATTAATGGCGACCCTGGATGCCCGGCTGCTGGCTTTCGATCGCAAGTCCGGTGAGTTGTTATGGAACACAACCATCGATGATTACCGCCGCGGGCTAAGTGCAACCTCGGCGCCATTGATCGTGAAGAACCTGGCGATTATCGGTGTCGGAGGTGGCGAGTTCGGCGTGCGCGGATTCTTCGATGCCTACAACGTGGACACCGGTGAACGGGCCTGGCGGCATTACACTGTGCCTGCCGCTGGCGAGCCAGGTGTGGAGACCTGGTCGGGTACGTCGTACGAAACCGGGGGCGCACCAGCCTGGACTATCGGTGCCTACGATCCTGAACTGGATACCCTGTACTGGACCACCGGCAACCCGGCACCGGACTGGAATGGTGATGCGCGACTCGGGGATAATCTTTATTCAGACAGCGTGCTGGCCATCGATCCCGATACGGGCGAGATGAAATGGTATTTCCAGTTCACTCCTCACGATGTCTGGGATTACGACGGCAATACCCATCTGTTCCTGGTGGACTACCAACGGGATGGCGAGACGATCAATGCTGTGGTGCAGGCGAACCGCAATGGATTCTTCTATGCACTGAATCGTGAAACTGGTGAGTTCTTACAGGCCACTGCCTATGTCGAGCAGCTCAACTGGGCCAGTAGTATGGAGCCCGATGGCCGGCCGGTGGTTAATCCCACCATGGTGCCTTCTGAAGAGCCCATCGTGCGTATCTGTCCGGGAGCCGGAGGGGGCATGAATGGATCGGTATCCGGGGCGCTGAATCCCGATCTGGGCCTGGCCTTTATACCGGTAATCGAAAGCTGCAATCAGATGGAGAAGGGCATCAGCATTCATGTCGAAGGCAATCAGTTTACTGGCGGGACCTTCATTCCGGTGGATGCACTCGATGGCAGCGCCTATGGTCATATCTCGGCGATCGATTACCAGAGTGGCGAAGTGCGCTGGCGCTACCGCGACCCCGAGCCCATCATGGCCGGCGTGCTCAGCACAGCCGGAGGCCTGGTCTTCACCGGTAGCCAGGATGGCCACGCGCTGGCACTGGATGCGGCAACCGGCGAGATGCTATGGCGCTTCAGAATCGGTGGTGGCATCAGGAGCCAGCCGGTGGCCTACCAGATTGATGGTGAAACCTATGTCGCCATCGCCTCGGGAAATTTCGCCGGTATTGCCGGCGCGGTCGGGGGTGACACGCAGATCCCCGAAGGTGGACATTTGTTCGTTTTCAAGTTGGGGCAGTAACAACAGTGGCATCGTCGTTGTAATCGGTCCGGAGGTGATATGCACCATAGCCGTCTAATTCTCAAAGTTTGCTGCTTACTCACAGCGCTTGCTATGTCATCAGTATTGCAGGCACAAAACATCGAGACATTTGAGTCTCCCATACTGGCGATGACCGAGATTGATCTTTCCCAGGGGCAGGGTCTGTTTCAGGTGCACTGTGCCCGCTGTCATGGCATGCAGGGCGGGGGCGGCGAAGGGCCGGCGCTCAGCAGGCCGCGTCTTACCCATGCGCCGGACGATCAGGCGCTATATGCCGTTATCAGCCAGGGCATTCCAGGTACTGGCATGCCTGCTACCTGGGCCCCACGCCCCCGCGATCTGTGGAAGATAGCCGGCTATGTCAGGTCTTTAGGCAGGCTGGCGGACGAAGCGATGCCAGGCGATCCTGTTATCGGCAGGGCAGTCTACGAGAGCAAGGGCAACTGTGCCAGCTGTCACATTTTAAACGGAAAGGGTAAGGGAGTAGGGCCGGAGCTCAGCGAAGTAGGGCTGCGCCGTAATGCGGACTATCTTCGGCAATCGATAACGAATCCCGATGCTGATCAACCGAAGCTAACGACGCAGTCGCGCGGCACCATCAATTCCTTTCTGACTGTGCGTGCAGTCTCAGAATATGGCAGCTTCGAAGGGATGCGCATCTACGAAGACGAGTTTTCGGTGCAGATGCGCGACCTCAATGGCAGGATTTATTCCTTCGAAAAATCCGCGCTAAGCAGCTACGAGCGAGATTTTGGTCATAGCCTGATGCCGGGCTATGGCGTGATACTGGAAGACACCGAGCTCGACGACGTGGTGTCTTATCTGATGAGCCTGAAGGGAGATGCCCGATGAGTCGTTATGCATTCACAGGCGCGCTGCTGTTTCTCTGCACTAGCACTGGCTTTGCGGCAACCCCTTATGATCAATTACTCGAAGATGAGGCAAACGGGGCCGACTGGTTGTCCTACTCCGGTGGTTACCGTTCCGAACGCTTCTCTGCCCTTGCGCAGATCACACCCCAGAATGTCAGCGAGATGAATGTCATCTGGGCCTATCAGATGCAGGCTACTGGACTAAGCGGCGCGGGCCTGCAGGAGACTACCCCGCTGGTTGCCGGTGAGATCATGTATCTCACCGAGTCCCCGAGCAGCGTCACTGCACTGGATACCCGCACTGGTAACCTGCTGTGGCATTGGCGTCCGGACATTGCCGATGAGGTTCTCAATATTGGCTTTCCGCGGATAAATCGCGGCGTTGCCCTGTTGGATGATTCCGTATTCGTGGCGACGCTGGATGCCAGGTTATTTGCACTGGATGCCGGTACTGGTGCGGTACGCTGGGAGACCCAGGTTGCAGACAATGCGGTTGGCTTCTCTTTGACACTGGCGCCATTGGCGCTGGACGGCAAGATAATCGTCGGTGTTAGTGGTGCCGAAGCCGGCGTACGTGGATTCATCGACGCTTACGATTCGACCAGTGGTGAACTCCTCTGGCGTACCTACACGGTGCCAGCACCGGGCGAACCCGGTAGTGATACCTGGCAGGGTGATGCCTGGCAGACTGGCGGTGGCTCGACCTGGCTAACCGGGTCCTTCGACCCTCAGTTGAATACACTTTACTGGACCACCGGGAATCCGGCGCCAGACTGGAACGGTGATCTGCGACCCGGAGACAATTTGTTTACCTGCGCGGTGCTGGCGCTGGACCCCGATACCGGCGCGATGAAGTGGTACTTTCAATACACGCCCCACGACACCCACGACTGGGATGCCAACCAGATTCCAGTGCTGGTCGATGGTATGTTCAACGGACGCGAGCGCAAGTTACTGGCGCTGGCAAATCGCAATGCCTTCTATTATTTACTCGATCGTGAATCCGGTGAATATCTGCTTGGCGAACCCTATTCCTACCAGACCTGGGCCGAGGGCATCGATGCCAATGGCAGACCCATCGTCTTACCTAACACCGAACCGACGCGCGAGGGTAACCTGGTGTGGCCCAGCCTGCAGGGAGCAACGAACTGGTTCTCGCCGTCTTACAATCGCAACACCGGGCAGTTCTTCGTTCCGAACCGACGCATGGGTGCGGTGTACTACAAGGCTGATGCCGAGTACGTGCCGGGTACACCATTTCTCGGTGGTGGCGAACAGGTGCTGGACGGCGACAATGCCACCGGCGCCATCGTTGCTCTCGATGTCATGACTGGCCGGCAACAATGGGAGTTTGAACTGCAGACTCCGCCCTGGTCGGGAGTAATGGCTACCGCTGGCGGCGTGGTGTTCGGCTCAAGCAATGAAGGGATTTTCTTCGCGCTCGATGCTGCCACTGGCAACCCGGTATGGAATTTCAACACTGGTGCGCATATTCGTACCAATCCCATGGGCTTCGCCGTGGATGATCAGCAGCGCGTCGCCATCATCGGGGGTAGAACCCTGTTCGTATTCGGGTTGGAGTGAAGTACTCGTGGAACATCAGGAATTTCTGAGAACCGTTGCTGAAGTAGCGATAACGCTCACCGGATTCACCGGCATCGTCGCCGCCTTCAAGATGGGCAATATTACCTGGACCAAACGCACGCTGACGCAATTCGGTGTGCTGGTAAGGTCAACCGTTTCTGCCTGTCTGATGAGCTTCGTACCCTACTTGTTGTCTCTGTTTATTGAGTCTGAAAATGTCGTCTGGCAGATTGCGACGGGAGTTCTGGGATCGATAATCACAATAAATCTCTTCTGGTTCAAAGGTCAATTCGCTGGATTGCAGGTGGCATCAATCCACAAGGCTCTTTACGTCGGAGGGCTGTTGGTCATAGCCGCATTGCTTCTGTCTGCTATTGGGGTGTTGCAGGCAAATAAAATATTTCTAATCGGAATTTTCTGGCAACTGTTTATCGGTGTTAATAATTTTGTGCTACTTGTGAGAAGTGATATTCAGCAACTGCAAAGCGATGAGGAGATTGCAGGAGCTGAAGAATCGAATTGAGCTCGATCACTAATTTGTTGTAAACGGCACGCTAACACTCGTTGGATGCTGCCTGGACTACCTACGCTTGCCTTTCAATAGGTCCTTTATTTTGTCGGAGAAAGTCTCGTGCTTGAGGTCGGTAAATTCGCCGGCATCCAGAAAGACGCGCGAACATTTCGGACACGACTCCAACCAGATATGGGTCTGACCGGGATCGACTATCTTGTCCATCTTTACTTCGCATAGCGGGCATTCTATGTCATCAAAATTGTCGTACTTCTTGCCGAGTGATGCAGCGCCAACATCCAGGAACGTCTCGGACATCCAGGATGCCTGCATCTCAGTCAGCATCACCTCTTCCACCAGCAAACCATAACAGCGGGAACACCGCTCTACCCGCAGGTTCTCGTGGTGTTTGGTCTCCAAGTCTCCTTTACACTTTGGACACTTCATGTCAGGCTCCAGCTGGTAGAAACGACTTCAAAATGGTATCGGAAACCTGTCAAATTTCAAGCAATCCGTGCCACTAAATTCGAGCAGCCCTGTCGAGCGAGCTAGCCTTAGCCGTGTTTGAATCCTATATCTCTATTCCAACCTGGGTGTTTCTCCTGCTGCTGGCGGTGGCAACTTATGCTGCCGTGATGAGTGTGCTGTTTCCCAGCGTACGCTGGTATCTGCGACGTCGCCTCAATACGGCTGTCGACAAACTTAATGCCAGCCTGCAGATCAAGGTCAAACCTTTGCAGCGGACCAAGCGCCAGGTGTTGATCGACCAGTTGATGTTCGACCAGGAAATCATCGCCCTGATCGAACAACTGGCTCAGCAAGAGAACGTGCCACGTGATGTATTGCAGCAGCGGGTAAAGAGCTACGCGCGGGAAATTGTTCCGTCGTTCAATGCTTACGTGTACTTTCGGGTGGCGTATTGGTTCGCCAAGAAAGTCTCGCGATTTATTTATCGGGTGCGAGTCGCCGCCGCCGATGGTCATGAATTACGCAAGGTCGATCCGGAAGCAACAGTCGTCTTCGTCATGAATCATCGCAGCAACATGGACTACGTGTTGATCAGCTACCTGGCGGCGGAACAAGTTACTCTGTCCTATGCAGTGGGTGAGTGGGCGCGAGTATTTCCACTGGAATCCCTGATTCGAATGCTCGGTGCGTTCTTCGTTCGGCGTGATTCGAAAAATCCTCTGTATAGAAAGGTACTGGAACGCTACGTGTACATGGCAACCCAGAGTGGTGTGTGTCAGGCCGTATTCCTGGAAGGCGGTCTCAGTCGCGATGGCTCCCTGGGGGAGCCGAAACTGGGATTTCTCGATTACATGTTGCGGCAGTATGACTGGCAGTCAGACCGCAACGTGGTATTCATCCCGGTGGGCATAAACTACGACCATGTGCTGGAAGATCAGAACCTGTTGGGCTGGGACAACAAAGATAAACGCGGTGGCAAAGCGCTGCATTTCAGGAACTTCTGGCGCTTCCTGCGCCAAAATCTGATGGTCAGCTCGAGAACGCGCTGGCAACGCTATGGCTATGCCAGTGTAAATTTCGGCTTGCCGGTTTCCATGCGGGATTATTGCCAGTTGCACAATCTGGATTTTAAGCACCTGGCAAAAGAGCAGCGTATTCCTGAAGTGCGGGTATTGGCGGAGTATCTGATGGATGCCCTGCGCCACGTAATGCCAATCCTGCCAGTACCGGTTATAGCGGCGGTGATGGTGCGTGATGGCAAAGCAGCCGCAGAAGAACCACTGGTCATGTCCTCCCTGGATATTATTCGCGAGTGCGATGAACTGATCGATGTCATGATCGAACGCGGTGCCGCGATGAAAGTTGCTGAAAAACCACGGCACAGGACCTGGGCAAATAGCCTGGACCTGCTGATCGAGCGAGGCTTGTTGATAGAGGACGGGAACGCTTACTGCATAAATCCGCAGCAGCGGGCCTTGCTTATGTATTATGCTAATTCCATCGAGCATTGGTGGCGTTAGATTTTCTGCAGTTGCTAGTCTCCACTTAATTAAGAAGAAGGAGTCCGTTATGCAAACACTCAAAAGCTGTTTTTTCCCAGTATTACTGCTGGTTGCAGGGAACTTGATTCTGAATCCGGTTTCACCAGCCATTTATGCCCAGGAGGCCGCACCGTTTGTTTCCCAGGCTCAGTATGATCGTTGGCTCGAAGAACTCTCCAACTGGGGACGCTGGGGTCCCGACGATGAGATCGGTACCTTGAACCTGATTACCCCCGAGAAAAGAAAGCAGGCGGCTGCCCTGGTGCAGAGCGGGGTCACGGTTTCCCTTTCCAGAACGGCCGATACCCAGGAGAGCATCGACAATCCCTGCCCGGTGGAGTGGGAGATGATTAATGCCGGCCCCAATGGCGCTAGCGATCGTGTGGCTTACCGCTGTATTCACGGCGCCGGTACCACCCACATCGACGGTTTCGCCCATCGCTTCTTCCACGGCAAGATGTGGAACGGTGTGGAGATGGCGAATACTGTCACGATGGAGGCAGGAGCGAGCGTAAACGCGGTGCTTACCATGAAAGACGGCATCGTTACTCGCGGCGTGCTTTACGATATTCCCAGGTTGAAAGGCGTGGACTTTCTTGACGCGGGTTATCGAATAACCGTAGCAGACCTGGAAGCCTGGGAAGCCATGTCCGGGGTAAGGGTCGGTCCAGGGGACGCCATGTTTTTACGCTGGGGCAGGTGGGCGCGCCGCGAGGCGGTGGGTCCATTTGATACCTGGGCAGAAGCTGCAGGTTTTGATAACACCGTAATACCCTGGCTGCGAGAACGGGACATCGCCATTCTCGGTTGGGAAACACCGGGCTACACTCCGCGTCAGGATGGCGACTTGCCAACTCTGGCGCTGCACGATTTCGCGTTGACCATGTTGGGCATACACCTGGTGGATCGCGCCGACCTGGATGCCCTGAGCACAACAGCACAACGACTCAATCGCTGGGAGTTCATGCTGATCATCGCCCCGTTACCCATTCCCAGTGGCACGGGTTCTCCAGTAAATCCAATAGCGACCTTTTAGGCTGGCCTGGGGAGTTAACTATGGCGCCTACCCGAAGAGCACTATTAAAAGCCGCCGCTGTGACGATCACAGCCGTCGAACTGGGCAGTAAGCTGGCAGCGGCGCAATCGCTTGCGCCGCCTGTCAAGATGGTTCGGACCGATGTACTGGACATCGGTTATGAGGAGCATGGTCAAGTCGATGGGTTCCCAATCATCCTGCTGCATGGCTTCCCCTATGACGTGCGCTCCTTCGATGGTGTGCCTGCACCTTTGGTTAACGAGGGATTTCGCGTACTGGTGCCCTATCTGCGAGGCTACGGGCCGACGCGCTTCAAAGATACTGGGACACCGCGCATGGCGGAGCAGGCCGCCATCGCCCAGGACCTTGTCGATTTCGCCGATGCACTCGGCCTGGATCAGTTTGCCACCGCCGGTTTCGACTGGGGGAATCGGGCCGCCTGTATCGCCTCGATTCTGCATCCGCAGAGAGTTCGGGCCCAGGTTGCCTGCGGTGGTTATTCGGTGCAGGACACCATTACTGCTGGCCGTCCAGGGCCCGCCAGGTTTGAGGCGCTGCTCTGGTACCAGTGGTACTTCAATACCGAGCGCGGCATTGCCGGCCTGGAAAACAATCGCCATGACATTATTCGCTATTTGTGGGACACCTGGTCCCCGGCCTGGCAATACAGCGACGATGACTATAACCGCTCGGCGCCGTCTTTCGACAATCCTGACTTTGTGGATGTGGTGATACATTCCTACCGACATCGGCACGTGAATGCACCGGGAGAGGAACGCTTTCTCGAAGTAGAGAAAAGACTCGCAGAGCGTCCCGTGATCACTGTGCCAGCCATCGTGTTGCGAGGCGCCGACAGCGGATTCGGACCACCCTCATCGAATCCAGCCGGTGATCAGGCCACTTTCAGCGACCTGCGAGCCCGCCGCATCGTCAGCGGCGCCGGGCACGACCTGCCTGCCCATCGACCCGATGCTGTGGCGGAGGCGTTGTTGGAACTACTCACTTAAAAAAAAGTGTCAGGCACCGGTGACTGGCACCTTTAGTTGCCTTTAATTGTTTGCAGCCTGCTTTTCCAGGTTTCTGGCGACTGTGAGGATGTTGAGCAGTCCGTAGTTGCCTTCGTGGCAGGCAAATTCGTACATGGGCTGATCTCCGCGCAGCATGGGAAATGAAACTGACCAGGGACGATCCCAGGTTGTTTCGTCAGTGACGCTAAACCCATATTGCAACATGTCGTCTGCAGTACGGGTGAAGCGTTCTTCTAGATGCAGATTCACATTCGAGCGCCTGAAACTGCTCTTTGCGGAAAAGTTTTGCGACTCCACTACCAGGGTCTCGCCTTCCCAATGACCTCGGGAATCACCATGCCACTGGGTGACACCGGCGGGCAGGTGGGGGCGGCCATCGATGGGGATGATGCGTACATCGTGCACCATTTCCGTGAGAATCATGACTTCGGTGGGTGTCTGAATAATTTGTATGTTGTTGTTATAGGCCTGCGGCAACATGCCTTGCGGCATGCCCCAGGTAAGGCAGCGCTCTGTAAGGGAACGATCAGTCCAGCTATCCGCTGCTCCCCGACCTTCGCGCGCTCTTGCTTCCCTGGCTGCGCGCGCTTGTGCCGCTTCGGTATAGGCAGGGATGCGTCCGTCCGACGGGCTGACCACTAACGAGGTCTGGCCACCGGGTAAAACATTCACGCCATAATCCAGGTCGGCAGGGTCGTGCACGGAAATGCCCGCACGTCCGGAATCCAGCGGTCTGCCGTCTCCTCTTGCGGCACTGTCGCGCTCATAGGCACGAATTTCTTCAGGAGTTAAGAAGGGCTTGTCGGCGAAGCGCGCCGGACGCTCCAGCGGGGTAATGGTACGCCGGTCCCAGACACCCTGCAGGTTGGGATGACCCCAGGCGGTTTTTTCCGTCAGGTAGCTGCCGAGGTTCTGATTGATCGATTGAGAAAATACACTACTCGATGTGAATGCCAGCACCAGGGCGGCGCCAACTACTACGGGTAGACCTTGTCTGAACATGTTCTTCTCCAGCTTCACAAGCTGCGGATAGTCTTGCACACTTGCCGACCCGGGGCCAGTCGAAATCCCTGAGTTGTTCGAGCACCGCCGCCCGCGTTGGCAGCTTCCCGAACACCACGAGCAATCTGGACCGCTGCGTCCATTTCAGCAAACGTCTGCCAACTATCGATGTTTAAATGTGGGTTTTCGTTTCTCACGAAATGCCGCCACTCCTTCCCGGGCATCTTCGCTCTTCCCAACTCTGACCACATGATCTTTCTCCACGGCCAGGCCATGTTCGCTGAGTCGGCTACCAGCGACGGCCGCGCAGTCACGAATGGCATTGATGGCTACCTTGCTGTACTGGGTCATCGAGGTCAGATAGTCGATCGCCTGATCCGTCAGTGGCGTATCCGCTGTGGCAATGCGATTGAGCAAGCCTGCATTGATAGCCTCTTCGCTACTTACCGGGCGGCCCGTTAACATCATGTCCAATGCCCGTGACGGCCCGACGATGGCAGGCAGAAGCTGGGTGCCTGCATAGGCGGGTATCAGGCCAATCTTCACCTCGGGCAGGGAGCACTCGACATGGGGCAGCGCCATGCGGAAGGTACAGGCCATCGCTAATTCCAGGCCGCCACCGTAGGCCAGACCATTCAGTGCGGCAATGCTGAGAAATGGCGCCCGGTGCAGCCTGACCAGCAGGTCTCTGGCACGATCAGATTTCGCGGCACGCTGTGCCTCACTGAGCTTGTCACGTTCGAACAGGTCGGTTCCGGCACAGAAGGCACGTTCGCCCGCGCCGGTAATTATCAGCCCTCGATTGCCGGTCTGGTTCTCCAGCGCATCGATACACTGCTCAAGCCCATTTAATATTTCCGCGGTAATTGCATTCAATCGCTGCGGACGGGTAAGGGTGAAGATCAGGCATTCCGGCCTTTCCTCGCAACGGAAATCAGTTGAGGCTGAAGAGCTCATTACAGGCGGTGTGCCTCCAGCACCCGCTCATTCAAGTCAATGCCAAATCCAGGACGCCCGTTGCTGCTAATAGCGCCACCTTCGATATTTTCACCGGGCTCAACCAGGGTGCCTCGCCATTCCGCTTCTCCCCATTGGTATTCGAGGATTTCGAAGTTGGGCAAGGTGGCACATAAGGCCACCGAGGCAGCTGTTGAAATCGGCCCGCTGGGATTGTGCGGTGACACCCTCACATCCACTGCCTGGGCGATGGCAGCTATGTGCGTCGCCTCCATCAAGCCGCCACAGTGTTTAACATCCGGCATGATGATATCGACTGCACGATTTTCACAGAGCGGCCAGAATCCTTCCATGCCAAACAGGAATTCACCACCGGCAAGCGTCTGCGAAATGGCATCGTGAATTAGTTTAGTGTCTTGAGTTTGCGTCGGAGCGACAGGTTCTTCAAGCCAGGACAGCCTGGCTCTCTCGAGCTCGCCTGCGACTTCGATAGCCAACTCGACATCGAAGAAGCTGTGTGCATCGATCTTGATGGCCACATCCTCACCTACCGCTTCACGCATGGCATAAACGCAGGCGATACCAAGCTCTTTAGCCCGGGCAATCTCAGCGGCCGGCGCGGTCAGTGCGGGAAAACCATCGAAGGGGGCGGCCTTGATTGCATTGAATCCATCGGCTACGGCTCTCTGCGCCGTTTCGGCAAATCCAGCGGGGGTTCGCTCGACGGTAGCACGATTGATATTGGCATAGACGGCTAGCGAGTCGCGCAATTTGCCCCCTACCAAATCATAGAATGGCGCGTCCAGTATCTTCCCGCTGAGATCCCATAATGCCTGTTCTATGGCGCTGAAGGCGGTGGCGATTTCTCGACCTCCCGCAGCGGCGCGACTGCGGCCTTGTGCTCGATACTCGGCAACGGCGAATGGAGACCGCCCATCTACCATCGCGTAGAATTCATGCAGTTCCGCCAGTTCGGCGCGACCCCCAAGTGAGGCTTCGCCATAGCCGGAAATGCCGACATTGGTATTTAAACGCAGGATGATCCAGTTCGTGCGCTGAGTGACGTTGACCGTAAAAACTTCGATCCCGGTGATTCGCACATTACGGTCTGCTCGAGTCGCCTGGCTGAATGCCGCGGTGAAAGGTTGCAACGCGAATCCGCCGGCAAGCAAATGTGCAGAGATGCTCAGGAACTCGCGCCTCGAGTGGCTCGCGATCTCGTGGCTGGATGTTCTTGGTCTCATCTGTAAACTCGCCGCAAGAGAGTAAATTCACGACATGATCATGAATCCGTGGCGGCAATACAAGAGCCCTGCCCTGCCAATGTGCCTGCAAACCCGAATATTGCTGGCGTTAATTGAATAAAAAAAACTTTGACAGGTGGAAAGTAATTGTCCTAGTATCACTAGGACACTTAGTTAAATTAGAACAATGATAATTTCCATCGACCTCTATAATTCCAAGCCGGCGTTTCTGCAGATCGCCGATGTCGTGCGCACGGCGATTGCTCGCGGCGCCTTACAGGCGGGAGACAAACTGCCTCCAATCAGAGAAACCGCTGTCAATACCCGTGTCAATCGCAACACCGTGAGCCGGGCCTATCTGGAACTCGAACACCAGGGCCTGGTGCAGGCGCGCCAGGGTTCCGGCTTCTTCGTTACCGAAGGTGGGGCAGACCAGGAGCGGGAGGCACGACGTCAGTCGGTGGTCGAGAAAATCCAGGAGTTGCTTGGTGAGGCAGAATTGTCGGCACTCTCTACACAGGAGTTGATCAAGCTCGTTGAATTGGAGGCGAAACGCATGCAGAAAGAGGGAGCAAGGTGATGACAGATTGGGCCATCGAAACGACAAAGCTGGGGCATCGATTCGGCAGTAACTGGGCGGTGCGTGGTCTCGATTTACAGGTTCCCCGTGGATCGGTGTTCGGTCTGCTCGGTGAGAATGGGGTTGGTAAATCCACGACGATTCAGATGTTAATTGGGCAGTTGCTTCCTACCGAAGGATCCGCAAACGTGCTCGGCCTGGATCCTGTAACTGATGAGGTCGCCATAAAAACCCGGGTCGGCTATGTGCCCGAAAAATATGGGTTCTATGAATACATGCGCATAAGAGAAATCATCGCACTTGTAGCTGCCTACCACAGTGATTGGAACCATGACTTGCAACGACAATTGATCGGTGAGTTTTCTCTGAATGAGAACAATAGAGTCTCTGAATTATCCAAGGGGATGCGGGCCAAATTGGCCTTGCTCATGGCGCTGTCATTCGAGCCGGAGATGTTGCTGCTGGATGAGCCGGCCAGTGGCCTGGACCCGGCGGCGCGGCGTAATTTCATCGAAACGATTTTGAGTCGCTATCAGCAGACCGGCAAGACAATCCTGTTGTCCTCTCATCTACTCAATGACTTCGCGGGTCTGCTTGACCATGTCGCCTTCATGCGGGATGGCAAGATCGACCTGGTTGCCCCACTGGAGCAATTGCAGCGGCAGATGAAGAGGGTGCGCCTGGTATTCGAGGACGGCATTCCCGAGTCCTTGCATGTCAACGGGTCGATTAAAACCAGCGTCAATGGCAGGGAAGCGGTTGCCACTGTCGAACACTTCGATGCGGAGCGCACCATGGTCGAACTTAAAGCGCTGAATCCAAGTCATATCATTGTCGAAGATTTGTCTCTGGAAGATATCTTCGTCGCCCGGACGGGTGCATAAAGTAATGACTCCGATGGTTTTTTATAAAGACTTTCGCCAAAACCTCAGACTATTGTGGGGGTTTCTGTACATCATGCTGAGTTGGTACCTGTTCTTTTTGCTATTACTACCCAATATCGGTGACTGGCCGCCCGGGGATGAATTTTGGGTAGTCACACTTTCCGTAGCCAGTGTCAGCAGTGTCATGTTTGCTGCTATGGCCGGTATGGCAGTGATCTCAGATGAACTATTGAAGACTACCCACCTATTCTTACTCCGATTGCCCATATCGCGATCACGAATATTGGTGGAGAAATTAGCGGCGGGATGTGTATTCCTAGTGCTGCTCTATGCCCTTGTCCTGGTTTATTACTATACCTTTGTGCCGACAGAACTTGATCCGTGGGCTGCCACGGACAATCCCAGCATTGGTACGCTAGAGGGCAACCTGTTCCTTAGCATGTATTCAGCTTTTTTTGTCGCACTGGCATTTTCAAGGCTTCTTAAGCAACAGCTCGCGATCTTTCTCGCTACGCTTGCTGTGGAACTACTCTTGTGGGTCGCCTTTCAGGCTTTCTTCGGCGAATTGGAATTTGATAGCCAAGGCACCGTGTTGGCCATCGTTTATCTCCTGCTATTTTTTGGAGTGCCTGGATTACTATTCTGGAAGCAGTGGACTTTTGCCGTGCCGGAAGCTGCCTGGGGATCATTGGCAGTGAGAACCCCACTGCGTGGAATGCTGTGGACCCAGTTTGCGCGAAATGGATTGATTAATGTTCTAACTCTGTTGCTGTTTGTGGCTGCGTCGTTGTTCTGGTTATTTGGTCCGGATATCGAAACGCTCAATCGCGCAAGCGCCTTTGTAGTACGTAATAGTATTGCAGTAAACTTGCTGTCGGTGATGGCGCTCTTTCTGCCCATCGCAGCTGGAGCGAACAGCTATGCAGGGAATGATGGCGACGGGCTGGAATGTATCGCCTACAGTCACCCGATTTCCCGATCTCATTTGTTTTTCTTGAAACTGCTTGCAGCTCTCCCGGTTGTAGTGCTGAGTTGGGTGAGCGCCCTAATTGTCATTGGTAACGAGTTCCCTGCGGTTTCCTTTGCGGTGTACTTCCTGTTTGCCTACATTGCCGCGGTACATGTCAGTCTGTGGATGCGCTCTCCGATGATGGTAATAATGGCCACAGTAAGTTGGGTTATCATGGTTTTCTTTGCCATCGCTGGCTGGATGGAGGAGCGTGACGCACCCTGGTACTTTACAGGCTTCACGCCAGTAAATGATCCAGCCTTGGTGGGTCTTATACCATTGAGCCTGATAACCGTCGCTACCTTTATCACCAGTTGGCACATGGCGACTAATCGCCATTTCCTGTCAGAGAGTAAAAGCTATCGTGAGCGATACAATTTCGCGAGCACCTGCATCACCCTGATCGCAACGGTCGCAATAGTTTGGCTAATCAGACGTGTGGTTGTGCTCTAGCAATTAGATGAGCGGAAATAATACTTACCTTTCCGACTGAGTGGCGCTGAGTGAGGGTACCCTGATGCGACCAAGTTGATTGCTCGGTACCAGTTCCGCATCACCGGCCGGATAGCCATTCTGTGATAACACAAAAGCAATTATCTCCAGGTACTGAGAATCTCCAAGAGAGCCCGGATTATCCGCCGGCATTTTTCTGAGCATGGCATACCAGAAATCCAGCAGAGTCATGCCAGCAAAGGATTGCAGTTTGTTGGTGTAGAACGTCAGATCGTGACAGTGCTGGCAGTTTTCATCATAGAGAATCTTGCCTGTCTCGGCCTGAGCGGCGGTGTAGACACCATCCTGAATCGACTGCTGTTGTGCACTGACCTGGGAAAATTGTAACAACGCAAGCATGGCAAAGATGCCAGCGCGCTTACACGCTGCTACGAGGAGCCGCATTTACCAGGACGTCCAGTCATTGACATCACCATCCTGACAACTGGAGGGGACAAATTGTATGCGGTCCTGGGTATTGTTGACAGTGCAGCGAAACGCCAGGGTTTCTGCATTGACAAGTTTGATCTGAAAATGCAGTCCAATATCGGAATTCAGCCACTCCGTCTTACGATAGGCGCGCAGCGCGATGACGCGATGCGGCCCTTTTGGTTGATACTCGATGCGTTCCCACATGTCGTGTGGCACGCCAAACATTGTCTGGTAGGAATACCACGGACCTCCATGAATCTGGCCATCGGGTGTCGGTGATGCTGGAATATTTACCGTGAGGTTACCGCGTTCGTAGAACTCAGTCTCGACTCTTCTTCGCAGTTCACTCAACAACTGTAATCCCTCGGTAACCCGGGCACGAATTATGTAGTTCTGCATATAAGGCACCGCGACACTCATCAGTACTCCGAGGATCGCCACGGTGGTCAAAAGTTCGATCAGGGTGAATCCGCGACTTGTGCGAGGCAGTATGTTGTTCAGTGAGTGCATCAATTACTCCACCATGATTGGCACTGGATTACTGCGAGTGACGTAAATGTCACTGAAGCCCAGCAACTCAGGTCGAGGATGACTTATACGCAGGTCGCCGTTGCTGCGGGCAATCAACATGGGAGCTCCGGCCTCAACGCAGCTCGCCGTGGGATCAGGCTGTCCACCGTTGGCCAGTTGGGTGGCAATGTCCCAGAACACCAGCATGCAGGACTCAATGGCGAACCGATTGTCTTCCTGCTCCTGAATCTGTAGCGGCGAAAGACTCGCGCCCGAGCCGATGGAATTGCTTATCTGGTAGGCGATAAAGACACAGCTGAGGATAACCACCGCCATGTGTGCTTTTTCGCTACGATCCGGGTGGCGATTTCTTTTCGCTTCGTCGGCACCGGTATGCTCGCTGCGATCTTCGACCTTGCCTATAATTTTTTCGACTTTCGGATTGAGGGCCTTGCTTTTAGTGTCGACAAATTTGGAAAGGGCGCTGGCATTCTCGCAGCGTTCGCACAGCACGGCCTTACCAGTATATTTGGCACAGAATCCACAGACAGCAGTGGAACAGTTATCGCACAGAGCGACAGCCTGCACATTGGGATGGTACTCACATTTCAATCGGGGCGTCTCCCTAACACGATATGGAAGGGGCAAGTAAGTGGTTGACCTTACGAAACTATAACAGAATAGGCCTCCCTGGGAATGCAGGGTTTGTGCACAATTGCAGAAGTGTGATGAACTTCCGCTATCCGCCTTTAAAGCGTACAAAATAGCAGAGTGCTGGGCAGCGCGATAATGACGACAAGGCAAATCCTGGAAACAATGTGACAAGAAAATTGAGAATCTGCGAAATTTCCGCTCTTGTCCGGAGGATCTATGGAACTGAATGAATTGGCCCAGGGACTCGGGCGATTCTGCAAGGCACACTATCCAGATGAGGCCGTAGAAGTTTGCGAAGTCTTCCAGATGCCGGGCCACGCCGGCTTCTCCTATGGTTTTTCTGTAGAAACTTCCGATTTGCTAGAAAAGTGGTATCTGCGTCTTCCACCACCGATTGTGAAGCTCGAAGGCACCGCAGATGTGTTGCGCCAGGTCGCTGCCTTGAATGCCTTACCCGCCACAGTCCCGCATTGCCAGGTTCGGTGGTCTGGGAGTGATCCGCAGTGGTTCGGACGACCTTATTTCATTGTGCCGCAACTGCAAGGGGATGTGGTTCGCCAGGACCACGATGCCTGGGTGAGAAGACTCGATAATCCTTCAAGAACCAAGATGGCCAGGCAAGCCGTCACTGCGCTGGCAGAAATTCATCGAGTCGACCCGGGCAGGGCGCCCTATCTCGGAGAGCCGATCGATTTGGCATTGGATGTAAGCCGCTGGGATCGCTTCGTTGAGAAGGCAGCTGATCCTTCTCGTCTCGTACTGGTCCCTGAGGTTAAACGGCTACTACTGGACAAGCTCCCAACAGAATCACCGATGGGAATCTTTCACGGAGATTTTCAATGGTCGAACCTGTTCTACTCAAAGCAAGGTGAGTTGCTGGCGGTAATCGACTGGGAACTGGTCGGTGTCGGTGCCACCCTAAATGACGTTGGCTGGTTTGCCACGTTTAATGATCCGCTGGCCTGGTCGGACACGGCCCATCAAGCTGAGTGCATGCCACAGGCAGAAGTACTGATCGCCATGTATAAAGAAGCCTGGGGTGCAGAATTGCCGAATCTGAATTGGTTCCGGGCGCTGGCTGCTTACAAGTTTGCCATCATCACCGGCTTTAACCTGATGCTGCACCGCCGTGGTAAACGGCACGATCCGCTGTGGGAGACTAGCAAGAACTCGATGGAGACACTCTTGCACCGCGCGCAAGTACTTCTCAGCTAGAGAGTGTCGGCCGGGAATCCGATTCCTCGGAGACATCAGTCATGTTGACAAGCTCTGCACCGCTGACCAGAGTCTCGTTTCCCGGGACAATTTCTCCCGCCACTAAAAGACGGTACTGATCATTCGCTTGCATCAGCTGGGATGCAAAGCGCCGACTCAGGCTACCGATTAGCAAGGCGAAGTCCACATTTTCCATCGTTGCTTGTTTGTTGACAGCGCCGGTAATCGCCTTCTGCTTGAACTCGGTATAGTTCGCCTGCAATGCCGCAAGGTTTTCTGTCTGCAGTTCAGTATCAGTGTGGGTGATATCCCGGGAGTAGGTAGCTACTTGGTCCAGCCATTTGTTGAGCAGGGGTTGCAAGTATTTGTCCAAAGCTGCGATTTTTTCCTGATTTGTCATGATTGCCTGTACAGATTCAAAAGAATTTCCCAGGTAGTGGCTGGTGGAAAAACTTGCAGCGAGATTCGCACTCAATGCCCTGGTGAGATTGGATTGCGAGATCAACCCGATAAACTGGTTCACGCCAGAGATGCGCTTACTGATTTCTTCAAGAGTATGGTTTGAGGATTCGCTATTGGAGTGATTTAGCAATTCGGTAAACGAAAGCCTGCCCAAAATTTCACGAATTTCTCTCAGCTCCAGAGTCAGGGCTCTGAGTGCAAGGTTTGGAACTTGCGCAACGTTACTGTCCAGGGTAGTAATGGGTTTTTGTTTCTTTTCCTGGGAAAAATGATCCTTTAACCACCGAGTCAGGTTCGGCTCTATAGGAATCATCAGGAGTATGCCCATAATATTGAAGCTGGTGTGGAACAGCGCTAGAAATACCGTGAAATTTGAGTTGTTCTCCAGATCAATTAACAAGCCCATTGTAAACAGGAAAACGGGCAGGAACACCAGGGCGACCACACCGGTGATCAGATTGAAAAATACGTGAGCGAACGCCAGGCGGCGGGCGTTGGCGGTCGCCCCAAGAGCCGCTATCAGCGCAGTCGATGTTGTGCCGACGTTGGCGCCAATGACGGCGGCAGCGGCCATATTCAGTTCAGCGATTCCACTGGCGACGGCTGTCAAGATAATGGCGATGGCAGCACTGGATGATTGGGTTAGCATTGTCAGCAAGAACCCGATAAACAGGCCGATAAACGCTGCCCGTAGTCCGGTTGCGGCATAGTTGGCGACATCGATACGTTCAGCGAATAGGCTGAAGGTGTCTTGCAGTGCATCGATCCCCATGAACAGCAGGCCAAATCCAGCCAGTGCCATACCAAATGCCTGGATGCGTTTGTTTGGGGCAAATACCCGCAGGAAGGCGCCCAGTCCGAACAAAGGGAAAGTAAATGCCTCGATATCGACATTGAAACCAAACAGTGTGACCAGCCAGGCGGTAAGAGTGGTGCCAACATTACTGCCGAATATCACCCAGACGGACTGTTTGAATTTCATCAAGCCGGCGTTGACGAATCCTATCGCCGCAACCGTGATCGCACTGGAAGATTGCACCAGTGCGGTAATCAGAATGCCCGCGAATAACGCTTTTGGCCTGCTGGATGTCCAGTGACCCAGCAGCCGTTCCAGGGCCTCGCCACCCGCAAGCTTAAGACCCTCAGTCATTAACCACATTCCCAGCAGGAACAGGCCCAATGAGCCGAGAAGATCAGATACCCACATTTAAATCCTTAGCTGCTAAATCGAGAAAAAATGCACAAGTGAAAAATACTCAAGCTATTCAGCTACCCATTGGCTTTGTTTTCCACAGGAGCCCGGGATCACCGCATACGACCGGTAAAAGTGCCAATATCCTGGCCCTGGGCTGAGACCACTCCCTGGACGGTGCCGTCGGCTTGCTGTTCTCCGCTGTAGGTGATCGCCCCACCAAGCAGTTCACTATTGAATGCGAAACTAAATTTATTGCCTTCGTGAGTCCCTGCCACGGGGCCGTTGGCCAATTGTCCGGCATAGGTGCCGGAAAGTTTGCCTTCAGCTTCCTGGGTCAAACTAATAGTGGCATCGCCACTACCCAGATCACCGAGTGTTACCGAGAACACCCACGAACCCGTCACGTCTGCAAGTGCTATCGTCGAATAAAGTCCGCAAGCACACACCAGCATAAATTTTTTGATCTTGTTCATTGCCAGTATCTCCTGAATTGATTGGCCAGAATCCTGCGCATCAGAGTTTGTTTGACTGCAAGTCGATAAACCTGTGTGAATGTCCAGAGTTTAACAGCGTTTTCAAGGAATATTTCTATTGTTCTTTCGTGAATAGGAAAAAATTGTCTGGCAAAAGGACCATCCGGCTCGACTGGTGAAGAGTCACCAGCCTGGCTCGCCCCTGGAGCTGTACTTCGACAAGTATTGCTGTGTTAGACTTCCGTCAGAAAAGGGATTCTAGAAACAAATTCAATCGCGTTGTTCCGGAGTATTCAGCTGTGACGCAATTTCATCTTTCGCGCAGAGCATTCCTGGGTTCGGTAAAGAACGCCGCCCGCGGCTCCACTATTTTGCTAACCATGCCGATGATTCTCGCGGCCTGTAATCGTGCCGAACAGGCGCGGTTGAGCGGTGAGGAATTTCAGACTCTCAGCGAAGAAGAAGCAAATGAATTCGATGCCATAGCCGCGCGTATCATTCCCACCGATGATACGCCCGGAGCGGCCGAGGCCGGAGTCATCTATTTCATGGACAATGTGTTAGGTGACAACCGCGAAGAGGAATTGTTCCTGTTGCGGAGCGGATTGAGAGAATTGCAAACTGCGGTGGCTCTGGAGTTCGGCGGCGCCTACTTTCACCAGCTCGATGCGTCGCAACAGGATCAACTCTTGACCCAAATAGAAAATTCCACGTTTTTCAGCACACTGCGCTTCCTTACCCTGGCAGGCATGTTCTCGCTGCCGGAGCATGGCGGTAACCGCGACAATATTGGCTATGAGCTGATTGGCTATGCATCGCAGGGGGCCTGGACGGCGCCCTATGGATTCTACGATGCTGACTATGCAGAGAAGGGAGAGTAACGATGGCACAGGCGCCTTTCCCAACCAGGGATGAAGTAGATTTCGTCATCGTCGGCTCCGGTGCGGCTGGTGGCATCATGGCCAGGGAATTGTCCGAGGCGGGCCACTCAGTCGTGGTGCTCGAACAAGGGCCGCACTTGCAGGCACAGGACTTCAAGCACGACGAATGGTCGCTCGATCACAATGGGGAATTGATGTGGGGCGCCCGAGACGGTCATCCACAAACCTTTCGCAAGTCAGAGAACGAGATCGCCGAAGAAAGGGAATCGGTCTGTCGGTATGCACACAATGTCGGAGGTAGTAGCATTCACTTCTCCGGTAATTTCTGGCGACTACGACCAATAGACTTCATGGAAGCCAGCGTACGCGGCACGGTGCCAGGCACCAATTTTGTCGACTGGCCGATTAGCTACGAAGACCTGGAGCCGTACTATACCAAGGTAGACTGGGAGATTGGCGTCTCAGGCCTGCAGGGGCCATGGGATCCACCGCGTTCTCGTGAATATCCCTGTCCACCCATGCCGATAAAGGGCTCGGATGTTCTTCTTGAGCGCGCGGCCAGACAGCTGGGCCTGAATCCTTACCCGGCCCCGGTGGCGATTCTTTCCCAGCCTCATAACGGTCGTCCTGGGTGTATTCACTGTGGCTTCTGTAACGGCTTCGGCTGCGAGGCCAATGCGAAATCATCCACCATGGTAGCCATGATTCCTCTGGCCCTGGCCACAGGCAATTGCGAATTGCGCACCGGATGCACAGTCTCGCGCGTTAACACGAACGAGCAGGGCCGGGCATCGGAAGTGATCTACTGGGAGCAAGACGGAACCGAACAGGCCCAGCGGGCCAGGGCCGTAGTGATCTGTGCCAATGGCGCCGAGACTCCGCGCTTGTTGCTGCTTTCAGAGTCCAGCCAATTCCCTGATGGCCTGGCAAATTCCAGTGGTGTGGTCGGCCGCAATCTCATGTTCAATGGCTACACGACGGTTGCCGGTATTTTCGAACAACCGGTGAATGCCTGGAAGAGTGTGCCTGCAACTCGAGTCATTCATGATTTCTATGAGTTGGACCCGAGTCTCGGTTTCTACGGCGGTGGCGGTATCGATGGTCGGCATCCCTCCCGCGGCGCACCGCTGGAATTTGCCCAGATCAGCGGTAGTGTGGTGCCTGGCCCGCGCTGGGGCAGCGAGTTCAAACGCAACCTGGCCCATGATTTTTCCCATGTCGCTGCATTCGATGGGCATACTACATCTCTGCCACAGTCATCAAATAATGTGACTCTTGACCCTGATGTACAGGATAAATGGGGACGCCCGGCGATTCGATGTACTTATATGGATCACCCGGACGATCTGGCCACCATGCGCTGGTTCCTGGACAAGACGACCGAGCTGATGGAAGCTGCCGGTGCCAACAGGATCGAGGGCAGCTACCCGGAAACCGGGCAGGAAGGCAATGTACATCTGTTGGGAACCTGTCGCATGGGTGACGACCCCGCTACCTCGGTGATCGATCGCAATAACCGTTCCCATGACGTACCGAACCTGTTTATGTGCGACGGCAGTACTCTGGTGACATCAGGTAGAGGCCAGCCCACCATGACGATCATGGCACTGGCATTTCGAGCCGCGGACATGATCAACCAGGCGGCTGAGCGCGGCGAGATCTAAAGTGAGGGGAAAGAACGCGGTGCCGAAGAAAACTCTCCGACACCGCTCTTATCGCTAGTGTTGCTGCGCGGCGTTCTTGATACTGGCAAACACTTCGTGGGTGCCGTCTTTCTTCATTAATAAGATGTCGTAAGGGGTGAAGCGATCGCCCATCTCCATTCCCGGACCGCCGATCGGCATGCCCGGTACGGCTAAGCCCAGTGCGCCTGCAGGAGGTGCCGCCAGAAATTGGGCAATGAATTTCTCCGGAATATGACCCTCGAACAGAAAGCCTTCCTTGGTCACAGCCGTATGACAGGATTGCCATTGAGGCTTGATGCCGAATTCTTCCTTAACCCCATTAAGGTCGGTTGGATGGAAGATGTTGGAGGTGTAACCCCGCTCTTCCATGTGCGTGATCCAGCCGCCGCAGCAACCACAGGTCTCGAGTTTGTAGACATTCAGGACGATATCATCGATTGACTGTGCACTCGACCCGCCGGCAACAGCCATGGAAACGGCAAAAAGCAATGCACATAGTAGTTTCAGGGGATTGTTGTCTCTCATAGGATTACTCCTGCTTTAAAGCTCAATTCTAGTTTTCTGCGTTAGTCGATAGTTGATCGATATCAGGAATGCCGCTATTTTTCTCCATTATCGAAACATTTTCCAGTGGAATCACCAATACTCTGCTGTTTTCTATGGCGTAAAACAGGGAAAAGTGAGTGTCCCTAAGGTACTTCTAAGGTACTTAATATTCGAGTTCAAGACCTGCGACGCTCTGAAGCGTTTTACACAGGAGTTCTAGGGCTACCTCCAGTACGCGAGGTTGTTGGCGCAGGATATGCGCTAGATTTTCCTGGGGGGGGGGGGTTTTATTAGCCTCTGTCCACTATCTTCACCTAGTTGTGGAGTAAAACCGAATGCACAAAGTGGAGACATAGACCACTTAGCGGTTGGAATTAGCTTTACCAATCAAAATACAACGGCCAATTGAGATTCCATCGCGTTAATGCACCGACCGGTAGTGAATTAAATACTCTCGTCGCCAAAATAGGTCATCGCGTTGCAAGCCATCTGGAGCGTCAGGGGCTATTGACCCGAGATGATGAGAACAGCTATTTAACACTGGATTTGCAAGACGATGATGCAATGAACCAACTGCAAGGCCACTCCATCACCTATCGAATCGCGGTGGGTCCTCAGCAGGGGCGCAAAGTCTTCACCTTGCAAACCATTCCATCTTGGGAAGATGATGATTTTGGATCCAGCCAGGTCGGCAAAATTGCCGGATTCTCCTTACACGCCGGCGTGGTAACAAAAACACGTGAACGTAAGAAGCTAGAACGCTTGTGCCGGTATATTGCTCGCCCCGCCGTATCGGAAAGACGCTTGGCATTGACCTCCCATGGTAAGGTCAGATATGAGCTAAAAACACCTTACAGAGATGGAACAACACACGTCATATTTGAGCCCCTGGACTTTATTGGTAAGCTGGCTGCGCTGGTACCTAAACCTCGTGCCAATCTAACGCGCTTTCATGGGGTTTTGGCCCCAAACAGTAAGCATCGAATCAATGTGACGCCGGCGAAACGTGGCAAGGGCAGCAATAAGCAGGACTTGAAGAGCAAGACCACTGCAGAGCCGCCGGTGA